>NZ_JBXAPW010000001.1:405894-622352 GCF_058806635.1 Sediminibacterium sp. GW821-FHT12F12 | reverse complement strand
TATCCTCGGGTTACTGGCGGGTTATCAATGAATTAGAAAACCATAGAAACAGGCTGTCCCCAGGGTATACCTGCACACGGGTACGAAGCGGTATTGAAGGGTTATGCGAGGTAGGCTGGCTGGTTCTTAACAGTAGTTTGCGTTGCAGTTACAAAAGCAGTAAGCCAAGTGCAATAGTTGGTCCTGTTAGTTCGGGAAATTGCGCAGCTTCTTTCGATGACCTATACTATTTTTCCCTATATTTATTAAGCGTTAATTATACGCGCAAAGCCAACCTAAATAGCGGCATTGGCGCAATAGGCAAAGCCCATAACTAAGTTACACGTCACCAATGTAACAGCTTAATTGTGTAAACGCAAAAAAAAGAAACTCATGAATATATTGGAACCAAACTTTGGTCTTCTATTTTGGATACTCCTCAACCTTATCAGTCTTATTCTTACGATCATCGCTTTATTTCAACTCCTACAAAATAATAAAATTGACTCGCGTACAAGGTTGTCGTGGACACTCGCCATTATTTTCATACCAATTTTCGGCGTAATCGCCTTTTTCAGATTTAATAAACGACATAGTAACCATTTTTCGGAAGAGAAAACCTGTTAGTCTGTCATTCAAAATTTAAAAGACGAACGCACAACATCGGCTTTCAGTAATTGGGGCTTACAGCATATATTTTTCATCAGAAGTGCAAATCCCGACTTCCGTTTCAGGGCGACCCAATACGGCTTACCAGTAGAATATGTTAATAAGCTTTTGTACATTTATTCAGTGGCAGTAACAAGGGTGGACGAAAGTAAATTTCCCAACTTCTTAAAGCTCCAGTCGTTAGCTTCCATAAGCCGAGCAGGCATCAATCTATGAAACACATCATTTACACACTTCTGCTTACGCTCACATTTCTGAACTGCAAATCGCAGGACCTGTTGCCCTTTAGTGTGGACACTCTTTGGGGGTTCAAAGACTTACAAGGACTTGTAAAAATTGAACCACAATTTCAATATGCTTTAAAGTTTATGGGTAACATTGCTATTGTAGCTAAGAACGATAAATGGGGCGCAATTGACAAGAATAATAATTTAATTGTTCCCTTCCGGCATGAGTTTCTACAACCATTGGACACCGCAGAATTTCTATTCGGATATAATGCGAAATATTTTGGTGAATACATCATGGGTGTAATGACAAAAGATGAGATAGTAAAAATTCCAGCAGCGTACAATTACATTTCTAAATATAATAACAGTTACACAGTTACAAAAAAAGTAGATAGCATAATGGGCAAAAGCTCAGTTGGAGATGTTCGTTCAGTTAAGAGTTTTTATGGGCTTATTGACCTCAATGGTAAAATTATAATTCCCTGCCAATACAACTACTTACGTTGGATCAATGACAGCTTATTAGTTTTAACCGTGGGTGGTTCAGAGACAAGCCAAGCACTCTTCAACAAAAAAGGTGAGCAGCTAACAGGGTTTGAATATGTGGTATTCGGTGGATTTTTTGAAGGTGTTGCAAAAGCAAGAATTGGCGACAAGTTCGGGTTTATTTATCCGACAGGAAAAGTCGCAATTCCAATAATATTTGATTACTGCGAAGATTTCAATAAAGGTTTTGCCCATATTAAAAAAGGTGGCAAATGGGGAGCTATTAATAAAAAAGGCGAGATCATAATACAGCCGACTAAAACCTATCAAGAAATGACGGCCGAACTTAATGAGAGGTACCGAAGGTAACATCGTATTAGCACCATTGCAGCTGACGAAACTCGGGTACCGAGCTGCGACAAGAAACCAGTTATGGTTCCAGCTTGACATTATAAATTTAGCAACAGAATAAATCAGTGCCTTTTGAACCTGGTAATCTTGGAAGCAGTTGCCAATAAAAAAGGAAGAAGATTAACAGCTAAAGTGGAAACCACCGGTACAGCAGCCGAAATTGTGGTAACTACTGATAAAACTACCCTGGTGGCCGATGGGATGGATGCAACAGTAATCAACATGACGGCTGTGGATCAGGAAGGGCGTGAAGTGCCTGATGCAGGTGATTTGATTAGCTTTGAAATAGAAGGCGATGCCCGTATCATAGGAGCAGGTAATGGAGATCCAAGCAAACATGAAGCTGACCAGTATATAGAAGGCAAGGATTTGCGGGATGGAGGCACTATGTTGCCGTAATCTCCGGAAGGGCCTATCAGGGCTTATATTTCAGTAGACGGAATTCTTCCTGCCAGTAGTTTTAAACTTCAGCTTTTAGTCATAAATTCAGCTTTGGTTCGAGTTTTTGTTCAATTTCCAACTATACAAAGCCTCGAATGTTTTTAGCCATATTATATAATAACAGCAAGAAGTCATAAACAACCATTAACCATAGAATTTTATGCGAAAAATCATCTCCTTCATGCACCTATCCCTCGATGGTTTTGTAGCAGGTCCGAACGGTGAAATGGACTGGATCAAAGTGGATCAGGAAATTTTCGACCATGTAGGCAAACGGATCAGCCAAACCGACACTGCTTTATATGGGCGGGTAACTTACCAGATGATGGAAGGTTACTGGCCCACGGCCGGGAACAAACCAAACGCCAGCAGGCATGATATAGAACATTCCAAATGGTATAGCCAGGCGCACAAAATAGTTTTATCGCAAACAATGAAAGGTGTGGTGTTGCCTGACACAACCATCATCAGTGATACTCTCACTGAGAGGATACACGCTTTACAACAATCACCCGGCGGCGGCAGTAATGAGATTCTGCTATTTGGCAGTCCCACAGCAACCCATGCACTCATGTCATTAAACCTGATTGATGGCTACTGGCTGTTTGTGAATCCGGTGATTCTGGGAAAAGGTATCCCCTTGTTTGCAGGCATCCAGGACAAAATCAAACTGCACCTGGTAACCACACAACAATTTACCTGCGGGGTAACCGAACTGAGTTATATAGTGGACAAATAGCAGCTCCGGACTGCTAACCTTGTATTGATAACCATTCCCCCCTTCGCCAGAGCAAGGTCCATGGAGGATTTTCGGGCTGGAATTACCCGTTACACAGGTTATCAGTTTGATAAGTGCTGGTATATGTTTAAGTACAGAAAGCAATTAACTACGATGCGTAAAATACCCTTGCTTATTTTATCGGTTTGTGTATGTGGCATTATATCTGCTCAGTTTAAACAGAACGACACTTTATTTTTTATCAGGGAATTAAACGATTCGCTATACCACCGTGTTTTTATTGATACCAATAAAAAGTCTATATTTTATACCTACGTCTCCGATTTTAACATCGCCGGTTTTGACATAGACACTTACAGAAGATCGCTCAGCTATTTATATTCCAAAAAGTTATACCCCAAAAAACAGACATTGGCAAATATTCCCAGAGAATGGGTAATGTTGGAATCGTATAAGGGCCAGATCTATGTATATTCACCTGCTGATTATTACGGTCATTACAAAGTGAAAATAACCGACTCGCTATGGATAGATTGGACGGGCGAAGGGCCGGAAGCCACCTATATTCAAAAGTTTAGCAGACCCACCTCATCCAGCTATCAGTTTACCTTACAATCGCAAATGTGCCCACGCCAGGAAATCCTGATCAGGTACATAGATGAGGAAAAAGGCATTGCTTTATTTAAAATCAAACAATACAATCCGGATGCAAAAAAACAGGAAGTATACTATCGTTTGATGGCTGATGTAAAAAAGATGAGAAATATCCCCTTACTCGTTAATACCTGTGATACACAGAAGCAGAATGAACTTGACTTCGATATAATTGATTATGCTAAAAAGGGCTGGCATTAGTATTAATGATAACGTATTCTATTAAAAATCACCCTGATAGTCAGGATTTTTTGTCGCTCACGGCCGCTGGGCCCCGTCCCTGTTTCCGGGCTGCTTTTTCTTCTGCTCCCGCTTTTAGCGGGATGCTACGCATCATTTTGTCTGCCCTCGCCTTCGCTCGGCACCGAACAAAAAGAGGCCCGTCCGCCAAAGGCGGACTGATTAGAAATTTTTCATCCAACACTCTGAAGTAGCAGTTTTTATTTTACTAACCAAACAAACCTTGAACTATCCAATAGCACAAGACGTTAATGATACTAAGATGTATGGTATTCTCTCTTGTCCAACATCATCAGGGCTACCATGTATGCCAGATTCCCTACCATGCACTTTCCCATATCTCATTCTTGCTCTTAGATGACAGATTAGCGTGTGTTTGAAGCGGCCATCAGAAAAGCAATGAACCTGCAGGATTAAAAAACTGCGTTAAAGCAATGCCTGAAAAAAGCAGGATAGCGTTTGTAGGCAGGCAACAACATGAAAAAGCAGATTGCTAATGTTGCCCGGGCTAGCACACTGAATTTCAGGGAATCAATACAAACAGGACCCTGCAGCGGATTATCCTTGTCATATTACAGGCCTCCTATAGCTGTTGGTGCTGATACCGGCCTTTTGAACAAAGTAAATTCGGACCTTTCAACAAAACTGTAGGCAAAGGCAGCAGGTAATTTTGTTTCCACTAAACAATTAAAAAGTATAGATATGGAACAAAACAATTACCAGGGAATCTTACAGATGCCGGTTGGCTCTGGCTTTACAGCCTCTTCTACTGCCAGTGAAGTAATCAGTGGCATTGATCTTACAGGAAAAACAGCCATCGTAACCGGCGGAAACACCGGCATTGGCCTGGAAACTGCCAAAACCCTGGCTGCCGCAGGGGCAGAGGTAATTGTTCCTGCAAGAGATACAGAAAAGGCAAAGAAAAATCTGCAAGGCATTGCCCATATAACCGTTGCATCTATGGACCTGATGGATCCAAATTCGATTGATGCATTTGCAGATATATTCCTCGCATCCGGAAAGCCCCTGCATTTGCTCATTAACAATGCAGGTATTATGTGGGTTCCGTTACGCAGAAACAAACAGGGTATTGAATCTCAGTTAGCCACCAATTACCTGGCGCAATTTCAACTGACGGCCCGCTTATGGACAGCCTTACAAAAAGCAGATGGGGCAAGGGTGATCAATCTGTCTTCTCAGGGGCATCACTTTTCGCCCTTTCATTTTGAGGATCCCAATTTCCTTCACCGTCCTTATGAAACCCTGCTGGGATATGGCCAGTCAAAAACGGCCAGCAATTTGTTTACACTTGAGTTAGACAATCGGGGCAAACACCATCATATAAGAGCCTATGCTGTACATCCCGGATCCATCAATGGAACTGAACTGGGCAGGGAAGCACCTATAGAACTATTCCAGCAAATGGGCTTTTGCGATGCGGAAGGACATATACTGCCCGAGGTAGCTGCCACACTGAAAACGGTACCGCAGGGTGCTGCCACCACCCTTTGGTGTGCTACCAGCCCGCTGCTGAATGATACCGGGGGCGTTTATTGTGAAGATGCCGATATTGCCAAGCTGGCCCTTGACCCATCAGCCAGCCATGGCGTACAACTGTATTCACTGGATCAGGCCAACGCTAAACGTTTATGGACACTCAGCGAAGAACTGACCGGTATCCGATTCATTATCAACTGAGGTTTGCCCATTAATACGCGTAAACCGGAACACTATGCATACAATTTACTAAAAGAGCCAATCTAAAAGAGTAAGTTGCCATTAGTAAATATTGGCTGATTTACTTACAGGAAACAAGTCTTCTAAACACAAATACATGATACTTTCTATTTTTGCCATATTGATTTCCTTTCTGAGAAGGAATAAAAACAAACAGAATGGAGTATACCGCTAAATATATTACAGACGATATCAAACTATCCTGTTATGAAGACAGGTTTTTTAAATCGGATATTATGTTCGATCAACATATGCTTATCTGGTTCATCTCGGGCGAGACAAAAATAGTTCAGGCAGATGCCACTTATTATTTTAAGAAAGGGGATATTTTTTTAATTCCGAGAAATCAATTAGCCACGATTATTAATTATCCGAAGGATGGCCAGCCGCACAAAACAGTAGTAATGCATTTGTCTGCCAATAGACTAAGGGATTTTTATGCGAACATCACCAAAAATCCAGGCAATCAGGTAACGCCTACTATTCTCCGGTATAGTAATCACCCTTTACTGGAAAGCTGTCTCGCTTCGCTAATTCCGTATTTTGAATTGAAAGAGATTCCGGAAGATATTGCTTCACTAAAAATAACAGAAGCCATCAGTATACTCAGAACCATTGACAAAGGAATTGATCATGTATTGGCCAATTTTGAAGAACCCGGGAAAATTGACCTGGCTGGTTATATGGAAAAGAATTTCATGTTTAACCTTCCTCTAAAAAAATTCAGTTACCTGACAGGCCGGAGTCTGACTACTTTTAAACGCGACTTCGGTAAAGCATTCCATACAACCCCGCAAAAATGGCTTATACAAAAACGCTTAGAACTTGCCCATTATCATTTCGTTGAAAAGAAAAAGAAACCTATAGATGTTTGTTATGAGGTGGGTTTTGAAAACATTTCTCATTTCTCGTTTGCGTTTAAGAAAAGATACGGCTGTTCCCCAACTGAACTATTAGAGAAACAGGCTGCCTGCCGTTAACAACAGGCAGTAAACTCCCTTCCTGTTCTGTTGAATTCACTTCAGGGTTGCTGCAACTAAGCACCAAGGCAAAAGAAATGCAGTTGCATAGGTAACAATAAATTTTCCTGAAAATAAAATGGCCGATACTTTATTTCAGTAAGTCAACTATTGGATTTCTAACCAGGGTTTACTAATTTCAGCGCAGCCGGCAAGAGTTCTATGGCAGTTCTTATAGCGGACTAAATCTGCTGGCTGAAATTGTAAGGCAGTTATTATTGTTATCAAAAAACGTATCTATGTATCTCAAAAAAAGCAGGCTTCACAAATGGTTTCTTTTTCTTTCCCTATTCATGTCCATCCAGGTTTTTTCACAAACCAATACTCCTATAGTAAGTTTCCGGAACCCGAGTACCGTTTCTACTCCCACGGGCTATTCGCATGTTGCTGCAATTGACCTGGGAAATTGTACCATGCTGCTGATTTCCGGCCAAGTGGCGTTGGATGCCAACGGTAGTTTAATCGGTAAAAACGACCTGACCAAACAAACCGAGCAAGTGTTTATCAATATCAAAAACATCCTTGCGGCCAGTGGCGGAACCATGGACCACCTGGTTAAAACAGGCATTTTTATGAGGGATGTTTCGCAGATTCAGCTATTCAGAGATGTCAGAAATAAGTTCATCAATGCCAGAAATCCACCCACCAGTACCCTGGTAGAAGTAAGCCGGCTTTTCCGCGACGATATATTGATTGAGATAGAAGCCACTGCTATCATTCCTAAACAAAAGAAATGAGGTTTCGCATATTAACCTCCCTCCTACTTCAAATTTGTTTTTTGTAAAGAAATAAAGCGTTCGGCACAAAAAAACGTCTTTCATCGATAACACGTATCCCAAACGCCGACCCAGTTTGTCACACACAGATAGTCTGTCAAACAAACCATGTTATGCAATCCCTTTAGGAAAATTGCAACAGCAGTTATAGGATTTCTAATCCAACCTGCGTAATTTGGTTTCAGCTAACCGGCTATTAGTCGTTTTAGCTGAAAAATACAATCAATACGTAATGATCTCAGCCATCTCTTTCCGCAAAACAGCCAACAGCTTTGAACAGGTAAGCGAAAAGCCACATTTCCATAAAACCTCGTTCCGGGTAAAGGGAAAAATATTTGCTACGCTGGATCAGTTAGCGAACCAGGCCACGCTGAAACTCACAGCAGCTGACCAATCGGTCTACTGCCTGATGCGCCCGTCCTTTGCCTTTGCGGCCACCGGTACCTGGGGTAAACAGGGCTGGACACTTATTGACCTTACAAAAGCTCCCAAACAGTTAGTAACAGAAGCGCTGCAGAAAGCCTATGCGCAGGTAGTTCCGAAAAGTAAAGCAGAAAAAATCTCTTCCGCAAAAGCGGAAGAAAAAATTCAGACTTTACATCCCGACAAAACCAAAACAAACAAGAGAATATCGCTCAGCAAATACAATCAGATCAAAAATGCCATACTTGGTATACTCGCAACAGGCGAGCTGACACATACGGAACTGATGGAGTTGTTATATCAACAGGTAAAAGACAGTTTTGAAGGAGGGGTGCAATGGTATGGAGAAACCGTTAAGCTAGACCTGGAAGCAAGAAACATCATCACAAGGACAGATGCTACACCCGCAAAATACCGGCTTTCCAAAAAGAAGCGGTAATATACATTGCCAGGCGATTCGAAATCAATCATTATAAATATCCCACCATGCATGTAACAGTCCTGCTTTTCGATGATTTTGAAACCCTCGACGTATTCGGACCTGTAGAGATCTTTGGCAGGCTAACAGATCTGTATACCATTCGTTTTTGTTCATTGAATGGTGGACTCATCCATAACCGCCACGGCGTTTCCATTCCTACTGAAAAATTAGAGACTGTAATGGATTCCATTGACATCTTTCTGATACCCGGCGGTTACGGAACCCGGCAGGAAGTGAATAATATCCGCCTCATTGAACTGATAAAAACAATCGCCGGCTCCTCCCAATATGTGCTTACCGTTTGTACCGGCTCCTCGCTGCTGGCCCGCACGGGTTTGCTGGATGGCAAGGTAGCTACTTCCAATAAAATTGCTTTTCAATGGGTTATGTCCAACAGTAAGGAAGTGCTTTGGAACGAACGCGCCAGGTGGACGGTGGATGGAAAATATTATACTTCTTCCGGCGTAACCGCCGGTATGGATATGACCCTGGGATTTATCGAAGACAGGCAAGGCATTGAAACAGCATTACGGGTAACCCGGGAAATTGAATACTGCTGGATCCGTGATAAAGACAATGACTCATTTGTGGCATGTTAAATTGCCTGCCAGTTATTGGATTTCTTCAGTGCGTGGTTTAATTTAGTTTCTGCTATGCAGATACAAACTTTTGAATACCGAACAAAGAACACAGAACCCAACACTACCCGCATAATCATTCCCATATGCCAAAAACAAATCCCAACCCCACTGTTAACTTCTTTTTTACCAAAGCCAAAAAATGGCAGGCAGCATTTGAGGCCTTACGGGAACTGGCGCTGGACTGTGGGCTAACCGAGGAACTGAAATGGGGTTGTCCCTGTTACACGTTGGGAAAAGCCAATATCATTTTAATACATGGGTTCAAAGAATACTGCGCCCTGCTGTTCATGAAAGGAGCATTATTAAAGGATGAGAAAGGGATCCTGGTACAACAGACAAAAAATGTGCAGGCAGCGAGGCAGCTTCGGTGGACAAGTGTTACAGAAATAGCAAAGATGAAAACCACCATCAAAGCCTATATCAAAGAAGCTATCGCCATCGAAAAAGCAGGGGAGAAAATTGTTTTCAAAGCAGTTGCAGCATATACAATGCCCGAAGAATTTCGGCAGGCACTGCATGATATGCCGGAATTGAAAACTGCTTTTAACCAGTTAACCCCGGGGCGACAAAGAGGTTACCTGCTCCATTTTTCCGCACCCAAACAATCGCAGACCAGGGTATCCAGAATTGCCAAATGCGTGCCTGCTATTCTGAAGGGTAAAGGATTAACGGATTAAAAATATGTGCAAAAATTCTTTTCTAAAATACAGAACACTTTGATTATCAAACTGTTCTTATCACTTTTTCCAACCAGCCTTTTGACGCCCCCTCCCTCCCCTGAAATATTGTTTAAAAAAAGTTGTTCCAATATTTGCGTAACCGAATTGTTACATATATATTCGTAACCGATTGGTTACAAAATAAAGTGATCCCCCATGAGAAGAGATGTGTTTCAGGCCATTGCAGACCCTACCCGCCGTAGTATCCTGGCTTTACTGGCTTTACAGTCGTTAACACTGAATGCGGTAGCGGAGAATTACTCCATCAGCCGGCCGGCTATTTCCAAACACATCAAGGTATTAACGGAATGTGGTCTGGTAGAGATTAAACAGGAAGGACGGGAAAGGTATTGTACAGCTAAACTGGAAAAACTGAGCGAAGTAAACGAATGGGTTACCCAATACAAACAATTCTGGGAAAGCAAACTGGATGCACTGGAATTGTATTTAGCCAAGATCCAAAAACAAAAGAAACATGGCAAACGGAAATAACACAACCGACAGGGAGATCAGGATGTCCCGATTATTACAGGCCCCCATTGCATTGGTATGGGAAGTATGGACCGATCCGGAACATATTAAAAACTGGTGGGGCCCCGATGGTTTTACGAATACCATTTCGCAAATGGACATGCGTGAGAACGGAGAATGGAACCTGGTGATGCACGGTCCTGATGGTACCGATTACCGCAACAAGAGCATTTTTAAAGAAGTGGTGAAACACAAACGGATCGTGTATGAACATATCAGTGCACCCAGATTTCTTACCACGATCGAGTTTGAAGAACAGGGAGAACAGACCCTTTTGCACTGGCATATGCTGTTTAACAGTAAAGAAGAATTTATACAGACAGTGAAAACCTTCAAAGCGGATGAAGGATTAAAACAGAATATTGAAAAACTGGCTGTATACCTCGCTAACCGCTTAGCCCGGCAATAATGGGTCTGCCATAAACCGTATGTTCAACTATATTAACCAATACTGATATGACAGAGAATCGTTTCACCATCGAAAAAATCTATGCCGCTCCTATTGCGCTGGTATGGAAAGCTATTACAGACAGAAAACTGATGAAGGAATGGTATTTTACTTTTGGCGAAGATTTTACATTAGAAACCGGTGCCGTTTTTGAATGGGAGGCCGGCTCGCCCGATGGAAAACAATGGCTGCACAGGGGCAGGATACTGGAAATTGTGCCTGAACAAACACTGGTGCATACCTGGGAATATCCCGGTTATACAGGAACTTCTACGGTGTACTGGCATCTCAGCAAAATAGATGAAGACACCACAAAACTCACGCTCATTCAAGATTTCACTGTTCCATTCGATCCGGCAGTGGCCGCTTTACAAAGAGAAAATTTCGTAACCGGCTGGAACCATATCATCCATATTTCTTTACAGGAATTCCTGCAAAAACAAAAAAAATAAATCATGTCAACCGCAGCCGTATTTACCATTAGCCGAACCTTAGCCGCTTCCAAACAAACGGTATTTGATGCCTTCAGTAAGGCCGATGCACTGGCCCTATGGTGGGGTCCCGTGGAAGCGCCGATAGATGTAGTAAGCCTCGACTTCAGGCCCGGTGGCATTTTTCATTACCGGATGAAAGGGCAACAGGTTTCTTACGGGATTTTCAGGTATATCGCCATCCGGGAACCCGACAGTATTGAATGGGTAAACTCTTTCGCCAACGAAAAAGCAGAAATCATCAAAGCTCCGTTTGAGGGAATTGATTTCCCGAAAGAAATGCTGGTGACCATCCACTTAACAGAAACAGATGGCATAACAACACTTGTATTAACGAGTAAGCCGCTAAATGCTACTGAGAATGAAACCAAAACTTTTAACGCAATGACCAGCAGTATGGAGCAGGGTTTTGGCGGAACTTTCCGGCAATTGGAAAACTATTTGCGGGATAATAGTTAACTGGAAACAATTAATGTAAATGAGCTATCAGAACTATAGCTGCCATTTATATATTTTCTACACAAAAAGACAGTCTAATTCAGTAACTTTATATGCCGTCGCAATATGCGATGGCATTTTTTTTCGGCATACAAAGCATACGTACATCCTATGAAACTTACAAAAACAGGCAGACCCGCATTGATCCTGATAGATATCCAGAAAGGTTTTGATAACCTTGCCTATTGGGGCGGAGAAAGGAATAACCCCGAAGCAGAAGATAACGCTGCCCGCTTATTGCAACGATGGAGAGAAAAAGGCTTGCCCGTTTTCCATATCCAGCACTGCTCCCCCAACCCGGCCTCTTTGCTGAATGCATCCAGCAAAGGCAACGAGTTCAAAGACATGGTAACACCAATGGCAGGTGAACCTGTGATCAAAAAGCAGGTGAACAGCGCTTTTATCGGTACAGACCTGAAAGAGCAGTTAGACAATGCCGGTATTACCCAACTGGTGATTGTTGGTTTAACCACAGACCACTGCGTATCTACCACTACCCGTATGGCGGGCAATTTTGGATATGATACGTATCTCGTGGCAGATGCTACCGCTACCTTCAATAAAAAAGGCGTGGAAGGCCAGGCCTATACGGCTGAACTGATTCATGAAACGGCACTGGCCAGTCTGAACGAAGAGTTTGCCACTGTGGTACATACGGCTGACATACTTCAAACTATTTAAAGACCAACGGAACAGGAATTGACAAAGGCTGTGATCATTCGTACCAGTCAGCCATAACTTTCTATCCGGCTAACAACAGATAGATTCCTTCACCAAAAAAAAAGAAATGAAAAAGATTGGTCTTATCGGTGGCATCAGTTGGGTTTCTACAGTAGATTATTACAGATATATCAATGAAGGTATTAATCAACAATCTGGTGGACTTCAGTTTGCCGAATGTATCATTTACTCGCTCAACTTCGGAGAAGTACAGGAAAAAACATGGGAACATTCTTTTGATTTGTTTGTGCAGGCAGCCGAAACGCTAAAGGCGGCCGGAGTTTCTGCGCTTGTATTGTGCGCCAATACCGCACATCTTTTTGCCGATGCACTGGAACTCAGAACCGGTTTACCTATCATTCATATTATTACAGAAACAGCAAAGACCATTAACCGTGTGGGTTTGAAAAAACTGGGACTGTTAGGTACAAAGTTTACAATGGAAATGGATTTCTACCGAAAGAAACTGGAAGCGGCAGGTCTGGAGATACTGGTACCCGAAGAACAGGATACCCGTGATTATATCCAATATACCTTAAAAGAAGAATTAGGCAGAGGATTGGTTAACCCGGTTACCAAAGAAACTTATCTCCAAATCATCCAAAGCCTCATTAACCGGGGGGCTGAGGGGATCATTGCAGGCTGTACCGAAATTCCATTACTACTTAACCAGGATGATCTTACCATTCCTCTCTTTGATACAACAGCTATCCATTCTCAGGCTGTTGTTACCTATATGCTTTCCGACTGAGTGGATCATTTCCTGCAATCATACCGGCCGGTTGCTCCTTTTACAGTAATTTTACATGTATAGCAGTTAAACATGTTTAACCCGGGGTTGTTCATTGCTACTAAATGTATTCTCTCATGGGAACAGGCTCTACACTGAAACTGAACGAACTCAATAAACTTGCCAGTGCACTGGGCAATACCGAATCCATGCCGGTACTGTTTCTCGGCCATGGGAGCCCGATGAATGCGATTGAAGAAAATGAATTTGTACAGGGCTTCCGCGAAACAGGTAAAACCATTCCCAGACCAAGTGCCATCCTATGCATTTCGGCACACTGGGAAACCAGGGGTACTTTTATTACCGCCATGGAAAAACCCAGAACCATCCACGATTTTGGCGGGTTTCCACAGGCTTTATTTGATGTACAGTATCCCGCTCCCGGCGATCCTTTGCTGGCTAAAGAAACCCAAAACCTGATTACAAAAACAACTGTTGGCCTGGATGAAAGCTGGGGACTGGATCATGGTGCCTGGAGTGTGATCAAACATTTATATCCTGCGGCTGATGTACCGGTGATAGAAATGAGCATCGACCACTATCAAACCCCGTTATATCACTATGAACTGGCCAAAGAGCTGACGGCCCTCCGTAAAAAAGGGGTGCTTATTATCGGCAGCGGTAATATGGTACACAATCTGCGTATGGTGGCCTGGGATAAATTGAATACGGATGCTTACGGTTACGACTGGGCCATTGAAGCGAGTGAGCAGATGAAACAATATATCCGCTCCGGCGATCACCAGTCATTGATCCGCTTCCGTTCACAGGGCCTGGCCTTTGATCTCGCCATTCCTACACCCGAACATTACCTGCCCCTGTTGTACACGTTGGCACTGCAGGAAAAAGGCGACCAGGTAAGCTTTTTTAATGATAAACCCGTGGGTGGTTCCTTAACCATGACTTCAGTAAGAATAGACAAAGCATAAAACCAGTCTTTTATCTGAACCCTGCATACCAACGTTATTTACTGCCAGGGCCTCTCACTATCTTTCGTAACTTTACCAGGTTACCGCTTCATGCAAATATTTTACCATGAAAAATCAAAATATTCAGACAGAAGTTGATGCCAGTTATCTCTACCACAAACTGGCCGAAAACGAATCAGACCCCACTATTGCCAATGTGTTCAGGCAGATGAGCGAGATTGAGAAAAGTCATGCGGAAGCTTTCGCCAAAAAAGAAAATATTCCGGCAGCACAACTGATGCAGCCTTCCTGGCGCGCCAAAACCCTGAACACCATCGGCCGTATTTTTGGATATGATTACGTGCTGGGCTCTTTGATGGATACGGAGAAAAGTCTCTCCAATGCCATCATCAGCACCAAAAAGAAAAACCAGTTAGCGTTAACGGGTACAGAAAATAACCATGTAACCATCCTCCGCACCATCCTGGAAAAAGAGGATAAAGTAACAGGCGCCCAGTTGTCAAAGTTTGAAAGAAAACACCGTTCTGTAGGTGGTAATGCTATTCGCGCCGCAGTGTTGGGTGGTAACGATGGACTGGTGTCTAATTTCAGTCTGATCATGGGTATTGCAGGTGCCACTGCCGGACAGGAAGGTGTGTTACTCGCAGGTTTGGCGGGTTTACTGGCAGGGGCTTTGTCTATGTCGCTGGGCGAATGGATCTCGGTAAAAAGCTCACAGGAATTATACGAGAACCAGATGCAGATAGAAATGGATGAACTGGAAACCAACCCCGAAGGCGAAATGAGAGAGCTGGCCCTGATCTATATTGCCAAAGGTGTTCCGGAAGAACAGGCACATATCATGGCGCAGGATATTATGAAAGATAAGGGAGTAGCGCACGATGTGCTGGTAAGGGAAGAGTTAGGTATTAATGCAGAAGAACTGAAAGGTTCTGCCATGGAAGCAGCTGTATATTCCTTTATTTTCTTTGCAGTCGGTGCCATCATACCCGTGATCCCTTTCTTCTTTCTAACTGGTATGAATGCTGTTATGCTGAGCGTGGGAATGAGTGCCGTTGGTTTATTCCTGATCGGTGCCGCCATCACTCTATTTACCGGAAAAAATGTATGGTATTCCGGTTTCAGACAGGTATTATTCGGTCTGGCAGCAGCCGCCATTACTTTCGGGATCGGTAAACTGATCGGTGTTTCGATAGCGGGTTAAAAAATCCTGCCATTCATCTATTTTTTACGCCCGGCAAAAAATGCCGGGCTTATTTTTACAATCCTATGAGCTCATTGCTGAAAGATATTTATTCTCCTGCCTTTTATAACCGATTTGGAGGGGTGGTAGCCGAAGTGATCCCTGCTTTCGACAAAAAGAAATTTACCCAGCTGATCTTTGCAGACAACTGGGAAGAAAAAGAACTGAAAGACAGGATGCGGCATACCTCGCTGGTGCTGCACCAGTTCTTACCCAAGGGTTTTGATAAGGCAGCCAAAGCCATTGACAAAATCATCCTGCAGTTAAAAAAAACAGGTTTTACCGAGAACAGCCTCGAGTTCATGTTCTTTCCTGATTATATAGAAGTATTTGGCCTGGATGATTTTGCCACGGCGGTGCGGTCCATCGAATCTGTCACCCAATTCACGAGCTGCGAATTTGCGGTGCGCCCGTTTTTATTGAAATACGAGAAAGAGATGCTGGCGCAGATGTATCAATGGTCGTTGCATCCCAATCACAAAGTAAGACGTCTTTCTTCTGAAGGTACCCGGCCAAGACTACCCTGGGCCATGGCCATTCCTTATCTGAAAAAAGATCCCTCGCCCATTCTTCCGCTGTTGGAAAATCTCAAAAATGATCCTGCAGAATGGGTGCGTCGCAGTGTGGCCAATAACCTGAATGATATTTCGAAAGATCATCCGCAGATAGTTACCCGGATTGCCCAAAAATGGAAGGGCATCAGCAAAGAAACAGATGCCATTATCAAACATGGCAGCAGAACCTTGTTGAAGCAGGGACATACAGACATACTGCAGTATTATGGTCTGAGTAACAGTACCGATATTGAAGTAAAAAAAGCCACCATCCAAACGCCTTCCGTAAAAATCGGTAAAGAGCTGGCATTCAGCTTTACGCTGCACAATAATTCCGGAAAAGTACAAACGGTGAGATTGGAATATGGCATTTATTACCTGCGCCAGAACGGGCAGTTATCCAGAAAAGTATTTAAGATCAGTGAAAGGTTGATGCAGGCTGGCGAAAAGCTGGAGCTTACCCGTAAACAGAGTTTCCGATTGATTACTACCCGTACATTTTATCCGGGACAGCAGCAGTTATCGATTATCATCAATGGACAGGAACGAAAAACCATGCGGTTCAGCTTAACAGACTAGCCCTTTTTACCCTCAGATCCGGTTCGTATCTTTAGGGTGTCAATAAAAAACCATGCTTACTTATCTGCTCCTCTGGTTCCCGATGATGCTGATCGCAGTACTCAATGGAACTGCAAGAGACCTCGTGTATAAAAAATATACGGGTGAGCTGGCCGCACACCAGTTATCTACGGTTTCGCTGCTGATACTGTTAGGTGTATATAACTGGTGGGTGATGGATCATTATCCAGCCACCTCGGCCGCACAGGCTTTGCTGATCGGTTTCATATGGACGGGACTCACTTTACTATTTGAATTTGGACTGGGCAGAGCAAGGGGCAGATCCTGGTCGGTTTTACTGGCAGACTACCAAATATGGAAGGGTCGTATCTGGGTATTGATCCCTGTTTGGCTATTGATTGCGCCGTGGATCTTCTTCCGGTTAACACAACATTAACCTACCTGTTGCATTCGTTATGCGGCAGCCTCCTACTCCATTTCATCTCTTTCCGAAAACAAACATGTAGAACTGGAAGCGGATGCGTTTACTACATCTTTTGTAACTTCATTCAAATCGCAGCAGCTTTATGGCCAGGCAAACAGACAGGCAACAGCAGGCAAAACTATTACGTGTGTTCCGGAAAGTGCACCGGATGACAGGTGCTTTTTTGTTTGTATTTTTTTTCCTTGTGTCACTGACGGGATTATTGCTGGGTTGGAAAAAACACAATAACTGGCTGCTCCCCAAATCGCATAAAGGCAGTTCCACCAACCTGAAAGAATGGTTGCCGATGGATAGTTTGCACAGCAATGCCTGCCGTTACCTGCACGATTCCGTGTCGCCTGACCTTTCACTGAAACTGGAGCGGATCGATATCCGCAAAGACAAGGGTATGGTGAAATTCGTTTTTGAAGACGGGTTCTGGGGCCTGCAACTGGATGGTACCACCGGTAAACTGCTGACGATAGAAAGAAGGCGTTCCGATTTTATCGAAAAAATCCATGACGGTTCTATATTGGATCTCTATTTCAATACTCCGAACGGAGAGATCAAACTCGTGTATACCACTATTATGGGGCTGGCACTACTCGTATTTACCATTACCGGATTCTGGTTATGGTACGGACCCAAAAGAATGCGGCAACACACAGGTTAAGTTTGACGTAGTTGATAAATAATATATTCAATACCTGAAATGAACTACTATGCTAAGCCTGATCAGAACCCATTCAGTCAATCCGGATTTCGTTTCGCTGATTCTACAATTGGATCAGGACCTGGCAGAACGCGATGGCAAAGAACATGGTTTTTACGCACAGTTTAATACCCTTACCGCCATTCAGCATGTAGTGGTAGCTTATGAAGAAGGCAAAGCTGTGGCCTGCGGTGCCATGAAAGAACTGGATAAAAATACCATGGAGATAAAACGCATGTTTACCACACCTACTCACCGCGCAAAAGGTATTGCTTCGCAGGTGCTGGGCGAACTGGAAACATGGGCAAAAGAATCAGGTTATACAGTATGCCGTCTGGAAACGGGGAAACGACAACCGGAAGCGATTGCAGTGTACCAGAAAAACGGATACGTACAGATCCCCAATTACGGACAATATGCAGGCATTGAAAACAGTGTTTGCTTCGAGAAAAAATTACCAGAATAACATACCGCTATTCTGTTACACGTAAAGTTTCCTTAAGCCACAAATCCCTCGAAGAAGCACCGATCATGATACGGAAATCGCCGGGTTCTACTACTGTATTCATTTTCTCATCCAGCATCTGCAGCATCGCTGGTGTGATGGTAAAACTTACCTGTTTACTTTCTCCGGCCCGCAAATGAATCCTTTGAAACCCTTTTAGTTCGAGTACAGGTCTGGCAACAGTTGACAGGAGATCCCTGATATATAACTGCACCACTTCATCCCCATCCCTGCTACCGGTATTGGTAATGGTTGCCTGAACGATAACAGATTCATTTTTCCGGATACTGTTTTTTGGTAAACGGATATCGCTGTAAGCAAAACGGGTATAACTCAATCCATACCCAAAAGGGAATAAGGGTAATCCACTGAGATTATAATAATCATCTCCCCTTCCGGTGGGTTTGTGGTTATATACCAATGGCAATTGTGCTTCCGACAAAGGAAAACTAATGGGCAACCGACCGGCAGGATTGGCATCACCGAACAGAATATCAGCTACGGCCTTACCACCTTCCTGCCCCGGGTACCAGGCATCTATAACGCCCTGCACCTGATCCAGCCATTGCTGCATCGTAATCGCACTTCCACCTATTAAAATCACTACCACCGGTTTGCCGGTAGCAGCCACCCGTTTGATCAGTTCTTCCTGTTTACCAGGCAGGGCAAGCGAGGCCCTGTCCTGGAACTCTCCTTCATGAATACCCGCAACCACTACAGCTATATCCGCAGCAGCAGCCGTGCGTACCGCTTCTGCGATAGCAGCTTCGGAATCTGTTACACCCGTTGCATTCCATACCAAACGGATATGCCCATTACCCAGCGATTCATGAAATTCAATACGGAGATCATACACACTGTCTTTGGCAAATACATATTCCACCAGCTGGGTATGATAACTTTGTTTTCTCCATCGATCGATCACTAACCGGTCATTGATATACAAACGATATCCATCGTTACCATCCAACCCGATCGCATATTTTCCGCTAACTGGCGAGCGCAACTGCCCCGTCCATCTTACTGCATACTGATCAGCAGACAGTAAAGAATGCGGGGGATATAAGGTCCAGTGAAAATCAATCTGAGGGTCTATGCGTTGCATCACCGGTTGTCCTGAGAAAGCAAAGTTGTTATAATACGCTGCCCGCAATCCTGTTGCCGGCAAACCATTCTCACGGGTAGATAGATACATAACAGGCACTACCTGCCAATGGGTTTCCTGGATGCCTGGTCCGGCAGCATATTTTACCGCAACACCAGCTCCCAATTTCTGACGGATCCCATCGAGGATGGAAATTTTTCCATTGCCCGGACCACTATAACCACCGAGCCTGGCTTCTACCGCATCGGTTCCGATGATAGCAATAGCGTTGACTTTTTTAGACAGCGGTAATATATCATTTTCATTCTTTAACAATACCATCGACTTTTCTGCAGCCTGTTTAGCCAATGCTCCATGTTCAACCGGAACTGTTACAGCCACTGCTGTTTCAGGCACATAAGGATTTTCAAAGAGTCCCAGTGCAAATTTGGCGGTTAATACCCTGGCTACTGCATCATCGATTCTCGCCTTTGGTATGCCGCCGTCCAGAAAAGGCGGAATGAATAAGCGGTGATGTTCCCAGGCTGTCTGAAAAATAACATCCAATCCGTTGGTGATCGCTTTTTTTCCGGCATCCGCGTAATCACTGGCCGTATAATGTAGCACATTGGCACCACCTACCGCGCTCGCATCAGAGATCACAAATCCTTTGAAACCCCATTTCTTTTTCAGTTGTTGATTCAATAATGCGTTACTGGCAGTAGCGGGACTTCCATCCACCGAGTTATACGATGTCATGATTGAGCGTGCGCCACCCTGTTGTATCGATGCCTGAAAAGGGGGAAGGTATATTTCCTGCAGTATCCTTTCATTCAGATGAATGGGATAACTATCGCGGCCACCATCGCCCACGTTGGCGAGAAAATGTTTGGGCGTGGTAATGATCCCGTTTTTCTCAAAAGGAGATACAAAAGCCACTGCCATGGCAGATGCCAGGAAAGGATCTTCGCCATAGGTTTCTTCTGTTCTGCCCCAGCGAACATCCGAAGCAATATTCACCACCGGTGTTAATACCTGCCGGATCCCGCGGCTCCTGGTTTCTTTGGCAATGGCATGGGCCACCTGCTGCATCAGTGCCGTATCCCAGCTGGCTGCCAGTGCAATGGCCTGTGGAAAGGAAGTGGCTCCGGCTCTTACCAGTCCATGCAGCGATTCATCAAAAGCAATGATGGGTATACCCAGCCGGGTTCTTTCTACAAAATAACGCTGTATGCTGTTGATCTTTTTAGCCAGTGCCAAAGCGGTCTCCTTGGTTTCATATTGCAATAACTGCGCAGACGCATCTCCGCTACCGGATGCGGCACTTACCTGTAAACCAAAAATGCCGTTTTTGTATTTTGTTTCGTCATTGCCCAGGTCGCCGGGGATCATGAACAGCTGCCAGAATTTTTCTTCCGGAGTCATTCTTTGCAACAGGTCTTTTACCCGCAGTGGAATAGCCAGTTTAGGATTCTGATACGGCAATACCGTTTGCGCCAACAGGCTGCAGGCAACAATAACAAAACAAAAAATCAGTGCGGGTTTTCTAACCATAATGAATGCAATAACATGTATCAGCGATGCTGACACTCTATGATGATAATCTTTCTCTTAACCTCTCTTTCACTCCATTCTCCCATTCCTGTTTCAAAATACTCAGTACAATACTATCGCGTCGGGTACCATCCGGCTTAGGTTGGTGTTGCCGCAGAATTCCTTCTTCTATACAACCAATACTTTTCATCGCTGCAATACTTCTCGTGTTGGTAGCATCGGCGCGGAACTCTACCCTTACCATACCCAGTTCTTCAAAGGCAAACTGCAGCAATAAAAATTTGCAGTGGCGGTTTAATCCGGTACCCTGAAATTGTTTTCCATACCAGGTATAACCCAGCTGCAGGGTTTGGTGAGTGATCTGGATATCATAAAAACGGGTGCTGCCGGCATATTGCTGTGTGCGTTTATCGAATACACTAAATGCATATTCTTTGCCGTCTTTTCTGGCATCAAGTGCTGTTTGAATATAATTCCGGAAAGGCTGTTCACCCGCTACTATCGTAGTGGAATATTTCCAGATCTCAGGTTGCTCTAAAGCAAATACCAGCATATTCTTGCAATCTTCCGCCACCAAAGGTTGCAATAAAACGCAAGCGTCTTCTAACACATAGTTTTTGGAGAGATCGAATACTTCAGACATGGTAAAAAATTGATACTTTTAACGCTTAATTTCAGGTTGGTAACTCATTGGCTTCAAGTCAAATTTATTGATCTTACCCGTTAATTCATATTTAATCAAAACATATGTGCGGAATTGTTGGTTATACAGGACACCGGGAAGCATTTCCGGTGATTTTAAAAGGATTGAAAAGACTTGAATACAGAGGTTATGACAGTTCGGGCGTGGCTTTACTCAATAACGGCCATCTGAACGTATTTAAAAAGAAAGGTAAAGTAGCCGAGCTGGAAGAAGCCGTGATGGGTAAAGACCTGCATGCCCATATCGGCATTGGCCATACCCGCTGGGCCACCCATGGCGAACCCAGCGACCGGAACGCCCACCCCCACCAGTCGCAGAATGGCGAACTGGCCATGATCCACAACGGGATCATTGAGAACTATACCCAGATCAAACAGGAACTATTATCCAAGGGTTACACGTTCAAGAGTGATACCGACACAGAAGTGTTACTGAATTTCATTGAAGACATCAAGATCAACAACAACTGTTCTGTTGAAGAAGCCCTGCGTATTGCTTTAAAACGAGTGGTAGGTGCGTATTGTATTCTATTGATCAGTGCCGAAAATCCGGATACCATCATTGCGGCCCGTAAAGGGAGTCCGCTGGTGATCGGCATTGGCAAAGGCGAACATTTCCTTGCCAGCGATGCCTCCCCCATTATTGAATACACCAAAGAAGTAGTGTATGTGAATGACTACGAGATCGCCATCGTAAAGCCTGATGAACTGATCCTGAAGAATCTCGGTAATGAAAAACAAACTCCTTTCATCACCAAGCTGGATATGGAACTGGCTGCCATTGAAAAAGGTGGCTACGACCATTTCATGCTGAAAGAAATTCATGAACAACCCGAAACGATTTTCGACTGTTTACGTGGAAGATTACTGACGCAGAGCGGTCAGATCATGATGGGGGGTATTGAGAATAACCTTGAGGCTTTTATAAAAGCACCCCGTATCATCATTGTTGCCTGTGGAACCAGCTGGCATGCGGGTCTGATTGCCGAATACCTGATCGAGGAACTCTGCCGTATCCCTGTTGAAGTAGAATATGCATCCGAGTTCCGTTACCGCAATCCGGTAATTCACAAGGGTGATGTGATCATTGCCATTTCGCAAAGCGGCGAAACGGCCGATACGCTGGTAGCACTTGAAAGCGCCAAGGAAAAAGGAGCTTTTATTTTTGGTGTGGTGAATGCAGTAGGCAGCAGTATTGCGCGGTTGAGTCATGCGGGTGCCTATACCCACTCCGGACCGGAGATAGGTGTGGCCAGTACCAAAGCCTTTACCGGTCAGTTAGCCGTATTGGCAATGATGGCCTGTAAGATCGGTTATGCCAAAGGCTCGATTGATGAAAAACGTTACCTGCAATTGCTGCACGATCTGGAAGCTATTCCGGAAAAAGTAAAAGAGATCCTGCAGGACACTTCCAATATCCAGCGCATTGCTGAAAAATACAAAAACGCAACTGATTTTTTATTCCTGGGCCGTGGATACAATTTCCCCATAGCACTGGAAGGCGCTTTGAAACTGAAAGAAATTTCTTATATACATGCAGAAGGATATCCTGCTGCTGAAATGAAGCATGGTCCGATTGCACTGGTAGATGAAAAACTGCCGGTGGTATTTGTGGCTACCAAAGATTCCTATTACGAGAAAATCGTTTCCAATGTACAGGAGATCAAGGCGCGTAAGGGAATGGTTATTGCAGTAGCAACGGCCGGTGATGAGATCATTCCGGGCATGGCAGACGATGTGATGCTGGTACCCGATGCAGACGAAGCCATTGCACCTTTACTGAGTGTAATACCACTGCAGTTACTCAGTTATTATGTTGGACTTGCCAAGGGATTGGATGTTGACAAACCACGTAACCTTGCCAAAAGTGTTACGGTTGAATAAACCGGTAATGGCTCCCGTTTATCCATTCTATTCGTTTTATCAAACCTGAGAAAATGCCGCAACAGAATATAATTTATAAAACACCCCTGGATGCATTGGGGTATAATTTTGTAAAAGCACCTCACCTCCCCAAGGGGAAAGATGAATATTACCTGCGCGATATGCAGATCAAAAACGGGATCCATTACCGGAAACTGTCTGCCTACGAAATAGAAATGCTGGTACGCAATGGTAATACCAGCGATAACTGGAACAATATCCTTGTATCAGATGCCTTCAATCCAGAACTGGTAAAGAACTGTAAGTTTTATGGACTTGTAAGGATCGGCAAACTGGAACCTTTCTGCCTGGGCTTCAGCGATCTGAAAGCGCCGGTAGGTTTGTATAACTCCACCATTATCAGTTGCGATTTTGGCGACAATGTGGTGATCGATAATGTTAACTATCTCTCGCATTATATCATCGGCAGCGAAGCCATCATTACCAATGTGAATGAACTGGTAACCACCAACCATGCCAAATTCGGTAATGGTATTTTAAAAGAAGGTGAGTCGGAAGATGTGCGGATCTGGATGGAGCTTTGTAATGAGAATACGGGCAGACGGGTAATGCCGTTTAATGGTATGTTACCGGGAGATGCTTTTTTATGGAGCCGTTTCCGCAACGATCATACCCTGCAGGAAAAATTCAAAGCCTTTACCGAACAGAAATTTGATAACCGCCGTGGTTATTATGGCAAGATCGGTGACCGCACGGTGATCAAAAACTGCAAGATCATCAAAGATGTGTGGGTGGGAACCGACGCTTACTTCAAAGGGGCCAATAAACTCAAGAACCTGACGGTGAATTCCGGTCCGGAAGGCCGCACACAGATAGGCGAAGGTTGCGAGATCGTGAACGGGATCATCGGTTTTGGCTGCCGTTTGTTTTATGGTGTAAAAGCGGTCCGTTTTATCATGGCCTCTCATTCGCAACTGAAATATGGAGCCAGGCTGATCAACTCTTATCTCGGCAATAATGCCACTATTTCCTGTTGCGAGGTATTGAATTCACTGATCTTCCCGGCACACGAGCAGCACCATAATAATTCCTTTTTGTGTGCGGCACTGGTAATGGGACAAAGCAATATTGCCGCAGGTGCCACCATTGGATCTAATCACAATAGCCGCGGGGCTGATGGTGAAATCATCATGGGTCGTGGTTTCTGGCCGGGTTTATGCGTGAGCCTGAAACACAATTCGCAATTTGCGAGTTTTACCATTTTAACCAAGGGCGATTATCCGGCAGAACTGAATATACCCATCCCCTTCTCGTTGGTGAGCAATGATATTACTAATGACAGACTGGTGATCATGCCAGGTTACTGGTTCCTCTACAACCTCTATGCGCTGGCGCGTAATTCCTGGAAATATGTAGACAGGGATAAACGCACAGAAAAGATCCAAAACATCGAATATGATTTTCTGGCACCGGATACGGTGAATGAAATGTTCACAGCCATGGAACTGATGGAAACAGCTGTTGGCAAAGCCTATGCACGCAGTGGTAAAATGGAAGGTACTTTCAACGACGATGCTGCTGCCGGCCGGTACCTGCTGCAGAGCGGCAACAAGATCGTGAACGACCTGGAAGTGCTGGCAGAACAGGTAGAGAACAGCAAACGAAAAGTGGTACTGATCAAAGTACTTTCTTCCTATAAAATTTATGAAGAACTGATCGTGTATTACGGCACTATCCGTCTGCTGGATTTTATACGCAGTAATGAACTATCCACACTGGACGAAGTAAAAGCAGCCATCCCGGCTAAAAAAAGCAGGGGCAACTGGATCAATGTTGGCGGACAGTTATTACCCGAAGAGGACCTCACCCTATTGAAAGATAAAATCAAGTCAGGTAAAATTAAATCATGGGATGGTGTGCACGAATATTATACCGCTCACGGAGAAAAATACCCGTTGCTGAAACTCAAACACTCACTGGCCTCTTTATCAGACATCACGGGTATACACCTGAAAAAAATGGATGCCCACCAGTTCGCCAACCTGCTTAACAGGGCCGTGGTAACCAAAGAGTGGCTCACCAAAGGCATTTACGATGCAAGGGCCAAGGATTATACCAACCCCTATCGCAAAATGGTATATGAAAGTATCGGGGAGATGAATGAAGTACTGGGTAAACTGGAAGAAAACAGTTTTATCAAACAACAGATCCAGGAACTGAAAGAATTTAAAGCAGGGATCACAACCCTGAAAAAGAAATTCAAACTCAAATCATAGATATGCAAAACGCTTAACGCCAAAAGCAGATAAAATTGCGTTCAGCGTTAAGCGTTTTGCGTTCAGCGTTTACTTTTAGAAACGGAAACCTAACCCTGCCTGTATCTGCTGGTTGGTCCATTTGTCTTTATTATCGATATCATTGATATTCTGCAAGCCGATATTATATCTTCCATAGATCCGCAGAAACTTGAAGTTCAACTGTGCTCCTGCTACAAAAGCAAAGTCTCCGCTTTTGAACGCTGACTGGCCATTCTGCAGCAAAGTATTATCCTTCTTGATCAGGATACTGTACTGAGGGCCGGCATTCAGGGTAAGGATGCCACCTACATTATAACGCAGCAAAATCGGAATACTCAGGTAATCTAACTTGATCTGGTTATTGCTATTGAAACTCGGATTGGTTACACCGGCATACAAGGTCTGGAAATTAGAAGGCTTGGATGCGGTCTGGCTCCAGAGTAATTCCGGCTGAATTCCCCATTTTTTATTCAGGTCCAGTTCCAGGAAACCACCAAAATGATAAGACAGGTCAAACCCGTCATTAAAAGACTGACCGGAGATCTTATTGAGACTCGCTCCCGCTTTCAATCCTGCTCTTACACCTTGCGCCTGTGAGATTCCTGCCAACGACAACAGGAATAAGGCTGACAAAATTACTTTCTTCATACAATTGATTTTGTTTGATAGTCTATATTCAATGACCGTGCCAAAAAAATCAATCGAAAAAAGAAAGGTTTAAAAATGTAAAATCTGCAAGTATCTATGACGGCCTGTAAAAAAATTTAACTTTTCACTGCCAGCTCAATCACTGTTATTTCGGGTAAGATACCCACCCTGCCGGGATAACCGATAAATCCATATCCACGGTTCACATATAATTTCTGGTTACCTTCTTCGTACAGTCCTGCCCATTGTTTATACATCCACTGCACCGGACTCCATTTGAAATAGGGATTTTCCAAACCAAACTGCATCCCATGCGTATGGCCGGAGAACATAAGATTGATATCGCTGTATTGAGTTTTCACTTCAGCGTCCCAATGGCTTGGATCGTGGCTTAGGAGCATTTTAAAAGGGATTTTTTCGGTACCGGGATAAGCTTCCTGCATCTTCCCGTATTTAGGAAAACGCCCTTTGGCGCCCCAGTTCTCAATACCCAGCAAAGCGATCTGCTCACCCCCTTTCTCAAACAGCACATGTTCATTCATCAGCAAGCGCCAGCCCAGTTGCGCATGTACCTGTTTCAGCCTTTCCAGGTTTTCTGCCTTGGCCTGTTGCGATGGCCATGACACATAATCCCCATAATCATGGTTACCAAGCGAACTGTAAACCCCCATGGGTGCGGTAAGCCGGTTAAACACATCCATATACTCCTGCATTTCTTCTGCCCGGTCGTTCACCAGATCGCCCGTAAACAGGATCAGATCGGGTTTTTGTTGCAGTATCAGGTCAACCCCATGGTTCACCGCCGCTTTATTCTGAAAGCTACCACTATGTATATCACTGATATGAACAATCTTCATTCCTTCAAAAGCTTTTGGAAGGTTTTCGAAAGCCAGTGTCAGTTTTTTTACCTGGTATTTATATTTATTGCTGAATCCATAGAGTAATGTACCGAAGAGGCCACCACCGAGTCCCAGCCCGAGCCAGCTCAGGAAGGCAGAACGGGGGATCCCTTTGCCCTCACCCATAAAACGTGCACCGGTATCGGGCATCACTTTAGACAACAGAAATAAGGAACCCCGGCGCAAATCATCCGTTAAAAAGAACAATGAACCCACCAGTTTGGCAAAAAACAGGCCTACCAATATGGCAAAAACATAGTTCCGGAACAGCTTGGAGCTCTGTAAAGCCTGGATATAAGGAAAAGAAAGTAAGGCAGCCAGGGTAAGCGCCGAAATGACCCAATAGGTAATATGAATAACGGTACGCAGCCGTTCATTGGAACTTTGGGTAACCGTTTTCAGGGCCTGAAACACATATAGATCCAGTAATAACATGATCAGGGCTATAATCCACCAGGTGCCGGCATTTCTCATCGATTTAAATTTATCTGTTTTTCTGGGTTGACGTTTCAGCAACAGATTTATTGCATCTGTTGCCGGTAAAAGAACAAAGATAGGCTTCCTGGTTCCGGGCAGGTTTGCGGTAATCCTTCCACTGTTGAAAACTTGTCTTCTCTCATAACAGGGTTTGGAGAATATTGTTTCGGAAGATGTAGCCTAAAGTGTATTTTTGAAACTTTCTAATCAGACATCCACATGAAACTGACCTATTACGGCCATTCCTGCTTTCAGGTAAACATCGGAGAGAAAAAAATTCTCTTTGACCCCTTTGTTACCTATAACGAGCTGGCCAAAAATGTAGATGTTAATCAGATAGAAACAGATTATATATTTTTATCACATGGTCATGCCGACCATATTGCCGATGCCATTTCCATCGCACAAAGAACGGGCTGCCAGGTAATTGCCAGTTGGGAAATACATGAGTGGCTGAATAAACAGGGTATAACCAATACCCATCCTATGAACACGGGAGGTAAATGGAAATTCGACTTCGGCACCGTAAAATGCACCGTGGCCCAGCATAGCAGCGGCCTGCCCGATGGCAGTTATGGCGGCAACCCGATGGGATTCCTGTTCAGTACGGCTGAGGGTAATTTTTATTATAGCGGCGATACGGCTTTAACCCTCGATATGCAACTCATCCCCCTTTGGGCCAAACTGAACTTTGCGGTGTTACCCATTGGCGACAATTTTACCATGGATGTGGAAGATGCCATCCGGGCGGCAGATTTTGTTGAATGCAAAACAGTAGTAGGCGTACATTACAATACATTTGGTTTTATAAAGATCGATGAAGCCGCGGCAAAAGCCAGCTTTGCAGCGGGCGGGAAACAACTCCTGCTGCCGGCCATCAGCGAAACAATCACTATTTAACTTTTCATCAAAAAAAGCTCCCGCAGGGAGTTTGGGGGTAAACATGGCGAGAATTATCGGAGTAGCCAATCAGAAAGGCGGCGTAGGAAAAACAACATCGGCAATCAATGTGGCAGCCAGTCTGGCTGTTCTCGAATTCAGAACATTGCTGGTAGATGCCGACCCGCAGGCCAACAGCACCACCGGCGTTGGATTTGACCTGCATAATATCACCAACAGTCTCTACGACTGTATGGTTAACAATGTATCTGCCGCCGATGTGATCCTGAAAAGTGATGTACCCAATCTGGATATCGTTCCTTCACATATAGACCTGGTGGGTGCTGAAATTGAAATGATCAATTATCCTAACCGCGAGAACGTGTTAAAAGGTATCCTGGATGCGGTACGTGATAAATATGATTTCATCATCATCGACTGCTCTCCTTCACTGGGCCTGATCACTGTTAACTCACTGGTAGCATCTGACAGTGTGATCGTTCCGGTACAGTGCGAATTTTTTGCACTGGAAGGATTGGGTAAATTGCTGAATACCATCAAGATTGTACAAAGCCGCCTCAACCCCGAACTGCAGATTGAAGGTATCCTGATGACCATGTACGATGGCCGTTTGCGTTTGTGCAACCAGGTGGTCAGCGAGGTAAGAAGACATTTTGACGATATGGTCTTCGATACCATCATCCACCGCAATACCCGTTTAAGTGAAGCACCCAGTGTGGGTAAACCGGTGATCCTGTACGATGCAGAAAGCAAAGGCGCCGTTAACTACCTCAACCTGGCCAAAGAAATCCTGCAGAATAACGGTATGACCAAGATGACAAACGAAGAAAGAATCCTGGAATAAATGAATTAGTAATGAGTAGTTAGTAATGAATAATTACTAACTGCACAAACGTGAACCCAATTACTAATTGCTAATGATTAATTTCTAATTACAATGACTACTCCCAAACAAAACAAAGACCTGATCGGCAAAGGCCTCCGTTCTTTGTTACAGAATATTGACCAGGACCTGAAAACAACAGCAGGAAGTTTAAAAACCGACGTGGTAGAACAGGTTACCCATACCAACCGGATTGCACTGAGTGATATCCAGATCAACCCCAAACAGCCCAGAAGGGATTTTGATGAAACCGCTTTGAATGAACTGGCCGCTTCTATCAAGCTGCACGATATCATTCAGCCCCTCACCGTTTCTAAATTACCCAATGGCAAATACCAGCTGATTGCAGGTGAACGTCGTTTCAGAGCTTCTAAGATTGCAGGACTAAAAGATGTACCTGCCTATGTACGCCAGGCCAACGACCAGCAGTTACTGGAACTGGCTTTACTCGAAAACTTACAGCGCGAAGACCTGAATGCAGTAGAGATCGCCCTCAGCTACAAACGTATGATGGAGGAACTTGACTACACACAGGAACAGGTGGCCGAAAGAATGGGTAAGGAAAGAAGTACCGTTACCAACTACCTGCGTTTGCTGAAACTGCCACCTGATATTCAATTGGCAGTAAGAAACGGATCATTAAGCATGGGCCATGCGAGGGCATTGGTGAATATTGACACCATCGATAAACAGTTATTCGTTTATAAAGAGATCAAGGATAAAGGATTGAGTGTACGCCAGACAGAAGAACTGGTGCGCAATATGTACAAAGCCGAAAAATCCGGTGCTGTTAAAAGTTCCGTAAAGTCTGAATTGCCGGCAGCCTACAAAAAAATTGAAGATAATTTAGCCTCTCATTTTGCCACTAAGGTAAAAATGGTTCATAATAAAAAAGGGTACGGAAGCATTACCATCGAGTATTATTCACTGGAAGAACTGAATAAATTACTGGATGCCATGAATGTTTCTGTGAGTTAACCACTGATGAGATTATATCTGTTCTTCATATTGTTACTGATGGGTGTAGTGGTTTTCTGTGAAGCGCAGGCACAGGATGATAAAAAGGCATTGGCCAACAGCAGTGCCTTTAGTACCAACCCTGCAGACAGTACCCCGAAACCACCGGTAGCTGTAAAAAAAGATACTCTCAAAAAACACGATCCCCGAATTGCCACACGCCGGTCTGCACTGATACCGGGTTGGGGGCAGGCATACAACAGGGAATACTGGAAGATTCCGCTGGTATATGGTGTGCTGGCGATCCCTACCGGCTTGTATTTCTACAACAACAGTTACTATAAAAAAACAAAATTTGCCTACGAGGCAATGTTTAAAGCGGCAGGACCAAATAAAGATTCCACCGATCTCCCCTTAATCGATCCGCAATTAAAAAACCTCAGCATTACTTCTTTGCAGAGTTACCGGAACGCTTTCCGCCGCGACCGGGATTATTCTATCCTTTGGTTTCTGCTGGCCTGGGGATTGCAGGTAGCCGATGCTACTGTTTTTGCCCATCTGAAACAGTTTGATGTAAGCAATGATCTTACAATGGAGCTCACGCCTGTTTTCAATCCCCTTACCCGTACCCCCGGTCTGGGCCTTACCCTGAACCTCAAACCACCCGCACGCAAACCGGTGATAGCACGCTAAAATGCCATCGCTTACCAAGAAAATTCCTGCAGAAACTTGAATTCTACTTCCGATGTGTTTCCTTTGCAGAATGGATAAGGGTATACTATCATATCCATCATACAAATTCATCAAATCTGCGCTATGAAGATTGCTCTGATCGGCTACGGAAAAATGGGGAAAGCCATTGAAAGCATTGCCCTGGAAAAAGGACATGAAGTGATATTAACCATTGATCTCAATAATGCAGCTGATCTGAATAAAGAGAAAATGGCCAAAGCAGATGTGGCCATCGAGTTTACCGGCCCGCACAGCGCTTTTGATAATGTAATGAAATGTCTCGAAATCGGAATTCCGCTGGTATGTGGTTCTACCGGCTGGCTGGAGCATTGGAATGAAGCAAAAAGTTTTTGCGAAAAACAGAACGGCACACTTATTTATGCCAGTAATTACAGCATTGGTGTGAACCTTTTCTTTGAACTCAATACCCGCCTCGCCAAACTGATGAGTGGTTATCCGGAATACAATGTAGTAATGGAAGAGATTCATCATACCCAGAAAAAAGACGCGCCGAGTGGTACAGCCATTACTTTAGCAGAGCAGGTGCTGGCCAATATTCCTTCCAAGAAGATCTGGGTAAACCATCCCGCGCAAAACCCGGAAGAGCTTGAAATTATTTCAGAAAGAATTGATCCGGCACCGGGTACACATAAAATCAAATATGCTTCTTCTGTGGATGATATTGAGATCATCCATACCGCACACAACAGAACCGGATTTGCCGGCGGAGCCGTACTGGCAGCCGAATTTGCTATGAATAAAAAAGGTATATTTGGCATGAAGGATGTACTGGGTCTGTAAACATGCCCCCACTGTTTATGATACCCCGGGAAGTTATTGCAGTTAGAACAACCTCCCGAACAATGAATCCAATCTATCCAGCCCCCATGGGCCTTATTCTGAATCCGTTTTTTTGCTAATTTAACACCATGCTGTCGAAGAAAACACAATACGCATTAAAAGCACTGACCTACATGGCCGAACGTAAAAAAGACGGGCCTGTATTGATTGCAGAAATTGCCAAAAAGAAAAAAATTCCCCTTAAATTTCTGGAGAATATCCTGCTTGAGCTGAAAAAAGCCGGGATGCTGGATAGTAAAAAAGGAAAAGGAGGCGGTTATTTTTTTAAAACAGATCCCGCCGAAATCCCTCTCGCACAGGTAATGCGACTGATTGAAGGTCCGATAGCTTTATTGCCCTGTGTCAGTCTCAATTTTTACCAGAAATGTAAGGACTGTGATGAAAAGAAATGTGGCCTGAACAAAGTGATGAAACAGGTGCGCGATAATACCCTCATCATTCTCGAGAACAAAACCATATCCGATCTACTCGCAAAATAAACCACTAACCAAAACCTAAACCATGAAAAAAATCATTGTACTGCTTCTCTGTTTACCCATGTTCGCAGGAGCACAAAGCCTGATCGGCGGGAAAAACATCCTGCGCTGGAACATTGGCTCTGTAGCCATGCGAAACTATCACTTCACCTATGAGCGCAGTCTGACCAAACATTTCTCTGCCTCACTCAGCTACCGTACAATGGCAAAAGGCAGTCTGCCTTTCCAGGACAAACTGGCTGATGTTATCGACAGCAAAAATATAAACTTCGGTAATTTCCAGATCGGTGGTACCGCCTGGACGCTGGAAGGCCGGGTATATGTAGGGCTGGGACGTATGAAAGGTTTTTATCTGGCTCCTTACCTTCGTTTTGCCAATTTTGATATCTCTGCACCCGTAAAATACACCTATACATCAACCACTGCCCCTACTGCCGGACAAACCTTTTCCAAAGAAGCCAACTTCTCTGGAAAAATCAACTCTACCAGTCCGGGATTGTTGCTGGGCTGGCAGTTTCAGATTGCTACCAAAATCGTACTTGACCTCCAGATTATCGGCGGACATTATGGGAAAGGTTCGGGTGATCTGAACTTTGCATCTGCTTTATCCAACGATGAAGTAACCGCACTGAACAACAGTATCAACGACATCAAAAACAATTCTGGCCCTTATAAAATTACAGGTAGCGCCAACAACGCCGGTGCCTTGATCAGAGCCGATGGCCCCTGGTTTGGTATCCGTTCCAATATCGGAATCGGCGTCAGGTTTTAATTAATAATTAGCAATTAGAAATTAAAAATTTAAGGGGGTTGCTATTTTCGGATCACCGAAAATAGCAACCCCCTCTTTATTCGAAGAACATAATCCTATCGCTTTACCCTGTTCTTCCAATTTTTAATTTTTAATTTTTAATTTTTAATTTAAGATTCTCCAGCATATCCACCGTCATCTTCCCCAGGTCATATTCTGCTTTCCATCCCCAATCCCGATAGGCCACACTGTCATCAATACTCTGCGGCCAGCTGTTGGCAATGGCCTGCCGGTAATCGGGGGCATAACTCATCACAAAATCAGGAATATGTTTTTGAATTTCAGCACCGATCTCTTTCGGAGAAAAACTCATACCGGAAATATTGTAGGAGGTACGGATACTGATCTTGTCTGCGGGTGCATCCATCAGCTCCAGTGTGGCGCGGATAGCATCGGGCATATACATCATGGGCAGGTAAGTATCTTCCTGTAAAAAACATTTGAATTTTTTACGCTCCAGCGCTTCCCCATAAATTTCAACCGCATAATCGGTGGTACCACCACCGGGTTCCGATTTATAGCTGATCAGTCCGGGATAACGGATGCTACGCACATCAACCCCATACCGCTGATGATAATAATTGCACCAGAACTCTCCAGCATATTTACTGATTCCATATACCGTAATGGGTTCGATCACTGTTTGCTGTGGGCAGTTCTGCTTGGGAGAAGTGGGGCCAAATACAGCGATACTGCTGGGCCAGTAAACTTTCTGCAGGTTTTCTTCGCGGGCAATATCGAGCACATTCAGCAAGCCCTGCATATTCAGGTGCCAGGCAAGATTAGGATTTTTTTCGCCGGTGGCGGATAAAATCGCGGCCAGTAGATAGATCTGGGTAATATTCTGTCGGATCACCTGCACATGCAGCATTTCCTTGTTCATCACATCCAGGCTCACATAGGGCCCTGTTCCTTTCAGCAGCGGATTTTCTTCGCGGAGGTCAGAAGCCACCACATTATTATTTCCGTATTTTTTCCTGAGGGCAAGCGTTAATTCCACCCCGATCTGGCCGGAAGCACCAATCACGAGGATCTTATCTTTTACAATAGACATGGCAATCTTTTTAATCAAGGCAAAGAAACTAAAAAAGAGGTACCAATATCGCATATCCCGTAAGGAATATCGGATGTAGGAAGAGATAGTTCTGCCTGTCACCTGCCTGTTTATATTCATCTGCAGGAAATGCTTAAATTTGCACTTCATTCAATACAGCTATATGCAAGCCTCTTACCTCACAGAATTGTTCAAAAACCAATCTTATAACCCGGATCATTTTTTCCTGATTGCCGGTCCCTGTGTGGTAGAAAGTGAGGAACTGGTAATGGAGATCGCAGATAAAGTATCGGCTATCTGCCAACGACTTGAGATTCCCTATGTGTTTAAAGCCAGCTACCGCAAAGCCAACCGCACCAGTGCGGGTTCTTTTACCGGTATCGGTGATGATAATGGACTTTCGCTGATCAAAAAAGTAGGCACTACCTATGGCCTGCCCACTACTTCAGATATCCATGCACATGAAGAAGCCGCTATGGCTGCCCCTTTTATTGATATTTTACAGATCCCGGCTTTTTTATGCCGCCAAACAGACCTGCTGGTAGCAGCCGCTGAAACAGGAAAGATCGTGAATGTGAAAAAGGGACAGTTTCTGAGTGGCCCTTCTATGAAATTTGCCGTAGATAAGATCAAACTGGCGGGTAATGAAAAAGTAATGCTGACAGAAAGGGGAAACACATTTGGTTACCAGGACCTGGTGGTAGATTACCGGAATATTCCCCTTATGCAGGAAAACAAAGTACCGGTGATCATGGATTGCACCCATTCACTGCAGCAACCCAATCAAACATCCGGCGTTACCGGGGGGAACCCACAAATGATCGAAACCATTGCCAAAGCGGCCATTGCCACAGGAGCAGACGGTCTCTTCATAGAAACACATCCCAACCCATCCGTAGCCAAAAGCGACGGTGCCAATATGCTGCGTCTTGACTTGCTGGAACCCCTATTGGAAAAGCTGGTAAAACTACGGAAAGCTGCAAAATGATAGTGGCTCTTTGCACATTCACTCATTCACTCATTCACTCATTCACTCATCCTATCATTCACTCATTGATTCTTACCAGTTCCTGATCGGATTTCTTCTCCCCGCCAGGATATAATTCTTGATATTGATCCAGAAAGCGAGGATCATATATATTACCAACGGAGACCCCATGGTAAGAAAACTGATGTAAATGAACCACAAACGGATTTTCGCAGAAGCGATACCCAGTTTTTCACCAATTTTAGAGCAAACGCCAAAAGCGCTTAATTCGAGAAATTCTCTGATCTTTTGCATAACACGGGTTTGATTTACCGGGGGACGGTAAATACTGTACGCAAATTAGACAAATAAGACTAATAAAAGTTTAAAACTGTGTTAACCCCCACCCGTTTTTTCGTAAATTCGCGACTTAAAAGCTTAACGCCGATCGCGTAAAGCTTAACGCAGGTTTCTCTTTCTCTATTGCCGTTAAGCGTTCAGCATTCAGCGTTCAGCATCCTGAACAGACACAAATTTTAAATTTAGACATATGGCTTTTGACATTGAAATGATCAAAAAAGTGTACGCCGAAATGCCTGCCAAGGTAGATGCAGCCCGTAAAGCACTGGGACGGCCGTTAACACTGAGCGAGAAAATATTGTTTGCCCACCTGCATGCCGACCAGCAGGCAGCCGGTTTTGAAAGGGGAAAAACTTATGTAGATTTTGCACCGGACCGCGTAGCCATGCAGGATGCTACGGCACAGATGGCATTATTGCAGTTTATGCAGGCTGGTCGCCCAAAAGTGGCCGTTCCCTCTACCGTACACTGTGACCACCTGATTACCGCCAAAGTAGAAGCCAAACAGGATCTGCAGGTAGCCAATACAGAAAGTAAAGAAGTATATGATTTCCTCGCTTCCGTATCCAACAAATATGGCATTGGCTTCTGGAAACCCGGCGCAGGTATCATTCACCAGGTAGTACTGGAAAACTATGCATTCCCCGGCGGTATGATGATCGGAACCGATTCTCACACGGTAAATGCCGGTGGTCTGGGTATGATCGCCATTGGTGTAGGTGGTGCCGATGCCTGCGATGTAATGGCGGGTCTGCCATGGGAACTGAAATGGCCTAAACTGATCGGTGTAAAACTGACAGGTAAACTGAATGGCTGGACAGCCCCCAAAGATGTGATCCTGAAAGTGGCCGGTATCCTGACCGTAAAAGGTGGAACCGGTGCCATTGTGGAATATTTTGGCGAAGGTGCCACCAGCATGAGCTGTACCGGAAAAGGAACCATCTGTAATATGGGTGCCGAAATCGGTGCCACCACGTCTACTTTTGGTTACGACGACAGCATGAGCCGCTACCTGAAAGCCACCGGCCGCGAAGAAGTAGCTAAAATGGCGGATGGAATCAGTGCTTACCTGAATGCAGATACGGAAGTATACGCTGATCCTAAGAAATACTTTGATGAAGTGATCGAGATCAACCTGAGCGAACTGGAACCCCACCTGAACGGACCTTTCACACCAGATCTGGCCACCCCTATCTCTAAAATGAAAGAAGCGGCAGCCGCCAATGGTTGGCCTACTAAAATTGAAGTGGGTCTGATCGGTAGCTGTACTAACAGTTCTTATGAAGATATCAGCAGGGCCGTTAGTTTAGCCAGACAGGTAAAAGAAAAAGGACTTACCCTGAAAAGTGAGTTCACCATCACACCTGGTTCTGAGCAGGTACGTTTTACCATTGAGCGCGATGGATTCCTGGCCGAGTTCGATAAAATTGGTGCCAAAGTATTTGCCAATGCCTGTGGACCTTGTATTGGGATGTGGGACCGCGTAGGTGCCGAGAAAAAAGAAAAGAACACCATCGTTCATAGCTTTAACCGAAACTTCGCCAAACGTGCCGATGGTAACCCGAATACATTTGCTTTTGTAGGTTCACCTGAACTGGTAACCGCATTAGCTATTGCCGGAGACCTGAACTTTAACCCGTTGACAGATACCTTAACCAACGATAAAGGTGAACAGGTAAAACTGGATGCGCCCACAGGTTTTGAATTACCCGTAAAAGGTTTTGCCGTAGATGATCCCGGTTACCAGGCACCTGCTGCCGACGGTAGCGGCGTAACAGTGGCTGTAGCGCCAGACAGCAAGCGTTTACAGCTGCTTGCACCATTTGCCGAGTGGGAAGGAACCGATCTGAAAGGATTGAAACTCCTGATCAAAGCCAAAGGAAAATGTACCACCGACCACATCAGTATGGCAGGTCCCTGGTTAAAATTCCGTGGCCACCTCGATAATATCAGTAACAATATGCTGATCGGTGCGGTAAACTTCTACAACGAAAAAACCGACAACGTTAAGAACCAGTTAACCGGCGAATACGGCCCGGTACCCGCTACCCAGCGCGCTTACAAAGCCGCAGGTGTAGGAAGTATTGTGGTAGGCGATGAGAACTATGGCGAAGGAAGTTCACGCGAACACGCTGCCATGGAGCCCCGTTTCCTCGGTGTTCGTGCAATCCTGGTAAAATCATTTGCCCGTATTCACGAAACCAACCTGAAAAAACAGGGCATGCTGGCACTTACTTTTGCTGACAAAGCTGATTATGATAAGATCCAGGAAGACGATAGCATCGACATCATCGGTCTTACCAGCTTCGCGCCAGGTACACCATTAACACTGGTATTTACCCATGCAGATGGCAGCAAAGACACCATTATTGCTAATCATACCTATAACGAACAGCAAATCGAGTGGTTCAAAGCAGGTGCTGCGCTGAATATCATCCGCAAACAGGTAGCCGGCTAATATCAGCCGGGACGCTACAGCGGCCTGAACGATAACTATAAAAGAATAACCACCCATTTCATAAAAACCTCGCTTCCACAGCGGGGTTTTTTATTACCCCCCTTACGAAAACAGCTCAGTCTGTTTCTGTGAATAATACAATCATTACCACAGCATCTATAACAACACCCGGCATACTAACCGGAACTTTGCCCTTCTTCACTTACAGGAAAATGTTTGTACATACAGACAACCGTAAGTCTTATTTATTAAAATTAATCAAGAATGAAAAAAATCACCACCCCGTTATTTCTGTTTATTTTGGCTGCCATAGTAACAACCGGCACATTAATTTCCTGCAAATCAAAAACGGATGCTGTAACTACCGAAGATTCCATGACAGCTGTTGTAGCTGCCGACGAAGCAGATGCTTTACAGAAAAGGCAGATGGACTCCAGCATGAGAAGTGAACAGCTCCCTGGAAAAGCAATACCCAACCCCGCTAAGAAAAAAGGTAAGGGAGTGATTGTATTACAATCCGACTGGCAGAAAAAATATGACCAGGAATACGCCAATCTGGTGATTGAAATGGATAAGGAGGGTATCTATAACAGGTCTGAAATCAAACCCAGTTATCCCGGTGGAGAAAAAGCATTAGCTAAATTTATACAGGATAATATTGTTTACCCTGCAGATGCCATTGATAATGGTGTAGAAGCAACAGTAGATGTAGTATTTGCTGTAGACGAGGCCGGAAGAGTATATACACCAAGAATCAAGGGCGAAAAAGAAGGTTATGGCCTGGATGAAGCATCCCTGGATGTTGTATCTAAAATGCCCAGGTGGAATCCCGGACAGATCAAAGGCAAGAATGTAAAGAGTTATTACAGTCTTCCGATCAGTTTTGTAATCAACAACTAATACAGGTTTATTCAAATACAGAAAAATCCTGCTTTACTGGCAGGATTTTTCTTTTAGCAGAATACCTATTTAATTTTTTGGGAAATTCGGATCAGCTTTCACTTCATTGATCTGCTGCATATGGCGGTTGCTATGGGCACCGATAAAAAGCAGCATTTGAAAACTGTCGTACACACCAATCGGTAACTGGTTGATATGGTTACGCAGGTCATCGTTGGTGGTATTTACATAGTCGATCAGTTTATCCCTGTTATCCCTGAACGATGCCATGGCTTCTTCTGCTGTTTTAAAAGGCGTGTTTACCGGCTCCAGTGGGGCAAAGGTTTTTACTTTGTTACTGCGGTCCTCCACATTTTTGATCACATCCTCATCTTTGAATTTTACTTCCCCTCTTTTTTCGGGAGTGGCTGGTTGTTTTAAATTGCCGGCCACCATACCCCATAGCATTTGTTCGCTCTGGGCAATATGTTTCAGACAATCCTCCACACTCCATTTATCCGCAGCAGGTTTGAATTGTAATTGAGCCAGGCTCAATCCCTTCACTGCCTCCCGGATCCCGTTTTTGGTATCTGTGAGAAAATCAGCAGCCAGTTTTCTTTCCTCTTTGGTTAAACTGGTGTCAGTGGTAGAAAAGGATAACAACAGAACAGACGATAAGAACAGGAACATTTTTTTCATACAAAAAAATTTAGGTGATGAATACTGGGTAACAACGGGATAACAAGATAAAAGGAATCCATACAAAAATCAATAGCGTAATGGATAAGCGGAACCCAACACGCATCAGCAGAATCAAAACCATTCCCGGAATACCTGAATAGCAGGTATTTATAACAGGTATTAACCGCAATTATTTGTATAAAAAAGCCCGCTACCTTTCTTAAAAAAATGGAAACCGCCATCATTCAAGAAAAAATATACCAGATCCGGGGAGAAAAGATTATGCTTGATTTTGACCTGGCTGGGTTATATGATGTAGAAACCAAGGTGCTTAATCAGGCGGTTAAAAGAAATATCACCCGATTTCCAGAGGATTTCATGTTTCAGTTAACCCCCACAGAATACAAGAACTTGAAGTCACAAATTGTGACTTCAAGTTGGGGCGGTTCCCGTAAGCTTCCCTTCGCCTTCACCGAGCATGGCGTTACCATGCTGGCAGGTATTTTACGCAGCGAAAAAGCCATCCATATCAATATCATGGTTGTTCGTGCCTTTATTGCGCTGAGGCAGGTGGCACTTCAATACAAGGAACTCGCAGAAAAACTGGCCGCGTTGGAAAACACCAATAATCAACAATTCAATGAAATATACCAGGCTTTGCATTTTCTGATCGATCAAAAACAGAAAGAAGAAGACTTCCACCAAAGGCAGCGGATCGGGTTTATCAAATAATGGCTAATATTACAGCCGCAATAGTTTATGGAACAACACCACAAAGATCCCCTTCACGGAAAGACCCTGCAAGTGATCCTCACTGAGCTGGTGGCGCATTTTGGATGGGAAACACTGGGATTGCATATCCCTGTTAATTGTTTTACCAATAATCCCAGCATCAATTCCAGTTTGAAGTTTTTACGTAAAACACCCTGGGCCAGAAAAAAGGTAGAAGATCTATATCTACGGATGAAAGAATAAGAATCGTTTTTGGGGTTATCCCTGCTTTACTTCTTAGCACGCATATACTGAACCGGCCAATTAATATCCTGCTGTAATTGCGATGCCGCCCGTAGCGGGAAATAAGGATCCCGTAAAGATTCTCTCGCTATCAGTACCAGATCAGCTTCTCCTTTTACAATAATAGCTTCAGCCTCTTCGGCTGTTGTTATCATCCCAACAGCACCTGTGAGTATCCCGGTTTCTTCCCGGATCTGACTGGCAAAGGGAACCTGGTATCCCGGTGCAACCGGAATTTTGGCATACCCAATATTACCACCGGACGAACAATCGATCAGATCAACACCGGCTTCTTGCAAACGGGTAGCCAATGCCACCGAGTCTGTCACCGTCCAACCACCATCCACCCAGTCTGTAGAAGAGATCCGCACAAACAAGGGAAGTTCTTTCGGCCACTCTGTTTGTACCGCAGCCACCACTTCCAGCAGCAAACGGATCCGGTTGTCAAAACTGCCACCATATGCATCCGTACGGACATTACTCAGCGGAGAATAAAATTCATGCAAAAGGTATCCATGTGCCGCATGAATCTCCACTACTTCAAACCCTACTTCTCTGGCCCTTTTGGCGGCTGATGCAAAATCTTTGGTCAATTGTTGAATGGCAGCCACACTCATTTCCACAGGCAGCTTTGTGCCTTCTTCAAAGGATATAGCACTGGGCGCCACTATCTGCCAGCCCCCGGCTTCTTCAGCCAATTGTTTGCCTCCCTTCCAGGGTGCTGCACAACTGGCTTTCCTGCCCGCATGCGCCAGCTGTATACCCGGCACGGCACCCTGTGCTTTGATAAATCTTGTGATCCTGGAAAGTGCCGCAATCTGTTCATCTTTCCAAAGACCCAGGTCAAAAGGGGTAATCCTTCCTTCCGGCACAACAGCCGTTGCTTCCATAATGATCAATCCTGCCCCACCTACAGCCCTGCTTCCGAGATGAACCAGGTGCCAGTCGTTGGCAAAACCTTCTTCTGCCGAATACTGACACATAGGAGATATGGCCAACCGGTTAGGAAAAGATATAGAGCGGATAGAGAGTGGATCAAATAGTCGGGGCATCCGGGGGATTTTAAAAAGGATGAAAATATTGCCTTAAAATTACTGCATTAAACGCATTTCCTATCTATTCATACAACCTGTTGCAGGGATAGCAGCGGGAACACTTTGATAGACAAATAGTTTTGTTTAGTTTAGTTTAGAGAAGTGTTCTGCTACTACTATGAGAAAATCAATTGTACCATGGTTATTGGGGTTGCTGGTGCTGGTTATTTCCTGTACCAAAAAAACAGCTGAAGACCTTGTCATGGGTAACCAAAGCAATGGTACAGACCTGATCAGAAATGCCTTTACAGTAATCCCTTTTGATACTATTGATATCACTGCACTGGTACCCCTCGGCAATCTGAACCCGCCTGCACATACTTTTCCTACAGATCACATGTATTTTTATTGTTTTACCAACCTGGCCTCTCTCAATATCAAATCACCCGGCAATGTGACCATTTTCCGGATCACCCGGATCCGTTATGATGCCGGCGCCCCCAACGAACGCGTAGATTACAGCATTGCCATGGGCTCTGATAAAAGTTATCTCTATTGGTCGCATGTAAGCCAGTTATCACCCCGTTTGCTGGCGGCCGTGAATAATTTTGCTTCTGCCAAATGCGAAAAACCTTATGCAACCGGTGGCACTTATTTTGAACCCTGTTACCTGGAGCTTTCTTTAACAGCCACCCCCGGCGAAGTACTGGGTATTGCCAAAACAAAAAACGGACTGGCCGGTATCGATTTCGGCGCTGTGGTGAATGGTACGGGCACCAACCCGCTCGATTTTTTTGATGCTTCCGCAAGGGCGCAACTGGAACCCAAACTGGGCAGGTTCGACGGAAAAGTAAAACGTACCATCCTGCCATTGTACGGAGAATCTATGCAGGATATTCTGACAACTGCCATGGGCAACTGGTACAGACAGGGAATGGCGAGGCAACCCGAGGACAACCATATTGCACTGGTGAAAGATAATATTGATCCTACCAAACAGGCTTTTTCTGTGGGAAACAACCAGAAGGGATTACCCAGTGGCGTATATTATTTCAATCCCGAGAACAGTGGGTATATTAACCGGCATTTTGCCGAAGTAAAAGCAGATGGCAATACCTATTGTTATACATTGGGAATTCCCAATTTTCCTTTTCCAGGTAATTCGCTGATACCTTCCACATCTGTCATCATCAGAATGGAAAACGGCACTACCCTTTCAGTAGAGAAAAGGAATTGTGATTGTAACTGCACCCCTTACCTATTCACTAATTCCAAAGCTACCTTCACCAGATAAGATTAATAGTTTCTTTTACCAACTGCCTTCCCAGGTTCTGGGAAAACGGTCTGTGACATGGATGGTTTTCATCTGTTTCTGCAGATTCCAGAGATCCACCTGTGTAAACACCGCTTCTTTCCCCGTTTCCACACATACTTCTTCTCTAAATGAGGCGATCAACCGGTCTGCCGTTACTGCGAGAACCCTGTTTTTGTCGTTTGCCATGACACTTCTTTCAGTAAGATAGTACATAAGGCCTCCTTTTTTAACTACCTGATACACAGGAAGTTTCAAGATGCAAAGTTAGCCAGCTTCTGAAATCGTCTGTATGATATTTATCAGAAAGTCTCGTTTTTGAAAGATTTACAAAACTTGCAAAAAACAAGTCTGTGACTTGCAGAAATAATAATACCCGCCCCATCTCTTTACGCAAAACAAAACAATGCGGCAAAATCCTGTATAATCCTGTAAAGGAATGTTGACCGGGCATGAAAAAGCCCTTACCGATGAGGTAAGGGCCCTTATCAAACTTTATCCTTTTACTTCACTTCTTCAAACTGTGCATCTTCTACAGTATCATTGTTCTGCGCCTGTGCACCTGCGTTCTGATCTGCACCAGGTTGTGCACCTGCACCCTGTGCAGATTCAGCCTGTGCTTTGTAGATCTCTTCGCTGGCGGCGGTCCAGGCAGTATTCATCTCGGCCATGGCAGCATCAATACCTGCTATGTCCTGATTCTTATGAGCTTCTTTCAATTTAGCCAGTGCCGCTTCGATAGGTGCTTTTTTATCAGCAGAGATCTTCTCTCCAAACTCCTTGAATTGTTTCTCGGTCTGGAAGATCATACTATCCGCCGCATTCAGTTTTTCCACTTTCTCGCGGGCTTCTTTATCTGATGCTTCGTTGGCTTTTGCTTCGGCTTTCATTTTCTCTACTTCTTCCTTGCTCAGACCACTTCCTGCTTCGATCCGGATCTTCTGCTCTTTACCGGTGCCTTTGTCTTTCGCACTTACATGCAGCATACCATTGGCATCAATATCAAACGTTACTTCGATCTGCGGAACACCCCGTGGTGCCGGTGGAATACCATCCAGATTAAACATACCCAGACTCTTATTCTGGTTAGCCATCGGACGTTCACCCTGTAATACATGGATCTGTACACCCGGCTGGTTATCGCTGGCAGTAGAATATACTTCTGTTTTCTTGGTAGGAATGGTGGTGTTAGAGGGGATCATGGTTGTCATTACACCACCCATGGTTTCAATACCCAGGCTCAACGGTGTAACGTCTAACAGCAATACATCTTTTACTTCTCCGGTTAATACCGCACCCTGGATAGCAGCACCTAAGGCAACTACTTCATCCGGGTTAACGCCTTTGTTGGGTTTTTTACCGAAGAATTTCTCTACGATCTCCTGCACTTTCGGAATACGGGTGGAACCACCCACCAGGATCACTTCGTCGATCTGCGATGTATTGTAACCGGCATCTTTCAATGCTTCTTCACAAGGTTTTAAGCAACGGGCAAACAATTTGTCTGATAACTGCTCAAATTTTGCACGGCTCAGTTTCAACACCAGGTGTTTAGGCACACCATCAACCGCAGTGATATAAGGGAGGTTGATCTCTGTTTCTGCAGAAGAACTCAACTCAATCTTTGCTTTTTCAGCAGCTTCTTTCAAACGCTGTAAGGCCATTGGATCCTTGCGCAGATCGATCGCTTCCTGTGATTTGAATTCATCAGCCAGCCAGTCCATGATCACTTTATCAAAATCATCACCACCCAGGTGGGTATCGCCATTGGTTGATTTTACTTCAAACACACCGTCGCCCAGTTCCAGGATCGAGATATCGAAAGTACCTCCACCCAGGTCAAACACCGCGATCTTCTGATCAGCATGTTTTTTATCCAGACCATACGCCAGTGCTGCAGCGGTTGGCTCGTTCACAATCCTGCGAACCGTTAAACCGGCAATTTCACCGGCTTCTTTGGTTGCCTGGCGCTGTGCATCGTTAAAATAAGCCGGTACGGTAATCACCGCTTCGGTTACCTCATGTCCGAGGTAATCTTCCGCCGTTTTCTTCATTTTCTGCAGAATCATGGCAGAAATTTCCTGTGGGGTATACAGGCGGTCATCAATGGCCACCCGAACCGTATTATTGTCACCTTTGGCTACTTTATAACTCCAGTGACTGATTTCTTCGGTCACTTCGTCGTGCCTGCGGCCCATAAAACGCTTCACACTGCTGATCGTGTTCTGCGGGTTGGTAATGGCTTGTCTTTTGGCCGGATCACCTACCTTACGCTCACCATTCTTCAGGAATGCCACTACCGAAGGGGTGGTTCTACGCCCTTCATCATTGGCAATTACTACCGGCTCGTTACCTTCCATTACGGCTACACAACTGTTGGTTGTACCGAGGTCAATTCCAATTATCTTGCCCATAACTATTGTATTTCAGATTAATAATTACTCTTTCCTTGTCAATCCTCATGCCATCCGGCCCAAAAATGCAAAAATGTCAGCCTCTTAACCGTCTCTCTAACAGTATTTCAGTACCGTTTGGCTGTTGGGAGTAAGTATTGTCAGATTGATTTCCTGGAAACAGGCAAAATCCTTAGTTTTAAACTACACCGGTACCTGTCAGACTACTTAGCCCGACTTGTATATGGTGTTCCTATCCAATCCTTTGAAAAACCGGTCTGTTTGATAACCCCCGGTAAAAACCTTGTGTGAGCATAACTGAACCCCCATTCCGTAAAGCACTCCTGTGTATAGGCCTGCTTTTGTGCTGTACTTTCTGCCTGCAGGGACAGCAAAGGGGAAACCTGCATGGTACAGTAATCAATGACTTCACCAAAGAACCCGTTTCTTTTGCCAGTGTGTATTGGAAAAAAGCCGGTGTCGGCACCCTTACCGACAGTGCCGGCAAATTCACCCTCCGCCTCAGCCACAACCTGGATGATACCCTGGTAGTGAGTTATGTAGGGTTTGCAGATGTGTATAAGAAATTCAGGAACACACTTAAAGACACTGCCCATCTCTTGCTGGTGATGCGTGAACTGAAATTGGCCAATACGGTAGAGGTGAGATCCAAATTCAACAAAGGACTTCGGTGGTGGAAAGCCATCGTAAACAACAAGGCCCGCAATAACCCCTATAAATACCAGAACTATGCGTATGAACTCTATAACAAAATGGAGCTCGATATTAATAATGTAAGCCGTAAGTACTTTACAGATAAAAAACTATTAAAGCCCTTCCTGTTTCTGCTGGATAATATCGACAGCGTATCTGACCAGAAACCTTTTTTACCGGTGTACATGACCGAAGTACTATCTGATTATTATTATTCTGTTGACCCACACCGCGTACGCGAAGAGATCAAAGCCGCCAAAACAGACGGTATGAAAAACGAAAGCATGCTGCAGTTCATTGGTGGCATGAACCAGAAGATCAATGTGTATGAAAATTATACCAATGCACTGGGCAAAGAGTTCATCAGTCCATTGAGTGATGTGGGCGATAAATACTACAATTACAAAGGGGCCGATACACAATATATCGGCGGACAGCGTTACCTGCATCTTCTCTTCAGTCCCAAACGCGAAGGTGAGAACACTTTCAGCGGCGATTGCTGGATACATGGGGGCAACTGGGGAATTTATAAAATCAACCTGACTATTTCAGCTTCGGCCAATATCAATTACGTAAACCGGCTGAGCATTGTGCAGGAGTTTGGGCTGCGTGCAGATAGCGCCTGGATGTTTTCCAAAGACAAGACGGTGATCGATTTTACCCCCTTTGGCAAGGAGAAACTATCTTTTATTGCCCGCAAAACCAGTACCTATAAAAATGTACGGGTCAATGATTCAGCGATCGACCGTAAACTGACGGCCAATAACCAGAAAGAAGAAGTGATTGTAGCAGATAACGCCAGGGAGAAAGAACTTTCGTTCTGGGAAGGTCAGCGGCATGAAGAGTTAAGTGTGAATGAAAAGAAAGTGTACCGGATGATGGATACGATCAAAACCGTTCCGGCTTTTATAAAGTATACCAAGGCAGTCACTTTCCTCTTTGACGGACATAAAAAACTGGGAATGATAGAAATCGGACCCTGGTATAAATGGGTTAGTGGAAACCAGCTGGAACGCTTTCGTATGCGTTTTGACCTGGGCACTACCGAAAAATTCAGCAAATACCTCCGGTTACATGGTTATCTGGCTTATGGATTCAGAGATGGCAGGTGGAAAGGCAGAGGTGATATCACTTTCAAGCTTCCGGGGAACGATGGGATCACACTCTTTTCATCGTACACCCATGATCTGGATAATGGCCGTACCCGTTACAACGATGAAGACATTACTACGGATAATATCTTCAGTCAGCTCATCCGTAGACAGGGTATCCCGCAGAAGTTTCTGGGTGTGGAAGAACTGAAAGTAGCTATCACCAAAGAATGGAAAAACAAATTTTCTGTGCAGCCCTTTTTTACCCGTACCGCTTATGAAACCTTTAAGCCCCTGCCTGCCACCCGTACTTTGCTTAGTCATGCGGCCCAGAACAATATTGTGAGTGCTGAAGTAGGTCTTCGTTTCCGTTATGCACCCGGCGAAAGAACATTTGCCCGCCACCGCAAAGAAATTAAACTGAAAAGCAATCTTCCCATATTCGAAGCAAGAACAGCATGGGCCATCGAAAATCTCTTCAGTTCCGATTATCAATACCTGCGGCTGGGGGTGAATGTGAGCCAGAATACGCGGATCCCGCGCTGGGGTAAACTCACTTATATGGTGTATGGCGGACAGGTACTCACCAAAGAAGCCCTGCCCTTTATGGTACTGGAGATCCATCCGGGTAATGAGATCTATTATTATAACAAGCAGTCCTTTAACCTGATGAATCGCTTTGAGTATATCAGCGATAAATATGTCGGCATTAACATAGAACATAACCTGGAGAAAAAACTGCTGAATATGCTGCCATTTATGCGCAAAACCAATATGCGGCAGTTCTGGAATTTTAAAACCGTATGGGGCAACCTGTCCGATAAACATCGCTTTTTAAATATCACCGACTATTATTACGAGTACCGGCTACGCTCTCTGCGTGGCGGTTTTTATACCGAGATCGGAACAGGTTTTGAAAATATTTTCAAACTCTTCCGGATAGACCTCGTATGGCGTAGTGCCCCGCTGCGGAATATTCCTCCGGGTATGAACCGGTCTTTGTTCAAGTCCAATACCAACGACTTTGGGATCTTCGGCAGTGTACGCTTTCAGTTTTAAACTACTGCTTATTTAATAAATCTTTACCAGCCCGGTAGTAACATCACTTATCTCAATCCTTATCTTTAACCCTATGAAAGGATGGTATATAGCCTTACTGGGACTGCTGTTCCCGTACTGCCTTTGGGCCAATTCGATTGAATTAACCAGCGGGATGGTGATCAAAACCTCTGTTACCATCCTTCCGCGCACGTATACTTTAGTGGCATCTGCCGATCTGAAAAAACCTTTGCTGGTAATAGAAGGAAATAATATTACGGTTGATTTTAACAAAGCCGTGGTACAGGGTTCCGCAGACAAATCCAGACCGGATGAGTTCTATGGTCTGGCTATCCTCATAAAAAAAGGATCAAAGAATATCACAATAAAAAACGCTTACATACACGGTTATAAAATAGCGATCCTGGCCGACAGTGTAGAAAACCTCACCATCGATCATTGCGATTTGAGTTATAACTGGCGCCAGCATTTGCAGAGTAACCGCGAGCGGGAAGATATCAGCGACTGGATGAGTTATCATCACAACGAAAAAGAAGAATGGCTTCGATATGGAGCCGCTATCTACCTTGTTAATTGCCGTTCGGCTGTTATCTCCAATAACCTCGTCACCGGCGGACAATGCGCGCTGATGATGACACGCTGCGAAAAAGCCAGCGTGTGGGACAATGATTTTTCCTTCAATTCCGGTATCGGCATTGGTTTATACCGCAGCAGCCATAATCAATTTTACCATAACCGGCTCGATTATAACGTGCGGGGATACAGCCATGGCAAATACAAACGTGGACAGGACAGTGCCGGTTTCCTGGTGTTTGAACAAAGCAGTGATAATGTGTTTGCCTTTAATACCGCTACCCATAGCGGAGATGGATTCTTTTTATGGGCCGGACAGACCACCATGGACACGGGTGAAGGCGGAAGCAACGACAATTTTGTGTATGGAAACGATTTTTCGTATGCACCCACCAATGGAGTAGAGATTACTTTCAGCCGAAACCTGGTTATGAAGAACCTGATCAAAGACTGCGACCATGGTATCTGGGGTGGGTATAGTTACGATACGGATATCACAGATAATACTTTTGAGAATAACCGCATAGGTATTGCTATAGAACACGGACAGAATATCAATCTTGTACTGAACAGTTTTACGAATGATCAGACAGGTGTAAAATTATGGTCGAGAGAGAAACAGCCTGCCGATTGGATCTATGCACAGAAACGAAATACCGATAGCCGTAATTACTGGATCGCAGCCAATAAATTCACTTCTACACCCAAAGCATTTGATATCATGGGTACCGATACGGTTGTGTTCAGTGGTAACACCAAACTGCTGGTAGCAGAACCATTGGTACTGGGCGAAAGGGCAGAGAATATTGATACCTCCCGCGAGGCAGAAGTACTGGATATGGACTACCAGAAAGATGAAAGATTAAAAACCATCAAAGCCACGGCCCTGCCACCTACTATTCTGCCGCAGGGTAAAAAGGAGATGCGGATCACAGAATGGGGGCCCTACGATTTCCGCTATCCTTTACTCTGGTTAACGGATATTGATAGTTTGGGTCATTATCATTTTGAAGTGCTGGGACCAAAAGGCAGCTGGGAGCTCACGGCTACAGATGGATTCACGATTGTTGATAAGGGAAACAACAGTTTTCCTTCAACTATCACCGCTACGGCACAAAAAACGCAGGCCCAGAGAGTCATCCGCTTACAATACAAAGGTTCCGGCTACCGCAACCAGTTCGGGAAATGGCAGGACAGCAGCAGCACACATGATTTTACCTACAGTGAATTTGAACCTGTTGCCCAATGGAATGTAAACTGGTACAGATGGAATGCCGATCAGGATCCTGGCAAGGATTATACAGCCTTTACTGCTGTATGGGAACAAACACCCGTTCATTCCGCAGTTACTTCCAACATTGATTTTACCTGGTGGGGCAAAATCGGAAAAGATTTACCCGCAGATTCTTTTGCCACAGTAGCTACTACCACCATGGTATTACCTGCCAATACCTATGAAGTAGGAATTACAGCCGATGATTATGTAAGACTGTTTATCGATGAACAGGAAGTGATCAATGCCTGGGACAGCCAATACACAGAACTGGATGAAAATACCCATCATCATACCCGCATCAAACTCAGTGCCGGCGAACACAGGTTCAGGATCGTACATGCTGAGAAAAAAGGGTTGGCCACTTTACAGTTCTATTTCAAACCCGTAGAAAAAATTATCCCTTAGCCGCTTTGAACGTATAGTTCTTTTGCGAGAGGTAACTAAACGCTACCACAAATACCGTGGTAAGCAATTTGGAAGGTGTGGGATACCACCGGAAAGTTTCTACAAACAGTTTCAAAAAACCATAGTTCAGGAACAGGCAGCCCAGTACCACCATAAAATATTTACCCAGCTGTTTGCGTTTGCCCACAGAAGTTTCCTGGAACACCACATACCGGCTCAGGTAGAACCCGATGGGGAAAGTAACACAGAAACTGATCAGGAAAGCGGCAATATGCGGGGCAATGCTGATGATACCCAGATGGATGACCTGTTTCTGCAATATGAAATTATAGGCCACAAAGAAAAGGGTGATATCCAAAGCGGTATTAAATCCGCCGCAGGCAGCATAACGGAAGGTTTGCAGGGGCATGAAACGACGAAATAATGGATAAAAAAGGTCCACTAAACCCAATATCTGGCCACGGATCGTATCATGCAGCTTTCGCATTATGGTGCCGAAGGTAGGGGTTAATTAGTTACTTTTGCCAGCCGAAATTGTTAAGAAATGAGTGTTGTTACCCGGATAAAAGAAGTTACCGCCGCCGCCATACACCAACTGTACCAGGTAGAACTGGCTCCAAAGGATGTATTGGTAAATGCCACCAAACCAGAATTTGAAGGCGATTATACCGTTGTGCTGTTTGCCTTTGTAAAACAGCTGAAAAAATCGCCCGATGTACTGGGGCAAGAGCTGGGCCAATATATTGTTGATACCCATCCCCAACTTTTTACTGCCTATAATATCATCAAAGGATTTCTCAATATTACCGTGGCCGATAGTTACTGGCTGCAGTTTGTGAACGAGCAGTACAACAATATCTCTTTCGGGCACGCGCCGAAAAACGGACAGAAGGTAATGGTAGAGTACTCCTCTCCCAATACCAACAAACCTTTACACCTTGGGCATTTGCGGAACAATTTTCTGGGCCGAAGTATTGCAGAGATCCTGAAAGCCAATGGCAATGAAGTGGTAAAAACCTGTATCGTAAACGACCGCGGTATCCATATCTGTAAAAGTATGATTGCCTGGCAGCTGTTTGGCAATGGCGCCACACCGGCATCTACGAATACCAAGGGCGATCATTTTGTAGGAGATTATTATGTAAAGTTCAACGATGAATACAAACAGCAGGTAGAAGAACTGAAAGCCCAGGGCAAGCTGGATGAAGAAGCCGAGAAAACAGCCCCCATTATGCTGGCCACCCAGCAGATGTTGCTGGATTGGGAAGCTGGCAAACCCGAAGTGATGGAACTCTGGCGTACGATGAACAGCTGGGTGTATGCCGGTTTTGAAGCTACTTACCAGCGTATCGGCAGTGATTTTGATAAGACCTATTACGAAAGCAATACCTATTTATTAGGAAAAGACCTGGTGGAAACCGGTCTGACCAAAGGCGTGTTTTACCAGAAGCCGGATGGCAGTGTATGGATCGACCTGACAGCCGACGGACTGGATGAAAAACTGGTACGCAGAAAAGACGGTACATCAGTGTACATCACACAGGATATCGGACTGGCCGAACAGAAACAGAAAGAATTCAATGCCAGCCAGAGTATTTATGTGGTGGGCGATGAACAGAATTATCATTTCAAAGTATTGAAACTGATCTGTCAGAAACTGGGATTACCTTCTGCAGATGGCATCTATCACCTGAGTTACGGCATGGTGGAATTGCCGACCGGCAAAATGAAGAGTCGCGAAGGAACCGTTGTAGACGCCGACGATCTCGTAGAAGAAATGGTGAACATAGCCCGCCAGAAAACAGAAGAGCTGGGTAAAGTGAAAGATTTTACAGCAGAAGAGCTGACAGAATTATACGATATCATCGGACTCGGTGCCCTGAAGTTTTTCCTGCTGCGGGTAGATCCCAAAAAGAAAATGGTCTTTAACCCGGAAGAAAGTATCGACTTCCACGGTTTTACCGGCCCCTTCATTCAATATACCCACGCAAGGATCAAAAGCATTTTACGGAAAGCAGGGGTAGATGCAATACCCCCAACTCCCAACTCCAAACTCCAAACTACCTTACTGCCCTTGGAAAAGGAGCTGTCCATCCACCTGGAAACCTTCCCTGCTGTATTACAGGATGCCGCCAATGAACACGACCCTTCTAAAGTGGCCATTTATGTGTTTAATCTGGCCAAGGTCTTTAACTCATTTTATACGGAACATTCTATAGCCAATGCCGAGAGCCAGGAGAAAAAAAAGCTCCGTTTACAGCTTTCCCGGCTTACAGCGCAGGTGATCAAAAACGGGATGAATGTATTAGGGATCAAGGTTCCTGAAAGGATGTAATACGTATCCGGCAACTGATTCTCAGTGGTAAGCAATTAAAATCCGGGAATCTGCCGCGAATTTTATCCGTTTCCTTTACATTTGCGTTCCCAAACCTACGGCGGGTGACAAACTTACCGAAGGGGGAAAAGGAAATTCACTTATTCCAAACTGGTTTAGTATTTCTTGTTCTCAAAATAACTGCGGAGGTGGCGAAATTGGTAGACGCACTACTTTGAGGTGGTAGCGCCTTTTACCGGGCGTGGGAGTTCGAATCTCCTCTTCCGCACAAACCGGCTCATCTGAGCCGGTTTTTTCATTTCAATGCTTAGTCTTACTTTGTAAAAAAAACATACATGTCCAGTTTTATTATCACCTGCCCTAACTGTAATCACCAGTTTGAACCCGGCGATTCTATGCGTGATGAGATCGAAAAGGAACTGCGTGGTAAAATGGTAGACTGGCAGAAGAAAAAAGACGAAGAATTCAGGTTAAAGGAAACCAGTTTTCAGCAACAGTTACAGGCCAAAGACGAAGAGAACCGCAAACAGATAGATGCGGAAAAAAAGAAACTGCAACAGGAACTGCAGGATACGATCCGTAAATCAGTGGCGGCAGATTTTGAGAACCAGCTGAAAATGCTGCAGCAGAACGCAGCCGAGAATGAAGAAAAACTGAAAGAAGCCCGCAAACAGCAACTGGAATTTCTACAGAAAGAACAGGCCCTGAAAAACAAAGAGGAAGAGCTGCAGCTTACCCTGCAGAAACAATTGATGGAAGAAAGGGAAAAACTGAAAGAACAATTACAGAAAGAAGAATCGGAAAAAATTAACCTGAAAGAACAGGAATACCAGCTACGTTTAAAAGAACTGGAAAAACAACTGGACGACCAGAAAAAACTGGCCGAAGAAATGCGCCGTAAATCGGAGCAGGGCAGTATGCAGTTACAGGGAGAAGTACAGGAACTGATGCTGGAAGAACTGTTGCAGGCCACTTTCCCCTTTGATAAAATAGAGGAAGTGGGTAAAGGCGTGCGGGGTGCGGATTGTACCCAGATTGTACGCAACCAGTTTGGTAACGAAGCAGGTAAAATTATTTATGAAAGCAAACGCACCAAAGATTTTTCGAATGAGTGGATCGAAAAACTGAAAGCGGATATGCGTACGCTCGGTGCCGATGTTGCCGTGATTGTAACACAGGCTTTCCCGAAAGATATGGACCGGTTTGGGGAAAAAGACGGCGTATATATCTGCAGTTTTGCAGAAGTACGAAGTGTGGCCCTGCTGTTAAGAAATGCCCTGCTCAAGATTGCCGATGCGAAAAAAAGCCAGGATAATAAAGGCGACAAAATGCACATGCTCTATGATTATCTGACCGGAAGCGAATTCAGTGAACAATGGAAAGCGATCCGCGAAGGGTTCATGAGTATGAAACTGAGCATCCAGCGTGAAAGAGATGCCATGGAAAAACTCTGGAAAGCCAGGGAAAAACAACTGGAGAAAGTATTGCTGAATGCCGCACATATCAAAGGATCCGTAGAAGGTATTGCCGGCGCCGACGCCATTAACCTGAATTTGCTCGAAGACACAGACCCCATATTAGTTGAGTAATCCATTCAACCATATCGACCCATCTGATCAACCCGATCGTCCATCGAAGAAGAAACCCATTTTCCCGGTAAAAGATGATCTGCGGCAGTATCTGGTAAAGTATGGCCGCGAAGTAAACCTGCCCGTTAGTTATGCCGATCTGCAGCGGTTTACCTATACGGTTCCGCTAAAAGATAAATATGGCAAAGACACGGCCTGGGAAAAAGTGTCTTACGATATGCACGAATGGGAATTCCTGCGCGAGAACCTCGTACGTATTTATGCCATTCTAAAAACCGAAGGTGATCTCAGCTTTATCAATCACCTGGATGTGGCCCGCATCGATTTCTGTTTTTTCGGCAACAGCCAGCCTTTCCGCATCCGTATCGTAAACAAGTTCAACGATAACTACGATCATTACTATATCAAACAGGCCGATGCCAGCCGTATTTACGGACTGGAACTGGAACACCTGTTATCGCCCAACCGGATGACTTATTTCACCAACAAAAACACCCTGATCGAAGAACATATTCCGGGTATCCCCGGAGATATTTTCATCCATGATTACCTGCAGGATCCGAATACCAACCAGATCCGGCTGGCCAAAGAGTTTGTGAAATTCAACGAACGCTGTTTTGTACACTTGCTGGGCGATATGCGGGCCTATAATTATGTGGTAAATATCACTCCCGATATCGAAGATTACCAATACCGCATCCGCGCCATTGATTTTGACCAGCAATCTTATGAAGGAAGGAAAAACCTGTATTTACCCCAGTTTTTCAAAGAGAACAAACCGCTGGTAGACATTGTAGCCAAACACCTCGATGCCAAATCCATTGCCCAATACCAGGCAGAAGAAAGAACTATGATGACTTTCCGTCTGGTTTCGGCCCGTTACCGCATGAAAGAGATCCTCGATATCATGAGCGGTGACGATATCTCCAAACCCGAAAAGATCGAACAACTCAAAGAAGAACTCAGTACCCATTTCAACAATCCCGTCGCTTTCAAAAAAGCCAAAACCATGGGCCAGCTGGTAAAAAGACAAATGAAAGTAATGCTCCAGAAGAACCTCATGTTCGTGCCCAAAACCAAAGCCCAAAGCCGGTTTGACGATTGAGTAATTATAAACCTCATTCCATCATTCTATCATTGAATCCCCCCTTCACTCATTCACTCATTCACTCATCCACTCATTCTCTCATTCACTCATTAATTCGTCCACACCAAACTCACCCCCTCTTCCATCCGGTAATGCAGATCCAATGCTACATCAAAATCATTTTTATGAAACCTTGTTTTTATACTGCCCTTCTCTGCCATTAAAAAAGGTTCAATCCGCAACACTTCACTAAAATCCACCTCCCCTCTGCCCCACCATTTGAACATGGCTTCCTTACAACTCCATAAAAGGGTGAGCAAAGGAATTTGTTGGTCATGAGGATAACCATGCACAAACACCAGTTCATCCGGGTGGAGAAATTTATGTTTGATCTTCTCTACTCTGGGCGAGATGGTTTCAATATCCACCCCCACCCTGTCTGTACTGCTAACGATAGCCGCCGCATACTCACTGCAGTGAGAGATGGAAAAATGGTATTGCTCTCCCGGTAAAAAAGGTTTGCGGGTATCTGCGATCTCGATCTCGTGGTGAGGAAAATCCGGGAATAAATAAGGCAGCAGAAAACGTCCCGCCAGGTGTTGCAGGCGTTTATGCGGGTGCGTGATCTCACGACCCAAAGGCACGGCACGCAGAAAAAAAGATTCGGTTTCTTCGATCTTCCAGACCGCCAGTTTTGTGGTTGGGTTAATATCTTGTTGATAAAACAGCGGCACAGGAGTAATTTAGAATTTAGCTTGCAGGGGTTCGTATTATTACAGTCTCAATAGATAAAAGTACAAAGAATGATCCTCACAGATTCACGCATACTGGAAGAAATCGCCAAAGGAACCATTAAGATAGAACCCTATAACCGGGCCGACCTCGGCAGCAACAGTTACGATGTTCATCTCGGCAAATGGCTGGCCACGTATGTAAATGCGGAACTGGATGCCAAAAAGCACAATAAGATCGAGTACTTCGAAATACCGGATGAAGGTTTTGTATTACAACCCCACGCCTTTTACCTGGGCGTAACAGAAGAATATACCGAAACCCATGCCCATGTGCCTTTTCTCGAAGGAAAATCATCTACCGGCCGGCTGGGAATTGATATCCACGCTACTGCCGGTAAAGGCGATGTAGGTTTCTGCGGTAACTGGACACTGGAGATCTCCTGCAAACAACCCGTGCGTATTTATAAGGGAATGCCCATCGGTCAGCTGATCTATTTCCCCGTAGACGGAGAGATCGCTGTTAAATACAACCAGAAAGGCAATGCCAAATACAGCGGTCAGCCGGATAAACCAGTGGAGAGTATGATGTGGAAGAACCAGTTTTAGAATTCGCGGATGACGGATTAGCGGATTATGGATTCAGCTTCCAGATGGCTGCCGTTAAGATCGTGGCAAAACTTACCCAGCCTAAATAAGGTAACAGTAGCCAGCTGGCAGTGGGAGAAAGTTTGGCAAACCAGATCATGGTGAGCAGGATGAAGATCCATAGGAACACCATTTCCAATAGGGCAGCAGCGATCAGATGCTGGTTAAAGAACAGGATGCTCCAGCAAAAATTCAGGATGAACTGGATCACGAAAAGGGCGAGCCCTACATTTCGTACGGTAGATACGGGCTGTTTCCATACAAGGTAAAAGCTGATGCCCATCAGCAGGTACAGCATCGACCATACCGGGCCAAAGATCCAGTTGGGCGGATTAAAAGAAGGTTTCTGCAAACCCGCATACCAGCCCGGGATCTCACTGATCGTGAAAATACCACCGAGAGAACCGATTCCCACGGTAAACAAAACAGACACTACCAGTTTCACCCAATTAAAGTTTGCCATATTTTTTGCGGTAAGCAATTAACCATCCCACCACTTCATTATAACTGTTCAACCCTTCCAATTGTTTATTTAGTTTCAGGTATTGATCATACAAACTGGATACGGCCGGCGAAATCCGGTTCCGTCTTTTGAAAAAGAATTCGCGGATCTCTTTCCTGTCCTTTTTCACCAGGGTATCCATCGTTTCCCTGTTCTGTTTCAATACCGCTTCAAAAATGGTAAAATCCTTTTCCTTCCCATACATCCGCACCTGCTCTCCCTGTGCATAAGAGAATAGATCAAGGTACACCGAATAACGCACATATACATCTTTAGACGCGGCAGCGGCCAGGTACCCCACAAAATTGGCTTCGCTCTCACTGGCATACCCCAGTTGGTGGGCCATTTCATGACAGGTAATATACGGTATCAATACCCGCGGTACATCTGTGCGCAACTGTGCCTCCCCGGTAAAAGGATTATAATATCCCGTAAAACCCATATAATCTGCCACCCCGTTAAACAGGCTCGATTTCACGGAATGGTTCCGGTAATTCAGGAATTCATACTGGTAAGAAGCGGCTTCATACGAACGGTAGGCCTCGCGGTACAGGGTATCCAGCGGCGGGGCGGGTAACACCGTATCGGAGATCTGACGCCGGCATTCATTCAGCTTTTCGATCAATGACAGTGCCAGTTGGGTCACTTCTTCTTTGGAATACGTCTGTTTGGAAAGGCGGAGCTGATAGGCAATACCCAGCCGGTTATAGTTGAGTCCCCACACCAGTTTAAACACGATATAGACCCATAGCATGGTTTTGGTAAACCCATAGCCCAGATGCACCAGCCGGGCCTGGGTCAGTTCCCGCCGGTACAGCAGGCGTATCATCCGTACCAGCCCGATCAGCAGCAATATCACCAGCCAGGCATATACTAAATCACCGATACTGAAAGGGATCCAACGGGTAAGGGTGCGCAGCGTAGAAGCCAGTCCGGGATAAAAACCGGTGGCATAGATGGTTTCCACCTGGTGAGGAAAAATAGAAAACAGACTGATAATCAGCGAAATACAAAACAACATACCCAGTTTCACCCATTGCCAGGTAGAAATTGCCCCCTTTTGTTTCATAACTGCAAATATGCTGCAAAATAGCCTATCATTGCCGGTGGACCAGTGATTGGCCCGGATTCAATTTTCCTTTGGCGTTTCGGGCGTTTTGGCGTACCTTTGCAAGCCCTTAAAAAACGGTTATGAATCAGCGGCGGGAATTTGAGATAGCATTTGTGGGTTTGAAGCCGGGGGTACATGTTTACGAATACCGGATTGAGGACAAGTTCTTTATACCCTACGGGGAGCAGGATTTTACGAATTGTGTGGCTGATGTAAAGCTGAGCCTTGAAAAGAACAATGGCTTTATGCAGCTTAAATTCGATATCGACGGGAGCGTGAATGCAGCCTGCGACAGATGTGGAAACACACTGCCCATGCAGCTTTGGGACGAGTTCAATATCATTGTAAAAATGGTGGAGAATCCCGACGAGATGAACGAACAGGAAGAAGACCCGGATGTATATTATATCAGCCGCGGAGAAAGCCATTTACACCTGGCCGACTGGATCTACGAGTTCGTCAACCTCAGTGTTCCGTTGCAGAAAATTTGCAGCAAGGAAGAAATGGGAGGGCCTAAATGCAACAAAGAGGTACTGGAGAAGCTGAAGAAAATGGAAGAAGAGACCCGGAAAGAGAGTGGCACCACTGTCTGGAAAGGCCTTGATAAATTTAAAAACCTGGATTAATTTTTTTTTGATACTATAAATTTCGAGATATGCCGAATCCTAAACGCAGACATTCCCAGCAACGTAGCGCAAAGAGAAGAACTCACTATGTGGCTCAGGAAGTAACATTAAGCAAAGACAGCACCACGGGTGAAACCCATGTACGCCACCGCGCGCACGTGAGCGAAGGTAAATTGTTCTATAAAGGGAAACTGGTAGCTGAAAAAGCTCCTCTGAAAGCATAACCTTTTTAGTTCAACTTTAGCTTCCTGCTACGATGAATATTGGATTAGACATGATGGGTGGAGATTTTGCACCGCTGGAGGCGGTGAAAGGTTTGCAACTATACCTGTCTGACCCATCCCGTACGGCATCTATATATTGCATAGGTGATGAAACACTGGTAAAACCTCTGTTGGAGGAACACCAGGTTACATCACCTAATTTGCATTTGGTACATGCCCCGGAAGTAATCGGCTACCACGAACATCCTACCAAGGCCCTGAAAGAAAAACAGCAATCTTCCATTGCTATCGGTTTCCACCTGCTGGCTACCGGTAAAATAGATGCGTTCATCAGTGCGGGCAATACCGGCGCCATGCTGGTGGGTGCCATGTTCAGTATCAAACCCATCGAAGGGGTACAAAGACCCACCATTGCCACTATCGTTCCCAAATTGAGTGGTTCCACAGGTGTGATCGCGGATGTAGGTCTCAATGCCGACTGTAAACCCGAACACCTGAACCAGTTTGCCATACTGGCCAGCCTGTATGCCCAGTATATCCTCAACATCAATCATCCCAAAACAGGTTTATTGAATGTGGGCGAAGAAGAAGGCAAAGGAAATATACTGGCGCAGGCCACTTATCCCCTGCTGAAAGAAAATACCGCCATTAACTTTATAGGTAATATCGAGGGCCGCGACCTGTTTAATGATAAAGCCGATGTGATCGTCTGTGACGGATTCACCGGGAATGTACTCCTGAAAATGGCCGAATCGATCTATGATGTGGCCAGCCAGCGTGGCTACCGCGATGATGCCTATTTCAGCCGTTTCCACTACGAAAACTATGGCGGCACACCGGTGCTCGGTGTTAACAAACCCGTGATCATCGGCCATGGTATCAGCAACGCCAAAGCTTTCAAGAATATGATTGAAGTAGCCGAAAAAATGATCGACTGCGATCTCTGCGGTAAAATTACCGACAAGTTCAAGTCCTGATAGTACAGTACCGTTTTACCCACTTTCAACACCTGCAACCTTCTTTCCCGATTACTGTTATTGAGGATATAACCCCTTTTTTCAAATGAACCTTTCTGCCGCCTGTTCACGTATTTTCAAAGCCACCGGCTGGACGGTTGACACGAATCTCCCTCCCGAGATTAAAAAATGTATCATTATTGCCGCACCGCATACCAGTAACTGGGATTTCTGGTACACCATGGCTGCTTTTGCCATTTACCGGCTGAAGATCCGGTTTACGGTAAAAAAAGAGTGGATGAAATTTCCTTTCAGCCTGCTGATGAAGCCACTGGGTGGTATCGCCATCGATCGTACACCCAGAACGGCGGGGGCAGACCGGAAAAGTTTTGTGGAAGCCATGATCGACCTGTTCCGGCAGCATGAGGAGTTGATTATTCTGATTACCCCCGAGGGAACCAGGAGCTTCCGCGATAAATGGAAAACCGGCTTCTACCATGTGGCACAGGGTGCCGGCGTACCCATTTGCCTTGGTTATGTAGACTATGCAAAGAAAAAAGCCGGCATCGGCAAAGTGATCTATCCCAAAGATTACGTGGCAGATATGCGCGAAATCATGGCTTTTTATGGCCAGGTAACCGCCAAATTCCCTGAAAAATTCGCCGTGGACAAGGATTTTGTCGCCTAAAATCGGTTTTAAGGTCCTTCCAGGCTGTTATTCATCAGCTTATTTATCCGCTCATCACAATCCCTCATTCCTCCCTTTTATAGGTCAGGAACAGCTAAACCCTTGATTTTACTGCATTCCAAAGCATAACTCATTATTATGCCATAGAAAATACTACCCTTAAGAAGGTACTATGTATTGCATAGTATTATTTAGCACCCTATCTTTGTTCTATCAAAGTAATTAAAACCATTAAAAATAACCGTTATGAAAAAGTTCCTTTTTACCACTTACGTGATCTTCCTGATGGCCCTGGTACCTGCTGTTGTTTTTGGATACCTGCATAGCAATACCGGCAACCAGAAAGCCAATACTGAAACCAGCAAAGAAGTAAGTAACAACCAGAGTGAAGAACGCAGCTTACAACTGGTAAAAACCTTCTAAGCTGCGCTATGCGAAGTTGGCAGGTTCTGCGTAAGCAGTCAAGACATTTACAAGGGTAGCGGATCCTACCCAACTCCCCCGGGTAATCCGCTGCCCTTTTATAAATTCCTCTTTTCGTTGTAGCTATTTTACAATTGGCTTTGCCGGGAAGCGCAAAACTCTACCTTTGCGCAAACAAGTGTTAGTTTATTATGTGGCTCAACAACATCCTGGAAACCATCGGCAACACCCCTCTGATCAAACTCAATAAGATCACCAAAGATATTCCGGCTACCGTGCTGGCTAAAGTAGATTACTTTAACCCGGGTAATTCCATCAAAGACCGCATGGCTTTGAAAATGGTAGAAGTGGCCGAACAGGAAGGCAAACTGAAACCCGGCGGTACCATCATTGAAGGTACCAGTGGCAATACCGGTATGGGCCTGGCATTGGCCGCCTGTGTAAAAGGCTATAAATGCATTTTTGTAACCACCGATAAACAATCGAAAGAAAAAGCCGACATCCTGAAAGCAGTGGGTGCGGAAGTGATTGTTTGTCCAACAAATGTTCTCCCCGAAGATCCCCGCAGTTATTATAGTGTAGCCAAAAGGCTGGGCAAAGAGATCCCCAATTCGATGTACATGAACCAGTACGATAACCTGGCCAACCGCCAGGCGCACTATGAAAGTACAGGACCCGAGATCTGGGAACAGACCGAAGGGAAGATCACCCACCTGGTGTGCACCGCAGGTACCGGCGGTACCATTACCGGTACGGCGATGTACCTGAAAGAAAAAAATCCAAACATCAAGATCTGGGCCATTGATGTGTACGGTTCATTATTGACCAAATATTATAAAACCGGCGAGATTGATATGGGTGAAGTGCATCCCTATATTTCGGAAGGTTTTGGAGAAGATTTTGTACCACAGAATTACGATATGAGCGTGATTGATCTGTTTGAACAGGTTACCGATAAAGATGGAGCGGTGATGGCCAGAAGGATTGCCAAGGAAGAAGGCATGTTCTGCGGATACAGTGCCGGCAGCTGTTTGCAGGGATTGATGCAGTTACAATCCAGCCTCACCAAAGACGATGTGGTGGTGTGTATTTTTCACGATCATGGCAGCCGTTATGTAGGTAAGATCTATAACGACCAGTGGATGATGGAGCGAGGTTTCCTGGAAGTGAAAACCTTCAAAGACATTGTAAGTGGCCGGCACAGCAAAAGACTGGTTACCCTCGAAGCCACCCAGACCGTGGCAGAAGCGGTAGAACTGATGAAGAAATATGATATTGAACATATACCGGTGATGCAGGAGAACAAATGCATAGGTGCCGTAAGCGAGAGTGGGTTGTTTCAGAAAGTATTCAGCAACCCAGAGATCCGTACCGCCACTGTAGCAAGTGTACTGGAACCAGCTTATCCTGTGGTTGACTTTGACACACCGGTAGAAAGACTTGGTAACCTGATCACAAAAGAAAATGGGGCAGTACTGTCGAGGGATGAAAAAGGGGATTATCATATTGTAACCAAGTACGATGTAATACAATGCCTCGCTAAATAGGATCATCATCACCCTGTGAAAACATAATCAATCTGCCATGATCTCTACCCGGCACGATGTTTTTTTATCCGTAGCACAGCTGAAAAGTTTTTCCAGGGCCAGTCAGGTATTGTATATTTCACAACCTGCCATCAGCAGGCATATCAAATCGCTGGAAGCCTATTACAAGACCAAACTCTTCGATCGCAAAGGCATCCTCATCGAACTAACTCCTGCGGGGAAACTGCTGTTTGAAAAACTCACAGAAGTAAAACGCATCCAGGAACAGACCGAATTCGAGATCTCAGGCATCCGTGATGTGATGCAAGCCAAGGGCATGCTGAAGCTGGGTGCCAGCACTACCGTAGCCTTGTATATACTGCCCAAAGTATTATCTGCTTTTAACCAGCACTACCCGCAGATCCATATCAGTTTGTTGAACCGCAATTCCGAATTGGTACTCGAAGCCTTGCTGAACGAAGACATTAACCTGGGTATCATTGAAGGAAGGAGTAAACTGACGCAGGTGGATTACCAACCTTTTTTATCGGATGAAGTAGTGGCGGTTTGCAGTAAAAAAAGCCCGATTGCCAGAAAGAAGAACTACGCGATACAGGAGATCCTGCAGATGCCCATGGCTATCCGCGAAAGGGGAAGCGGCACCCTCGCTGCTTTGAAGTATGCCCTCGAAAAACAAAAGATCAAACTAACTGAGCTCGATATCAAAGTGCGACTGGGTGGTACAGAAGCGTTGAAAAATTTCCTGATCGAATCCGATTCGCTCGGTTTTCTGCCCCACCGCTCTGTGATCAAGGAATTGACCTATGGAGAACTGGTACAGGTTCATTTTGACAAACTGCATATTGAAAGACAGTTTTACTTTGTACAGCGTAAGGGCGAGAACAGCGGACTCAACAAAAGTTTCATCAAACTGGCGCAGCAGATCCATAACCTGTAGTTATAGGTTATAACAACTATCTATCATCAGGGTTATATGCTTGCTGTAGTTTTACGGTATGAAAATAGCCACTGCCATCCCGCTCAACGATACCCTTCCCTCGCTCGGCCAAACAAAGCAGCTACTGCTGGATACGGAACTGATGAAAGAAGTGAAACACTTGTCGGCCCTGCTTTGTCCTGAATGGCTGGCCGGTTATATGGGCCTGAAAAAACTGGTGGAGAAACAATACCAGCCGGAAGATGATCCTGCTTCGCTGGTGATTGAAAACAGTCAAACAAGTTTTTAGCCATAACGAATTACTGTAATTTTACCGGATGTTCCGCTGCACCGACCAATTACAGAAACCAATCCTGCTTACCTCAGCTCCTAAAAGAATTGTTTCGCTGGTGCCTTCGCAAACAGAATTGCTGGCCGCCATCGGACTGAATGAAGAAGTAGTAGGCATCACCAAATTCTGCATACACCCCAATCACTGGTTCCGCAGCAAACAAAGGATTGGTGGCACCAAAAATGTAAACATCGAAACAGTAAGGGCCCTGCAACCCGATCTTATCATTGCCAATAAAGAAGAAAATGTACTGGAACAGGTGCTGGAACTGGAAAAAATCGCACCTGTATGGACCAGTGATATCCGCTCGATCGAAGATGCATTATCCATGATGCAAAACATTGGAACACTCACCGGAAAAACTGCCGAAACAACCTCCCTGATTAAAACAATCGGAGAAAAAAGAATTCTTTTACAAAAGCAGATCAATGATTCAAAGAAACGGTTACGGGTGGTATACCTGATCTGGAAAGATCCCTATATGGCAGCAGGCGGAGATAGTTTTATTGATACCATGCTGCAGGCCTGTGGCTGGGAAAACTGCCTCGGAAACCGGATGCGTTATCCCGAAATCAGTCTTTCCGAACTGCAGGAGCTGCAACCAGAGCTGGTATTACTTTCTTCTGAGCCCTACCCTTTTCAACAAAAACATATTACTGCACTGCAGCAGGTTTTGCCGGGCACAAAGATGGTTCTGGCCGATGGAGAAATGTTCAGTTGGTATGGAAGCCGGATGGCAGATGCCTTTGACTATTTCCGCAAAATGCTGCAGGAGGCTGTCTGGTAGGATATCTTGTGCATTTCGCCCACAAAAAGCTAACGGCTGTTTGCGCTAAGTAAAGTATCTTGCCAACAGCAAAGATCCCTTAGTGGTTCCCCTAACATTACAATCTACACACATGAAAAAATACCGTGCCGGCGTATTATTCGGCGAAGAGTTAGAAGCATTGTACAACGATGCAAAAGACAACCAGTTTGCACTTCCAGCAGTGAACACCATTGGTACCAATACCATTAATGCGGTGCTCGAAACAGCGGCCAAAGTGAACTCACCCGTGATCATCCAGTTTTCAAACGGAGGTGCACAGTTCATTGCCGGTAAAGGCATGCCGAACGATAACCTGCAGGGTAATATTTCCGGCGGTATTTCGGGCGCCCTGCACATCCACAATGTGGCCAAGTATTATGGCGTACCGGTGGTACTGCATACCGATCATGCTGCCAAAAAATGGTTACCCTGGATCAGCGGACTGATTGATGCGGGAGAACAATTCTACAAAGAAAAAGGACAGCCCCTGTTCAGCTCACACATGCTGGACCTCTCTGAAGAACCCCTCGAAGAAAATATTCATACCTCTGTTGAATTCTACAAACGTATGGCTCCCCTCGGCATGAGCATCGAGATCGAACTTGGTGTTACCGGTGGCGAAGAAGACGGTGTAGATAACAGCGGTGTAGAGAACGATAAATTATATACGCAACCCCAGCACGTTGCATATTCTTACACAGAATTAAGCAAAGTAGGTAAACTGTTTACGGTTGCCGCCGCATTTGGCAATGTGCATGGTGTGTACAGTCCGGGTAATGTGGAATTACGCCCCATAATCCTGAAGAACAGCCAGGATTTTATTGAGAAGGAACTCGGTACCGGTCCTAAACCCGTGTACTTTGTATTCCATGGCGGAAGCGGATCGCCACAGCACCAGATCCGGGAAGCGATCAGCTATGGCGCTATCAAAATGAACATCGATACCGACCTGCAGTGGGCTTTCTGGGAAGGCATTCATCAATTCTATGTAAAAAATGAAGCGTATCTGCAGGGCCAGCTAGGCAATCCGGAAGGGGCCGATAAACCCAACAAAAAATTCTACGATCCAAGGGTTTGGTTACGCAAGGGTGAAGAAAGTTTCAGCAAAAGGCTGGAAGTGGCTTTTGAAGACCTGAACTGCATTAACCGTAACGCTTAAACGATCCATCTTACTTAAAACCGTCAACCCAACCGTTGGCGGTTTTTTTGTGGCCGGATGAAAGAAACCTGTTATTTTTGGCCGCATACTATCAGTTGTTAGCTTTACGGGCGCAGATGGGTTTATCCTGCGAACAACCTGATAATTTGCAGGATATATATTGATTTATACCTAATTTTCGCCTTCCTCCGGGGAGAAGGTTCTGCGGCAACGGATGTTGTTTCGGAACAAGGGTGGTTAAAAAATTATTATCTTCACCGCCCCAATTGCAATTGACCGTTATGAAAAAAGAACGTGAAGAAGATTTTGAAGCAAACCTGACCGGCGATGAAAGCCAGGGCGGAGACCCTGCCAAAGAGCGATGGTTCAGACGTATCAGGAAGGGTATCTTAACTTCTACTGCCGATAAAAAAGAAACACCCGAAGGTTTATGGAACAAATGTCCGGAGTGTAACTTTATCTGTACCACCAGCGAATTAAAGGAAAACCTGTTTGTTTGTCCCAAGTGCAATTATCACCACCGTATCGGCAGTGAGGAATATTTTGATGTGATTTTCGATAACAAGGAATACACTGAACTTTTCGAAGACATACAGAGTATTGATGCACTCGGTTTTACCGATCTGAAACCTTACCAGAAACGTTTGGATGATATCCATTCCAAAACAGATCTGAAAGATTCGATGCGTGTTGCAGTTGGTAAGGCCAACGGCGAGGGTATTGTGATTGCCTGCATGGATTTTGAATTCATCGGTGGTTCACTGGGTAGTGTGATGGGAGAGAAATTCAGTCGGGCGGTAGATTACTGTATCCAGCACCACCTGCCCTATCTCGTCATCAGCAAAAGCGGTGGTGCCAGGATGATGGAAAGTGCTTTCAGTCTGATGCAGCTGGCCAAAACCAGTGGCAAACTGTCGCAGTTAAGTGATGCCAAACTTCCTTATATCTCCTTACTTACTGATCCTACTTTTGGTGGTATCTCGGCCAGTTTTGGTATGCTGGGCGACCTGAACATTGCCGAACCCGGTGCCCTCATTGGTTTTGCCGGTCCGCGGGTAATCAAAGAAACCATCAAAAAAGACCTGCCCGAAGGCTTTCAACGCAGCGAATTTTTACTCGAACACGGCTTCCTAGATTTTATTGTTGACCGAAAAGAGTTGAAAGATAAACTGGCGCAGGTGGTTTTATTATTCCGAAGCTAAACCTGGCGGTAATTAAAAATTAACAATTAGCAATTAATAATTATCGGTACTGATCAAAACCACCGGGTAAAAAAATGATCTTAAAAATGATAGGAACGCCCTACCCATTTTTAATTTTTAATTTTTAATTTTTAATTACTCTCTCCCTTGGCTGAAATGAACAACCGGCAGGCTTACTTTAACTACTCCATAGAAGACAAATATGTAGCAGGTATTGTATTGATGGGTACGGAAGTGAAATCGATCCGGGATGGGAAGCTGAGCTTTAACGATGCTTTCTGTATGTTCGATGATGGTGAATTATGGGTGCGGGGTTTGTTTATTGCGAGCTATTCACATGGTACGGCCAATAACCATATTGAAGTGCACGACCGGAAACTGCTGCTAAATAAAAAGGAATTAAAAAAGATCCAGGCAAAGATCAAAGAGAAAGGATATACACTGGTACCCCTGAAAGTTTTCTTTACGGATAAGAACCTGGTTAAGGTAGAGATCGGTCTGGGTCGCGGAAAAAAACTGCACGATAAACGCGAGACCATCAAAAACCGGGATGTGGAGAAAGAGATCAAACGTTACCTGAAATAAACCGCTGTTACTCTTCTTCGGGTGTTTTATACTTCCGCTTTTTTTCGGGTTTATAATCCAATTGCTCTACCAGGGCCTCGGCCGTAGGATTACTGGTTACAGAAACTGCTACCTGGAACAAGGCAAAGTAGATCACAATGGTTCCCAGTAGTTCTCCCCAGCTCAGCCAATAACCCCAGAAACCATATACCACAGCCTTTTCGGGATGATCGGTTTCATAGATCACTTCTGTTTTTTCTCCTTTTTCCCAGTTCCTGAAAACATAACGGGCATCAACCGCATATGCTTTCCTGCCATCATGAAACACCGCTTTGGGAATAGCATATCCAGAAACACTGTCTGCCAGCCACTGAATGGTGGCAGGCGCTTTCTCCCCGTCAAAATAGTCGGGCTGCCGGGTGGCTACGAGGTAACAGGCAAAACAGACGAGGTAAAGTATAGTAACGGATTTATACAAATTGATTGCTTATTTATTTAAAAGTTCTCTCCCCTAGTGCTACACTGCGGGCTAAAGCCCGGTTAGTAAATTAAAAGAACAGATTTTATATCCACGCCCTGAAGGGCGCGGCAAAAGTAAGTATTTTGTCATGCCCTTCAGGGCGTGGATCAATAAGGCTTACTTGTATTCATTTTGGGACTTTAGTCCCGAGTTCTATTGGATGGTATTTCTTCTTTAAACAAAAAATCATACAACCATAGCTTAGGTTAAAAAAAATGGGATCAAGAGAATACTCTTAATCCCATTTTCGTATAGATCGGGTTGGGTTAGTTCGCTAAACTCCGGAAATCTACGGGTACCAGTTTACTTACACCAGGTTCCTGCATGGTTACACCGTAGATCACATCTACCGCACTCATGGTTTGTTTGTTGTGCGTTACAATGATGAACTGTGAGTTATCACTGAATTTCTTGATCATCTGTGTAAACTTACCTACGTTGGCATCATCCAGGGGCGCATCCACCTCATCCAGGATACAGAAAGGTGCGGGCTTGATCAGATAGATGGAGAACAACAGGGCCGTGGCCGTCAGCGTTTTCTCTCCCCCACTTAACTGAGTGATAGAGGATGGACGTTTTCCCTTAGGCTTGGCGATGATCTCGATACCGGTTTCGGCCAGATTCTCTGGATTCACCAGGATCATATCTGCCGTATCTTCTTCTGTAAACAATGCCTTGAATACTTTCTGGAAGTTCTCGCGTACCTGGTTAAACGTATCGAGGAACTGCTGGTTAGCAGTGGCTTCCACTTCCTGGATAGTTTGCAGCAGGCTTTCTTTGGCTGATACCAGATCGTTCTTCTGTTCCAGGATGAACTCGTAACGTTTCTTCATTTCCGTATACGCTTCAATGGCAGTGGGGTTTACTTCTCCCATGTTCTCGAGGCGTTTGCGCATGCGGTCTGAACTGGCCTGCAGGTCTTCAAGGGCCGTATCAGTGGTTCTTGCCTGGTCCAGTATCTCATCCAGTTCTACTTTGAACTCTACGCTCAGCCTTTCTTTCATACCGGCCAGTTGCAGTTTCAGTTCGTTCAGTTTATCCTTGATCTCTGTTACCAGGTGATCAATCATTTCCTTGCTCTTCACTTTCAGACGCAGTTCACTTTCTTTTTCCTGCAATACATTACGCAGGTTGTAATAGGCCTGGTCTGCCTCGTTCAGTTTTTTCTCTTCCTCTTCCTTTTTGCGCAGCATTTCGAGCAACAGTTCTTCAGAACCGATCAATGCTTTTTCGCTCTCCTCAATATTGGCGCTGGCTTCTGATAATTGCGACGTGTTATTACCAATCTGCAGGTGCAGGTCGTTCAGCTGGTTCTCTTTGAACACCAGTTCCTGTTTCAGGCTGGTGATCTTGCTCTGCTGACGGGTTAACTGCAGGTTGGTTTCGTTGTATTGTACCGAAGCAAAATTGTATTCGTACTCGGCCGACTGGTAATCCTGCTCCACTGTTTTCAGTTCGGTAGCAGTGGTTTCCAGTTGTTCGTTCAGGGTATGAAACTCTTCGCGGGTGGTGGCAATAGCATCATGTTCTGCCTGTAAACGCATCTCCAGATCTTCCAGGCGCTGCAAACCATTTTGCTGGGCAGCCTGCAGGTTCTCCATGCGGTTCTTGGCAGCAAATACCTGGTTGGTTAACTGGTTGATCTCGTTTTCTGTTTGTTTGATCACATTCTCTTTCAGCTGGTCGTTGAAAGCGATCACTTCATTGTGTTTGGCCTGGATATCGGATTTCAGCAGGTTTACTACCGCTTCCTGGTCTGCGATCTCTTCAGACAGTTTTTCCAGGTTCTTGGCACGACCGATCTTCTTTCCTTCAAACAGTCCTACGCTACCACCGGTTAATGTGTATTTACCCTTTACATACTTACCTGTTTTTTCGAGTACCACGGCGCCGTTGCTATTGGCAATGGCTTCGTCGTTTTCGGCAATGTATACGTTAGCAAGTAAATATTGAGCCAGTTTGCGGTATTGCTCATCTACCTCAATCACATCCATTGCTTTGATGGTGTTGGCAGGTTGATGGGTGTCTACGCGGTAATCAGCGAATTTCTCCAGCATGAAGAAATTGGCTTTCCCTTTTTTATGAGCATCCAGCAGGTGAACGGCCTGTAAACCTTCTTCGAGGTTGTTCACTACATAATAGTTCAGGTAAGGCTCCAGTACATTCTCTACTGCGGTACGGTATTCTTCTTTTACATAAATGATATCCGACAGGATCGGTGCCGCATGGTTCCATTCAGGATTCTTGTGCAGGAACTTGATACTTTCCGGGTAGCCTTCCATCGAGTCGATCAAACTTTTCAGGAGGTTATACTCGTTGCGCTTGGAATCCAGTTTACGGTTCTCTTCATTGAGTTCGTTGCGAAGAACTTCCAGTTGGGCCTGTGTTTCAAAGATCTGTTCCTTGGTCTTTTCCTGGTGTTCCTGTAACTGCTGCAGGTCTATGCGTTTGGCATCGAGGGTGGCTTCCTTTTCTTCGAGTTCCACACCCAGTTGCTGCAATTGTGCTTCGCGGTTCTGTTGTTCCTCGTTCAACTGAGTTTGTGCCCTTTGCAGATTCAGGATAGAAGTATCGGCAACAGCCACTTTTTTCTCTGCATCAAACTGGCTGCGCTGGATCTGCTGGTAACGGTTGCGCAATGAATCCAGTCCGGTACGTTTTTCATCAAAACCGCGGCGTTTGTCTTCCACATCCGCTTTAGCGGTTTCTACTTTATCCTGCAGCTCCAGTAAATTGGCTTCTTCTTCTCCCACCTGGATCTGTGTATAAGAAATAGAGTCGCCGATGGTCTTTAACTGACCTTCTGCTTTCTCCAGAAATTCTTTCAGGTTGGCTTCTTTCTCTTTCAGGTAATGCAGTTTCTGGGTGGCCAGGTTTTTATCGTTCTCCCGGGTGCGCAGTTCCTGCAGGTATTCGTTAAACTCGTGCTGCATACTTTGCAGGGCACGTTCTTTTTCTATGAAGCCTACTTTTTCCTGTTCAATGGCCGCTTCTTCCGTAGCGATCTCAGCTTCCAGCCGGATCTTTTTATCGTTCTCGGCATCCTGCTGCTCGTTCAGGTTTTTGTAAGTGATATTAAATCCTTCGAGCGAGGCTTTGGCCAGCTCAATGGCTACTTCCTTGTATTCTTTTTTGATCTCGTAAAACTTCTCTGCTTTTTTGGCCTGGTTCTCGAGGGTCTTCAACTGGTTATTGATCTCGAACAATAAGTCTTCGATACGCGCCAGGTCCTGCTCGGTAGCATCCAGTTTGTTCTTGGCTTCTTTTTTACGGGTTTTGTAAATGGTGATACCGGCAGCCTGCTCCAGCATACGGCGACGACTGTTTTCTTTGTCTTTGATGATATCATCCACCATACCCAGTTCGATGATGGCATAACTATCGGTACTCACACCCGTATCGAGGAAAAGGTTATGAATATCTTTCAACCGGCAGGTAACATCGTTGAGGCGGTATTCACTTTCCCCGTTTTTGTAAAAACGGCGGGTAACCGTAACAGTGTTAAACTCGGTAGGTAATAAGTTTTTTGTGTTTTCGAAAGTGAGGCTTACTTCGGCCAGTCCGCTAGGACTTCTGGTTTTACTTCCGTTAAAAACGAGCGCTTCTAAATTTTCACTTCTGAGTGCAGATATTTTTTGCTCACCGATTACCCAGCGGATACTATCGATGATATTACTTTTTCCACAACCATTTGGTCCGATGATGCCGGTAATACCTTCATCAAAACTCACGACAGTTTTATCAGCAAAACTTTTGAATCCTTTGATTTCTAATGACTTTAATCTCACGTATATTCCCTTTTAAGTACCTGCGAACATACAGCAAAAAGGGTATAATTCCCGTAGAGAAAACGGGGCTGTGTATAAGAGGTGGAGAAGTAAACCCATAGCGGATAAAATTTAAATAAGACTATTTTAATCTATTTATAATCAATACATTAAAATGATTTACTTTATTTAAAAATTGGAGACAACCGATGCAGTATGTTAATCTGCCAGCCGGTATATTTGTTGCATAAGCTCTCTTGTTTTGTCCAGAATTATCTTCACCGTTACCAACGACCTCCGATATGACCAGCGCATGCATCGGATTGCCGGTACATTGGCAGCGCAGGGGCATACAGTAACATTGATAGGCAGGCAGTTAAAAACATCAATTGAACTTCCTGTCAAAAATTTCCGGCAAAAAAGGTTGCGTTGTTTTTTTAACAGGGGACTGGCTTTTTATGCGGAGTATAATATCCGCTTAGCCTGCTACCTCCTGTTTCAGCAGGCGGATATGATCTGCGCCATCGACCTGGATACCATCCTGCCGGTTTACTTTGTAACGGCTATCAAAAAACAAAAACGGGTGTACGATGCTCACGAGATTTTTACGGAGCAGAAAGAAGTATTATCCCGTCCGCTGGTTCACCGTTTCTGGCTGGCAGTAGAAAAATTTGCCGTGCCAAAGTTCCCCCTTGGTTATACAGTGAACGAAAGTATCCGGGCAGAGCTGCAAAAAAGATATGGTGTTAACTATGCCGTAGTCAGAAATCTTCCCCGTCTGACAGCTTTACCTGAAAAAGATCTTTCATCAGAAAAATGGATCCTGTACCAGGGTGCCGTGAATGAGGGGCGTTGTTTTGAAAGCCTGATCCCGGCCATGAAAGAAGTGAACGCCCGCTTGCTTATCTGCGGGAAGGGTAATTTTTATGAACAGACGCTAGAACTGATAAAACAATATGGGGTAACGGATAAAGTAGCGCTAAGAGGTTATGTAACCCCCGAAGAACTGCTGACTATTACACCAACGGCCTATATCGGTCTTACCCTCTTCGAATCAAAGGGCATGAACCAGTATTTTTCACTGGCCAATCGTTTCTTCGATTATACAATGGCTGGAATTCCGCAGGTATGCGTGAATTACCCGGAATATGCCGCTATAAATCAAAGTTTCAACATCGCTTACCTGATTACAGATACAAGTCCCAAAACAATTTCCGATGCTTTGAACAATCTGTTGTCTGATGATGTTCTGTATGAAGAATTACGAAAGAACTGCCTGTTTGCAAGAAACAAGCTGAACTGGGGAAACGAGGAACAGGTACTGATCGGTTTTTATAAAGAAATAACCTAGTGGAAAAGCATTTACATATTATCTCCTTCAATGTACCCTACCCGGCTGATTATGGTGGGGTAATGGATGTGTTTTACAAACTACCTGCTTTTCAGCAACAGGGTATCAAAATTCACCTGCATTGTTTTGAGTATGGCCGCGGGGTACAAACAGAACTGAACAAATATTGCGAAACGGTACAGTATTACCCCCGGTATATAGGCCATAAAGGCATTTCCAATACCCTGCCGTATATTGTTTCGAGCCGTAAGAATGAACAGTTGCTGGAGAACCTGCTGAAAGATGATTACCCGATTTTTATGGAAGGTGTGCATTGTACCTATCCGCTGCTCGACAAACGGTTTGCCAACCGGAAATGTTTTGTGCGGGTGCATAATGTAGAATACCAATACTACCATGACCTCAGCAAAAGCACTTCCTCGCTGCTGAAAAAAATGTATTACCGGATCGAGAGCTGGCTGCTGAAGTCCTACGAGAAAAAGATTGCTTCTAAAGCCGTGTTCTGGGGAACGACCGAAAAAGATGATGCAGTTTACCGCAAAGAACTGGGCTGCCAAAATATTGAACACCTCTCTTTGTACATCCCCGACTGGAAAGTGAGCTGCCTGGAAGGAATGGGTACGTATTGTTTTTATCATGGAGATCTGAGTGTAGATGCCAATGACAAAGCCGCTACCTGGTTACTCGAAAATGTATTCACCAAAATCAAAGTTCCCTTTGTGATAGCCGGGAAAAATCCTTCCGAAAAACTGGTAGAACTGGCGCACGCCCAGAACCATACCTGCCTCGTAGCTAATCCCTCCGAAAAAGAAATGCAGGATATGATCGCGAAAGCGCATATCAATGTAATCCCTTCTTTTACTACTACCGGTATGAAAACCAAATTGGTAAATGCCCTCTTTCATGGCCGGCATTGTGTTGTGAATGATGCCACCATTGCCGGAAGTAATCTTGAAGCTGCCTGCCATATAGGAACTACTGCCAATGCTTTCTGCGATATCATTGCACAATTATATCACCAGCCATTTACTCCAGACGAAATAGAACTCCGCAAACATCTGCTTACGCCCATGTTCAACAACGAGGCCAATGCGAAGAAACAGGTGGGGTGGATTTGGGGGTAGGGATTTGGTTACAGGTTACAAGTTTCTGGTTACAGGTTTCTTGTATGGGTAACACGGGGTTGCAACAGATCCGTAACGAATAATCAACTATACCGCAGCACTATCAATTACTTTACCGCCCTCTGTCTTAAGCATCCGTGAAGGGTAGCGGTTGATGACGATGAAATCGTGGGTGGCCATGAGTACGGCTGTGCCATAATCTCTGGAGATCTGCATGAGGAGCTGCATGATCTCGTCGCTGGTTTCGGGGTCGAGGTTACCGGTGGGCTCGTCGGCCAGAATTAATTTGGGGGAGTTGAGTAAGGCACGGGCAATATCTACGCGTTGCTGCTCGCCACCGCTCATTTCAAAGGGCATTTTGAAGCCTTTGCTTTTCAGACCTACTTTTTCGAGTACATCGTTGATCTTTTCTTCCATCAGCCGTTCATCCTGCCAGCCGGTGGCTTTTAATACAAAACGAAGGTTCTCCTGTACATTTCTGTCGGTCAGCAACTGAAAATCCTGAAAGATTACCCCCAGGTTACGGCGCAGGAAGGGCACTTTTTTCCAGTCCATGGTGCGCAGGTCAAAACCCACCACAGAAGCTTCGCCCTTGGTAAGGGTCAGTTCTCCGTACAGGGTTTTCAGCAGGCTGCTTTTGCCGGTACCGGTTTTTCCTACCAGGTACACAAACTCCCCGCGGGTAATATTGAAATTTACGTTCTGCAGTACCAGGTTATCGCCCTGAAAAATATCTGCATTATGGATGGATACTACGATGTCTGACATGATTCTAAATTACGATTAGTTAACAAGAAGCAGTCAACTACCTGCTTATTTAAGTTACCGATAACAATCCCTGCCTTTGTTGGTGGCTCAATCAACCATTTACCTGCACAACTTTAATACACAATCTCCCCAAAACTACCTTTCAGCAGTAAAGAAGATTTTTCAGCCGCTTCCACCCTGCCCACAATCCGTGCTTCGATTCCCAGTTTTTCTGCTACGTCCATCATAGCTGCTGCAGCTTTTTCATGGGTAAACAGTTCCAGCCGGTGGCCCATATTAAATACCTGGTACATTTCGCGGTAATCGGCACCCGAATTTTTCTGGATGAGCTGGAAAATAGGCGGCACATCAAATAAATTGTCTTTGATAATGGCCAGCGGACGGGGCAGATATTTCATACACTTGGTCTGACCGCCCCCGCTGCAATGGATCAGGCCGTTGATATCGTCAAAATGCCGGTCGAGCAGGATTTTCAGCAGTGGTGCATAGGTACGGGTGGGCGACAATAATAATTTACCTACGGATAAACTTACGCCCTTTACATCTATCTCATCCGTCATCCGGTTGGCACCAATATACACCACTTCATTGCTGAGCGAGGGTTCAAAGGTTTCCGGATATTTTTCTGCGTAATATTTGGAGAGTACATCGTGCCGGGCACTGGTTAATCCGTTACTGCCGAGGCCACTGTTATAGGCATTTTCGTATGCGCACTTACCTGAACTGCCAAACCCAACGATCACATTACCAGCCGCTATCTTATCGTTCGTTACCAGTTTGTTTTTGGGCCAGCGGGCGGTCATGGTACCGTTCACGGCAATGGTTCTCACCACATCACCCACATCGGCTGTTTCGCCACCGAGGTAATGAATGTTTACACCGTAAGTGCTTAACCGGTCAAAAAATTCCTGGGTGCCATTGATCACCGCCTCCAATACTTCTCCGGGTATCCGGCGTTTATTACGGTCGATGGTGGAAGAAAACAAGAGATTATCGGTTACGCCAACACAAAGCAGGTCATCCAGGTTCATGGCCACAGCATCTTCGGCAATACCTTTCCATACTGATACATCACCGGTTTCTTTCCAGTAGAGATAGGCCAGGATACTTTTGGTGCCCGCCCCATCGGCATGCATGATATTCACCCAATCCGGATCGCCGCAAAGCAGATCGGCATAGATCTTACAAAAAGCATGGGGGTATAAGCCCTGGTCCAGTTTCTGGATGGCTGCGTGTACTTCTTCTTTCTGGGCCGATACTCCGCGTTGTGCGTATAGAGACATTTGCAAATTTTGGTCCCACCGCAACGGGAGGGAAATTCTGGAATGGGGCAAAGGTACAGATTCGGCATAGGGGTACCAATTTCCCCTTCTCTCATTTCCAAAATTTCCGGATTTAGTCCCTTACTTTTGCGGTAATTATGCGGGTACATCGAGAATTGGCAGGGTCTTTACCGGAATTTACAAAGGCGGTGGTTACCATCGGTACATTTGATGGGGTGCACCAGGGCCACCGGAAGATTATTGCACAAATGAAGGAAGAAGCTGCAAGGATTGGCGGCGAAACGGTGATCATCACTTTTCATCCCCATCCCCGTAAAATTGTTTCTTCGGTACCCGGCGATGTGAAACTACTGACCACTCTCTCCGAAAAAATACGTTTACTCGAAGCGGCAGGCATTGATCACCTGGTAGTAGTTCCCTTTGACCATCGTTTTTCGAACCAGACCGCAGAAGAGTATGTAAAAGATTTCCTCTATCATTATTTCAGGCCACATACCGTGATCATTGGTTACGATCATCGTTTTGGCAAAGGAAGGGAGGGCAATTACCAGTTACTGAAAACCTATGGACAAACACTCGGTTTTGAAGTAAAGGAGATTTCTGAGCAATTGGTGAACGAGATCGTGATCAGTTCTACACGCATCCGCCAGGCCATTTCGGCAAACGATACGGATACGGCCAACCGCTTTCTGGGCTATGCTTATTTTTTTGAGGGCATAGTGATTGAAGGAAACAAACTGGGCCGCACCATCGGGTTTCCTACTGCTAACCTGCATATAAGCAGTGAAGAGAAACTGATACCGGGAAATGGGGTATATGCGGTGGTGGTGAATGAGAATGTGAGTGGCGAGTGGTCAGTGGGTAGTGAGGTTTCTCCTATCAGTTATAAGGGCATGATGAATATCGGGCTCCGGCCAACCGTGGATGGAAAGAAGCGGGTGATAGAGGTCAATATTTTCGACTTCAACGAAGACATATACGGAAAAACTTTACAGGTGCATGTACACCACTATCTCCGTGGCGAAGTAAAGTTCAATGGGCTGGAAGAACTGAAATCGCAATTACAGAAAGACCAGCTATCAGCTGCCGCTGTGTTGGCATAGTTCGCTTACCCGCTATTAGTATCACTTTTTTTGAATAGGGCATCCGGGTCAAAGTCGATGATCTGGCGATAATCCTCGAGTCCGAGTACAACGGCCAGCCTGATCAGGGTTTCGATTTTTACTTCAGACAAGCCGTTTTCCCAGGTAGATAAAGTAGACCGCCCCACCTGCAGGGCCGATGCCACATAACGCTGGTCGTAATTACGTAATTCCCTGATGAGCCGGATATTACGGGCAATACGCATTCTTTCTTCGCTTCGTTGGTACATACGAATGGTTTTGGAAGGGTGGCAGACCTTACAATAATACAGGCTTTCCTGATCAGAAAAAAGGGTGAAAACACGCTATGAGGACTAGTATTTCAACGGTATTTTTATACCCGTAGATATCTGTCGGTTTGGTTGACATTGTTCCGGGTCCGTTCCTTGGAAAGGGATGATCGGGTTTGGAATTTTAGTGCATCATTTGGCCAATGATGGGCTTGAATTCTTTCTGACAACTTTGCCCTTTAAAACAGCAAGGTAAGACCCGGAGTTGAAACGGGAACACAGCAAACAGCTGTTTCAACAAAACCAAAAAATGACAGTTATGAAAAAGTATTTCATTTTTCTATGGGTTTTTATTGTAACCTCTTTTGTTATTCTATCCTGTACAAAAAATACAGCAGATTCTATGACAGAGGAACAGGCTGTAGAAAATCTGGTAACTACACAAAGTTTTCATGATTTCAGTAAAACATTTATCCCTGATCTGATGGAGTTAGTCAATTATCACCGGTCTGTTATCGCAAAAAATCAACGTGCAGGTTTTATCCGGGAACTAAAAACAACAGGGGATGATGAAACAAAAATTCCGGCCGTTTATGAACAATTCGGGTTACAATTTGAAAATGTTATCACCTTAAAGAATAAGGTGGATAATGATATTCTGGCTCTTCTGAATCAGAATAGATTCCTGCTTCAATTTGACGAAGTCCAAACAAAAAGGATTTTGCTGAATGCAATGGAAAAAGGTTTTCACTCTAAGGAATTTGAATGGCAGCGAACAAAAGAAGCGATCAGTAACAGGCTTGGTCGGCCAACCCCCTTTGCGCAACTCCCCATTTTTCCACAAACAAATGGGATGGCGGTAAATAAAGCGGGCCTGACACTTGATGAAGTATGGAATTGCCTGAAAGAGGCGGTTGGAGTTGGATCGACAGGTGTTTTAGGGATCGCAGGCCTCACAAAACTTGCCAAAGATGGTATCCAGGAAGTAGTCATCGCCACGTCTAAATGGCTGGCAAAAAAAGCAGGATGGATCGGGGCCGCAATTACATTATTCGAATTTGGCGACTGTATATATTCTGAAGCCATTGATTAAAAAATGGAATATGAAAAACTATCTGATTTTTTTATCCATACTGGTTATTCTTATACCAGTTCTAATGATCATTCAATCTTTTGCAGGCAAAGATTGGATCAGCAGTAAAGAATATTTTTACCTGGTGGCCATCTACACCATGCTTATGATTCTTTATCAAGGCAACAAAAAAACAACAGATTCATAACCGTGCCCAAAAAAATCAGCGAAGTATTGATTGATACTTCGCTGATTCTATTGGATACTGCCTGTATGTTATAACTAATTACCGGTTCCCGCTTCTTTCTTCGCTTCCTCTTTCATCTTGGCATTGGCCGAGATCAGGAATTGTACGTTCCGGTTCTGCATTCTGCCTTCTACGGTTTCGTTGGTGTATTTGGCATCTTCTTCGCCATATCCCTTGCGGGTTAAACGGGAAGCATTTACGCCTGTATAAGCCAGGTAATTACTAACCGCAGTAGCCCTGCGCTCAGACAAACTCTGGTTATAGGCACTGGAGCCTGTATTATCGGTATGACCCTGTATTTCAATATTGGTATCCGGGTATTTTACCAGGATGGTATTCAGCTTATCGAGATTGGTTTTGGATTCGCCCGAAAGATCGGCACTGCTTACAGCGAAAAGGATCTTGTCGCTGAACTCAACCACGATACCCTCACCCACTCTTTCTACTTTGGCATTAGGAAGATCATTTTGAATTTCTGCTGCCTGCTTATCCATTTTATGACCAATGATAGCACCACCGATGCCACCCACTGCTGCGCCGAGTATGGCACCCAGACCTACATGCCCTGACATACTACCGATAGCACCACCTACTGCGGCACCACCTGCGGTTCCGATAACGGCTCCTTTCTGCGACTTGTTAAGTGAGGAACAACTGGCCACCACCAGCACCAGCAGTAAACAGGTTAGAATACGGGTAACATTTTTCATAAAGTAAATTGTAAGGTGAAGCAGGTGTAACACCCGAAAGCGTAGGCAAAACTGCAAATAATGAACCCTACAAAGTTGATCAGTAAACGGAGAAAAGCTGTTACATAAGCAGATGGGAGACTTACAGGTTTCACATATCCTGGCCTGTTTACCAGGAAAAGTCAATGGAATGCTCAGGCCATCATTTTCACGGCCATCTCTTTCATCAGACCGGCATCAGAAGTGCCACCATCGTGTACACCGATACCACGAAGATTGTATTGATGCAATAATAAAAGGATCTTTTCAACACCGCTGTAATCGTATTTACGGGCGGCACCCAGATAATCGCGGACAAAATAGGGATTCACACCCAGTGCCGTAGCTACCGATTTTTCGTCGGGATTGGGTACACTGAAAATCATGAACACTTTGCTGAAGAAGTTATACAAAGCAGGCAGGATCATCTGAATCGGTCCTGCCTTGGGGTTGGCCTCGAAATAACGGATGATGCGGATGGCTTTGGCAAGGTCTTTCTGCGCAATAGCCGTTTGCAGTTCAAACACATTAAATTCCTTACTTACCCCGATATAATTTTCAATATCATCTTCGGTGATATTTTTCCGGGCGCCAAGGTTAACGGCCAGTTTTTCTATTTCGTTCTGGATCCGGCTGAGATCGTTACCAATATGATCTACCAGCAAATGCAATGCTTTGGGCGAAATGGTTAATCCGTGCTGCTGCACCATCGTACCGGCCCAGTCGGGTAACTGGTTATCATACATTTTTTTGGTAGTAAGCATCTCCCCTTTCTGTTTCAGCACTTTGGCCAGTTTTGAGCGGCCATCTACTTTCTTTTCTTTATAGCTTACCACAAATACTGTTGTGGCCAATGGGTTCTCGATATAGTTCTCCAGCTTTTCAATATCACGCATCTGCTGGGCTTCTTTCAAAATCACTACCTGGCGCTCGGCAAACATGGGGTAACGCATGCAGGCATTGACCACCGAAGCCCATTCGGCATCTTTTCCGTAAAAAATGGTGAGGTTAAAACCGGCTTCAGCTTCGTTCAGAATTTTATGTTCGGCATGGTTTACTACCTGGTCGATGAAATAAGATTCCTCTCCCTCCAGCCAGTAAATGGGCTTGAATACCCCTTTTTTCCATTCACTTATGATCTTTTCTGCCGACATGGGTGCAAAGATGAAGTACCGCGAACGAATCGCGAAAAAAGCCCGCTGAAAGTTTTAAACATAAGAAAGCTCGTTGTCAATAGTGTAGTGAGCATGAGTCACAGTAATCCACAATCAACCCTCCTTTTACTAAGTTAAGGGGAATATACAACCGTTATCCGCTCTTCTGTAAGCAAAGGCAGGTTTTTGAACCGAAGGATCACGTTGGCGGTTACTACCACATCCCGCTGGCAATAGTCCACAATACGGGGTAAATTTTGTTCGATGTAATACACATCCTGCACCATACTGCCGTCTATATCTGATTTGGAAGTAGGAATTCCCAGCACATTGGCCAGCAGGTGCAGGGACACATAATTCTTATTATCTCCGAATTTCCACCAGTTCAGTGTGTCAAACATCCTCACTTCCCAGGGTTTTTTATCGTGGAGTTGCAGGTATTCGGGCAGTGGCAGGCGGTTAATAAGCAGCCGGCGGCAGATATAAGGGATATCGAATTCCCTGATATTATGCCCACCAAACTGGAAATGCCGGTGGTGCTGGTACATTTTATTACACAAATCAGTAAAAATACGCAGTATTTCTACCTCATCATTTCCATAGATACTTTTCATTTTGAGGGCCGGTTGCCCGTCTTCGGCCTCATAGAAAAAAGCGGTGGAAATACAGATAATCTTACCGAATTCGGCCAGTATCCCGGCCCGCTTCCGGTAAATTTCTTCGGGTAATACCTCTTCTGGCACAGTTTTGGATATTTTGTCCAAAAACAGGCTTTGCCAGCCGGAATCCATGTCTGTAAAGGCCGGAAACTGAGGCACTGTCTCAATATCCAGCAATAAAAGTTCTGTAAGCATCTGATAAATTTTAATAATTTTCTGACACAAAAAACCCTGACACATGAGTTACACAGAAACCGCCAGCAGCACACCCGGATCGCAATATCCGCAGCAAAAAGACAACCGTAAACTAATATACGGAATTCTGATAGCGGCCCTGATCGGCACCTGGGGCTACATTATCTACGACAAAAGCCAGACACGCGAAACGGTTACCCTGCTGGAAACCCGGATCGTGAACATAGACAGCGCCCGTAATGCCATCCAGCAGGAGTTCCTGTCTGTTTCGGCCAAAGCGGATTCTTTAACCCAGAATAATATCCAGCTGCAGGGCGACCTGGCGGATAAAAACGCAGCCATCCAGAAACTGAAGACCAATATCGGCAGCATCCTGAAAAAGAAGAACGCTTCTGATTCTGAACTGGCCCAGGCCAAACAGATGATCGGCGAGCTGAATGGTAAAATTGATGGCCTGTTTGCTGAAATTGATAAACTAAAGGGGGAAAATCAGCAGTTAACATCAGCCAACCAGCAACTGACCACTGAAAAAACACAGTTAACTGCCGATAAGCAAAGTCTGGAACAAAACCTGACCACCACCAAAACCGAGAAAAAACAACTGGAAGACAAAGTAGACGTAGCATCTACCCTGCATGCTTCCTCCATCGGTGTGGCAGCTATTAAAGTGAGCAGCAGCGGTAAAGAAAAAGAAACCAGCACCGCCAAACGCGCCAACATGATCCGCGTAGCATTTATGCTGGATGAAAACCGCGTTACCCCTACCGGCACCAAAGACATCTTTGTAATTGTAACCGGGCCAGACGGTAAAGTTGTAGGCGAGGGCGGTACATTCAATACCCGCGAAGAAGGCACCAAAGCATTCTCCAGCAAAGTAAGTGTGAACTACGAGCAGGGAAAAGCCAGTCCGGTTAGCTTTAATTGCGGACAAAACGAGAAATACAAGGAAGGTAATTATACCATCGAAATCTACAACAATGGTTTCAAAATCGGACAGGGTGTTAAGACCCTGAAAAAGGGAGGTCTGTTCAGCTAAGATTTCTCCACTACTCACGAGAAAGGCAGTTACTATATGGTAGCTGCCTTTTTTATGTTTTGATTAGCGGATTAACGGATGACGGATTTGCGGATTAGAGACGGGCGGATGGAATCCGATAATCCATTAAATTTACTTTCAGACAGATCCCATTCACCATTCACCATTCACCATTCACCATTCACCATTCACTCATTACCCTATGTTCCCTCAATGGCTTAACTGGAAAATCGTACTTACCTGTATTGCCATTGTACTGGTAAGTGGTACTATTTTTTATTCGCAGTATGTGTCGGGTAAAATAGCGAGGGAGGAACGAAAAAATGTGGAAGCCTGGGTAGAAGCTCAACGCACAATATTGAATTCATCAGACAGTGCCAGTATTAACCTGGCTACCAAGATCTCTACAGAAAATACGCGGATCCCGATTATTGAAACAAATGAACGGGATAGTATTACGGGTAATCATATCAACCTCGACAGTCAGTTGGTACGGGCCGACCCAGGTTACCTCAAAAGAAAACTGGCTGAATTTAAACGTTATAATAACAAACCAATTGTTATTGTTTTAAAGGAAGACCCTTATACGGCTAACCGGTATTATTACGGTGAGAGTGATCTGCAGAAAGAAGTGCAGTTATATCCGCTGGTGCAGTTGATCATTGTGGCATTGTTCATCACCATTGCGATACTGGCGCTGCAAACCTCGTACAGAAGCGCACAGAACCAGTTATGGGCATCAATGGCTAAGGAAACGGCGCACCAGCTGGGAACACCCGTATCGAGCCTGCAGGGCTGGTTAGAGATCTTAAAGGAACGGGAGGGCAATCAGGACATTGTTCCTGAAATAGCGAAAGACATTAACCGCCTTTTACTCATTACCGACCGCTTTGGCAAAATAGGCAGCGAGCCGCAGCTCGAAATACACAAGCCGGCAGACCAGATGCATCATATGATGGAGTATATGAAGCGGCGAACGGGTGGGCAGGTGAGTTTTGTGTTTGATGATGCCCCGATCAGGAATACTGTGATATTATTATCGCCTCCCCTCTTCGACTGGGTATTGGAGAACCTTATCAAAAATGCACTGGATGCGATCGAGGGTAACGGCAGTATCACCATCAGTGCAGAAACCAACGAAAAATATTTACTCATCGATGTGACGGATACCGGAAAAGGAATTTCAAAAACAAATGTTACAGAGGTTTTTAAACCCGGTTTTACTACCAAGAAAAGAGGATGGGGTCTTGGCCTTTCGCTCAGCAAAAGGATAATTGAGCAGTATCACAAAGGAAAACTCTTTGTAAAATGGAGTGAGCCCGGTAAAGGAACCACGTTCCGGATTATTCTCCCTCTTCCACCACAGGCGATGTAGCCGTTAACCCAAAATAACTCATAGCGGTCTGCCATTGCTGGATGGATTGTGGTGTGGCTGTTTCTACATACAGGTTGGCCTCGCTGCATAAACGAAGCAATTCTGTTTCTGCATCCATGACCTCAGCATTATTGGCTGATTCACCAATGCAACGGAAACAACTGTACATCCGCGATAACTTGTCATCCGGCAAATGATCAAAAGCATGTTGCTGAATCATCTGTCCTGCTGCATTCACCAGTAATTGATACGATCTCGTTTTCATAGCTGATGCTTTTTAATAGTGTAAAGTTCCTATAAAGACAACAGAATCAATGAAATCGTGTATTACCGAAATGTTAATGGGAAAATAAGGTGAATAAGATGTGAATAGCAGGGGGAACAGATGAATATTGAGCAAGGAACAGATGAACAGATGATCGGAGAGAGTAGTCAGAAACCGTTTTAAGTTCTATGTTCTAAGTTCTTGGTTTTATGTTCTGCCTGTTTGTTCGTCTGTTCCTTGTTCGTCTGTTCCTTGTTCGTCTGTTCCTTGTTCGTCTGTTCCTTGTTCATCTGTTCGTCTGTTCCTCTGTTCCCTACTGATTTTGCCGTTTCACACTGCCGCCACTATTTACATTGATATCGCGGATCAGTCCTTCGCCTTTGAAACGGATAAAACCACCGCTATTGGCTTTGGCTGAGATTTCTTTGTTTACCGTAACCTGCACACCCGCACCACTACTGGCTTCGGCCTTACATTGGTTAGTGATCAGCGAATAACCCCTGAACTGGGCACCACTGCTGCCATCCACATCCAGGTTATCGATTTTACCACTGAGCGAAATGGAACCACCACTACCGAGGCGGGCTTTTAAAGAAGAAAGATTGATATCGGAAGCATTGATAGAACCACCGCTGGTGGCTTTCACTGCATCAAGGGTTACATAAGACACATATACTTTTACCCGCCAGTTTTTCCATTTGTTCCAGAACTTCCAGTCATCACTGGTTCTGGTGATTTTGAGTACACCATTGTCCACTACTGTTTTTACCTGATCCATGTATTCCTGGTTGCCCACACTTACGGCCAGCTCTTCTTTATCGCCCTTACTGATCACCACTTCAATACCCGAAGAGGTTTCAATGGCATGAAAAGCGCCGATCGCTCTTTTTTCGGCATGGTCATCGTATACTACTTTCTGTGCCTGCACCGAAACAAAACTGATCAGTACCAGGGCCAGGGAGATTGCTATCTTTTTCATACGTTCTTTTGGGGTGTAACGGTTAACAGGCAGTAAAGTTACTATTGCCCGGAAAAAAATGATTCCGGCTTATCCCTGCCTCTGACCGGTTCCTGCTTATTTCAGCACAATGGCACCCAGCGCGGGCAGGTTTACCCTGATCTTATAACATTTGGAAGGTTTATCTACCAGCTCGCTGCCGACTTCGGGATTGTATACATCACCGGTTCCCCAGAATTCTTTGCTGTCGCTGTTGAAGACCTCGGCCCATTTGCCCTTGCCATGTACATAGATCTCCCAGTTATGCCTTACTACCGGTGTTACATTGAGGATGATGAGCATATTGTCTTTTTCCTTTTTGCCCTTACGCATGTACACCAGCACCGATTCGCTGCGGTGGTTCAGGTCTACCCATTCAAATCCGCCGGGTTCAAACTGTTTTTCATAGAGCGCCGGCTCTGAGCGGTAAAGTTCATTCAGTTTCTGTACACAGTATTTCATGCCACCATGGCTCGGGTGCTGCAATAATTCCCATTGCAGTTCACTTTTGTAATTCCACTCGTTGGTGGCCCCGAACTCATCACCCATAAACAGCAGCTTGGCCCCGGGGTGTGTAAACATATAAGTATATAGCACACGCAGGTTGGCAAATTTCTGCCATTCGTCTCCGGGCATTTTGTAGAGCATCGGACTTTTGCCGTGCACTACTTCATCATGACTGAGGGGCAGCATAAAATTCTCATCGTAGAAATACATCATACTGAAAGAGAATTTATCCTGGTGAAACTGGCGGAATAAGGGATCCATTTTAAAATAATCCAGTGTATCATGCATCCAGCCCATCATCCATTTCATCCCAAAGCCCAATCCACCCTCAAAAGTAGGTTTGCTGATCTTGGGCCAGTCGGTGGCTTCTTCTGCAATGGTTTGTATATCCGGGAAATCGCGGTACAGTGTTTCGTTCAGGTCTGTGATAAAGGCGATGGCTTCTATGTTTCCGTTACCGCCATATTCGTTGGGTTCCCACTGGCTTTCGCTGCGGCTGTAATCGAGGCGTAACATAGAGCTTACCGCATCTACCCGGATGCCATCGGTATGAAACTGATCGCACCAGAAACGGGCGCTGCTGATAAGGAAAGATTTTACTTCTCCCCGCTTATAATTGAAGATATAAGAATTCCAGTCTGGGTGATATCCTTTGCGCATATCTGCATATTCGTAGGTATGCGTTCCATCGAACATGAACAGTCCATGCGCATCATACGGAAAATGCGAGGGCACCCAATCCAGTATCACCCCAATGCCTGCCTGGTGAAAAGCATCTACCATGGCGGCATATTCCTGCGGTGAGCCGAAGCGCGAAGTGGGTGCAAAATAACCGGTACCCTGGTAACCCCAGCTGCCATCAAAGGGATGCTCCATCACCGGCATAAATTCAACGTGTGTAAAACCCATTTCTTTTACATAGGGCACCAGTCTTTCGGTGATCTGTGCATAGGTATTGTATACTTCTTCATCATTTTTGTCGGGCCGCATCCAGCTGGCGAGGTGTACTTCATAAACGGAATAAGGGGAAGAGAGAGAATTGTGTTTCTTCCTTGTTTTCATCCACTCGGCATCCTTCCATTCATATTGGGTTTGCCAGGTAATAGAGGCGGTATACGGACGTTTCTCCCAGAAATGCGCAAAGGGATCGCCTTTATCGAGTTTCACTCCCTGGTAGCCGTGAATATGATATTTATAGGCTTCGCCTGCACCCACTCCCGGGATAAAGCCTTCCCAGATCCCGGAATTGTCCTGCCTCACTTTCAGCGGGTGAGATTCTTTGTCCCAGTGATTGAAATATCCCACCACCGACAAAAAAGTAGCATTGGGTGCCCATACGGCAAAGTAAGTACCCCATTCATCCAGCACCTGCAGTTGTTTATTCCCAAAAAAATTATACAGGCTGTAGTGGGTGCCCTGCTGAAAATTCCGGATGTCTTCATCCGAAAACAGGGAATAATTCCATACAGCTTGCCGCTTATCCACGAAATGGATCTCTTCATATTTTTCAGGGGCCGACTTTCCAACCTTTGTACTATTCTTAACTCCTGTATCTGTCTGTTTTTTTCCGGAAGAAGCATTCATATCTGTGGCAGCTTTATTTTTTGAAGGCATAATACAGTGATTATCAAATAATATTTTTTTTTAACATTAGTTTATAACTAAAAAATTAGTTACTAATAGACAAATATGGATTTTGCACCCCATTGCATCCCATAGCCAATACTACTAACCAATGAGAAAATTACCCATCCTGCTTGTTGTATTTTGCCTGGCAGCTACTGTTTCTGTATTTGCCCAGCCCGTGTCCCTTAAAGGTACCATAACAGATACCCTAAACAAACAAAATCTTTCCAATGCCGTCATCTCCATACTCAGAGTCAAAGACTCTGTGCTCGTTAAATTTACGAGAACCAGTGCAACAGGCAATTTTGAATTAAAGAATCTTCCTGCGGGTAATTTTATTGTGATGGTGACGTATCCCAGTTATGCGGATTATGTAGAGAAAATCAGTCTGGAAGCCGGCAAAGACCGCGATCTGGGCAGTTTGCCACTGATTACCAAAGCCAATCTGCTGCAGGAGGTAATTGTACGGCAACGGGTAGGTGCCATCAGGGTAAAAGGAGACACCACCGAGTATAAAGCGGATAGTTTTCATGTAAGCGCCAATGCGGATGTACAGGAATTGTTGCGGAAAATGCCGGGCATTCAGGTAAACAGCAAGGGCGAAATAACAGCCCAGGGCGACAAAGTAGAAAAGATATTGGTAGATGGAGAAGAGTTCTTCAGTGATGATCCGGCGGTAGTTACCAAAAATCTCCGCGCCGATGCGGTAGACAAGATCCAGGCTTTTGATAAAAAAAGCGACCAGGCCACTTTTACCGGAATTGATGATGGACAAAAGATCAAGACCCTGAACATACAATTGAAAGAAGATAAAAAGAAAGGCTATTTCGGTAAAGCAGAAGCGGGTACTGATTTTGATAAATACCGTTACGGCAAGGTTCTGGCCAATGCTTTTAAAGGAAAAAGAAAGATCTCAGGTTATATCACAACCGACAATACCAAATTTGAATCGCTGAACTGGGATGAAAACCGGAACTATGCCGGTGATGCCAATACCACCACACAGATTGGTGATGATGGGGGCATCAGTATCTGGAGCAGCGGAGATGAATTCAGCTGGGGACGCGGTTTTCCAAATTCCGTGACAGGGGGGGTACACTTCAGTAACAAATGGAACAAAGACAAACATAACAGTAACAACACGTATCAATACAATGACCTGGATGTGAACAGTATTACTACCAGTAAAACACAGAATATCCTGCCCGATACCAGTTTTATCAACTCCACTTCCCAAAGTCAGGTGGCTTCGCGTAACCGTCATAAGCTTACCAGTTTTTATGAGTGGCAGATAGATTCATCCAGTTCGTTAAAAATTACGGCACGTCCATCAATTGTAAGAAGTAATGGTATCAGTACTTACCTCGGCCAATCGATCAGCGAAGATGGGAAAGTGATCAATGAGAGTAACCGGACCACTTCTTCTACCGATGAGAATAAAACACTGAATGCGAATGTTTTCTGGCGTAAGAAATTCAAGAAAAGCGGCCGTACCATTTCCTGGAACACGGATCTGAACTTTAATGATCGTGCAGAGAATACGTTATTGCTGGCTACCAACAGTTTCTATGACCCCAATGGGGCACTGGTAAAACTGGACAATGTAGACCAGATGAAAGTGAACAAACAGAACAGTTCTACCGTTAACTCGCTGTTAACCTATACAGAACCTTTGTGGAAGAATACTTTCCTGGTACTGAATTACCGCCTGAACCTGACCCGGAACGATGCAGAAAGAAATACCCTCAGCAAAAATGGTGCAGGCAAATACGAAAATTATGTAGATACCCTGAGTAACCATTTTATCTTTAATACTACCGGTAACCAGGCGGGTTTCAACGTTCGCTATAATGTAAAGAAATTCAATTTCGCTATCGGTACAGGATATGGTTCCTCTACCTATCACATGACGGATATCCGTAAAAATGCAGACCGCAATGTAACCTTCAATAATTTTGTACCCTCCATTTCTTTGAACTATACACCCAAACAGCAAAGAAGGGTAACTTTCAACTATAACGGTACTACCCGTAACCCTACCCTGCAGCAGATCCAGCCGATTCTGGACAATATTGATCCGTTGAATATCACCATCGGTAATCCGAACCTGAAGCAGGCATTTAACCACAGCTTCAATTTCAGGGCATCTGACTATAAGGTACTCAAGAGCCGGAGTATATCTTTCAGCATGAATTATTCATTTACCGATAATGCGATCTCCAATGCATCTACGGTAGATAATTTCGGCAGAAGAATTAACCAGGCCATCAATGTATCGGGAAATTACAATGCCAATGCCTATATCAGTTATGGTTTTGACCTGGTACCCTCGCTGAATGTGGGTGTTAATGTGGGGCCGAGTAAAAGCAGGTATGTAAACCAAGTCAATGGACTGAAGAATGAAACAGAGAATAACAATATCAACCTGGGCATCTACTCCGGTTACTGGGCTGATAAGTGGATCAATTTCTGGATGAACTTTAATGCCACTTATGTTAATTCAAAATCATCTATCCGCCCGGATGTAGTAACCAAATACTGGCAATATGGAACGTATTCCAACATGCAGCTAAAATTCAAAAAAATCAAAACGTATATTGACCTGGGCATGGAAGCTACCATCTTCCAGAAAACAGCGGCATTTGCCAACCAGCAGAATATATATATATTCAACCCTTCCATCCGCAAAGTGATCTCTAAAGACGACAAGTGGGAGGCTAAATTATATGTGAATGACCTGTTTAACCAGAACAGGGGTGTTAACCGAAGTGCCAGCAGCAACTTCATTTCGGAAACCACCAACCAGACCATACAACGTTATTTCCTTCTTTCTCTGATCTATAATTTTAGTAAAAATGGCAAACCAACCAGCGGTTTTTAATATGAAAAAAATACTTTTTATCGCCTGCTTCGGCTGTATATTCACGGCTTCTGCGCAAACCCAGTTCATTACCAAGGGACGTGTGGAATATGAGAAAAAACTCAACCAGCACAAAGGCATTGAAGAACAAGCCGAAAGCAGTGTTTGGATGCAGGCAATGCTGAAAGCCTATCCAAAAACTATCACCGATATCTACGAACTCCGTTTTGACAGCAACAGATCGCGCTATAAACTGGCAAAGGAAAACAATGACAACAAATACCTCATGTGGGGCACCAAACCTACCGAAACAGATGGCGTGGTGCAGGATCTCGATAATAAGACCGTTTCTACCCAGCGGGAAGTATTTGAAAATACCTATGTGATAAAAGACAGTCTGCGTAACCTGGAATGGCGGATCACCGATGAAACCAGGCAGATCGCCGGCTTTGAATGCAGGAAAGCAGTGACAAGGATCTGTGATTCTGTGTATGTAGTTGCTTTTTATACCGACCAGATTCCGGTAAGCAGCGGACCCGAAAGTTTTGGCGGTTTACCCGGCATGATACTCGGACTGGCCGTGCCCAGGTTATACACTACCTGGTTTGCTACCAAAGTAGAATTAACAGAGCCCACACCTGCGCAACTGAATCCGGTGCAGAAAGGGAAAAAAGTAAATTGGGAACAGTTATATGCAGAATTGAAAAAGGGTTTTAAAGACTGGGGCAAGGAAGCTGATAAACGACTCTGGATTGTTTCTTTATAAAATATACACTACAGGAAACTAAAAAGGTGTACCAGCCGGTACACCTTTTTAGTTTCTATCTTGTTCGTTTATCCTATCTTGGTAACACGTACAGCCATTGGTCCTTTTTTACCTTCTTCCACTTCAAACTGGACTTTATCGTTCTCGCTGACTTTTCCGTTTAGTCCGGTGGCATGAACAAAATATTCTTTTGCTTCATCATCTGCCTTGATAAATCCAAAGCCTTTGGCTTCGTTAAAAAATTTGACGGTTCCTGTTTGCATGGTGTTGATTTTTATTTAAGTAGTTCTAATATAGTAATTTTTTTGGCGGGGATGGTAAAACTTCCTGTCAAAACCGAGCCTGTAACCACATCCCTGCCCCTGCCAAACCCGCTGGTACGTTCGGCATAATCAGTCATTTCTATCTTTTTTTCTGTATCCGATGTATTCATGATACACATGATGGTCTGACCCGCATCGTACCTGAAATACACATACAGACCATCCACAGGCAGGTATTGCATGAATTTACCCGTTTTTAATGCAGAAGATCCTTTTCGGAAATTGCCCAACGTACGGGTGTATTGCTGTACTTCTTTTTCCGTTTCGGTTAGTCCTTCGCCGGTAAAAGCATTCTTTGTATCGCCTTTCCATCCTCCAGGAAAATCCAGTCTTACCCAACCATCCGGATTGGCCACTCCTTTCATTAACACTTCGGTACCATAATACAATTGCGGAATACCGCGGCAGGTAAACAGCCAGCCCAGCCCCATTTTTTGTTTGGCCACATCTTCATTTACGGTACTGAAAAAACGTGTCATATCATGATTATCGAGAAAAATCACATTCCGCATCGGATCTTTATATACCAGATCGTTGCTGAGTGTATTATAGAGTTTGTTCACGCCTTCTGTCCAGCCAAAGGGCTGGTTCAACGCAGGCTGAATGCCATACAACAAGGTTTGAAAATCTACCAGTCCCTGCAGGTTACTTTTAAAAGGAACATCCATTTTATTCTCTCCAAAATAAGCCTGGTTAATCACACCGTGCACCCATACTTCGCCGAACATGGTCATGTGTGGATACTCATCTGTGAGTGCTTTGTTACAACGGTTCATAAAAGGAAGATCGTTGTAGAGATAGGTATCAATACGCCAGCCATCCACGCCAAACTCTTCCACGCTCCAGAGGGCATGTTGTATAAGGAAATTGGCCACAAAGGGATTCTGCTGGTTCAGGTCGGGCATTTCCCTTGTAAACCATCCATCGGCTGTTTTTTTCGCATCCGATTTTGCGCCGTAGGGATCAAAAATGGGCTGGTCTTTGTAACTGGTTTGCGTAAAGCTGGACCATTGGTGTAACCAGTCTTTGGCCGGTGCATCCTGTACAATAAAATGATAACTGCCCACATGGTTGTACACCGCATCCTGTATCAGTTTCATACCGCGCTGGTGCAGGGCATCGCTTAATTTTTTATACGCAGCTTCTCCGCCAAAACGGGATTCGATCCGGTAATGATCGGTAAATGCATATCCGTGTTCTGTGCGGTTGGGCATATCGTTCTCCAGCACCGGTGTCATCCACAAGGCTGTTACACCCAGGTTCTGCAGGTAATCCAGGTGATTGATCACCCCCTGCAGATCGCCGCCATGGCGATGGAAAATGGAATCGCGGTTGAGGCTTTGATCACGAAGACCCGCTATGCGGTCGTTATTTTCATCGCCATTACTGAACCGATCGGGCATGAGGAAATAAATGAAGTCGGAAGAGGTAACTCCCTGCGCAAAGTTTTTATTTCTGCCTTCTCGCCTGGGTTTCAGCGGCCATGCCACCGCATGTGCTTTATTTCCCTCTAAAAATTCGATGGTAACCGTGCCAGGTTTGGCAATAGCAGCAATGGTAAGATCGAGTGCCAGGTATTTACCGTTTTCAAAAGTATTAACCTTTGTAAGGGTAACACCGGGATAGTTGATACGGACTTTTTCTTTACTGAACCCATCATAGTCTCCGCGTACCAATACCTGCACTTTGTTCCATTTCATTCCGGTATACCAGTTGCTGGGGTATAGTTTCGCATACTGCGCAAAAGATACCAGTACCATTCCCAGCATGGCATAACCGAACAATACAATCTTTTTCATACTAAGGGGTAGGTTTGTTTTCTTTTACAATAACGGCGCAGACAATGGCGGCTAGACATAACAAACAGCCACCGATCTGTACGGCCAGCAGCCTGTCGTTATGCAAAACATTCTCCATGATCTTTCCAAAAAACAGGGAAGCGATGATTTCAGGCAAAACAATAAAGAAATTGAAGATGCCCATATAGATCCCGATCTTGTTTTCAGGCAAACAACCCGCCAGCATGGAGTAAGGCATAGACAGAATGGAGGCCCATGCAATGCCTACCAGCCCCATGGCCACGTATAACATGGCAGGATCCGTAATATGATTCACCGCAATTAAACCGATGCCCCCTAAAAGCAGGCAGGCAGTATGGGTATATTTTTTCCCGAGTTTGCTTACCCAGAAAGGAAGGGTAAAAGCAAATCCAAAAGTGACAAGGTTTAAGATGGCCGATGTGGTATTGGCATATTCCAATCCTTTCGTATACACATCGCTGCTGTTCTTGGGATCGCCGCCAAAAATATCTGCGGCCACACCGGTACTGTAATAAAACCACATCAGAAAGAGACCCGGCCAGGTAAGAAAATTAACGAGGGCCAGTCGTTTCATCTGGTCGGGCATATTCACCATCGATGAAAAGATCTCTTTTACACCACCCATAAAACCATGACCCGATGCATTCAGTTTTTCTTTCCATTCCGGATCAGCCGGTGGATATTCTTTGCTTTTTAATACGGTATACAAAACAGATAAAAGAAATACAGCACCACCTATATAAAAGGAGTACATGATATTCTCCGGAATACCGCCACCTGTTTTATCGCGCGAAACGCCCAGCCATTCTACCAGTTTCTGCGGCAGGTAACCGGCTACAAAAGAAGCCAGTCCGATAAACATACTCTGCATGGCAAAACCATAGGAACGTTGTTTCTCATCCAGGTTATCGGCAACAAAGGCACGGAAGGGTTCCATGCTGATATTGATACAGGAATCGAGGATCCACAAAGTACCTGCGGCCATCCAGATAGCAGAGGCATTGGGCATTACAAATAATGCCAGTGAACTGAGGATGGCTCCGATCAGAAAATAAGGCCGCCTTCTTCCCAGCCTGGGATGCCAGGTACGATCGCTGAGATAACCGATGATGGGTTGTACAATCAGGCCCGTCATGGGGGCTGCCAGCCAAAGGCCGGGAATCTGTTCGGGAGAAGCGCCCAGGAATTCATAAATGGCACTCATGTTTCCCATCTGCAGGCTCCAGCCAAACTGGATCCCGAAGAAACCAAAACACATGTTCCAGATCTGCCAGAATCCCAAACGGGGTTTGGCACCAGCGTAGGTGGTTGACATAGCAATCGTTTAAAGTATCATGTAATATTTACACGTAATCTAAAATACAATAAAAAAACATCCCGAAGGATGTTTTCGTGAGTCGTCAATCGTGAGTCGTCAGTGGTGAGTAGTGAGTGGGAAGTTATACTCACGATTCACGATTCACGATTCACGTTTTATATCACAAAACCATCAGGTAACACCGCCTGTTTCTTCACTACCACAATCCCATCTTTTACGGTGTACAATGCATGATCCGTATTGGCAAGGTGCGCACCGCCGTTGATGCGTACATCGTTTCCGATGCGGCAGTTCTTGTCAATGATCGCGTCTTTGATATAACAACGTTCGCCGATGCCGATCAGGGGCAGGCCTTTCTGTTTATCCTGCGCCATTTCATCAATGGTTTCATAGTAGTCGTTACCCATGATATAGGTATTTACCACGGTGGTACCATGACCGATTCTGGCACGGATCCCCACCACACTCTGCTCCATCCTGCTCGCCAGAATAATGGAACCTTCGGCGATAATGGTTTTCTCCAGTGTGGTACCACTGATCTTGGCCGGTGGCAGCATACGTGCACGGGTATAAACAGTTTTGGTGTTGTCGAATAAATTGAAGGGCGGAATCTCCTGTGTTAAAGCCAGGTTGGCTTCGTAGAAAGAATAAATATTTCCGATATCCGTCCAGTAACCATCGTACTGGAAGCCCACTACTTTGTGGTTAACAATGGATTCCGGTATGATCTCTTTACCGAAATCGGTAGCATTCGGATATTTATCATTCAGCAGATCATATAATACCTGTTTGCTGAAAATATAGATACCCATGGATGCCTGGTAATGTTTACCGAGCTTCTGCATTTCGGCACCTGTATCGCTCACCCAATCAGGCAGTACGTCTTTTTTGGGTTTTTCGATGAAGGAAGTAATATAATTGTTCTCATCGGTTTTCAGGATTCCGAACTCGGGTGCATCGCGATCGTCTACCGGAATAGTAGCAATCGAGATATCCGCACCCTTTTCTTTGTGGGCGGCCATCATTTCGCTGAAATCCATCTGGTATAACTGATCACCACTGAGGATAAGGATATAATCAAATTCCAGGTTAGAGATATGGCGGAGGGATTGCCTTACCGCATCTGCCGTTCCCTGAAACCATCCTGCATTATCAGGCGTTTGTTCCGCCGCCAGGATGTCTACGAACCCGGTACTGAATGCACTGAAATGATAGGTGTTCTTGATATGTTTATTGAGTGAAGCAGAATTAAACTGTGTTAATACAAACATGCGGTTGATATTACTGTTGATACAGTTACTGATCGGAATATCAACCAAACGGTATTTACCTGCAATAGGTACGGCGGGTTTGGAACGGCTGGCTGTTAAAGGATACAACCGGCTACCCGCACCTCCACCAAGAATCACAGCCACCACTGATTTTGAAATAGTTTTCATATGTGCAATTTAAGAGTTGGTTTATCTGTACAAGGCTTACAGGATAGTGATGAATTTACCATACCTATCGTAAACTATTGTATACATCTGTGTATTGATCTACTGTACTTTCCCAGCTATGATCGATCTGCATCATGTACTTACGCATTTTTTCCATCTGGACTTTGTCCTGGTAAACCGCCACTGCCCGGCTTATGGAGTAATCAACATCCGAAACGGTAGCATTGTTGAACCGGATGCCAAAACCATCCGTATCCCCCATATCCACCACCGTATCCTGCAAGCCGCCGGTACTTCGCACCATGGGCACTGTTCCATAACGCATGGCATACATCTGGTTTAATCCGCAAGGCTCTACCCTGCTCGGCATTAACAGAAAATCTGCACCGGCATACATTTTATGGCTCAGGGTTTCATCGTAACCAATCACGGCATTAAACAATCCCTTGTAAGGTTGTACCATTTGCTGAAATTCCCATTCAATATGGGTTTCGCCACTGCCTAGTACCAGAAAACTGGCCTGGCCCTGTGTATGGTAAATGGCCGACTTAATCGCATCGGGAAGAATCTCTGCCGCTTTCTCTCCTACCAGTCTGCCAATAAAAACAAACAAAGGTTTGTTAGCATCCAGACCGAACATTTCGCAAAGTGCTTCTTTGTTTTTTTGTTTTCCCCTGGTCACTGTTTTCACCTGGAAGTGATCAGTGAGATATTTATCGGTAGCAGGATTCCACACTTCGTTATCGATCCCGTTCAGGATACCGAGGCATTTGCCTTTTTCGTATTCAAACAGTTTCTCGAGACCATTGGAATTATAGCGGAGTTCGCCCATATAACTCTGACTAACGGTGGTTACTTTGTCGGCGCATTTCACAGCCGAAGCCAGTGGGTTGATCGCATCCGCCCACTCCATCATCCCTCTTTTCCACAAATCCCAGCGGGGAATATAGCGGCTCTTATCCCATCCCATCTGTCCCTGGTACTGGGCATTATGAATGGTGAATACAGTAGGTACTACTGCCAGTGAGTTATAGTCGTAGCAGTAGCGCATCATGAAGGGAATCAGACCCGTGTGATGATCGTGACAGTGAACTACATCTGGCTTATGCTCCCAGCTGCTCATCCAGTTTACCACTGCTATCTGAAAGGCGGTAAAACGCTCTGTATCATCCTCATAGCCGTATACTTTCTGCCTGTCCAGCAGGCCATTGATATCTACCAGAAAAAGGTCGAAACCCAGCTTATTGGTAGGCTCTTTTATGATGGTATAATCAAAGAACCAGTTACCGAGGTTGGCCGATCCTTTAAAATCTACCGTCCAATCATTTTCATACAGGAATTTGGTCCGGTACATCGGCATCACCACTTTAGCGATATGCCCGGCTTTGGTCTGGTATTTTGGCAGTGCTCCTACCACATCACCAAGGCCTCCGGCTTTGGCAACGGGATAACATTCTGCACTGACATGTATGATCTCCATAAGAGAATAATCGTTATTTAATGATTTAGCCTATTTCCGCATGAATTTAATGAATAAGTGCATAAAGATTTAAAATTTTTAAAAATGCAAAATGTAGTTACTTTAGACTGTCATAAATAAGAAAAACCTCTAACGACTACTTATGAATCAAAAAACCAACTGGTCCCAATTTGGCACCCTTATCTCTGTATTCTTTTTCTGGGGATTTGTAGCTGCTTCCAATGATATCCTGATCCCGGTTTTCAAAAAAGCTTTTGATCTCTCCCAGGCGCAAAGCCAGTTGGTATCTCTTGCATTTTATGTTGCCTATACCGTGGGTTCCCTGATTTACTTTGGCGTTTCGAAAATGATGGGGGGTGATGTATTGAACAGGATTGGTTATAAAAACGGTATCGCACTGGGGTTAATTATTTCGGCGATCGGTACTTTATTGTTCTATCCCGCTGCTAATGATGGCTCATTTACATTAATGATTACAGGATTGTTCATTGTAGGTCTGGGTTTTTCGCTGCAGCAGATTGCAGCTAATCCATTAGCCATTGTGATTGGCGATCCGAAAACAGGTTCGCAGCGTTTGAATATGGCAGGTGGCATTAATAATTTCGGAACCACTATCGGTCCTTTGCTGGTAAGTTTTGCCATTTTCGGCAGTGTGGCGGCCGGATCCACAGAAGCCAGTATCGAAAGTGTAAAAACACCTTATCTTGTTTTAGGTGTTGCCTTTGTTTTGGTAGCTGTTTTCTTTAAGTTTTCAAGTATTCCCAATAAAATAGACCTGGATGCAGTTGCTGAAAGTGAAGCAGAAACCGATAGTAAAGTATTGCATAAAGCATCAGTATTTCAATACCCACAGCTGATTTTAGGCATGATTGCCATCTTTGTATATGTGGGTGTGGAGGTAGCTACAGCCAGTAACCTTCCCGAGTATATGAAGCAACATCTGAATATGCCAACCAACCAGATGGCTCCTTATATCTCGCTTTATTGGGCGAGTTTGATGATGGGCAGATGGACAGGGGCTGTAGGCGCTTTTGACGTAAGTGCCGGCGCCAAAAAAATTCTGAACTTCCTGATGCCATACCTCGCGTTTGGTGTTTTCTTAGCAGTGAATGCGATTGCGCAGCATGATATCAGTTCATTTTATGTATATGGTTTCATCATCATTACCATGATTGCAGGTGATATTCTGAGTAAGGGTAACCCTGCAAGAATGTTACTTATCTTTTCAACACTTGGTATTATTGCTTTGGTTATCGGCATGTTTACCACCGGAATGACCAGCGTATTCGCCTTTACCAGCGTGGGCTTATTCTGCAGTACTTTATGGCCCTGCATTTTCACATTGGCTATTGCCGGATTGGGCAAACACACCAACCAGGGTAGCAGTCTGCTGATCATGATGATCATGGGTGGCGGTATCATCAGCTGGTTACAAGGATATGTAGCCGCAGACCATCTGCTGGGTATTCAATTCAGTTATATTGTAGGTGCACTTTGTTTTGCATACCTGGCTTTTTATGCCATCCGCTGTAAGGCTATTTTGCGATCACAGGGAATTGATTACGATATCAAAACAAGCGGAGGTCACTAAATCTTATTAAACAAACCTGCTTTCTATCCGGAAAAGGAAAATTCAAGTTATATGCCAAGAACAAAACCCAGTTTAGAACAGTTAGCAATAGGAATTGATATCGGTGGTACCGGAACAAAATTCGGAATCGTTGACAGGCTTGGCAACCTCCTTTTTTCGAGCGAAATGTCTACCCGCAAACACAAGGAAGTAGAAACTTTTATAGATGACCTGCATGCGAATCTTGTACCCATGATTGAACAGGCAGGTGGAATTGGCAGGATGAAAGGCATTGGTTTGGGTGCACCCAACGGGAACTACTATACCGGTACTGTTGAATATGCGCCCAATCTTCCCTGGAAAGGAATCCTGCCTTTGGCCAAGATGGTAGAGGAAAAATTTAAACTGCCTGTGGTACTGACCAACGACGCCAATGCAGCTGCCCTTGGCGAAATGATGTATGGAGCCGCACAGGGCATGAAAGATTTTATCATGATCACGCTGGGTACCGGCGTTGGCAGCGGTATCGTAGCCAATGGCAAACTCATTTATGGACATGATGGTTTTGCAGGCGAACTGGGACATACCATCATCATTCCCGATGGACGTATGCACGATGGAACCGGTAAAAAAGGATCCCTCGAAAGTTATGCATCAGCCACCGGTGTTCGTTTAACGGCACTGGAACTGTTGGAAAAAAATGATACCCCCAGCCTGCTCAGAAACGTAAACAAAGACGAGCTGGATTCGAAAAAAGTATACGATGCCGCCATGGAAGGTGATGAACTGGCCAAAGAGATCTTTGAATACACAGGTAAAATACTGGGTATGGCTCTCGCTAATTTTGTGATGTTCTCGAGCCCGGAAGCGATTGTGTTATTCGGAGGTTTAACCAAAGCCGGCGACCTCATCCTCAAACCCACCCGCGAACACATGGAAGCCAACCTCATACAGGTATTTCAGAATAAAGTAAAAATCCTCGTCAGCCATCTGAAAGAATCTGACGCTGCGATTTTGGGAGCGAGTGCGTTGGTCTGGGAGTTGAAGTAATTAACAATTAGCAATTAAAAATTAAGAATTAAGTATAAATACGCTATGACGATTTTGAAGCATTTGCTACTTTGGTGGCAAATGCTTTCTTATGAAGGGAGATAATATTGTTTTGGATAAGAGTTATCAGTTTTCTTTAAGAACTGTTTCACTTTTCCGGTATTTAACAGCAGAAAAAAAAGAGTTCCCTCTTTCTAAACAACTTCTACGTGCAGGCACGTCTATTGGCGCCAATATTGATGAAGCCATGGGCGGTTCTTCCAGAAATGATTTCAAAGCAAAGCTGGATATCGCTCACAAAGAAGCCCGCGAAACAAAATACTGGCTCAGGCTACTCAGAGATAGTACGATCCTGGAAACAAAAGCAGCCGATTCTATGATTCAGGACTGCGAAGAATTACTTAAACTACTCGTTGCCATTCTCAAATCCCTGAAATCCCAGACTCCTCACCCAACAATTAATTATTAATTTTGGCAACTATATAGGAGTTGGGACAAGAGTTAAAATGTTATGTTTTTATTATTTGATAAGTATTGCTCCTTTGATACTTCGTTAATACTGGCAAAAACGATTTCTATCCTTTTTGCGTTTGGGTGTTTCTGTTTTAGACTTCCTTTAAGATTGTCCTTTACACTTTGTTGATGGTTATTGTTATCCGATGAATGAACACCAATTTGACCGCTACCGGTTTGCACACCATCTACCAATTCTGAGTATGTAAAAATGAAATAACCCATGTTTTTTATTTAAAAGTAACAAAAAAGGCTGCAATTAGCAGCCTTTTAATATTGGATAATGTTGATTTACTTGCCGGTTAATGTGTCATAAGTTAATCTTTTTGAGTCTGCACCTTTAACGGCTGTTTCAAATTTCTCTACACCGGTGTCTTGCCTGTTATTATAGCGGTACTCAAACTCGGTTGCATAGCGTTGTAAATGCTGTGGGGAAACATAGTGGTAGATGCCAATTATCCCCCTTTTAAATGTACTCCAAAAATTCTCCATATTGTTTGTAGTAAAGCATCCGCTTGCATACTGTCCTTCACTGTGGTTTATTGAAACGTGGAAGAAATCTGCATCTAATGATTTGTGATACTGCCTCGCTTCATCTGTTACCATAATGCTACCCTTGTCAATCCATTTTTGAACAACTGGAAGTATAGTACCTATTTCAGTGTTAGGAATAACTAAAGTCTTTACTTTGCCAGTAATGCTTCGCGCACCAAATACAATAGACTTTCCTTTGCCGCCCTGTGTATTTTTATGCTTCTTATCAGCATGTCTATTTTTATTCAATCCACCTACAAGCGTTTCATCTATCTGTACAACATCAGCAAATTTTTCATTTGCACTATCTGTGAGCATAGCACGAATACGGTGATTTAAAAACCAAGCTGTTTTTTGTGTGACACCTAATTGCTCTGCAAGCTGTAAAGAACTAACACCCTTTTTAGAAGTGGATATTAAATACATAGCACCAAACCAAAGACGTAAACTGATTTTAGTATTCTCGAATATTGTTCCGCTAATAACAGTAAACTTCTTAGTACATAGCTTTTCCCCACATTTAAACCCCCTGTTAGTGCGGTATATCTTCCCGGCATTGCCGCAATGAGGACAAGCCACATTACCACCCCAACGTTGTTGCTCATACCAATCTTTACAGGTTTGTTCGTCCTTAAAGAAGTCTAATAGTTGTTGTAAGTTCTTGAATTGTGTTTCCATCTCAATTAATTGTACAGTAAACATACAATTAGTCCCAATATCTATCTAATTTAAACTAAAAATGTTTACAAGTTTTTTAAATTTCATTTGCAATTTAAAACATATTTTCTGTGTAATTAATTGAAAATCAATATTATAAGAATTTGTATAACATTTGTAAAATAATTTGTTGAATTTGTTGTTAGTATTTCCATTATCTTTATGGTGCGAAAACGTTAAAAAATGAATAATGATCAATCTCAAGTAGAACAATCTTCTACTGTCAAGCCTAAAAAAGTAATTGAAAGAAGTGCAGCATACCCTTCAATCTCCATTGAAGAAGCAGTGCAATTTGTGGAAGGTATTGCCAAAAACTTTCCTGGTTCGCCATTCATTAGTAGAGATGATATTGCTGCCGTTTTAAAAACAAAGGCAAATTACATTCATAGGGATATTGCAGCCGCCTCACAGTACGGACTATTAAATAGAAAAAAAGAGTCATACCAAGTTTCGGAATTATTTAAAACCATTTACAACCATCTCTCTGAGGCAGAAAAACGAAAATGCTTATTGGAAGCGTTTGGTTCCCCAAAGTTATATCAAGATTTAATAAACAATCACGATGGGCATGTAGTGCCTCCAGAACTAAAAACAATCTTAATTAGATTTCACAGGATTGCCGAAAAGGCAGCACCGGATGTTGCTGCCCTATTTCTTGAAAATGCAAGATTTGTAGGAGCAGCAAATGAGCACAATATTTTAAATTATAAACAACAGTTGGAAAAGGTAAGCGCTCCGGGGTTTGAGTATGCAGAAGTAATTACAGAAACTCCTGTACAACAAAATAATAACAATAATCAAATAATTGATTTACCCCCAGAAAAAGAGCACCCCAAAAAAGAGCAATTACGTCTTCCTGATTTGCCTAATTCGGAAGATATAAAAATACCATTATCGGGAAAGCAATTTGCTTTCTTACGATACCCAAGTGATATTAAGAAAAAAGATATTGAAATTTTAAGAAAACAACTTGATCTATTAGAATTATTAGCAGAATAAAATAAGGGGAAATAAAAATTCCCCCTTGTAATTCTTCGTTTGCGAAAACGTTAAGAATAAAGATATAGACCAGCAAAGTTTCGGCATCAATATATGTGCCGTTAACCCTTCAGCACCGCTCTCTCATCAGGAGTTTCTCATTAGACGTAAGGTGTGCTGCGGGGGCTTTGTTGTTATTACGAAGGTACGCATATATATGTATATAGACAAGCTAAAAATTCGTAAATTTATCACATGGCAAAGGAAATAAAAGGCGGTAAACCTGTAAAAAAAAGAGATGCTAAATACGAACCGAAAGTTACGTTCAACGGTACTTTTGAGCAAATGATAGCCATATCTACAACTGGTGCTGGTGCAAAGAAAAAAGAAGCTAACCCACCCAAAAAATAAGTATATGAACGAGGATTTAAAAAAAGAGGCAATTAGCGTTTTCAAGGAATTAACCGAAGAAACAGCGAAATATTTTAAAGAAGATAAACTGATTGACGCTTCTGTACTTCTTAATGTTATTGATATTGTTAATTCAAATGATAAAGAAAGATTAGAAAAATATATACGACTAACTAGGTTTTATATTGATAGTCTTAAAATTGATTGATTTTTTTATTTCACCTTGTCCCAACTGCTATATAGTTGCCTTAATTTTTAATTGCTAATTCTTAATTAAAAATACTGCCGGCACCGCTCTCTGCCCCTCCTTATCACTGGGCGTAATGGTTTGTTTCCCGTTCACGAGTAAACAACTGCTGCCACCGCCATCGAGGTTCAGTGCTTCTATGCAACCGATCTGCTGCAGCATCTGTGCGGTTTGTGTAAGTGTGGCACCCTCAGCTTTTCCGGGGAAACGGCCTTGTATAGCGAGAAAAATCAACTGACCATCTGCCGTATAACCCATGGCAGAGCGGGGATGTTTGTCGTTGATAGCTTTACCGGCAAATTTCAGTTCTTCGTTATTAGTGATGTTGATCGCTCCGTTCTGTACCAATACCGGGCCACCACCAACTGCCGTTTCCATTTTCCATTTGGAAAATTTACCTGACTGCAACATTTGTTGCAGACTGTGATGCGGAATAGAATCTTTCCATGGTTTAACGGGCTGCTGACTGGCATACGCATACCTGGCAGCTGAATCAGTATATAACCAGGCCACATCAGCCCTGCGTTTTTTGGAGATACCGATAGCGCTGCCGAATACATGCCGGTAAGTAAGCGTGTCTTTGCCTTTCAGCGGAAGTGTGTGTACCTGGTAAGCACGCAAACTACCGTCTTTGATCACCACATTCAGGTTGCTGTTGTGCACAAACTCAAAAAAAGTAGTATTCATTACCAGCAGCGGCTGGTTTTCCTGTTCATAGTATTGTGTGGGCGTTAATCTTTTCCCGTTTCCTGTCTGCGTAGAAAACTGCAGGGATTTTTCATGCAGGTCAGCACTTACATAGTAGGCAATATTGGGTTTGCCTTCTGTTTCATCCGTTGTTTTATACACATGCACTCCTTTCGGAAGCGGCTGGTATAATGAGTCCACATTTTTCCACTGCCATTGGGCCTGCGAAACCAGGCTGGAGAACAAAATGCTGATGTAAAAAATGATCCATCTTTTCATATTGCAATGATAAAAAGAAACGCCCGGTTAAGCCGGGCGTTCAGTATAATTAAAGAGTTACCATTTGTTTTTCTTCTTCCCATTTAGCTTTGCCATATCCGGGAATCACATGTTTTTCGCTGTGATAGGACGAACGTACCAGCGGACCGCTTTCTACATAATCAAATCCCAGCTCATAACCAATGGTCCGCAGTTCGGCAAACTCGTCCGGATGCACAAATCGTTGTACGGCTAAATGTTTTTTAGTGGGTTGCAGGTACTGTCCGAGTGTTAATACATCGGTACCTACGGCAACCAGGTCTTTCATACTCTGGATCACTTCTTCCTTGGTTTCGCCCAGTCCCAGCATAATACCCGTTTTGGTACGCATACCTCCTTTTTTCAGGGTATGCAATACTTCCAGGCTACGGCGGTATTTGGCCTGTATGCGTACCTGGCGTGTCATACGCTCAACGGTTTCCATATTATGGCTAACCACATCAGGGGCTGCGTTGATGATGCGTTGGATCTGGTCTGCCTTACCCTGAAAATCTGGGATCAGGGTTTCCAGGGTGGTTCCCGGATTCAGTCCTTTCACGGCTTCAATCGTATTGTACCAGATGATCGATCCGCCATCTTTCAGTTCATCACGGTCAACACTGGTGATCACCGCATGTTTCACTTTCATCAGGTGAATGGCTTCTGCCACACGCTGGGGTTCATCCCAATCAACGGCTTCCGGTCTGCCGGTAGCCACAGCACAGAATCCGCAGCTGCGGGTGCATATATTACCGAGTATCATAAAAGTGGCAGTACCCTCTCCCCAGCACTCGCCCATATTGGGGCAATTACCGCTTTCGCAGATGGTGTGCAGTTTATGGGTATCTACCAGACCTCGTACATGTTTATAGCTTTCGCCCAATGGCAGTTTTACACGAAGCCAATTGGGTTTTTTCAGGGCGGGTTCCGCAGCGTTCACTTTCGCTACCACAGGTAATTCTTGCATGGGCACTGATTCAGTTAGGAGTTAGGAGTTGGGGTCTGGAGTTGGAATACTACTTTATAGCACTCATCATCCCTGACGCCGGACACCTGACTTTTTTGCAAAAATAGCTTACTTTCTCTTACCAAAAACAAGGGCGATATAGGCGTTGAAAAAGAACTTCCGTTCCTTGTTCAACAGCAGGATGGGCATGGTTTTGGAGTAATATTCGGCGTTGATGCCCACTTCCATGGCAGAAAGTACTTCATTATACCTGCCATAGTCGAAACGCAGGGCCGCACGGGCATGGGCGCCGGGTACAAACTGGATCTCGTTAAAACCTTTGGTGAGGCCTCCTTTTCCGATAATAATACTGGGGTCGAGGAACAGGCTCTCGTTGCTAACATCGTATTTGATCTGTTCCCGGGCATTGGTTGAAGGGTTCTGGATTTCGATATAATAGGGCTTCAGCAAACCAGCCGAAAAACCGCCACCGTAAATGGCAGATACCGCCACACCGTTTTTATTGCCTTTACCGCCAATCAGTAATTGCTGGCCAAGGCCACCTTTGAGGTAGTAGAAATTATTCCGTTTGCCGTAAATATAACTGGAGATCACCAGGAAGCCCTGCGAAGCGCTGAGGGTGGGAACTTTCTCTTCTTTCCGGTCTTTTCTCTCGCCCAGTTCCAGCCACCAGAGATTGGTTTTGTTGATGGTTTTATACTTGCCATGTTCATAGAACATACTCCAGGCATCGGTGTTGAATTTAAAACCAAATGCACCCTGCTTCTGGAAGATCAGGGCTCCTTCTTCTTCCTGTTTGATCAACTGGTTGATCTTTTCGCGACGCTCTGCTTTTTTCAGCTGTCTGGCATCAGCATTGGCAGACTTTACATTCTGCTGTGCAGAAACAGAGAGCATACCCAGCATACCTACGATTAAAAATAGCTTCTTCACTTCCATTTGGTTTGTTACTTGTAAATTTATGGCAAAATGATTCAATGACTTCACAAATTATTTATAAAGGTGAGCTCCGTACAGCCGCTACTCACCTGCAAAGCGGCTCCGTTATCGAAACCGATGCGCCCACTGATAACCAGGGTAAAGGCGAACTCTTTTCGCCCACCGATCTGGTAGCTACCGCCCTCGGCGCCTGCATGATCACCACCATGGGCATCAAAGCCCGCACCATGGATATTGTGCTCGATGGTACCCGGCTGGATGTAACCAAAGTGATGGCCAGCGATCCCCGCCGGATCAGCAAGATCGTCGTACACCTTTTTTTCCCCAACACCCTGCAACTCGACGACAAACAAAAAGAGATCCTCGAAAGAACCGCCCGTACCTGTCCCGTTGAAAGGACATTACACCCGGATGTGGAACTGGACATGCAATTTAATTGGTGAGTAGTCAGTATTGGGGTGAGTAGTGAGTAGGGAGTAGGGAGTACCTGTTTCTCACTATATACTCACTACTCACTACTCACTACTCACTACTCACTACTCACTACTCACTACTCACTACTCACTACTCACTACTACAAGACGTCATTTCTCAGTATTCTGTTGCCTACTGCACAATCTAAACATCGCCTGTGCAGGCAATAATGGTTTGTTAATTCTATCAATGCCTGCGAATCGGTGGCGGCGCGGAGCGGGATGCCCATTCTTTGCCACTTGCGGCTGATCTGGTTTTGTTCTGCCGGTAAGGCATACATCCATTGCATCGCTCTTTCCTGGTAGCTATCGTTCCGGCTATATAAGCCATAGGCAAATAACAAAGGTAACACCGTGTTGATGAATATATTCTCTGCCATCTGTTTACCAAGGTGTTTGGGCTGGTAGGCGGTTTCTTCATCAAAACGGTAATGATAGTGCCAGTAATCATTGGCCGTAACCATGAAACAGTTCTGCAGTTTTTCCAGCCTTTCCGTTTCTTTAATGGTAGCGAACAGATGCGGAAGGGTATGTATCAGCATAGCCAACTGTGCCAGCCGCACGGTAGGAAATGAAGCGGGCCGCATCCGCAAAAAAGCGGGCGCTTTTTGTACGGGCTGCAGCCGGTATTTCTTTTTCAGAAAGCGATATTCACGCTGCAGCAACAGTGCATAATCATCCTGATACTTCCCGCTTAACAGGTTGGCCTGCCCCAGTAAAAGCGCTTCCAGTTGCTGCAGCTGGTTTTTATGTCTGGCCAGTAGCTGCACCGGAATACTCCTGGCCACCAGCTCAAACAAACTGCTGTTTACTTTGGTACCGAAATTAGCAGCCAGTAACCACCAGCAAATCTCTTCCCAATGGCGGGTGTTCCCCTCCAGCATGGCCAGTATCTGCCGTGCCTTGCGTTCCAGTCTTTCTGCCGCCAGCCTTTCCTTCCAGGCAAACCAGCCCAGTTGATCCAGTGCGGGCAAAAAACTATGACAGGGTATCACTACCATCGCTTCCATCATCTCACGGTAACGTTCCAGTAATAGTTTGGGGATCAGGGATTGCAATACCAGTGTGGGTACCCGGTTGCCAACCTCATCAAATACCGGCCTGTCGTCCACCCACACCACATGCAGAATAATATTACGATAATGATTGTCGGCACCATGCCGGTGTTTAACCCAGTCTGAAGAAGTGATATGGATCTCTACATTGCCGATCCACCGGGTATTTTCTATGCGGATAGCGGCTTCTGAGAAATCGGGACCCTGGTGGTGGTTCCAGACACCGGGTTTATCTATCTGTAATTTTTCGCCGGCAGTGGTAACCAATGCCTGTTTCTGGAAATACTGGAACTGCCAGATGAACTGTAGTAATCTTTCATTCATATACTACCGCTTTTGTTGCGGCCAAATGAAAAATTACAAAGGAAAACTACGGTATAAATACCTGATTTTCGTTCAGGAATTTATTGTATGTAATGCATGCACCACCCGACTTACCGGTAACCCCATCACGTTATAAAAATCGCCCTTAATGGAAGCAATGCCTACCACGCCGATCCATTCCTGAATAGCATAGGCGCCGGCTTTGTCGTAAGGTGCATATTTATCTACATAAAAAATGATCTCTTCTTCTGTCAGCGGATGAAAGCTTACTTCCGTACAATCGGCAAAAGTGATTTCTCCTTCTTTGTGCAGTAACACCACACCAGTGATCACCTGGTGTTGTTGTCCGGATAACGCACGCAGTATCGCAATGGCATCTTCCCTATCGGTGGGTTTGCCAATCACACAGTTGTCAAGTACCACAATAGTATCTGCTGCCAGAATGGTTTTTCCCTGGTATTCGCCATGAAAAGCATCTTTCACATGATCTTTCACCGCCAGTGCTTTGTTACGGGCAATATGAATGGCTGTATCTTCCAGACTGATCCCTTCCGGATAAGATTCATCGGTGATCTGTACGATCACTTCAAACGGAACCTCGGCCCATTCCAGTAACATTTTACGCCTGGGCGATTGGGAGGCTAGGATGATATGCTGCATATACAACGACTGATTTAGTGGGAGAAATAAATCCTGAAAAAGAACATGGAAAGAATTCCGGTGAACATGACCAGTTTTACGACGGTACTGAGTTGATGAAAGTCGTCCGGTGTTTTGGCCCTGAACAGTTTCCGTAACACCCAGAGCAGGGGAAAGATGATCAGCAACAGGCAGTACAAAGCACTATGCCACCAGCCAAACGGGATCACATACACCTGCAGAACACTCAGCACGGCTACCAATACGATGATCCATACCGCCACAAATACTTTGCTTGCATTCATTCCCCAGAGAATGGGCATGGTACGGCAGCCGTATTTGCGGTCGCCCTCCACGTCTTCCATGTCTTTTACCACTTCACGGATCAGCGAAATAATAAAGGCGAAAGATGCATACAATACCGCAAAACGGAAGAACCGGATTTCGTTATGATCTGCCAGTAACAAAGAGCGGATGTTGAGTGGATATTTTGCAAAAAAGATCACCAGTATTACCCATGCGGTTAATACCGAGATCAGCACATTGCCGATCAGCAATTGTTTTTTCAGGTTGGTGGAGTAAAACCACAATAAGATAATACTTGCAAAGTTGGCGAGTACCAGGTGCCAGTAATCGGCTATGGATAATGCAGATACGGTGAAGAAGAGTCCGAGCAAACTCAGGAACATATGCCAGAAAATAACCCAGCGGCGACTGATAATCACATTCACCACCACTTTATCCGGTTTGTTTACCTGGTCTATGTTCAGATCAAAATAATCATTGATGATATAACCTGCAGCAGCAATCAATACAGATGCTGATAGAAGAAAAATAAACTGCCTGGTTTCTCCAGGGGTATTTCCCACAGGCGCATAAATTCCCCGATAAACACAATACTCGAACAGCACCTGCGTAAGTGCAATAAAGACCAGATTAGGCCAGCGAACCAGCCGGAAGAAAGCAGCGAGTATTTTCAAAATCTGCATTTAACGATATACGATCACCGCGTAACCGCGATAGGGTTTATTGTGCTCTTACACTACTGTCTTCTCCCCAATCGCCACGCAGTTTCATTACTTTTTCTATCACATCCCTTACACAACCCGTTCCTCCCGTAAGATGGGAAATATAAACCGATTTTTCTTTGATCTCCTGTACAGCATCTGCCGGGCAGCAGGGCAGACCTGCCAGCTGTATCACCTGCAGATCAGGCATATCATCACCCATGTATAAAACAGCTTCCGCAGCCAATTCATGCTTTTGCATATATTCCTTTAATACAGCAGGTTTATCACTCACCTGCATCCAAACATTGGTTACACCCAGTTTTTCAAGCCTGTCTTTTACTTCGGGAGAATTACCACCCGAAATCACCAGTACGCGATATCCTTTTTTAACAGCAAGCTGCAACGCATAGCCATCCTTGATACTCATACTTCGTGCCATAACACCACCTGGCAAAACCAGCAGATTGCCATCGGTTAATACGCCGTCAACATCAAAAACAAAAGTGGTGATATGTTTAAATTTGTGCAGCAATCGGTTGCCTGGTTTATTAGGTTACTGGTTTTCTTGTTTATTGGTATATACTGCCACCAGTAAACTGAGAAACCGACTATTTCTGATTGTCTCTCCACTCGTACACCCAACTGCTCTGGATCATTTCCAGGTGCCCTTCGGTGCTTTGCTCGCGGGTGCCATCGAAGTTAGGGATCTCGAGGATCCACTCCAGCAGGTCGGTAAAACGGACCCGGTAAATTCTGCCTTCGTTAAACTCATCGCCGAAGCGCTCATATAATTTCATCGCAATATCTTCGTGGTCGTTCCAGTGTATCGGCGGTTCAAAATGGCTCATGTCGGGTTAGGGATTTGTGTTGGGTGTTTGGGTTTGCAATGCGCTTATTCGCCTAAGAATTGGGTCTGGTCGGGCAGGGTAATCTCCACTTCGCCGCTGCCGGCCTGTAACACACACTGGCAACCCAGCCTTGAATTGATGCGTGGATTAACGGCACGGTCTATAAAATCCTCTTCCCTGTCGCCCAGCTCTTCCAGGTAAGTCATGCCATTGTCTACATAAATATGACAGGTACTGCAGGCACAAACAGCTCCACAGTTATGGTGCAGTTCAATATTATTGTCTAAACACACTTCCAGCAGGCTCTGGTCGGGCGCGATATTGGTCAGGGTAACGGGTTCGAGCCCCTTTTCTTCAAATTTGATCTTAATCGTATACATACATCCGTGTTGGGTGGCAAAAGTATCTTAGAATCCTTATTTAACCATTCGAGTTACGGAAAAGTTTAAGGAAGGAAAGAAAACTGTAAACAATACTGCAAACAGTAAGCTAATTAACCAGCGATTATCAATATAAATAAATTTTAATGCATAGATCTCGCCTTTCTATTTTCCTCCGCCGCCTGAAAAAAGCCTTTGGCAGAAAATAGGAGCACTTTGGCAGAATGCGTTAGGGGGTATCCCCCTGACTTTTGCAATTTTACCCTGTTAATAACAAGAGCGTCTATAAAAATAGTTTTTCGGATAAAGCAGGTTGAATAATTCGGTGCCGGTTTCTACCGGCACTTCTTTTTGTGTTAACCCCGGAAGCTTTGGCGAATACTGTTGCTCAATACCTGGTACAGTTGTTTTGCCTGTGGGTACTGTTCCAGTAAAACCAGGTGTTTTTCTTCCGTTTGCCGGTCGCCGCGAAAAGCCGGTCCGGCCTGTGCCTGTGCCGGGTGCTGCTGCAACAGATTCTGTACCGTAGCTTCAATGATCGGATAAAATAAACCGAAATCAATCTTTTCTGCTGCACAGAAATCTGCCGCCAGGTGGTACAAATGGTTGCTGAAATTAGACGTAAAAGCCGCTACCAGGTGCATTTTCAAACGCATCTCATCATCTGCCCTGACAATCGTATCAGTAAAAACCGCCGCCAGTTCTTCCACCTGCCTGATCACTTCATCCGAGCTCCCATCCACTACCATCGTTACCGGCCCAAGCGCGGGCATATCTTTCCTGATCATTTTCATGGGCCAGAGTACACCATAACGGGTACTCACATGCTGTAACAGTGTTTTCGGAACCGAACCTGCTGTATGAATCACCAGCCGGTCCTGCAGTGCCAGGCGGGCCGCTATTTCCGGTAAAGCTTCATCCGTAACGGCTACCAGGTAAAGATCCGCACTGCCCTCCAATCTGCCCAGATCAGTAATAGCTTCCGCCCCCAGTTCCACTGCCAGTTTGTTGGCACTCACTGCATCTCTTGCATATACCTGCGCTACTTTGTATACTTTATTTACTTTATTTACTTTATTTACTTTATTTACTTTATCCACTTCATTTACCCTACACAACTCCCTCCCCAGCACCGTGGCAACATTACCCGCACCTATGATACTAACCTGCATATCTTTGATCTTATGAAGATGAAATTAGCACAAAGGCTGCTCATAGGGTATTATAAAAACAAACTCAAACTGATTGGCCTGGTTTCGCCGCGTAAAGCTGCCGAAACCGCTTATAAGATCTTCTGTACCCCTTTCCCCGTTAAACTCCCCAAAAAATCACCACCGGTATTTCACAAGGCGGAGAAACTGTCTTTTGAGATGGATGGCCTTACCATCCGGGGCTTTCGCTGGTTACCGGAACATCCCAACGGGAAAAAGGTCCTGATTGTACATGGTTTCAGCAGTTATAGCTACAAATTCGAGAAATACATTCAACCCTTGAAAAAAGAAGGGTTTGAAGTGCTGGCTTTCGATGCCCCCGCCCATGGTACCAGTGAGGGTAAACTGATCAATGCCTATATATATAAGTGCGCCCTGTTAGCAATAGAAAAACTGTTCGGCCCCCTGTACGGCATCATGGGACATTCGCTGGGCGGATTAGCCGCTGCTCTGGCTTTTGAGGTTTTGCCGGGTAATGAAAACCGAAAACTGGTATTGGTGGCCCCGGCTACCGAAACCAACCGGGCCATCGAAAATTTCTTTACCCTCATACCCGTAGATGATAAAGTAAAACTGGCTTTTACCGGTTTGATTGGCGAACTGACCGAACATCCTGTCAGCTACTATTCTGTGAGCCGGGCGGTAAAAGCCCTGCATGCCCCGGTTTTATGGGTACACGACCGGCAGGATACGATCTGCTCTTTTGAAGACGTAAAACCACTGCTGACGCAGGATCTGCCGCATGTACAGTTTGAAATAACCGAGCAGTTGGGCCATAGTAAAGTGTACAAAGACAACCGGATCTGCAGCCGGATCGTGCATTTTTTCAGTAACCCGGTTTCCTGATATTTTTTGTGTTTTGCCGGTTTCAACTAATATTGCAGGGTCAGACACCTTATTTTCTCCCCATCCGGGGAGACTTTTTTAGGGGGTTGGACATTTTCGAAGAACCATATAAAAGAACCGTCAGAGGCGGATGAAAAGGCTGTATGGCAAAGAACTTACTGATCGTTGAGTCACCGGCAAAAGCCAAAACCATAGAGAAGATCCTCGGAAAAGATTTTGAGGTGAAAAGCTGTTATGGCCATATCCGTGACCTGGAAAAAGATGACATGGGCATTGATGTAAACAATCATTACCAGCCCAGGTACAAAGTACCCGACGATAAAGAACGTGTGGTAAAAGAATTGCGTCAACTGGCCAAAAAAGCAGACGAAGTATGGCTGGCATCGGATGAGGACCGTGAAGGGGAAAGCATCAGCTGGCACCTGGCCGAAGTATTGGGTCTGGACCCAAAAGTAACCAAGCGGATCGTTTTTCACGAGATCACTGCACCGGCCATCCGCAAAGCGGTAGATAATCCCCGCCTTATCAATATGAACCTGGTGAATGCCCAGCAGGCAAGGCGCGTATTAGACAGGCTGGTGGGTTTTGAACTGAGTCCGGTACTCTGGCGCAAGATCGGCATGCAGCGCAGCCTCAGTGCCGGCCGTGTACAGAGTGTGGCCGTTAGACTGATCGTTGAACGCGAAAGAGAGATCAATCAGTTTATTCCCGAGAGCAGTTATAAGGTAGAAGCCTATTTTACTTCACCTGATATCAACGGCAAAACCGTTACGTTCAAAGCAGAAGGCCCCAATAAAATGCAGACCGAGACAGATGCGAAAGCTTTTCTCGAAACCTGCAAGGGTGCCCGCTATACCGTTACAGACATACAGGTAAAACCGGCCAAACGTACACCTGCTGCACCTTTTACCACTTCTACCCTTCAACAGGAAGCCTCCCGTAAAATGGGTTACAGTGTGAGTAAAACCATGTTGCTGGCGCAGAAACTATACGAAAGCGGTAAGATCACGTACATGCGTACAGACAGTATCAACCTGAGTGATACCGCACTTGATGATATCCGCAACCAGGTTACCAAAGCCTATGGCAGCGAATACCACCAGCCACGCAAATTCAAGAACAAAAACGAAAATGCGCAGGAAGCCCACGAAGCCATCCGCCCTACTTATATGAGCAATACTTCGGTGGAAGATGAAGATACCCGAAGATTATACGAACTGATCTGGAAGCGAACCATTGCTTCGCAGATGAGTGATGCCGAATTTGAGAAAACCACGGCCCGGATCAATGTTAGCAGCAATAACGAAACACTTTCTGCCAACGGCGAAGTGATGAAATTCGACGGTTTCCTGAAAGTATATCTCGAAGGTAAAGACGAAGAAGATGAAGAAAGCACCGAAGGTATGCTGCCGCCGCTGGCCGCAGGACAGGTGCTGGATTTTACCCGCATGACGGCCACTGAAAAATTTACCCGCCCGGCTGCCCGTTATACGGAAGCTTCGCTGGTGAAGAAACTGGAGGAACTGGGTATCGGACGTCCTTCAACTTACGCTCCTACGATCTCTACCATTATGAAGCGGAATTATGTAGAGAAGCGGGATAAGGAAGGTGTGAAAAGAGAGATCAGGTTACTCACCCTTACCAAAAAAGACGCGGTAGAGAAAGAGATTTTACAGGAAAACACCGGTGCGGAGAAGAACAAATTATTCCCCACCGACCTCGGTGCCGTAGTAACCGACTTCCTGAAACAATATTTTACCAAGGTGATGGATTTTGGCTTTACCGCCAAGATTGAGCAGGAGTTTGACCTGATTGCCGAGGGAAAAATTGCCTGGAGTAATATGATCGATGGCTTTTACAAGCCCTTCCACGAAACCATTGAGCATACACTCGAGAATGCGGAGCGTGCCAAGGGCGAAAGGGAGCTGGGTATGGATGAGGTCACCGGCAAAAAAGTGATCGCCCGTATGGGCCGCTATGGCCCCATGGTGCAGATCGGCGATACGGCCAATGAAGAAGAGAAACCCCGGTTTGCCAAACTGCGTCAGGATCAGAGCATTGAGACCATTACCATGGAAGAAGCCATGCAACTGTTCTCCCTGCCACGAACACTGGGCGAATATGAAGGACAGGAACTCTCTGTAAACGTAGGCCGTTTTGGTCCCTATATTAAACTGGGCGAGCAATTTATCTCAATCCCCAAAGGTGAGGACCTGCATACCATTGAACTCGACAGGGCCATCCAGCTGATCAACGAGAAGCAGCTGGCCGATGCACCGATCGCTTTCTACAATGAATTACCGGTAACCAAAGGCAAGGGACGTTTCGGGCCATTTATCAAGTGGAACGATATGTATATCAATATTCCACGGGCCTATAATTTTGATGCACTCTCGCAAAGCGATATCGATGAACTGATCAGTAAGAAAATTGATAAGGAAGCCAACCGCTTTATCAAACAATGGCCTGCTGAGAAGATCTCCATTGAAAATGGACGTTGGGGCCCCTTCATCCGCTTCAATAAAAAAATGCTGAAAATGGGCCGTAAAGCCGATGCGGGCAAATACACGCCGGAAGAACTGGCCGATGTGGAACTGGAAGAGATCAAAAAAATGATCGAGGCCCAGGTACCTAATGCATTTGCCAAAAAAAGCGCCGCCAAAAAAACGGCTACTAAAACGGTAAAAAAAGCAGCCAAAAAAGCGGCACCTAAAAAGGCGGCGAAGAAAAAATAACACTGATAAAATTCAAAAGACAAAATTAAAAAGTCAAAAGAGAGCGATTTCTTTTGACTTTTTAATTTTGTCTTTTTACTTATAAACCGTTTAGTGATTTAGTCGTATTTCCCCATCTGCCGCAGAAACCTGACGTGCGCCACTACTGCTCTGCGCATGGTAGGATACTCGATATACTGCAACTGGTATTCGCGGCATACATTTCTTACGATCTCGCTGATGGCGGGATAGTGTACGTGTGAAATCTTAGGAAACAGATGGTGTTCGATCTGGAAATTCAGTCCACCTACCAGCCAGCTAACGAGTTTGTTATTGGTAGCAAAATTGGCGGTTGTTTTGATCTGGTGAGCGGCAAATTCATCGGGCATTTTATGCGTATCCACATCTGCCACAGGAAAAGAAGTATGTTCTACCGTATGCGCCAGCTGGAATACAATACTCAGTACAAACCCGGCAAACAGGCTCATGGTTAAAAAACCTACTATCCAGCTTACCCAACCCACTGCAATGATGGGAATCACGATAAATACAGCAGCATGGTACACTTTCACGCTCCAGAATTCAAAATGATCTGCAAAGCTCATTTTCTTCAAAGGCACATTACCGATCTTTTTGGAAAAATATTTCTGGTAATCGGTGAAGAAGATCCAGAACACATATAACAACATATAGAGGAACCAGAAATAGAAATGCTGGAAACGATGCATTTTATACCGCTTCTGTGTGGGGGCCATCCGCATGAGAATGCCGATCTCGATATCATCATCCACCCCGTCGATATTGGTAAAACTGTGGTGGATCATGTTATGTTTCATGTTCCACATAAAATGGTTGGCACCGAGCAGGCTGATAGAAGAAGCCGCAATGCGGTTCATCACTTTGTTATTGCTGAAACTGCCGTGGCTACCATCGTGCATCACATTAAAGCCGATAGCGGCAACAAAACCGCCTAAAACAACACATTCCGCCAGGGCAACATACCAGACAGGTGTCCAGACGAGTAAATGAATATACACCAATACAAAACCGATCACCATGATGATGGCTTTGGTAAATAACTTAGGGTTTCCGGTAGAATCGATACCGCGTTCATCAAAATAAGCCTGTACTCTTTTTTTGAGGTCTGTGTGTAAGGATTGATTGGATTCGGTACTGGGGAATTTGGGAATGGCAAACTGTGACATAGATAACTTTACTGATAATGTGCAAAGGTACCTATTAATGAAGTATCGGGACTGTTAAACCCGCTTTTTTTTAGAGATGGGTTGCCCATAACGAAGCAAACAACTGTTTATTATGTTAAAGCTTTGCCATATTTCCACACCTGTGGGATAACTTCCTGCACACATATCCGAAAAAAATAATTTAGTTTGATGCTGAAAGCACATGGGAATCAACTGAATACCATACTGATTACCCCCATGTAGTAACATCTATGCAGGAAACCAGAGAGATCAACGCGCTGTTTACATTAATAGATGACCCGGATGAGGAAGTGTATTCCACCGTTTCGGAGAAGATTGTAGCGTACGGTAAGAATATCATTCCCAACCTCGAGCATCTCTGGGAAACCACGCTCAGTGAAGACGTACAGGAGCGGATCGAAATGATCATTCACCACCTGCATTTCACCGACCTGGAGCACGACCTGATAGAATGGCGCGACAGTGCTTATCACGATCTTTTATTCGGTGCCCTGCTGGTTGCCAAATTTCAATACCCCGATCTGCATACCACACCTGTGTTGCAGGATGTAGAAAAAATCCGCCGTAATGTATGGCTGGAACTGAACAGCTTTTTAACGCCGCTTGAACAGGCCAATGTACTCTCCAGCATCATTTATAATTATTACAATTTAAAAGGGGTGGAAGTGAATTACGAGCACCCCGACGAGTTCTTTATCCATAAAGTACTCGAAAGTAAAAAAGGGAATGCGCTGGCCAATGGCATCCTGTACCAGGTGATGTGCGATCTGCTGGATATCAATGCGAGGATCATCAATATCCCCAGGCAGTGTATCATTGCTTTTTATCATTCAGATTATGATGCGGCCACACATGTGGGTCATCCGCAGGATAAGATCCATTTTTATGTGGATGCTACTACCGGGCAGGCATTTTCCCATAAAGACGTTGAAAATTATTTCCAACGCTTATCGCTGCCCCCCTCTCCTTCCTATTTTAAACCGCAATCGCATATGCGGATCATACAGGTATTGCTGGAAGAAGTGGCCAAATGTTTCGACAGGCCATCGCATGCTTACAAACAGCAGGAATTACTGAAGCTGGCGGCTTTGTTTGATCAGTAGTGGTAATAGTAGGTAAAGAACTCTTCGTCTTTCTCCCATTTATTACGCTCATACACTCTTTGTGCGCGATGGTTATGATGGGCCGTTTGCAGTACCAGCCAGCCACTCGCTGTTTCGGCTCCCAGTTCCTGCGCCGCCTTGAGTAAAGCATCTGCAGCACCGGACCCACGTGTTTCCGGAACTACATACAGGTCGTTAAGCACCCAGGCCCGTTTCAGCCCGATAGAAGAAAAAACAGGATAGAGCTGGGTAAATCCTACCAGCTTCCCGTCCAGGAAAGCGAGGAAGATCACTGATTCGTTTTGCTGTATCCTTTCGGAAAGGAATTGTTTGGCAGCTTCCTTATCGGAAGGTTGTTGATAAAAGATCCTGTACTGGTCAAATAATCCGGCCAATGCATCAACATCTTCGAGCTGCGCTTTACGGATATTCATAAAAAGAAGTTGAGCAACATCATTTCTAACCAGCCTGAGAGTGAGAAATGATGTTGCAGGTATTCAAACTATAGTAAAATGGCTTCCAGGCTGATTTCCATATTGTATACTTTGCTCACCGGGCAATTGGCCTTGGCATCTGCCGCACATTCCTGAAATTTCTCCGGCGTTATACCAGGTACTCTGGCCTTAACAGATAGGTCGGATCTGGTGATAACACCTTCTTCCAGCGAAATGGCACAACTCGTTTCGAGTGCTTCCGGTGTAAACCCTGCGGCGCCCAGTACAAAAGAAAGTTTCATAGTAAAACAACCGGCATGGGCTGCTGCCATCAACTCTTCGGGATTGGTTCCCACACCTTCTGCAAAACGGGAATTAAAAGAGTATTGGGTTTTGTTCAGAACGGTACTTTGGGTAGAAAGGGTACCATTGCCTTCTTTGCCGGATCCGTTCCAAATGGCGGTTGCAGTACGTTTCATGTGTGTTTGATTTTAGATGAAAAAAATAATTTGAAAATGTGTTAATTTGAAAATGTATGCAGCCTATAGGTGGTCTCATTTTCAAATTTGCCTATTTTCAAATTTTCAAATTAACATATGATCAACTGGGATGATTTTGAAAAAGTAGAGATCCGCAGCGGAACCATACTGAAAGTTACTGATTTTCCGAAGGCAAAAAAACCGGCCTATCAGTTAACCATTGATTTTGGCCCCCTCGGTATCAAACAGTCTTCGGCGCAGATTACCCACCATTATACCCCGGAAGCGCTGCTGAACAGGCAGGTAGTGGCGGTGGTCAACTTCCCCCCCAAACAGATCGCCAACTTTTTTAGTGAATGTTTGGTCTTAGGTGTGTATGATGAAAATAATCAGGTAATTTTATTGCAGCCTGACAAACCGGTCCAAAACGGACAACGCATCGGCTAACCCACCCTGCCTATGAGCGAACTGCACTACACGTACTATGAGAGTCCCGTTGGGTTACTGCGGATCGGTGGTACCGAGCAGTATATCGGCGAGCTTAGTTTTGTAGACAATTCCGACCAGCTGGCCTATGGCGAGCCGGGTATTACCGAAGTGATGCACCAATGCACGGAACAGCTAATTGAATATTTCCATGGTACGCGCCGCAATTTTGATATCCCCATTCACCAGGAAGGAACAGAATTTCAGACAAGGGTATGGAGTGAGTTACTGGGAATCGCTTACGGCAAAACCATCAGTTATATGGATCTGGCCAAACGCCTCGGCGATCCCAAAGTGATCCGCGCCGCAGCCAGCACCAATGGTAAAAACAAAATAGCCATTATTGTACCCTGTCACCGCGTCATCGGCAGCGATCGATCCCTCACCGGCTACGGAGGCGGTATGTGGCGAAAAAAATGGCTGCTCGGACATGAGTTTAAGATCGCGCATGGGGTGCAGACACTGTTTTGAACAGAGGAACAGACGAACAAGGAACCGATGAACAGATGAACGGATGAAGCTTATATAAAATATTGCCTGTCTTCTGATCTTCTGTTCCTTGCTCATCTGTTCGTCTGTTCCTCTGTTCAAATTAACATTTCCTTGTCAAATCCTGCCCCAATCCAGAGGCGAATGCAATATTTTTACAGCCATGCGAGGTATTGGTAAGATCATATTTGTTGTAATAGCCCTGTTATTGTTTCATACAAAATCCTTGTCGCAGGCTTGTACGGCATTGGGACAAAATCCAACTACGGCATTCCCCGTATGTGGCGCCACTACCTTTACGCAGCGAACAGTACCGATCTGCGCCAGTGGCAATGTACCCGCCAAAGGTTGCACCAATGGCAGTTTTTCAACCGCTAATCCCTATTGGTATAAGTTCACCTGTTACCAATCCGGTACATTGGGATTTGTGATAACACCTTTAAATACTGTACCGGAAGATTATGACTGGCAGTTATTTGATATCACCGGCAAAGATCCGAATGATGTTTTTACGGACCCGAATCTGATCATAACAGCCAACTGGGTGGGAACCTATGGTCCTACGGGTGCTTCTGCAGCAGGCACATCTGTTTTTTCCTGTGCATCCTCTCCTTCGCAGAACCTGTCTGCTTTTGCCAAGATGCCGGATATCATTGCAGGGCACGAATACCTTTTATTAGTAAGCCATTTTCTGAATGCCGGCGAAACCAGTGAAGTCGGATATACGCTGGCTTTCTCAAACGGACAACCGGGAGGTGGGACTGCCAGCATAGTAAACCCCGTTGTGCCCAAAATTGCCAGCGCATACGGCATTTGCGATGGTACCCAGGTAATGATAAAATTGACCAGTAGAGTAAGTTGTAAAACTATTGCTGCCGATGGTTCTGACTTTTCTATAAGCGGACCGGTTACAAGAAATAATATTGCAGCTGCCGGTAATGGATGTGGAAGAGGCTTTGATTCGGATTCGATCCTGATAACACTCGACAATCCATTAACACCAGGTATTTATACCATTACAGCAAAAGTTGGCAATGATGGTAATACCTTAACCGATAACTGCGAAAATGCGCTGGTTCCCGGCGACAAAACCAATCTCCGTTTTATTGCCCTCGTACCAACCCCCATGGATAGCATAGTTCCGGTGGTCTGTATCAAAGATACCCTTGAGCTGGTGTTCAGCAAACCCATGGCCTGCAGTTCGATTGCCGCAGATGGAAGTGATTTTACCATTACCGGGCCCGCACCTGTAATAGTAAAAAGCGCATCAGGTATTTGCAGTAACGGGGTAAGTACCAGTATCCGCATTATTCTAACAGCCCCCATCCGAACCAACGGTACATTTACCATTCTCCTCAAAAACGGTTCGGATGGTAACCCATTGATAGATGAATGCGGACTAACCACACCAGCAGGTTCTACCCTTTCCTTCACTACTAAAAATATCACCACAGCCGATTTCACAGGTACCGTAAGTACCGGTTGCAAATCGGATACGCTTAGACTTTCGCATAATGGTTATGGTGGCACCACATCATGGCAATGGCATTTGGATAGTGTACCATTGAGCAACTTGCAGAATCCGGTTTACATTTCTAATGCATTTGGTACGTATAGTTTGCAGTTATTGGTTAGCAACGGCTTTTGTTCAGATACAGCAAGAGGCAGTTTTGTATTCGAGGATCATACGGTGAAAGCAGCTTTTGCGGTGGCAGATACACTTTGTCCCACAGATACCCTGCATTTCACAGACCTGAGTTCGGCCAATACGATCCGCTGGAACTGGATCTTTGGCAATGGCATTACAAGTAACCAACAGGTACCCGGCGCACAATCGTATCCTTTAACCGGGCGGCGAACCAATTATACCACCAAACTGATTGCCACCAACCCATACAATTGTTCCGATACGGCTTACAAGATCATAACCGTGCTCGCCAGTTGTTATATCGCCGTACCCTCCGCTTTTACACCCAACGGCGATGGATTAAATGATTATCTCTACCCGCTGAATGCATTCAAAGCAGATAATCTTGTTTTCAGAATCTATAACCGTTACGGACAAATCATCTTTGAAACCAAAGACTGGACCCGTAAATGGGATGGCCGCGTAAAAAGTCAATTGCAACCCAGCGGCACGTATGTATGGACGCTCGATTACGTAGAACGCGATGGTGGAAAACGAGTGTCTTTGAAGGGCACAACAGTATTGATCAGATAATTAGAAATTAGTAGTTAGTAATTGAATATATAGAGCCCCCTGCACTTTTATGAATAGCAACGTAAATAAAGGTGTTACAAAAGTTCAATCTTATAAAAGTAAAGCTCGCAAGTGAAGTTACAAATCCCTGAATTTTTAATTACTAATTGCTAATTACTAATTGCCTTCACCCAAGGTCATCTCCCGTAAACCCAAACGGCAATAACAAACCGGATTGCGGGATTACCCAGATCTTACCTTCTTTTCCGCCCAGTATCAAACGGATGGGGTGTTTGAAACGGGTTTCATATTCTACCAGTGTTTGCCTGCAGATACCACAGGGTGAAATAGGACGGTTACTGACAACCGATTCTCCCTGGTAACTGATAGCAATGGTATGGATGGGGATGCCGGGATATAAGGAAGAAGCGGCGGATAATAAAACACGCTCGGCACAAAGTCCGACGGGATAACTCGCATTCTCCTGGTTACTGCCGGTAACTTTTTTACCGTTGGCCAGCAGGGCCATGGCACCTACCTGAAAATGCGAATAAGGTGCATAGGCCGTTGAGGTAGCTGCCTGCGCATCGCGGAGTAATTCGGCATCGGCGGCAGATAGTTCGTTGATGGAAGGATATACTTCAAAATCGAAACTGTATTTTTCCGGGTTCATAACTGACTTATTTAGACAAAAAAGCCCTCATCGCTATTCGCCATGAGGACCCTTCCGTGTTTAAAGATAGTTATTTTATCCCATTGAACAACCGCTTCCAGCGGGGACCTTTTTCCCAGCTGAACCAGATCAGGGAAGCTTTACCTACCACATGTGTTTCGGGTACAAAACCCCAGAAACGGCTATCCTGGCTGCGATGACGGTTATCTCCCATCATCCAGTAATAATTGTATTTAATGGTGTACGTATTCGTCTCTTTTCCGTTGATGATGAATTTACCATTGACTTCCTCAAATGTATTCTGCTCGTAGTTCCCGATCAATCTTTTATAGAGGGCAATGTTCTGCGGAGTTAATGTGATCACATCTCCTTTTTTGGGAATGGTCAGCGGACCATAGTTATCAACAGTCCAAGGAAAATTGGCTTCATCATTCGGGAAAGTGGTTCCGATCTGGTTATCAGAAAAAGGAGCTACAGCTTTTACATTCGGCTGCTTTTTCACTTTCTGCACCTGTTCGGGGGTGAGGTTAAAGATCAGTGTGCCGGGTTTGTCGATAGGGCGCACCTGATCGCCGGGGTTATCAATATCAATGCCGAGCTCTTCGCGCAGAAAGTCTTCCGAAAAATTAGTACCATTGGTTTCAACGAGGTAATCAGTCTGCGAAGCCGGCGGTAATAAGGCAGGTTGGTTATTCACAAAAAGGGTTCCGTTTTTTACCTGGATAATATCACCTGCTACACCTACACAACGCTTGATATAATTGTCGGTCTTATCCATGGGATGCACCAGCAAGGGGAGACCGGATTGTGCAAAAGCTTCCCGATCGCCGCGGTACTGGAAGCGGAGTACATCATAATAGGGATTGGCACTGCCATAATCGGGCAGGTTAATAATGGTATCTCCCGCAGGAAAATTAAATACCACCACATCATTTCTTTTCACTTCTGTAAAAGCAGGCAGGCGCTTATAGGGTAACTGTACTTCTTTGATATAGGATGGAATGGTTTTGGAGAAAGGCATGATATTATGCACAAACGGGAACGACAACGGTGTTTGCGGAATACGTGCACCATAACTCATTTTGTTCACAAACAGGAAATCGTTGATGAGCAGGGTTTTTTCCATACTGCCCGTAGGAATTACATAGGCTTCAAAAACAAAAGTGCGGATAATGGTGGCCGCAACCACAGCAAATACGCCCGCATCTATCCATTCGCGCGAAGCGGGTTTGTGGTAATGTTTCAACACTTCGGCACCATACCATTTCTCTTTCTCCGAAAATCCGAGATAGGGGAAATACAAAAAGGGAAACAGAACGGTCAAAGCATGATCGATCACCGTTACCCGTTTGAAATGCATCACAAAAATGATGGTGATCCAGATGGTAATGAACTGACCCGCAATAGGGATCAGTTGTAACCAGAACCAGTATTTACGGATGGCTGTTTTCTCCACAATCAGCCAGGTATTATAAAAAGGTACCAGTGCTTTCCAGGGTTCAATGCCTGCTTTTTTAAACATACCATACATACCCGCATGCCAGCCAATGACTCCGATAATGAATAGAATTAAACCCATAGTTTGTAGTTAAGTAAGAACAAAAATATCTTTTTAGTACCGAAAAGGATCCAGGCCGTTAAAATAGTTAGCCAGTTGTTTTAACACACCCATTCACCCATTTACCCATTTACCCATTTACCTATTTACTTATTTACCTATATACTTATTTACCTCCCCCCAACACATACGCTGCCACATCTGCTGCCGAAATTTCTTTACCTGAAAGGATGATCAGCCGCTCTACCACATTGCGCAATTCACGGATATTACCCGTCCAGTTGTGTTTCTGCAGGGCATCCATGGCTTTTTTATCGATGGATTTTACAGCCTGCCCGTATTCTTCCGCAATATCTGCCAGGAATTTTTCTACCAGCAGGGGAATATCTTCTCTTCTGTCGTTGAGGGATGGTACATGTATCAGGATCACACCCAGACGGTGATACAGGTCAAGCCGGAAATTTTTTTCATTTACTTCCTGCAGCAGGTCTTTGTTCGTTGCCGCAATCACCCGTACATCAACAGCGATCTCTTTATCACCTCCTACCCTGGTGATCTTTCCTTCCTGCAGGGCACGCAGCACTTTGGCCTGTGCCGATAAACTCATGTCTCCGATCTCATCCAGAAAAAGCGTACCCCCGTTAGCCTGCTCAAATTTGCCGATACGTTGTTTGATAGCAGAGGTGAAAGAACCTTTCTCATGCCCAAACAATTCACTCTCAATCAGTTCGCCGGGAATAGCGGCACAGTTCACTTCTACAATGGATGCCCCTGAGCGGTTACTTTTTTCGTGCAGCCAGCGTGCCACCAGTTCTTTACCACTTCCATTTTCGCCCGTTACCAATACACGTGCATCGGTGGGCGCTACTTTGGTAATGGTATCTTTTACTTTGAGAATACCTTCGCTTTCGCCGATGATTTCCTGTACACGGGATACTTTCCGTTTCAGGACTTTGGTTTCTTTTACCAGCGTGGTTTTATCGAGCGCATTACGGATGGTGATCAGCAAACGGTTCAGATCCGGCGGTTTGGAGATATAATCAAATGCGCCTTTCTTTACCGCATCTACTGCCGTTTCTATATTACCATGTCCGCTGATCATGATCACCGGTGTTTCGGATTGGGTTTCCATTACTTTCTGCAGAAACTCCAGTCCATCCAGTTTGGGCATTTTGATATCACATAAAACCACATCATAGGTAGCGGCCGAGAATTTTTTCCAGCCCTCTTCTCCATCCGTAGCTTCCTCTACCACAAACCCCTCATTGGCAAGGATCTCTTTCAGCACATTGCGGATGGCTTTTTCATCGTCTATGATCAGAATATTCGGCATACTGCGTATTTATTGCTAAGATAAGTGTTCATTCCGGCTGAACTGTTACAGGAATAACTGTTAAGGTTTTGTTGCAGTCAGAACCGGTACCGGATCCCGGCAAACAAATTCCTGCCCGGTGCGGGATTATAGTACCTTCTTCCCAGTGCATTGATATCATTACCAAGGCTATAGCGCTGGTTCAACAGGTTATCTATCCCCGCAAAAAGATCCCATTGTTTTGACTGCCGCTTACTCCTGTAACCCCATTTTAGCTGACCGAGCCGGTACCCATCAGCATACACATCATTGGCATCGGTGAGGGGTAAAGCACCGGTAACATTGAGTGATACATTCAGATACCACCCTTTTTGCATCTCAAGATCCATGCCGGTTACCGAGATCTGGCGGGGCACACCCGTGAGGGCATTGCCTGTATAATCCATACTGCCCTGACGATAATCGGTAAAGCGATAGGGCTGGTAACTATAACTGCTCCAGACCTGCCAACGGGTGATGAATCTGCTGCCTGCATCTATCAGTTTGTATTTCAGCAAGGCCTCCAGTCCGTTCTGCCGGGTACTGCCAGCATTCACAAAATATTCCGCCCCTGCATTATTGGTTCTTCGTACAATCGCGTTCTGCAGGGTAAAAAAATAGGCGGCCAGGTCAAATTGCAGGCGGCTGTCTGCAGTTTCTCCCTTAATGCCCGCTTCCATATTCCATCCGTATTCGGCTTCCAGGTTACCATAATAATTTCCGTCAGAAGGTCTTAGTTCGGCTAATGCAGGGGGAGAGAATCCTTTGGCAGCCAGCAGGTATACAGAAATATCTTTGGATAGCCTGTAGGTCAGCGCTATCCGCGGAGTGAGTACCCCGCTGGTTTTCTTAGCTACAAAGTCTGTATTGGGGTCTGTGATGCGTTTGTACCGATAGGATTGGTTGTTGAGGCTGAGTCCGGCGGTGATCACCCATTTCTCTCCCAGACTCAGTTGTGCCTGCGAAAAAGCGAACCATTGAATGGCGTAGATATCATCCCTGAACTGTACCGTATCGGCTTTACCGCCGCGGTTCCCGAAATTATCGATCAGCGAATGGTTGTGTAACCATTCCACCCCATTGATCCATTGCAACCGGGTGTTGTTCTTGCGGATAGAATAAGCCAGTTGTGTACCTGCACCTATATTGGCTTCTCCCCTTTTTTCATAATTGGTAATAAAAGGATTGGCCAATAAAGTATGATTAAGACTGAGGAAATTTTTCCATACCAGTTGTTTACTGAGTTTGACTTCCTGCTGTACCGCACCCAGTATGGTTTTGTTATAAATAGCGGTTTGCTGCTGCACGGCACCGGGTAAAGCGCCTGCCGGTTGACGGGCCAGTTCCGGATTCTGTTGCATTTGTGCGAGGGTAATTCCTCCCGGCGTTTGATAAAACAAATCTGTGTACCATACCAGCCATGTCAGTTCCTGTGTATTTCCCTGCCAGCTGCCCTGCCACTTAATGTTGTCTTTCCGCGAAGCTGATTGCTGGCGGTAACCATCTGATTGCTGGTGACTTTGTTGCAGGGAAGAAGTGAAGTGTTTGGTACTGTATTCCCAGCCTGCCTGTTGCTGAAACAAACCATAAGAGCCACCCAGCAAACCAGCGGAAAATTGATGCATAGGTTGTGCAGTATACCCCATTTCTGAGCGGAACAGCACTGCCCCACCCGTACCGGCCCCATACACACTGGCTGCCGGACCTTTAATGATCTCCACCCCGCTAAGCTGGTTCAGGTCTACCAGGTTCAGGTACGTATTGCCCCCGCCATCTGTGAGGGGGATCTCATTCCAATATACTTTCACGTTACGAACACCAAAAGGCGAGCGTAACAGGCTTCCACGGATAGATAAGCGATAACTGGCAGGAGATCTTTCTTCTACTCGTATACCCGGTACCGTATTCATCACCGGTACCAGCGATGCGTTGCCATAACGGGCCAGATCAGCTCTTCCCAGTATGGCGATGGCCGCGGGTACTGCCTTCCACTGCAGATGGGATTGAAAAGCCTGTACGGCTACTTCCGGCAACAGGGTATCCGTGGTAAAGCCTTTGCCCAAACTATCCTGTTGCGAAAACAGCAAGACCGGGAACAGTACCATCAGTATCCACAAAAACAAGGGTGTCATTCTGCCCATATCGCTAAGTTAACCTGCAAACAAAAACCCGGAACTGTTGGGTCCGGGTTTTTACTATTTCGTTGAAGCTTATTTTTTCAGGTACATCACTTCTTTTACCAGTTTCACCGTGCGGGTTACATCCGGCATTGCCAGGGCCGCCAGGTTGGGTGCATAGTGCATAGGCGCATCGGCACTGTTGATGCGGCGGATAGGTGCATCCAGGTAGTCGAATCCTTCTTTCTGGATCCGGTAAGTAATCTCTGAAGAAACAGAGGCAAAAGGCCATTGCTCTTCCACAATCACCAGGCGATTGGTTTTCTTCACACTTTCCAGAATGGTCTGCCAGTCCAGCGGACGAATGGTTCTCAGATCAATCACTTCTGCACTGATCCCTTCTTTCTCCAGCTCTGCTGCTGCAGCCAGTGCTACTTTCATCATTTTATTATAGGAAACCAGGGTTACATCGCGGCCCTGCTTTTTTACATCAGCTTTACCAAGAGGGATATAATATTCCTCATCAGGTACATCACTTTTATCGCCATACATCACTTCGCTCTCCATAAACATCACCGGATCCTTTTCGTAACGGATCGCCTGTTTCAACAAACCTTTAGCATCATACCCATTGGATGGGGATACCACTTTGATACCGGGAATATTGGCATAATAGCTTTCAAAAGCGGTAGAGTGTTGTGCACCGAGCTGACCCGCACTGCCGTTGGGCCCGCGGAAAACGATGGGGCAACCGATCTGTCCGCCACTCATAGCCAGCATTTTAGAAGCAGTGTTCAGGATCTGGTCCATGGCCAGTACGGCAAAGTTCCAGGTCATGAATTCTACGATCGGGCGAAGACCGTTCTGGGCCGCACCCACTGCTACGGCTGTAAAACCAAGTTCAGCAATTGGGGTATCAATCACACGTTTACTTCCAAATTCGGCCAGCATTCCCTGGCTCACTTTATAAGCACCATTGTATTCGGCAACTTCTTCCCCCATTAAAAAGACTTTTTCGTCTCTTCTCATTTCTTCACTCATGGCTTCACGCAAAGCCTCTCTGAAAGCAATAGAACGCATCTGAACAGTTTTAAAATGAGCAGCAAAAATATAAGATTATCGGGTACAAAACCAAAAATGCTTGCTTTGAGTGGGCTGTGAGCTGTGGGTCATGAGCTGTGAGCTGCGAGCTGTGAGCCGTAAGCTATTAATTGTCCAAAATCTCAGCATTTCAGACATATATTATATAAACAACGATCCCCCGCCATTTCCGGCAGGGGATCGTTCATATTATTGAAATTGGTCTAAGCTCATCGCTCGCAGCTATCAGCTCAAAGCCTGCTCACTAAAACACATTCCAGCCATAGCTCACATAATACAATGCGCCAATCTGGGGATTGCCCCATCCTGTACGGTAGTATTTGTTGAAGATATTGGTACCGCCGATCTTAATCAGAGATTTGGTGGAAGGCAGTTTATAACTTACTGCTGCATCTACCGTACGGATCCATGGCACCATACCGGCACCGAAAGTTCCTTCATAGTAGAAGCTGTTGGCCCATCTGTACACGATGTTAAATCCGAAACGCTCGTCTTTTCCAAATCCGGAATTTGACAGGGTTGCATTGATCCTGTATTTAGGGGTATTGAAATAAGACACAAAACCGGGAGGCAGTGATCCGATCTCATCGTGGTAGATATTGGCACTTACCGAGAAGTTCTTAGGTAACATATACTCAGCAGAAGCACCCCATCCGGTCGTTTTTACATCACCCGGTGAATTTACAGAGATACTGTAGGCTATGCGCTTATTGGCATCCAGTACATCAAAGAAACTGGCAGGACCTGTAGGCGCTGTTCTTGCCTGAATAACGGTTACACCGCTCAGGAAGTCTTTATACTTGGCCCAGTATGCATACACATCAATCAATAACCTTTGTGCGATCAGGCCTTTGTAACCTACTTCGAATGACTGACTTGATTCAGGCTTGAATTCACCAAACTGCTGTTGTTGTAAAAGACCGGTGTTAGGTGCTCCGGCCGCTGCACTGGCTCCAAAAGCCTGTACACTTTCCAGGGTATAAGCCGGGTTAGTACTGAATTTATAGTAATCACGCAGTTGTGGCAAACCACCCATTAAACGGGTTCCGCCGCCCACCAGCAGGTTGATCCACTGGTTCTGGGTTGTTGGGAAACGATAGGCCTGCTGATAAGAGAACCGCAGGTTATGGTCTTTGGCCAGTTTCAATACGGCTGAAGCCCTTGGTGTAAAGCGGCCTTTGAAGTTGGAGTTTTTATCGTAACGGGTTGAAACAGTCAGTTTCAACAGGTCGTTGAACAGTTTCTGTGACAACTGTGCATAGGCCCCAAATTCATTGATTTTGATAGGAGAAGTAGTATCTGCAAACAGTGTTCCCTGTGAGTTCAGTTGGTACTGGCGTGCACTCAGACCAATCAGCAGGTCGGTTCCGCTTTTCACGAGACCGAGGTCTTCGCTGAGGTTATACTGTCCTTCAAATACATTCAGTCTGGATCTGTCTAAGAACAAACCACCGCCTTTAGAGATCGGGGTTTCTGCTACAGTTTTGAAGAGTGGGTTGGCGCCGATAAAACCAGTTGGCCTTCCCTGATCAGCTAAACCTCTGGCCGAGTTATGGGCATCTATATTTGCGAGACCTGCATCACGTAAAGTTGCGTAGGCTGCCATGTATTGAGGATACCAGGCACTACTTGCTTTCCATGCCTCGTTAAATAAACGGGTGGTAATGGTTGCGTTGAAAGAACTACCGGAATTCTCATGCGTAGTGTACGCTCTCAGATACCAGTTCTTGCTCTTCAATTCCAGTTTGAACTGGGCCATTTTCAGGTCTTTGAGAGAATAACGGTCGCTACCGGTATACACACTGTTACCGGTTCCGAAATTGGTCTGGAAGATGGCTTCTGTTCTGTCGGAGAGTTTGTAATGCAGGCTACCAGACAGTTTAAAGTTAATGGTGTTGGGATCTACCACATCAATCTCGTTGTAACCGGTTCTGCTCACAGCCTGGTTATTATACAAATTTCGGCTGGGAGATGCTCCGTAAAGAATCGGGGAAACACCTGCTGTAACCAGTGCACCTGCCCCGGCAGCATTCAGAAAGCCATTGAAGTCGGCCAGTTTAGCACCAGGGTTGGCAGCCAGCCAGCCATTAAACGCACCCAATTGGGGGCTACCTAAACCGGCAGCAGCAAACACCTGACTGGCAATGGTGCTGATATTCTGAGAAGTTTCATCACCATACACATTCACACCATCATAATTGGGATCGGATCCTCTCCAGCCTGGAATAGCATAACCATTGGCAGCGCCGGTACGGCTGTAGTTTTCTGTTTGGTTGGCCAGCCAGTCCTGCGCCTGTGTAAACTGCGCACCAATCTTGAAGGCAAATTTTTCTGACACTTTCTGTGCCCAGCGAACCGTCCAGTCGTAGAAAGGAGATTTAGGACGCTGGTAAGCATCAATATCCTTGATACCCTGTTTGATCTGGAAGCTGAGGCCCTGGTATTTAAAAGGACTTTTGCTGTTAATTAGCACAGTACCATTCATACCACCTGACCCGTACAATGCAGAAGATGCACCCGGTAGCAGTTCAATATTTTCTACATCCAGTTCAGTTAAACCGATGATGCTACCTACAGAGAAGTTCAGACCCGGAGCCTGGTTATCCATACCATCCACTATCTGGTTCAAACGCACGTTACCGCTGTTATTAAAACCACGGGTACCAACGCTGCGGAAAGTTAAGCTGGCGGCTACTACGTCTACCCCTTTCAGGTTAGTGATCATATCATAGTAGTTGGTAGCAGGTGTATTACGGATAGCAGCAGTACCGATCCTTTCAATGGATACGGGCGATTCCAGAATTCTTTCAGGAACCCTTGATGCAGCTACCACTACTTCATCACCCAGGGTGAAAGAAGCATCAATCTCTACATTCACGACCTGATTGTTGCTGTTTACAACCACTTCTTTGTTCAGGTAACCTACCGAAGAAAATACCAGTGTAAAGGGGAGTTTCTGCACTGTAGAAAACTTAAAATTACCCTTGTCATCGGTAAATGTTCCTGTAGTAGCACCTTTAACGGTAACAGAGACCGCTGAAATGGCTTCCTTGGATTTGCTGTTTTTTACACTACCGGAGACAGTAGTTGATTGCTGCGCCGTTGCAGATACACAGATCATAGCACCCACGGCCAACAACCCGTAATGGGTTAATAGTCTTCTCATATTAGGCAAGTTTTAAATGAATTGTAATTAAAAATAGCACTTGTTAGTTTTCTATAAAAATTTAATTTGTTCACAAATAACGACCGTCTGTTGAGAAAAATTATGTGCACTATCCCTTATTTATCAAGGCACTGGCTAATTTTGGGGCATGTCTTCCTTTCAATTCCCTTTTCAAACCAATGTTTACCACGGTAAAGTAAGAGATGTCTACACCATCGGAAACGATTGGCTCGTGATGATCGCCAGTAACCGGATCTCTGCTTTTGACGTCATCCTTCCCCGTCCCATCCCCTATAAAGGACAGGTTTTAAACCAAATAGCTGCCTATATGCTGGAAGCTACCCGGGATATCTGCCCTAACTGGCTGGTAGAAGTGCCTACCCCCAATTCGGCTATCGGCAAAAGGTGTACCCCTTTTAAGATAGAGATGGTAGTGAGGGGTAATGTAGTGGGCCATGCCTGGCGAACCTATAGCAGCGGCAAACGCGAATTATGCGGCGTAACCATGCCGGAAGGATTGAAAGAGAATGATTTCTTTCCAACGCCCATTATCACCCCATCCACCAAAGCAGATGCCGGGCATGATGAAGATATCTCGAAAGAAGAGATCATTGCCACCGGCCTTGCTTCCAGAGAAGACTGGGCCGTACTGGAACGATATACGTTGGCACTTTTTGCCCGCGGCAAAGAGATTGCCGCCGCGCAGGGGCTGATACTGGCCGACACCAAATATGAGTTTGGAAAAATCGGCGATACGATTTACCTGATGGATGAAGTTCATACGCCTGATTCTTCCCGTTATTTTTACGCAGATGGATTTGAAGAAAGGCAGGCCAGCGGCGAAAAACAAAAACAACTGAGTAAGGAATTTGTGAGAGAGTGGCTGATAGCTAATAATTTCATGGGTAAGGAGGGACAAACCGTTCCTGAGATGACCGATGAATGGATCCAGACCATCAGCCTGCGGTATATTGAACTCTATGAGAAAGTAATCGGCAAAAAATTTGTACCGGAAAATATCAGTGAAGCAGATACCCTCACCCGGATCTCTGCTTCTATTCACAAACTACTTAACCACTGATATAAGGGATAAAAAAACCGGGTGTTCACCCGGTTTTTTTATGTTAGAATCCTGCTTTCAAACTCACAATCACATTTCTGCCCGGTGCAGAAATACCACTGGCAAAATAACGGTAGTTCCTGTCGAACAGATTTTCTACCTGTGCCTGTAATGATACCTGTTTACCTAATTTGATCAGTCCACGGATATTCAGCGTATACCAGGCAGGCATGCCATCGGCCGTGGCATATTGCTGGTTGTCTTCTCCATCGGGATTGTAATCGCCGATTCTTTTCCAACCATTAAACAGCAGATAGGTTTCAGCCTGCCAGTTCTCTTTGCTGTGTTTCAATCCTACCCTTCCAAAAGCCGGAGGAATATGATCCAGGGGAACAGTAACACCGGCTGCGTTGGTAAATTTTCCTTTGGTGTATGTATAGGAAGCTTCCAGGTTGGTATAAGCCGCCAGTTTCCAGGATACATTCAGGTTAAATCCTGCTACATAGGCTTTGGCTTTGTTCTGCGGAGCAAATACACCACTGCGTATGTTCTGGTACATAATGCTGTCTGAACCGTTAAACTGAAATTTATCCACCACAATCGCATTGCGGAACCAGGTATAAAATACGGCTCCGCCAAAACTCAGGTTCTCTGCATACTGGTTCCAGTTAATCTCCGCATTGTAAGTGTACTCTGGTTTAAGATCCTTGTTGGGTACCACCACATAGCCGGTTTTGGTATCAAACACTTTGGTCAGATCGTCCACATTGGGCGATCGGAAGCCACTGCTTAACAGGAAAGCCAGGCGGAAGCGGTTGGTACTGGCATATACAAGCCCCAGGTTACCGGTAACCGCTGCATGGTTCTGTACCGCTTTGGTAAAAGGAAAATGCATCAAAGCCGTATCGGCAAAACGCGCATCCATGTTTACCAGGTTAAAACGCAGGCCATCGTTCAGTGTCCACTCATCGTTGATCTTATAGATATGCTGTGCGTAAATGGCATTGGAACTCATTTTGGTAGGACCATCGCTGTAGCGCGTGGTTATTCTACTGGTAGCACCACTCAGTATATTCATCCGCTCTGCGGTAGAACGAACATAGTTGGTATAAGATTCCATTCCCAGATGTAATTCATTTTTACCACTGTAATGTTTTGCGTCCAGATTGAACCCGAAAACATTCACCCGCTCCCAACGCGAATCGCGGTTATTGTTTTTGAAACGGCGGGTGATCCGGCTTTCTTCCACATCCTGGTAGCTGGCCACCAGACGGAGCTCTTTAAAGAAACCTGTCATTTGATTAACTGAATATTGATACGACAGCATATTCCTGATCTGCGGACCATAATACCATTCTGCATATACCGGTGCATTGGCCGCAAATTCAGATAACCGGTCGTAACGGTTTACATTACCCGAATTACTCAACTGGATATTGAGTATATGCTGTGTATTTTCTTTGGGTTGAAAAAGAATTTTTTGTGTGATATCAGTTTGCCAGTAATCACTACCCGTTTGTTTATCCGGATCCGGATTTACAAATGCGCTGTCTGTATTTCCATAACGGCCTACGGTAAATTTTTTCTTGCCAAAATCAGGATAAGCCGACTGGCGGTTGGCCCCCTGACGCATATTACCAAAATGCCCATAGGTTACCGATGTAAGCGAGGCCCATTTGCTGCCACCTATGGTAAAGTCGACATGCCCCCTCGTCTCTTCGGTTGCAGTGGCATAGCGCATGGCAGCAATACCAGATACATTTGTTTTACCGGTAGTACTTAGCAGCGGATTCTTGGTATACATATTTACTACCCCACCCAAGGCATCGCTGCCATAGAGGGTAGAAGAAGGTCCGTATAACACTTCCATCCTGTCCAGAACCATATTATCTACGGTGATCACATTCTGCAAATGCCCTGCGCGGTAAATGGCATTGTTCATCCGAACACCATCCACCATCAGCAATACCCGGCTGGCTTCAAAACCGCGGATCACGGGACTGCTACCTCCCTGCTGGCTTTTTTGTACAAACACCGCGCCTGTATTCAATAATATATCACCGGTATTGGCCTGGTTGTTCAGTGTATTTTTATCGTTAATAACTTTAACAGATTGAGTAAGGTGTTTCAGTAATTCAGGAAATTTATTGGCATACACCACTACATTCCTGAGTGTGACGGGGTCTTTCTGGAAGGTATCCTGCACTGCTTTCTGCTGTGTATAGGATATGATAGGTAACGTCATGGCAAAAACCATGACATATATAATTCGTTTCATGTCATTTATTAAGTTGGAGAATAGCTATATCTGATTCCTATAAAATATAGCCACATTCGGGTGGAGGAGAAAGGATATCTGTTACCGGGTTATCCCATTGGCTCAGTTTCTGTAGAATCGTTTTTTTTGCTGTCACCACCAACATGGCAGTATCCGGTTCTTCCTGCAGATCGAAAGCTGTTACCAGTATTTTCCGGAAAACGGATTTGGCGCCGGTACTTTCTTTGCTGTGTTTCTGCCGTAACTCCTCTGCCAGCTTTGACAGTTTGTTTTCTTCTTGATCGTTGATGCAGTAAACAGTGGCTTTTCCATTGGCATATTCGATAGATACCACATCATACATACTTCCTTTGTAATAAAATTCTTCCTCTTCCCATATAACCGAAGGGTCAGAGATCGTTTCATTGGCAGCCGTAAAACTGAACATAGTAGTGTACGCATTCTCCCGGTGCTGGCGCAGCCAGACCTTCATATCAGCTTTGATGCCCAGCTGGTAGCCAAACATGATTAACTGATAACCTCCCATGTAGATCAGCAGGCAGCACAATACAAGTATGGTAGCAGTTCTTTTCACAGCAGTTAATGCCGAAAGATAGGAAATGTTTACCACCACATTCGGGGAATATGATAAATGCCGAAGGCCATATTCTGTTTACCGATGCAGATATCTATTTGACCGGTGGAGAGATTCTTGGTCTAAGCCTGGCCTGGCTTTTATTGAAAATATGCTGGCCCTTGTCCACTCCTTTGCGGATCTCCTTTTGTCTTTCTAGCGGCATGTGAATCGTATCCTTACAAGCGGTACTGCAACAACCATCCATTTCGGCCGCGCATTCCTTGCACTGTATAAAGAGCAGGTGACAACCATCATTTTTACAATTGGTATGATCATCGCAGGGTTTACCGCACTGGTGGCAGGTGGCAATCACATCTTCCGTAATACGCTCTCCCAGCCTGTCGTCAAATACAAAATTTTTACCGATGAACTTACTGGGAAGCTCTTCGCTTTTGGCCTGACGTGCATAATTGATGATGCCTCCTTCCAGATGAAATACATTCTGGAAACCTTTGTGCAGCATAAACGCACTGGCTTTTTCGCAACGGATACCACCGGTGCAGTACATAATGATATTTTTTTCTTCGTTTCCTTTCATCATATCCACAGCCATAGGTAATTGCTCGCGGAAAGTATCGGAAGGGATCTCAAGTGCATTTTCGAAATGCCCCACTTCGTATTCGTAATGATTCCGCATATCGATGACGATAGTACCCGGGTCCTTCAGCAGTTCATTCATCTGTTTCGCATTCACATATCTGCCTTTCCGTTCCATACTGAAAGCCGGATCATCGATCCCATCCGCCACGATCTTTTCCCGCACTTTGATCTTCAACACCCAGAAACTTTTACCGTCATCATCTACCGCAATGTTCAGGCGTAAGCCATCCAATGGTTTAATGGAATAGAGGAATTCTTTAAAAGAGTCAACGTTATCAGTGGGCACACTTATCTGCGCATTAATACCTTCTTTGGCTACATAAATACGGCCAAATACCTGCAGCGCATGCAGGTGTTTATAGAGGTAATCCCGAAACTCCTGCGGATTTTCGATCGGGAAATAACAATAAAAACTGATGGTGGTTCTGGAGAAGGTTTCTTCCATGAGTCGCTGCTTCAGCTCCTCGTTAGACACGCGGTTGTGCAATAATGCCATAGATGTTCATTTTAGACATCCCCTTCCAGGAATGTTCCGTGATTAATGGAGCCACTTGCAGGGTGGCCAAAATTTCGGAACAAAGATAGGGAATCGTGAGACGTGAATCGTGAGTCGTCAGACGTGAGTGGTGAGTAGAGAATTCGTTTGGTATTACTATAAAATGCGATGTATTGAATTTCCCAAAGGGCAAAACTCATTGTCCATTCACCACTCACCATTCACCACTCACCACTCACTACTCACTCCTTAAAAGAACGGCACCGACACCCTGAACCCGCTGGGTCGGCCACCGCCTGATTCGAAGCCCTGCACAAAATCGACACGGATCACTTTGAGGATGTTTTCGATCCCGAATAGGAGTTCGTAATAATCACTGCTTTTGTTAATGTGTAAAGCATTTACACCTGTAACGAAGAACCAGTTTAATTTTTTGAAACCGGGGATCTTATTACTGATCAGCCCATTGAGGTGATATTCTGCATGTGCCGCCACAGTAAAGCGGGAAGTGTTACTGTATTTATAATAAGGAGCCAGTTGAAAACTGCTTAACTCACGCGAAGCAAAAATGGTTTGGTTACCCAGGTAATGCTGCCAATCGGGGATAAAGGTTTTGGCAGCATCAAAAAAACCGGAAGCGGCGATATTGTATGAAAATTTACCGGCCAGTTTCAGGTCCAGATCATCGTTGATGCCGAAACGCCACCTGGTATAATCCACATCGCTTCCCAGTAATCCGTTAATGCCTTTGCTGATCGAAGCTGTAAACGTGGGATAGTCAGAACCTATTCCAATTTTCCGATCGGGGAATTCAATATAGTCCGCACCCGGCCGCCAGATAATGCCGGCTGTAAAAATACTGGCCTGGTTCCGGGGCATATTACCGGTGGCGATCTCTGTTGGATAGTTGGGTGTAAAACTCCTGTCGGAACGGTTTTTCCAGGTTACGGGATCTGCCAGGTTATCTAATGCAAACCTGTCCTGGAACTGAAAACCGGCACTGATACTTAAGCCGTTTCCGATGCCGGTACTATATCCCAAACGGAAGAAATTGGCTTCATATATTTTCAGATAATTGGCCTCAGATAACAAAGTGGACAGGGTATTGATGCGGGGTGTAATCGCGCCAGCGTTATTGAACTGCAACACCGTTCTGCCGCCGGAGAGATTTATGTTCTGGAAATATTTCTTTCCGAAATTTCGGCTGATGCTGATGGACGGATTGATATGCCGGTTAGCTAACCCAAAACGGATATCCGGGTTTACCGTTAATAGATTCCTTCCCTCAAATCTGCGGGTGTAGCGGGGAGAGAAACTGATCACACCGCCTTCCACCGTATTATAGTTAAGCGTACTTAACAGAGAAGGGATATTCACACTTTCTTTTCTTTTCCGGACGGTGAATGTTTGTCCGGAAAATAATAATCCACTTAACCGTATTTTATTCCTTCTTGCATCCAGCGAATCCAGATAACGCGGATCCTGCCTTACCTGTTCCAGACTGTCTTTCTTTTTGTAATCACGGATTTCTTCGGGCAGTAAAGGTAATGGGCGGATACTATCCCAGTAAGCCATCGTTTTTTTATTAGAACTGTCGTAGAATTTAAGAATAGTATGGTCAAAAAATTTAGGCTTGAAAGCAGGTGTCATATCAAACTTATCATATACCTGTACAAAACTGCCGAAGAAATCGAAACCGAATATTTTACCGGATGGATAAATGACCTGGTTTTTGATCACCCATACTTTTCCCGAGGGAACATACAACTGCTGTATGCGCAAAGTATCCAGCAACTGCATCTGCTGCGCGCGAAGTAATAAGAGATCCACACTTTGTATACGCCAGTCGTTTTCCAGAATATTGATATACCCGCTGAACACGGGCTCGTAGGCGCGTTTAGGGATTACTTTGATGCGGCTCACTTCTTTTCCGTTCTCGAAAAAAGTACCTTCAAATCTGTACTTATAAAAATTGAGCGCTCCATTGGCGATGGGTGAGATAAAACCCCGCGGGTTCAGATCCTCGCCCACGGAAATATTATTCTCATAAAAAGAAATGATCTGCGGTTCACTTAATCCAAAGGCACCACTTCGTCCGCTTACCTTGGTAGAAATCACTTCTACTTTTTCTTTAGCCGGGCGCTGAACAGAATAGCGGGCCACGGTTTCAGACAAAAAGATCATTCTGCGTTTGCTTGTATCGCCATCCTCAAAATCGATCTTCCTGCCCATGAAAGAAGCAGGAAAACTGCGCAGCTGCATTTGTCCCTTGATATATACTTCGCACTGAAACTGCGCAATCTCTTTCAGGTGCCGCTCCCTGTTGGCAATGGCTTTGCGGATAATGGCATAGGCCGGATCCTCACCCCCGCTTTTCACTTCCACATCAGCCAGACTGTATTGTTGTACTTCCAGTTCAAAATCAATTACCTGATCCGTTTTGTTAACCTGAATTTTTTTCTCACTTGATTTGTGTCCGATATACTGGCAAACAAGGGTATACGAACCCGGTTCCAGTTGCAGAAAATACATGCCCTTGCTGTTGGCCGAAACACCCTGTGTGGTTCCTTTTACGAGAACAGAAGAAAAAGCCAGAATATTCCCCTGCTTATCGCGGATGGTTCCGCTGATGGTGGCACCCTGTACCATGAGCAGGCTTGCACTGAGTAAAACAAATAAGCAGAGTTGTTTCATATAGTCTGGTTACAACGAATTTATAAGCAAAAAGTTGGGTTTTGCTTACCGGTTAACAAATGCGTAAGAGTTTAACGTAATGTTAAGCGTTGGGCAGGCACATAAAAAAGCCGTTATTACAAAGAGAAAGCAGCGTAAATCTCCTTGCAACAACGGCTATCTGTTTGCATTTATTTCCGCAGGTAACTGCCTGCCAAGGCTGCAAAACCGCTTACCAACCCACCCACGATACCCGTTACCAGAATCAATACCAGGTAAGAACCTCCCAGTGGTAGAATGGTGGCCACTTTGGCGGAAAGAATATGTTCATTGGCCGAGTCTTTGAGAAAAGCCATCCCGCCCCACAACAGAAAAAGACCGAGAAAACCCGACAGAAAAGATTTGCCCGGCTGTTGGTGAATAGCTACCGATACCAGCAGCGAACTGATTGTAAAACTCCACCAGGGAATGGTACTGTAAATACCCAGCACATAGGCGAGAAAGCCGGTTAATATGATTGCGGTGATTGTTTTATTCATGATCATTTGTTTAGCTGTTAGTAAAAGTCATGTGCCATTTAATGCGTTCGTGTTTGGCCGCCGCCGCCTGTTGCAGAAAAAGGATGCGGTAATACTTGCCGGCAGCCCAATAATCTACAAATGTGTCGTAATACTTGCTGCCGGGGTTACCGCTTTGTCCGCCGGGATACACCCCATATGCTTCGATCTCATCTGTCAGATGCACGATCATGCGCCAGCTGGGTCCATGGGTTTCTTTGGTAGCATTGATGATATGTTCGCCACCGCCAATGGGCAGGCGCAGTCTGCTGAGGCCGGGAATCTTGAGCAGGTGATTCACTTTGGTATCTTTCATCTTCGCCCATTCCAGTTTATTTTCCGCTTCCAGTTGTTTCAGGCGCGGAGCTGCTTTTTTGATGGCAGTCAGCAGATCCTCGGCAAAGCTTTCTGTTTTACCGGGCGTATTAATATCATCCATAAACCGGAAACTGGAATCGCCCCTTAATACGGTTTCCAGCAAAGTAGATGCATCGGGTTTGGGTAAGGGCAGTTTACTTTTCCGGATCTCATCGCCCCAAACAACTGCTTCCAGACTATCCCAGATACATTTGAAAACAGTGGCACCCTTTGCATTTACATCGTTACGCAGGTCCCAGTTTTTGAAAATATCTACATACTTTTTCTCATCCGCCGTTAACCCGCTCTCATCCAGGTTTCGCAACAATACCGGTCTCGCCATTTCTGCAAATACGTTGTAATTATCTGCCTGCAGGCGCTGCATATCTTCGGGAGTAATCATATTCATTTCCGCCAGTTTGCGGTTAATGATGATACCCCGGTACAAAGGAAAATTATTGGCTGCACCCAGGTAATAAGGATAAGTAGAATCGGTAGACATCTGGTTGGCACTGCTCACAAAACCTCTCACCGGGTTTATCATCAGCGGATTTTCTGTTACCGGAATCATTCCCTGCCATGCATAGGCGGTATCGGTACCCGGCTGAATAAAATCTCCCTGCCGGTTCCAGCGGGCCACAAAAGCCCCTTGCTGTTTGATAGCAATATCGCCTGTTTTGGATGCAAAGGCGAAATTCTGTCCCGGACATTCCCAACGCGAAATCGCATCCAGGTAATCATTGTAATTTTTTGCCCGGTTTAACTGATAAAAAGTCTGTAGGCCGGTTCCTGCTTTGTGGGCTGTCCACCTAATGGCGAGGTATTTGCCTTCGGTACTGACATTCTTGTAAGACTGGTCATACATAACCGGACCAAATACCGTCATGGCAATATTTTCTACCAGATCGGGTTTGCCTTTGATCCGGATCACTTCTTGCCTGTGTCCTGCTTCTACCCATTCTCCGTTATAATAATAGGAAGATAGGGTACTGTCTTTGAATTTGATATCATAGTAATCCAGTACATCCCTACCTGCATTGGTTACCCCCCATGCAATACTGTCGTTAAACCCGATGATCACCGCCGGCGATCCCGGAAAACTGGCTCCATAGGTATTGTGGGTAGGTGTATGGATCTGCATTTCATACCAGAGCGAGGGCAGGTTCAGACCCAGGTGCGGATCGTTGCTTAAAATAGGTCTGCCGCTTTTGGTTTTGGTACCACCTACTACCCAGTTATTACTGCCATTGTCTTTATCGGGCACCATGGGTAAGAGGACGGTACTGTTATTGGTTCCTTTACCGAGGTACAAAGAATCTTTACTGGCAGGTGCCTGCGGAACAATGGCGGCAGCGCCATACGCTGTTCCTTTCGGAATGATGGGATCCAGCGAATCCTGTACATTAGGATACAGTTTATCAAAATCATCGAACCCGAAATAATTTTTGGCATTGGTCATCTGCAGGTCCGCCGTAGCACCTCTTGCGGTAAGGTCGTACGACATAAACATCAGGAACAGATAAGTTTTCAGCGGTGTCCATTTTTCTGGCTTATAATCCAGCAATTTATATTCGAAAGGGATTTCCTGTGGTTTCAGCGAACTGATATAGGCGTTCACCCCTTCTGCATATGCTTCTACAGTGGCTTTCATTTCCGGATTCTTCTCCATATTGGCGAGGGTTTGCTCAGCCCCGTATACCATACCCATTCGACGGAACATCCGGTCTATCGGCAGCCGCTCTTCACCAAGAATTTCACTCAGCCTGCCACCCGCTACGCGTGTCTGAAACTCCATCTGCCAGAGGCGGAATCTGGCGTGTAAATACCCCTGCACATAATACGCATCCAGATCGTTGGCCGCATATACATGGGGTACCAGCCTGTCGTCCACATACACATCTACCTTATCTTTTAACATTGGCAGTTTCAGCTCACCATCAAAACCGGCATTCACTGGCTCGGCATTCTGCCAGAAACCCAGTTGCGGAGAAAGGAAATAACCCAGGCGCGGTGTTTTGCTGCCACCCGCCGGCAGCTGGGTATTCAATGCCACTACCAACCCGGCTGTACAGATGCCAGAGAGCAGAAAAGGAAAAATTCGCATAGCAGTCGTTTAAGTGATGAAAATACTGAATTTTTAAGTACCAGCTAAAGAAGCAGGAAGCGTGCTAATGAAAAAATCAAAAGTCAAAAGTCAAAAAATTGTCATGAGATCAACAAATAGGGCAGTTAGGTGTTTTAGCTAGAGGATGCTGGTATCTATCAATTTCGGCTCCGTCACAGCCTTCTCATTTTTAATTTTTAATTTTTCTTACCCTCGCCCTCCCGAACTTCGTAATTTCGCTCCACCATGAAGCAATTCAATGTACCCAATATATACCGCAGTCCACTGATCAGTGCCATCAAACAGCAACGGAAGCAGTCGGATAAACTGAAGAAGGATTTCAGTCCTACCCTGGTAGACCTGGGTCCGATACAGATCTACCTCGCCCGCCACTTTGGTTTTTGTTATGGGGTGGAGAATGCCATAGAGATCGCCTTTAATACCATCGATTCCAATCCCGGCAAGCGTATTTTCCTGCTCAGTGAGATGATCCACAACCCGCAGGTAAACAAAGATCTGGCTGAAAGAGGTGTGCAGTTTCTGCAGGATACCTATGGTAAACAGGTGATCCCGTTTGAAGAGATCACGGGTGATGATGTGGTGATCATACCCGCTTTTGGTACCACACTCGAAATTGAACAACTCCTGATCGATAAAGGTATCCCCACCGCTCAATACAATACTACCTGCCCGTTTGTAGAAAAAGTATGGAACCGTAGTGAGCAGATTGCAGAAAAAGGATATAGTATTGTGGTACATGGCAAACCCAAACATGAAGAAACCCGCGCTACTTTTTCGCATGCTTCCTCGCATACGCCTACCATTGTGGTAAATGATATGGAAGAAACCATCGCACTGGCAAAATATATTACCGGCGAAAAACCTGCGGAAGAATTTTATACCGAATTCAAAGGACGCTATTCGAAAGATTTTGATATTACCCGTGACCTCCAGAAGATCGGCGTAGTAAACCAGACCACTCAGCTGGCCAGCGATACCCAGGCCATTTCTGATTACCTGAAAGCCGTTTTTATCCGGCATTTTCAACTAACGGCCGATACCATCAGCGAACGTTTTGCCGATACCCGCGATACGCTTTGTTATGCCACTAACGATAACCAGACAGCAGTTACCGGTATGTTGAATACAGATGCCGATATGGCCATTGTGATTGGCGGACATAACAGCAGTAACAGTTCTCACCTGGTTGAACTCTGCGAAAATGAACTCACTACTTATTTTATTGATGCTGCCGATAGATTACTCAACAAAGCAACTATTGAACACCGCAACTGGCAAACCAAGGAATTAAGCACCATTTATGGCTACCTGCCCGATAAACAGCCCTTGCGAATCCTCATTACCAGTGGTGCCAGCTGCCCTGATGCGGTGGTAGAAAAAGTGGTTCGTAAACTGGCATCGTTTTATAGTGTGGAATCGAGGGTGGATGAGTTCAGTCAGCAGATCGTTAATATGTAAAGCAGATACTTTCCCAAAAAGTAATGCCGCATTACTGCAGCATTACTATTCACTCAACTATTGTGTTATCCAAAAACAAACAGATTTTTTGTTACTATAATTTTACGCCTACACCCAGACCAATCACCAAAGGATCTACTTTTACACCGGAGAGAACGGTAGGTGTGGCACCTTGCAGGGTAACATCCGTTTTAAGGAAGATTTTTTTGATATCCAGATTAATGAACCATTTATCACTGATCATACAATCCAGTCCGAACTGGGTAGAGAATCCGGCTTTATTTTTATATGCCAGCGATGCACCGGCATCTTTTACCCCATAAAAAATGCTGTAGTTCAGTCCTGCTCCGATATAGGGCGTAACAGATTTACCCGGAAAATGATACTGAAGATTTAAGGTAGGTGGCAGGAGCCATACATTACCCAGATCGGTAGAACTGCTGCTGCTTTTTAACTTAACCGTATGCTTGGTAGTACCGAGAATCAACTCTGCAGCCAGGTTTCTGGAAAAAAAATAAGTGAAATCAATTTCAGGCACAACAGAGGTAGAAATGGTAACATCCGAAGTACCCAATTGATAACTGCTGGAAGGTGGAATGGCTGCGATACCACGAAAGCGGATCTTCCATTGTTGCGGTTGGGCGTTAGTCACTTTTTTCTCCTGGGCTACCAGGCTGGCTCCTACCGGGAGTAACAGGCATAAAAGCAGGTATTTTTTCATTTGATTCATTTTTAGTGGGCCAAAACTACTGTTGCCGGATAGCGTACAACCTGATATATATCATACCGGCACATGATTTTATACAACTGTTACGCGACCCACTGTACTGATCTTTATATTTTTTTCTTTCGGATTTCCGGGAATTTGAAGAGCGGTATCCCGGCCGGGTTTCGGACAGGTATCTTTGTCTGCTAAAGCAATCTTCCTATTATGAGCAGAAAAAGAATCGTATTTATTGCCGCAAGCCTGGATGGTTTTATTGCAGGCCCTGACGACAATCTTTCCTTTCTGGACCTCGTGACCAAAGAAGGAGAAGATTACGGATATGCCGCTTTTATGAGTGGTGTAGATACCGTGATCCTGGGAAGAAAGACCTACGACTGGGTAATGAAACAGGTGCCCGTATTTCCACACGCAGATAGGGAGAATTATGTGATCACCCGTACAGCAAAACCGACGCTGGGCAAAACGGTATTTTATACCGGCAACCCGGTTACACTGGTGAAAGAACTTGCCCAAAAAGAAGGAAAGAATATCTTTATAGACGGAGGCGCCGAGCTCGTAAATAGTTTGCTGAAAGCGCAGCAGGTGGATGAAATATATCTTTCCTTAATTCCGGTAATACTGGGTGATGGGGTGCGTTTATTTCATACCGGTAACCCTATGCAGACAAGTACACTGGTCAGCGTCAAACAATTCAGTACCGGACTGGTACAACTTCATTATGTATTGGCAAAGCCGTAAATAAACATCCTTATGCAGCTGATTGTGCTGGAGATCCCTTTTCATTTTGAGGGAACTACTAACAAACTCTACCCCGTGATCCTGCAGCACAAAGAAGAAATGATACTGGTAGATGGTGGGTATGCCGGTTTTCTTCCCTTACTGGAAGAAGCGGCTTTACAGAAAGGATTGTCATTGCAACAACTAACCGGCAGCATCATCACCCACCATGATATTGATCACATGGGTGTGCATGATGAACTGCTGCAAAAATATCCATCGGTAAAGATCTACGCACATCACACGGAAGTCCCTTATATCAACGGAACCCAAAAATCTTTACGGCTGCAGCAGGCCGAAGCTATGCTGCCTTCGCTACCACCGGAATACCAGTTGGGCGCGTTGGGTTTTATCGAATTATTGAAAACCATGCAACCTGTACCGGTACATGCGGTATGGCAGGAGGGAGAAGAGCCAGCCTTTTTACCCGGTCTACAGATCCTGCATACACCGGGGCATATGCCCGGCCATATCTCTTTATACCATTGGCCCTCCCAAACCCTGGTCACGGCAGATGCCATGGTAATAGAAAAAGGCGCACTCAATATCGCCAACCCGCATTTTACGATGGATATGCCCGCAGCGATCGCTTCTATTCATCGGCTGGCAGCAGTTCCCATACGAAAACTCATCTGTTATCATGGGGGCATCATGGATAATGAGATTGAAGCCAATATGCAGTCTTTACTGGCCCGTTACCCGCTTTCTGAGGCATACTGATATTTATCATAGCTGGTATTTATCCATTTTAGTAATTTACTGCCAGCCTGTATACTGTTCTTAATCTATTTCTATGCCTGTTACCCAATTCAATATTTCCGGTTTAACTGATGAACAGGTGACGGAAGCAAGAATTTCGCATGGACAGAATAAACTGGTTTTCAAAAAAGAAAGTGGTTTTCTTGATGCGGTAAAGAGTCTGGTCAAAGAGCCGATGGTGATATTGTTGCTGGTGGCTTCTTCTGTTTATTTTATCAGCGGACAATCAGGCGATGCAATCTTTCTTGCACTTTCCATTGTACTCGTAGCTACCATTTCACTGTACCAGGATTCGAGAAGCAGGAACGCATTGGAAAAACTGAAAAGTTTTACGCAGCCCAATGCCAAAGTGATCCGCAACAGCGAAGTAGTTGACATTCCCTCAGAAGAACTGGTGATGGGTGATTACCTGCTGATAGAAGAAGGCAGTGCCATTGCCGCAGACGGCACCATTGTACACTCGAATGATTTTTCTGTGAACGAGTCGATCCTTACCGGAGAATCCTTATCGGTATATAAAGATGCTGCCAAAGAAGATCCTTTTGTATTCAGCGGTACCACTGTCTCCAGTGGATTGGGGATTGCGGTGATCACGGCGATTGGCAATGAAACCAAACTGGGAAAGATCGGCAAGAGCCTGGAAAGTATTGCAGAAGAAGCCACGCCTCTTGAACAACAGATCAGTTCTTTTGTAAAAAAAATGGTACTGTTGGGGACCTTTGTATTTCTGGTGGTGTGGGGTATTAATTTCTATCATTCCAGACAACTGCTGGATAGTTTACTCAAAGCCCTTACGCTGGCTATGAGTATTTTACCCGAAGAAATTCCGGTAGCATTTACCACTTTTATGGCACTGGGTGCCTGGCGGCTGATGAAGATGGGCATCCTGGTAAAACAAATGAAAACGGTAGAAACACTGGGCAGTGCCACGGTGATCTGTACAGATAAAACGGGTACCCTTACAGAGAATAAAATGAGTCTGGCCAAAACATTTGTACTCGCTACTCAGTCCATCGCAGATGCTGATGCAAACAGTAGGGAACAACAGGAACTGGTTCGCCTTGCCATGTGGGCCAGTGAACCCATTCCTTTTGACCCGATGGAACTGGCTTTACACAACTCCTATATTTCCAGCAGCAAAGAAGATGAACGTCCGCAGTTCCGGATGATACATGAATATCCCCTGGAAGGTACACCACCCATGATGACGCATATCTTTGAAAACAGGGAAGGAAAACGGATCATCGCCGCCAAAGGGGCACCGGAAGCGCTGGTCAGCATTTCAGCTCTGAGCAGTGCCGAAACAACCGCCATTGAAAATGCCATCGAAGCAATGGCGAGGGATGGATACCGCATTCTGGCAGTAGCTGAAGCTGATTTTGAAGGAACAGATTTTCCTGAAAAACAGCAGTACCTCTCTTTCCGTATCAAAGGACTCGTTGCCTTTTATGATCCACCCAAACAGAATATACAACAGGTATTACAGGATTTTTATACAGCCGGAATACAGGTAAAAATTGTAACGGGGGATAATGCGGCTACCACTACTTCTATTGCCAAGGAAATCGGTTTCAGGGGTTGGGAAAAAAGTATTACCGGCGAAGCGTTGATGAAACTCAGCGATGCTGAATTACGTGCAACAGTCAGTAACACCCATTTATTTACCAGAATGTTTCCCGATGCCAAACTAAAAATCATCAATGCCTTAAAAGAACAGCAGGAGATTGTGGCCATGACAGGTGACGGGGTAAATGACGGGCCTGCTTTAAAAGCCGCGCATATCGGTATTGCTATGGGACAGAAAGGAACCGAAATAGCCAAACAGGCAGCTTCGCTGATCTTACTGGAAGATGATCTCTCTAAGATGGTGGAGGCCGTTGCCATGGGCCGGCGGATTTATTCTAAACTGAAAAAAGCGATCCAGTATATCATCTCCATCCATATCCCGATCATATTAACCGTATTTCTGCCACTGGCATTGGGCTGGATCTATCCGAATATTTTTACACCGGTGCATGTCATTTTTCTGGAGCTGATCATGGGTCCAACCTGCTCCATTATTTATGAGAATGAACCGATGGAACAGAATACGATGCAACAAAAACCAAGACCCTTCTCCACTACTTTCTTTAACTGGAAAGAACTCACTACCAGTATCGTGCAGGGAATTTTTATCACAGCCGGCACTTTGTTTATTTACCAATACGCTGTTCAACAGGTAAGCAACGAAGCTGTTACCCGCTCTATGGTATTCACTGTACTGATCGCCTCCAATATCTTTCTCACACTGGTAAACAGGTCGTTTTATTATTCCCTGCTCACTACGCTCCGTTATCGCAACAACCTTGTACTGCTGATCATCGGCATCACCATCGCCATCACCGGCTCGCTGCTTTTTATCAAACCACTGGCAGCTTTTTTCCAGTTCGAACCCCTCTCCCTCACCCAACTGGCCACCTGCACCGCCACCGGCTTTGTATCCGTAACCTGGTTCGAACTCATCAAATGGCAAAAACGCCGCAGCACTCCCGCCTGAAAAAAAATTCCCCCATTCACATTCACATTCACTCATTCACTCATCCACTCATTCGCTCATTAATTCCTGTCGCATTCACCCCTCAAATCGTCGCTTTTATACTTTTTTTGTTTAATATATATGCTATATTTTTGGGTATACACTACACAACCAATACCCATGATCTACCTTATCCTCCTGTTGGCCATTCTGGCCATCCCGCTGGCGGCGGCTGCTTTTATGGACAAACATTTCACCATCGAAGAGCAGGTGGTTATCAATAAACCGCTGCATGAAGTATTCAGTTACCTGAAACTGTTACGCCATTCCGACCAGTATAATAAATGGGTGATGACGGATCCCAACCTTACCAAAGAATTTTCGGGTACGGATGGCACACCGGGTTTCACCTATCGCTGGAACAGCGAGATGAAACAGGTGGGCCAGGGCGAACAGGAGATCAAACAGATCATTGAAGGGGAAAGGATCGACTATGAGATTCGTTTTATCAAACCCTTTACCGGCACTTCCTTTTCTTCGCTTATTACCCATGCCACCGATAACGGACAAACGCAGGTTACCTGGACTTTTAGCGGTGAAAGGAATTTTATCATGTGCCTTTTTCATCTGCTCCTGAACCTTTCGAAAGCATTGGGCAAAGACCTGCAGACCAGTTTGCAGAATATGAAAACGGTATTGGAGAAAAACGTATAACACTATCCCAAATGATGGTCGAAGTTTTTAAAACCAATGTAGAAGCTCACGATGAATCTGCCAGGATCATCGAAGAGCTGTTGCAGCGTTATCCGCAGAGCAGGATCAATTTTGACCTGTCTGATTGCGACAGGATTTTACGCGTAGAAGGAGAAAACGTTCATGCAGGCGGTATCATAGAACTGATGGCAGCGATCGGGTACGAATGTGAAATCTTACCTTGACTATACACAGACGCGCTACAACGTTTTCGCAAATAAAAAACGCATAAATAGGTATCTGCAGCGCTGATAAGAGTAATTTAAGACCAACAAAATTGCTCCATATGAAAGATCTGTTCTCCAACCGTCGCCGGTTCCTTAAAAATACAGCCACTACGGCTGGTGGTTTGTTACTGTTGTCCTCCTTACCCAGGAAAACGATCGCCGGTTTCAGTGCTGAACCCAGGATCCGTTTTTCGGTGATCAATATCAACCACAGCCATATCTTTTCCATGGTGCAGGCCGTGATCAGGGGTGGCGGGCAACTGGTAGCCGTATATGCCAAAGAGGCCGATCTGCTGGCCGGTTTTACCAAACAGTTTCCACAGGTAAAAGTGGCGGGCAGTGCCAAAGAGATTCTGGAAGATAACAGTATACAACTCATCCTCAGTTCCGGCATTCCGGATGAACGGGGGCCATTGGGTGTGCAGGTGATGAAACACGGGAAAGACTATCTCGTAGACAAACCCGGTATTACCACACTGGAGCAACTGGCCGAAGTGCGCAAAGTGCAGAAAGAAACCAAACGTATTTATTCCATCATGTACAGCGAGCGTTTCGAGAACCGCGCTACGGTAAAAGCAGGTGAACTGGTACAAGCAGGCGCCATCGGGAAAGTGATACAGACCATTGGCCTGGGACCACACCGCATGAATCCCCAATCAAGACCCGAATGGTTCTTTGATAAAAAACGTTTTGGGGGCATCATCACCGATATCGGTTCTCACCAGTTTGATCAATACCTTTATTTTACCGGCACCACAGAGGCAAAAGTGGTGGCCTCCCAGATCGGCAATGTGAACCATCCGCAGTATCCGAAATTTGAAGATTTCGGGGATGTGATGTTACGGGGTAATGGTGGTACGGGTTATATCCGGGTAGACTGGTTCACACCCGATGGATTAAAAACCTGGGGCGATGGACGCCTTACTATTCTCGGAACCGAGGGATATATCGAGATCCGTAAAAACATAGATATCGCCAGCCCACATAACGGCGGCAATCATTTATACCTCGTAAACCAGAAAGAAACCCAATACATCGATTGTAATAAAGAGCCCCTGCCTTTTGGAGAACAGTTTGTGAACGATGTAGTAAACCGTACAGAAACAGCCATGACGCAGGCCCATTGTTTACTGGCAACAGAACTGGCATTACTGGCACAGAAAAATGCACAGGTCGTTACGGCCTTACCCAAATAATCCCCAGCAGGTTTTGTGCTTTGGCAGCTAATTCTCACGCTAAAGAGCAAAATCTGCTTATATTTCAGCAACTACCTCAACGGCAGAATCTTTTGTATATTGTTGCACAAACCTGCTTATGCAAAAACAGCTATTATGGCTTTGTGTATTTTTGTCTACGCTCTATACCGGCCATGCGCAGGATGCAGTTACTGCTGCCAATCTTTTCCTCAACACACTCAGTAACGAACAAAAGCTCGCCACCGTTTTTCCTTTTGACGGAGAAGAACGCTACCATTTTCATTTCGTACCCATGGAACGGAAAGGCATCACGTTCAATGAAATGAATTCCACACAGCAACAGGCGGCCCGACAACTGATGATGACCAGCATGGGCAAATCAGGATATGAAAAATCAACTGCGATCATGCAGCTGGAAGAAGTACTGATCGAACTGGAAAAAAGAGCCTCAGACGATCATTACCGTGATACGGGTAATTATCATATTTCCATCTTCGGCGTACCATCTCCTGCTACCATCTGGGGCTGGCGTTTTGAGGGGCATCATATCTCCTTTAATTTTTCTTATAACAAACAACAACTGGTATCGGGTACCCCTGCTTTTCTGGGAAGTAATCCGGCCATTGTACCCAATGGCCCGGCACAAGGCAAACAGGTGCTGGCAGATGAAACAAATACTGCATGGGCATTGCTGCAATCACTCAGTCCGGAACAAACAACCAAAACCATTTTTGCTGCACAGGCCCCCAAAGAGATACTGAGTTTTAATAACCGGCAGGCTTTGATCAACGCTGAGGATGGTATTCTATATGCAGAACTGACACCCTCACAGCAGGAATTATTACGGCAACTGGTCAACGTATATGTGAACCGTTTTACCCGGCTGTTTGCGGATGATATGCTGAAAGAGATCCAGGCGGCGGGTGTAGACAAACTCCGCTTTGCCTGGGCAGGCGATCGGGTTACCGGTCCGGGGCACCCCCATTATTACCGTGTAAAAGGTCCTACCATCCTTATCGAATACGACAACACGCAGAATAACGCCAATCACGTACATTCGGTTCTCCGCGATCTGAAACATGATTTTGGCGGGGATCTTCTGTTACAGCATTATCAAACCCAACACCAGCAATAAAAATTAAAATATGAAACAGTTCTTTACCTGGATTACCTGTTTGTGCATCTCTACCGCCGTATGGGCACAGCAAAAACCTGCGTATATCTTATACGATGCAAAAGGCAAGCAGGTGAAGTATGAAAAGATGATCAGGATACTCGCAGAGAAAGACATTGTGTTATTTGGCGAGTACCATAACAATCCTATTGCACACTGGCTGCAACTGGAAGTAACTACCTCGCTTAAAGAAAAACGCGACCTGATACTCGGTGCCGAAATGTTTGAACAGGATAACCAGGAAGCACTGAATCTGTACCTGCAGGGAAAAATCAAAGCCAAAGGACTGGATTCGATGGCCCGCCTCTGGAAGAACTATCCTACCGATTATGCACCGTTGGTCAACTTTGCCAAAAACAATCAATTGGTATTTGCTGCCACCAATGTACCGCGTAAATATGCATCGATGGTAGCCAAAGGTGGATTTGGTGTATTGGACACGATCTCTGCCCGCGAAAAACAATGGATCGCTCCCCTGCCCATTGCCTATGATGCGGAACTGCCGGGTTACAAAAAAATGATCGAAATGATGGGTGGCCATGGCGGAGAGAATCTGCCCAAAGCGCAGGCCATCAAAGATGCTACCATGGCACACTTTATCCTGCAGAATCACAAAGAAGGCAGTCTCTCTATTCATTACAACGGTTCCTATCATTCTGATAACTATGAAGGCATTGGCTGGTACCTCAAAAACAAGAGGCCGGAACTGAAGATCGGCACCATCACTACCGTATCGCAGAAAGATGTAACCACTTTGCTCGAAGAAAACAAAGGCCGGGCTGATTATATCATCTGTGTACCGGATAATATGACAACCACTTATTAAGCTGTATTTTGATAGCCGGATAACACTGGCACATTCTCCAGATATCGAAAAAATAGTACCTTACTTCAGTAAAAACTGCGCATGTTCCGTAACTGTTTCTTAGCTGTATGTTTCTGCTGTACACTGTTTACCAGCCTGTACGCGCAATCCGGTACGGTTAATGGATACACCCATCAATTGCTGTTTAATATCTATACCAACCAGCCGGATAATGCAATCAGTGGCTTTTTACGTTCGTATGCACCTTCGCTTTATGATAAAAAAAATATACCTGCTGCCAGTGGTACGGCTACCGAAACAGTAACCAGTAATATAGAAATTCACAGTTTTGTATTCGGCAAACACCCCTACTTTGCCACCCCTTTTACCAGTGGTAAACTGGAACTGTATTGCCAGCATTTCAGTGATGCCAAGGGAGTGCAGGTATTTGATGTAAAACTCTGGTTCGAATTTGATAACCAGCTGGAAGCTGAAATGGCATTTTCGAAACTGGTAGATGTATTTCTTCCCATCAGCACCAATAAACGGTTCAGCAGCACCAACGGTGCACAAAAAGCGGAATTCTCAGATAATAAAGGAGAAAAGGGATTTAATAAAATCCAGTTCCGGCTTACGGCCGATAACCTTGACCGCCGCAGGTTCAAGATCTTATTCGAAACAGCTAATGATCTCTGAACTCTTCTCAGGAACCGATCTTTTCTTTTGCCCATTCCAAAGCCATCGCTAACTGTTCGTCGCGGGTAAGGTTGGTATTGTCAAGGTCAACAGCATCGGCTGCCCGGCGCAGTGGACTGAATTCGCGGTTGCTATCGATATAATCCCGCATTTCCAGGTTATTCTTCACTTCTTCCACCGTGATAGCAGGATTTTTGGCATAGAGTTCCTTGAACCTCCGCTCAACCCGGATAGCCGGATCGGCGGTAACAAATATCTTGAGTTCCGCATTCGGGAATACAGTGGTACCGATATCACGTCCATCCATCACAATGCCTTTCTTCTCTCCCATTTTCTGCTGTTGTGCCACCCCAAACTCGCGCACTTCTTTTAAAGCGGCTACTTCACTCACATGTTCGCTAACCAGCATGTCGCGGATCAGGGCTTCTACATTCTCATCATTCAGTAACATATCACTCTGCCCCGTTTGTTCATTGTATTGAAAATCGAGCGTAATCTCACCAAGCGCTTTGTGAATAGCTTTTTCATTGCGCCAGTCTACATGCTGCCGTAAAAAATACAGGGTAATGGCACGGTACATGGCGCCGCTATCGATGAAAACATAGTTCAGTTCATTGGCCAGCTGGCGGGCCAGGGTGCTTTTTCCGCAGGAGGAATAGCCGTCGAGGGTGATGATGATTTTCTTCATAATCTTTGCTAACCCTACCCGTCGGGGCGCTAAAACGACCTGACGGGTAGGGTTAGCAAAGTTGCACCAAATATTACCGAAAGCAAAACCTAAGTTCCCAAAACAGCAAAGCCGGCATCAACAATACCGGCCTGCATGGCTTGCCCCAAAACAGATTAAGAAGGTAATACCACAGTATCAATCACATGGATCACCCCATTACTTTGATAAACGTTTTTAATTGTCACCGTAGACATGCCACCCTTCTCGTCTGTTAACACCAGTTTATTGCCCTGCATACTCGCTTTTAAAGTACCCCCAGATACCGTTTTCAGCACAGCAGTACCATTGCCCACCTTGATCAGCTGGGCAATGGCTTTGGCATCCAGTTTACCGGCTACTACATGATAAGTGAGAATTTTTGTCAGCGTGGCTTTGTTCTCCGGTTGTACCAGACTGGCTACGGTACCTGCGGGCAGTTTATCAAATGCTGCATTGGTAGGCGCAAATACGGTAAACGGACCTGCATTCTGTAAAGTTTCTACCAGACCCGCTGCTTTTACCGCCGCAACCAGGGTAGTATGGTCTTTGGAGTTTACTGCATTCTCTACAATGTTTTTAGTGGCATACATGGCCGCACCACCCACTTCTACGGGTTTCTGTGCATAAGAAGCCTGCAATACAAAAGCAGACATAATAACCATTACGATCTTTTTCATGATTTTCTGTTGAAATAAGGTTGATGAATTTGTTTACCCCATCACTTACGGACACAGAAGGATCATGGATTGCAGAAAAGAAAAAAAATCGTCTGAACACCAAAAGCTACTGCCATAGCGCTGTGTAAAAGAATTTATACCGGCATCAAACAATTCAATGACCGGTATGTTTTGTGGTTGTAACCCCTCAAACCTATACCCTGCGGCTACATGATGTTAATAATTTATAATATCCAGTTCAGGCGGGTAAGTAAATTGAGATTGTCGTAATTTTATCCATTGAACCAATTTTGTAAAACATAGATTATGGGAAATAATACAACACCTGGCAGCGGCGAGGGCAAATGCCCTTTTTCCGGTGCAACACTTACACAAACAGCCGGTGGCGGCACCAGAAACCGCGACTGGTGGCCTAACCAGTTAAAATTGAATATCCTCCGTCAGAATTCAGTCCTGTCTAACCCCATGGGTGAGAAGTTTAATTATGCTGAAGAGTTCAAAAGTCTGGACCTGGCTGCTGTTAAAAAAGATATCGTAGACCTGATGACGAGTTCACAGGACTGGTGGCCAGCCGATTTCGGTCACTATGGCCCTTTATTTATCCGTATGGCCTGGCATAGTGCCGGTACCTACCGTACTGGCGATGGCCGGGGTGGTGCAGGCTCGGGTACCCAGCGTTTTGCACCTTTGAATAGCTGGCCCGATAATACCAACCTCGATAAAGCCCGTTTACTCTTATGGCCTATCAAACAGAAATACGGGAAAAAACTTTCCTGGGCCGACCTGATGATCCTGGCAGGAAATTGTGCCCTAGAATCCATGGGCTTTAAAACTTTTGGTTTTGGTGGTGGAAGGGAAGATGTATGGGAACCCGAAGAAGATATTTACTGGGGCTCCGAACGTGAGTGGCTGGGCGATAAACGCTACACCGGCGACCGTGACCTCGAAAATCCATTGGCGGCTGTACAGATGGGATTGATTTATGTGAACCCGGAAGGACCTAACGGCAACCCCGACCCACTGGCCTCTGCTCGTGATATCCGTGAAACCTTTGCCCGTATGGCAATGAATGATGAAGAAACCGTAGCACTGATTGCCGGCGGACATACATTCGGTAAAACACATGGTGCCGCAGATCCCGGTAAATACGTGGGTCCCGAACCAGCAGCTGCCGGTATAGAAGAGCAGGGACTTGGCTGGAAAAATACATTTGGCAGCGGTAATGCCGGCAATACCATTACCAGCGGACTGGAAGTAACCTGGACCACAACCCCTACCCAATGGAGTAATAACTATTTCGAAAACCTGTTTGGGTATGAATGGGAACTGACCAAGAGTCCGGCCGGTGCACACCAGTGGCAGCCTAAAAACGGAGCAGGTGCCGGTACGGTTCCGGATGCACACGATGCTTCCAAAAAGCATGCTCCCGCTATGCTTACTTCTGATATTGCGCTGCGCGTAGATCCGGTTTACGAAAAGATCTCCCGCCGTTTTTATGAAAACCCGGCAGAATTTGCAGACGTGTTTGCCCGTGCCTGGTTCAAATTAACGCACCGCGATATGGGACCGATTGCCCGTTATCTCGGGCCGGAAGTACCCAAAGAAGAACTGATCTGGCAGGATCCGATTCCGGCAGTTACCCATCCATTGATCGATGCGGCTGATATAACTGCGCTGAAAACCAAGGTCCTCGCTTCCGGCCTTACGGTTTCTCAATTAGTAAGTACCGCCTGGGCTTCTGCCTCCACTTTCCGTGGTTCTGATAAACGTGGAGGTGCCAATGGTGCCAGGATCCGTCTTACCCCACAGAAATATTGGGCAGTAAATAACCCGACGCAACTATCTAAAGTGCTGGATACCCTGGAGAATATCCAGAAAGAATTCAACGCTGCACAAACAGGTGGCAAACAGGTTTCTTTGGCCGATCTGATTGTACTGGGCGGATGTGCCGGTATTGAGCAGGCCGCTAAAAATGCAGGACATGCTGTTACCGTACCCTTCACGCCCGGCCGTGCCGATGCTTCGCAGGAGCAAACCGATGTAGCGTCTTTCGCAGTACTGGAACCGGAAGCAGATGGTTTCCGTAATTATGCAAAAGCCAGATACACTTTATCGGCAGAAGAAATGCTGATTGATAAAGCACAACTGTTAACTCTTACAGCTCCTGAAATGACGGTGCTGGTAGGGGGTATGCGTGTGCTGAACACCAACTTTGATCAGTCGCACCATGGCGTGTTTACCAAACATGCCGAAGCGCTCAGCAACGATTTCTTCATCAACCTGCTCGATATCCGAACTACCTGGAAAGCAGCAAGTGATGCACAGGATGTATTCGAAGGCCACGACCGTACCACCGGCGAACTTCGCTGGACCGGTACCCGTGTTGACCTGATCTTCGGTTCCAACTCAGAACTGAGAGCACTGGCAGAAGTATATGGTTGCACCGATTCAAGAGAGAAATTCATCAACGACTTTGTAGCCGCCTGGACCAAAGTAATGAACCTCGACCGTTTCGATCTCGTTTAATCACTGCTGTATCGATACATAAAAAGGTGGCCTGGTAACGGGCCACCTTTTTAAATTTCAGCTATGGGGGATGCTTTGTTCTTAGACTATGCTTACTGTTTATTTCAGTCTTTTCAGCACCCCTCTCCGTTTCACGATATTTTTATAGTCCCATTGTATCAGTTCCGCTTTTTTCAACCAGCGTCTAAGGTCTTTGGGCTTTACCTGAGCTGCCGATGTATACCGGATCTCTGCCGCTTTAAAACTGCCTTCATTCTGCAGGCCGGGTTCTTCAAACGACTGGCCACTCCAGAACAATAGCCTGATACAGTTTTTCAGTTTACCATATCCCACAACGGGATTCCCTTCCAAAAACCAAACGGGTTGTGCATGCCAGATCTTGTATTCTGCTTCTGGTAAACTTTCACAGATCAGTTTGGCAAGCAGATCGCAGATGGCGGCATCGGCGGGTGTTTGTTTATCATGGTAGACCTGGATGTCTGGATGCATGGGGTGGTGGTGAATGGGCAATAAAAGAAAACTTTAAGTTACATAAAAGATATCGCTTTTAATAGCAGCAAGCGGTTTCATCGAAGTACAAAATTGCAGTTCTTTCCTCTTTTTTCTTGTTCTTCGCTTATTAAACCCTCATACGTATTCAGCGATGTTACTGATATACAGGGTGTTTCACTAAGAGAAGAACAAAGAGAAGGGTAAAAGAGAGAATCGAAGTGGCACCGGAGAAAAATTAAAAGAAAGGCATTTTATTAACCCCATGCTTTAGCATGGGCAAAGTATACTCACATACCAGCGGGCTTCAGCCCTGACATGGAGCTAAGGCCCGGAGGAAGAAGGGGTTCAATTGCCCCGGCCTGGGAGCTGGGGTTAAAAAAGAAGAAGACAGATGATTATCATTCAGGAATGCCAACCCCACCAGACTGATATTATCAATCTTTCTTTTGCAGCACGGCTTCGATTTGATTGTACAATATATCTTGTGAACTCGGCCTAGCGGCGTCTGCAAAAGCAATTTTCCCATTTCGGTCAGCAATGATATAGTGTGGAATCAGGTACATATCTTTTTTGTTTACACTATCCCGGATACTGTTCCAGATATTCATATAAAACTTAGCTGAAATAAACATATTGTATCCAATGAGGTTCTTAGCTTGTATCATTTTTCGCCATAAATCATAATCGTCTTTGTGATCGTAATCTAAAGAGAGATATAAAAAAGCTACGTCCTTACCGTTAAACCGATTTTTCAGAGGCTCGTTGTAAGCAAACTCTTCTATGCAGGGAATACAATGAACACCCCATATATCAATATACACTACTTTTCCGGCAAACTCCTTTTGCATAAGCACAGAATCTAATGAACTGATTCCGTAGCCCTTAATTGTTTTGACTTTAGCTGACTGAGAGGATACAGGTTCGGGGAAGAAACTAATAGAAAACATCATCAATGTTACTATAATTGATCCCCCTTTATAATTTTCCATTAGATGGTATTTATGAAAAGTATAAAAGCCAGTTGCAGCAGTAAGTTTGGGGGATATTCCTTAGACTAATCCCGTCTCCGTAACTAAGTGCCTCATATTTTACTTAAGTGAATGATCCCTAAATTAAAGAGAATAGTTGAGAACCCTGTCAGATAGATATTTAGTCTACGAAGAAAGTATTGTTAAAAAATCTCTATCCCATAGCAACTTGATATCTCAATTATAGATGTTTACTAAAATGTTTAATTCTACTTTAGGAAACCGGAGTATCATCTGCTCTTTTCTCTTGTTCTTTTTATAGTGAACCTTCTTATCTATTCAGCCATGTTGCTGAAACACAGAGTGTTTGACTAAGAGTTCAAAGAGAGCGTATCAGCTAAAACCCGGTTTTAGGGAAGCTCAAAGAACTGAACATAAACACCGAGCAGAATATGCCAGAGCAAATAATGTCCGAGTCGTACACTAATGGAGGCAACAAAACCAGCTTTGGTGAAATAAAAAGCCTGCAAGGCATTCATCAGTAATCCGGTGATTAGTGAATACAGGATGAAAGCCAGATTTCCATCCGGGAATTGTTCCAATGGCTCCCGTAAGGCTGTTAGCAGAATACCGGCCCATACAAAATAAGTATAGTACTGCCCGTTTTTAAGCCACTTACCCAGTAACAGGATCAGCGTAAGGGGGATTAGTCTATAAAATACTTCTATCTCAAATGCACCCGAAACATATAGAAATACGGAATAAGGAAAAGGTTGCAAAAAAGGAGGAAGTTCAGTGTAAGGGGTCGGGTGCATAATCACTTTTACAATCAGTATATCCAGCAAACCAAAACAGATACCGATCAGCAGTGGATAAAGAATTCTTTTCTTATGGGAGATAGTACTGTCCCAAAATTCCGGTAACCCAGCCCTTGACTGAAGAAACAAAAAAGGTATACCAACCAACATCAATACCAGATTGGTAAAATCCCACGCGCGTACAAATGCATAACTATGGGTAATGGCTCTACCATAATAAATACCTGCCAGTGCAATGGCTAAGAACACAGCATAGGTAAACAGATTTTGTTTAGTGCCAATAGTTAGTTTCATAGTTGAACAGTTGAATAATACACTCCCGTATTTTGTAGTGAATTCAAATTTCGATCTCTAAATTATATATAAATGAATCCGGAAACCATCTAAAATGAAAAAAAGGTGCTATAGGATGTCTAACGGCACAAACTGTTCTTGCAAAACAACTGATGAGAATACAATATCATTTCTTATTAAGACCACGCTTTAGCATGGTGTCTGTATGCCGGGTAGCAGTGGAGCTACAGCCCTGATTGTCTGCTGGTTATAATCCCTTAAACAGATTGGGATAATCAGTAATAACCCCTGTAACTCCCATTTGTTTCAACTCTTTTATTCTTACAGCATCATTTACTGTCCAGGGCACCAGACCCACAGCGGCATCGCGACATTGTTTTACGAGCAAAGGAGTTACCAATGTATGTTCCGGACTATAAATCGTTGGTATAAAACCCAGGTCGCGCAGCTGCAGGGCAAAGGGTTTGGGGTCGTTGCCTTCTACCAGTAAGGCCGTTTTGATGGATGGATATTTTTCGTGCAGGTATTGCAAGGTACCCGGATCAAAAGATTGGATGATGACCCGTTCTGTTATGTTTTTAGCTTTGATCACTCCCACCAGTAATTCTACAAACGCTGCCGGTTTGGGATGGTACTGATCATCTGTAGCCGCCTGGCTCTTGGTTTCGATATTGTATTGAGGTAAGGGCTTCTGGTTATTGCGGCAATAGGTTTCTACCGCATCAATCATATCGGCCAGCAGGGGTTTCTGTACCGCCATTTTTTGCTGCTTCGGAAAACGTGGGTGCGGGCGTTGGCCCACATCGTAGGTCTTGATCGCTGCATAATTCATCCGGTACATATTGAGACTTTTTTCCTCCGCTTCGGTTACCGGACTGCCATCCGGCTTTGTAGTGATCTCATGGTTGAAGAAAGGTTCATGGCTCAGCAATACCTGTTGATCCTGTGTGATGACCGCATCGGTTTCCAATGTAGTTACCCCCAGGTCAATGGCATGCAGCATGGCGGGAATAGTATTCTCCGGCATCAGTCCGCGGCAGCCGCGGTGCCCTTGTTTATCGAAATTTTGCACTTGCAAACGCTGGGTTTTTAAACCACCGGTACAGGCAGTCAAAGTAAGGAAGCTTATTACTGCAATCAGAGTTCTCATTACGCAAACAGCTGATCCTTTCTTTTGCGCATCTCATGGGCCACGCCCTGTGCATTAGGATCACCGGCCTCCAATTTAGCCAAAATATTCTCATAACTTTTCTGATCGCGGTTCTGGCTCAGTTTAAACACATGTTCGAGCGAACTCACTTTGATCTCGAATGCCACAATGGCTTTGGCCATCCGCTGCACATATTCTGATGACATCCCTTTATATAGAGATGGCGAAGAAGGATTGTTCTCGTAAAAACTGGTGGTATCGTCCAGCACCTGCAACAGTTCCTGATCAGACAAAAAACGCAACTCTCCACGGGCGTGCACCGACATATAATTCCAGGTAGAAGCCGTTTGCTGGTGTTTGGGTTCGTACCAACTGGCACTGATATAACAATGGGGACCGGTAAATACTACCAATACCTGCTTATTCTGTTCTATGGCTTTGTGGTGATCGTTACCCTTCATAATATGTCCGCGCAGGTACAACTGTCCCTCCCGCTCCGCAAACAAAAAAGGAATCTGCGTAGCCACGGGCCGCTGCTCCGCATCCACGGCCATCAGCATGGCAAAGGAATGGGTTTTCATGAATTCGAGTATAACTGCGGTGTCTTTTTCTTTAAAAGTGGATAAAGTATACATGGATTGAAGGTAAGAAAACTCCATTTGTATGCCCAGCCCAATAAGATGAATGGAAAATTTCCTATATAAACGATTTGACAGCAGGCATGAGAGGATCCTACCCACACTGAAGGAACACAAAAACAGCCTGACAAAAACCCTTTGCAAAATGATTGTTTCTGACCTTGATCAGCTCCCACAAAACGCAATCACAGTAACAACTGCTCACCTACTATTGCGCTGGTAACGCCCTGTTCCGGGATGAAAGGTTTGCCAGGAATGCCAGAACTCCTGATAAACCTGTACAGAATGTAACTGTGCCCCTTTCAATGGCCCGCTGATACTTTTACCATCAGCATTCCATACTGAACCGGTAGCAATATCTTTCCACAGTTCAGTGGTATCTTTTGTAAAATGAAGGTTTTGTCCATTCAGTGAACGGTTATATGCATGAAAAGATGTGCTATCCTTTTCCAGTATAATCATCAATGGCAAACCCGGAAGTGAATCTTCGATGATTTTTGTTCTAACCAATTGATTCCAGTCATATGCACGCGAAACAGCCCCCTGTTGCAAACCCAACACCCACGACTTTGCATTCCACGATGAGGCATCCCTTTTTGTAAGTTTGCTTTTGGATAAGCCTTTATCATAGCTATCCATTTTTTCATACTTCTCTTTGAATGTACTGTCGGGCTGCATCACTTGTGATGCAGGATATTTTCTGAGCCAGGCAGCCAGGCTCATTTGTTCCGATGGAATCTCGGCAAGTTGTTTTCCCTTTAATGTGCCGGCAATGGCAACGCCAGTAGCCTGTTGCCACCAGCTCCTTGTAGTGGCATCTTCAAACATGGCATTAAAATGATCCATACCCACCAGGCGGAACAGTTCCATTTTCCCATTTACGTCAGGGTTATATACACGGCCTGTTCTGCAAACAGTACAATACGTAACCATCACCGGTTGATTGCCCACCGTATCTGCTACCTGGTGATGATATCCGATCAATTGAATAGGATACGCTTTCGACACGCCATTAACCGTTACACCCAAAACCAGTTTATGGGCACCAATTGTATTGGCGGCACCTGTTGCAAAATGTTTGTACCCGGGCTGGTAAAACATCTTATCCGCTTCCATACTAAAATTAACAAGATAAACCACTGCACCATACAGCATCAGCAATAACACAAGACCCGCTCTTTTCCAGGCTCCTGACCGATCAAAAAACACCACGGCAGGATATGCTATCAATAGCAAACCCGCTATACGGAACCACCAGATATTTCTGGCGATAAAATAGGCGATATCGATGGTATCCGCCTCCTGGCTGCCCGGGAAAGGCATGATAAAATACACACGCAGAATCTCTGCTGCAAATAACACAAGCAGACCTGTAATAAATGCGAAATTTTTCATACTTGGTTATGTTAATTGGTCAATTTATTTGTTCAGATCAAAATCAAGATACCCTTCTGCCGCTCTTTTGGGTGCACGGTTGATATAAAAATTACGATCCGGCGGTGCCCATGTACCCAACCCGTCTACATAACGGTTGAACATACAGAAAGCCGCGGCAATCAGCACTATATCATGCAGTTCCCTGTCTGTGGCACCTTGTTGTTTTGCGGCATCAATAAACATCTCCGATACAGCTTTCCCGCTCTGCTGTACCTGCCGGGCTATGGCCAGCAAAGCTTTCATTTTGGGTGAGATCAGTGTATTCTCCGGACCTTGTTTGACTGCATCAATCTGCTCTATGGTACATTGCAGATAATGTCCTGCCAGTGCGCCATGCACATTCTGACAGAAAAAACAATCGTTCAGGTAAGATACATAAGTACCAATCAATTCGCGCTCTCCGCGTGACAAACTGTTGTTATCATCGCGGAGCAACAGCTCAGCCAGTTCATTTAAAGGTTGGGCAGTATCTGGTCGGTACAACATCAACCCCCTGATACCGGGTAATTCATTTCCAAGATCGATATAAGCCATGTTTGTGTTTTGTTTATGTATGATTGGTTTGTGGCAAAACATACCCCTGTTCAGCCATCCGTTTACCCATCTCCGCATAAACAGCAGGATCCTGTGGTGTGAGTGATGCCAGCCCATCTACATAACGGTTGAACATGCAAAATGATGCGGCTATCAAAACCGTATCATGGATAGCCCTGTCTATTGCGCCCGCTGCCCTGGCCATATCAATGTCTTCCTGTTTTACTTCTTTACCAAGTATCTGTACCTTACCTGCTATGCGTAACAATGCTTTCATTTTATTACTAACAGATGACTGTTCCATGTTCTCCAACACTTCATCTACCAGTTGCTGATCGGTTTGATATAAACATCTTGCCGCTGCTGCATGACTACTTTTACAAAACAGGCAGTCATTTCTATGAGATACATAAGCAGCAATCAATTCGCGCTCCGCTTCGGATAAAGGTGATGGGCCGCGAAGTAATACCTGTGCCAGATCGTACAAGTGTTTTCCTGTTTCCGGCCTGAACATAACCAGGCTTCTGATGCCCGGTACACCTTCTGTTACCTGAATATGTGCCATAATGGTTTAGTTTGTTTTTTTGTGTTTGATAAAAAGTATCACCAGCAACCCCGGTATAAATACCAGCGAAAAAATAAAAATGGCATTGCCATAACCACCTAAAGTATGCACCAGTATCCCCACCGACAACACAGCAGCCGCTGTAAACAGTCTTCCTATATTAAAGCAAAAGCCGGTAGCAGTTGCACGAATGGTGGAGGGAAATAACTGTGGAATATAGGATGACAACACACCCTGGCTGGCACCGAAGAACAAAGCAAGCCCTGCTATCTGGGGATAGATAACAGGGCTGAACACTTTGTTGGTTTTAAATAATACAAAGGATAATACCACACAGACGCTGAAACAAAGGATCATACTTTTACGCATCCCGATAGCTTTGGCCAGCCAGCCCGAAAAAAATCCTCCGGTTAAACCTGCCATTCCCAACAGCATCATACTGAGTCCACGTTCTTTCTGTGCATCTGCCGAACCACTGATACTCTGCACCCAGGTAGGTAACCAGGAAAAGATAGCCCATAACCCGATAAGCATGGTACCAAAAGTGAGGGAGCCCAGCAACAGGTCGCGGCGATAAACAGCGGAGAATACTAACCGCACAGAATTACCTGACAAACGAGTGCCGGTTGATTTCCAATGAGTTGATTCCTGCAAAAAAAATATTCCACTAATGGACATTGCCAGCGGGATCAGCCCTATCAAAAATCCTTCCCTCCAGGAATCAACAAAATAATTGATTAGCCCTGCAGAAAAAATACCTACCGGGAATGCGATGGAAAGGATGCCGATAAATATGGCTTTGCTTTTATCCGGCCATACTTCAGTAAGCAGCGTAACAGATGTCACCAACACCCCACCCACACCAAAGCCGCTCATAAACCGGCAGAGCAACACTATTCCCCAGTTGTCTGCCATACCCGTTGTTACTGTAAACAACCCGTAACAGGCAATGGATAATAATAATGCCAGTTTTCTTCCGCCTGTATCACCGATCATTCCCCAGATAAAACCACCCATGGCCCAGCCTACAATAAAGAGTGCGTTTATATAAGCACTGATGGTATCTATATAACCCTGTTCAGTAGTTCCCAACAAATCTTTTACTGCTACAGGAAGATACACCGACATCAAGGTAGAAACAGCTCCTCCCATAGCGTTGCTGATGAAACAAAGCAGAAATAACCCTATATGATAACTTCTGATGGCAGACATAAGATTTATTTAAAAAGAGAATCAAAAGTGTATGACACATAATAGATACCGCCAATCACGGGCGAACCGTAGGCAGTGTAAACCCGGTGATTCAACAGGTTGCTGGCACCCAGTTTAATGGTGGAATGCATTTTTGGCAGTTTCTTGTTGAACTGCAGATCAATGAGCGAATACGCATCAATCCTGCCGGGACGTGTGCCATTAAAAGTACCGTACCAGTCGAACGAATTCTGCCAGTGCCAGGTAAGATTAAATCCATACCCTTTACCCACATTACTGTTACCAAAACTGAAATTGGTGCTCCATTCAGGTGTATTGAAAGCTGCAATATTACTCGGATTGGCATTACGCAGATTAAAAGAAGCCCAGGTAAGATTACTTCCCAGTGTATACCCGTTGTGCATCATCCAGGTCAGCCCCAATCCGGCACCTTGCGACGACACCTTATCTTCTGCATTGGTGTACAATTGGAAGGCTGGTGCTTTGCCACTTAAAATATCGGTAGCAGCTGCAGCATTAACAGATCCATCCGCTGCCAGAACCGTATTCTCCGGGCGCAATACCACCGTGTTCAGAATAAAGTTGGTGTAACTGCTGTAATAATAGTTCACATCAAGTACCAATGCGTTGCTGATGATTCCCTTGTATCCGATTTCAAATGCTTTCTGTTGTTCTGGTTTGATATAAGCCACAGCTGATTTCTGTAACAGTGCTTTGTTGTTGGCTACAGCAGTAGGAAACGGTGTTCCGGCTGCAACGGCTGCACCAAAAGCTGCACCAAAAGCGCCTACTGAAGCCGCAGTAAATGAATTCTCATACACATTCATCCCTTTACTGTTATTGGGCGCCCCTCCCAGAATTGTAATAGGGCCTACATTCAGTTTGATGTACTGGTCAACGGGTGTTGGATTCCGGAACCCTGTTTGATAGGATACTCTGAAATTATGGTTACGTGCTGCGGTATACACTGCTGAAAAACGTGGTGTAAAATTTCCGCTGAAGTTTTCATTTTTATCGTAACGGATCGAAGCTGTCAGTTTCAGGCGATCATCCCATAACTTTTTACTCACTTGTGTAAACGCACCATATTCTTTGATGGTTACTTTACTGTTTTTATCATCAAACAGACTGCCATTGGTAAACATATCATAGTAACGGAAACTTCCGCCCATCAGCCATTCAACCACTTTGGTGAATCCGGAAAAATCATACTGGCCTTCTGTATGATAAAATTTGCTGTTACTGAAAACGCCGGCTCCCTGTAATCCATAATTATGGATCAGGTTGCCCTTGGCTGATTCATATTCACTACTGCCGGGTAATAACCTGCCTATATCGGCAAATCCCCTCGCCGCTGAATGGTCATTGGCCGAAACTCCGGCAATGGTTCCGTTATAGGCTGCTGTATACCGGGTAAACCATGTATCATCTGCCAGATTAGGCGCAACGGTTGCACCCGACAAATCCTTCACCCAGGTACGGTTGATAAACTGTGCAAGGGAACGGGTATTATACGAATCGTGTGAATTTTCCGTTACTGCATAACTACGAATAAAAAAACGACTGCTTTTTAATTCCAGCCTGTGTGTGCTGAGTACAAAATTGTTCAGATCAAAACGGCTGCTTCCTGTGTAACTGGCGGTTCCTTTCCCATAGTTGAACTGGTAAATTAATTCGAGATTATCTGAAACCCTGTAATGCAGTGCAGCATTGGTTTTCAGACTATACACCTGATAGTTCATCAGGTTTTTTTCTTCATAACCGGTGCGACTTACCAAACCAATGCCGGGTAATGTTCTGGACACTTCGTCTCCATAAATATTCAAGCCATCCCTGCCAGGATTGGATGGTCCACGCTGGCCGGGGGGAGTTTGCGCACTTACATCTTCGTAGTTATTGGCATACCAGTCAAGACCTGTTAAATAAGCTATATTGAATTTAAATGCAAAGCGGTTATTAAAGGCTTTGGCATAACGCAAAGAAAAATCGTAAATACCTTGTGCTTTGGGATCAGTTGAACCAATATGGTTAACACCGGTTTTTACCTGTGCAGACAATCCCTGGTAGTGGAAGGGGTCTCTGGTCCGCATCATCAGCAACCCATTAAAGGCAACGGGACCATATAAAGCTGACGCCGCACCTGGAATGAGTTCTGCACTTTCTATATCGAGATCGGAAGCTCCAAACTGATTCCCCACTGAAAAATTGAGTCCAGGTGTCTGGTTATCTACACCATCCACCAATTGCAGAAAACGTGAGTTACCTGTACTGTTAAACCCTCTTGTGTTAACCTGTTTGTACGTGATGCTGCTGGTCACCACTTCCATCCCTTTCAGGTTTTGTAACCCATCGTAAAAAGTAAGTGAAGGATTTTCTTTGATAGCCTTCTGATTCATTTTTTCTATACTCACCGGTGAGCGAAGGATATTCTCATTTACCCTTGATGCGGCGAACACTACTTCATCAAGTGTATTGGTTTTTTGTGAAAGAGTAACGGAAACCTGTTCTCCATTTGTTTTTACGATATATTCTTTGCTTTCATGTGCAACTCCTGAAATGATCAGGGTAAACGGTATTTTCATTTTTGAAAGAACAAGCGTGAACTTCCCGTTCTCATCGGTAGTAGCTCCGGACAGTTTCCCTTTTACGGTAATGCTGGCTCCGGCTACCGCTTCTTTGCTTCTGGCATCGGTAACGATTCCCGATATTTTTATTTCCTGCGCAAAACCTGCTACAGTGAGTAATATCAGTATGATTGAAAACATATATTTCATAATGGTCGGTTGTAGGTAATAAGATGAGTGATTATTTTTTTAAATGATCATATCCTTGCGGCAAACGGGTATACCCATGTGTTACCAGCCGGTTGGCCAATACATCATAGTACTGATCATCGGAGGGCAGCGAAGTGGCCAATCCGTCAACATAACGGTTATACAGGCAGAACAAAGCCGCAATCAGAACCGTATCATGTATCTCCAGGTCTGTTGCACCTTCTTTTCTGGCCGCTTGTATCGCAGCTTCTGTAACGGCTTTACCACTCTCTCTTACAAGTACAGCTATATGCAGCAATGCTTTGATCTTAGAGCTCACATCCGCTGAAGTAATGTCTTTTTTAACCTGCGTGGTGGTAGCAGTTTCACCCAGCAGTTTATCTGCGGCTGCCGTATGTGCCGTAGTACAGAACGTACATTGATTGCCTGAGGAAACAACAGTAGCAATCAGCTCCCGTTCTCCTTCACTGAGTGTATTTGGGCCGCGCAATAAGTATTGCGTCAGATAACGTATAGGCTCAGCAGCCTCCTTATGGTATTCCAGCAGTCCGGTAATACCAGGAAGATGCGATTCAAGTGGTATGAATGGCATAACAATACAATAAAATGTAAACAATAGTAAATGAAGTGTTTTAGCACAACTGCATTACTGGATTGAACAGTAGCAAAAACTGTCGATTTGTGATACTGAATTAACAGTTTGCAATTGAGAGAAGAGAATCAGGCGGTTGTTCCTGTTTGGCAATCAATAATTCAGGAAGCGAAGGCGTTTTGTAAAAACATTTTTGTTTTACTGGTACTGAAAAAACAAAAATGGCATAATTCAGTTCGATATTTTTGTACTGTGTAGATTGGGAACCTTTCTTCTCAGCAGGTTCTTTCCCTTTTTTATCACCAGGCAGATCAATCAGCTGTTTGCCATATTGTTTTTGGGCGGTCAGTAGTTTTGTACCTTGTTCATTAGGCAAACAAAGCAGGTACAGGGTATCGCTGGTGATCTTTCGTTTTACATAGTTATAGACAACTCCTTTCCATTCCAATTGTCCGTCAAATCTTTCATAACTGTTTTTACCTAAGGAATAAGGGAGCTGCATGGGTAGTTTAATCTCAATCAACCCTGATTCTTCGAAATCAACAGCGTCTAATTTTGCCACCAGTTTTTGATTTGCCTTATCCATTAAATGATCAAATAATAATGGATATCCCACCAGGTTGAACAGGTAGAGAACAAGCATGGATATGGCAAAGATTTTTTTCAATCGTGTGTTTCTTACCCATTAAATATAAGTTTTTAGACAAATATTTTTCAGAAATATTATTTCTGCACAAAAAAACCCAATGAATAGCGGTCTGAAACCTGTACTCATTGGGTTTTACTATACAAGGAAAGTGGTATGATGCATTGCTATCCAGCCATTTCTATCACCTGTGTTTGAGGCATGTTGGCATTACGCATGGCTATATTACGAACCGCTGCGGATACAAAGGCTCTGAACGACTGCTGGCTAACCGCGTCAGTGCCTACCATGGCCGGCACACCGTTATCACCTCCTTCGCGGATAGATTGTACCAGCGGAATCTGACCCAGGAAAGGCAGTTCATATTCTTCGGCCAGACGTTTGCCGCCTTCCTTACCAAAGAGATAGTATTTGTTTTCAGGTAATTCTGCCGGGGTAAAATAAGCCATGTTTTCTACCAGTCCGATGATGGGCACATTGATCTGCGCCTGTCCAAACATGGCAATCGCTTTTTTGGCATCGGCCAACGCTACATTCTGCGGGGTGGTAACAATCACTACACCAGTTACTGGTACGGTCTGCATCAGGGTTAAGTGAATATCGCCGGTGCCGGGTGGCATATCAATCACGAGATAATCCAGCTCGCCCCAGTCTACATCGGTAATAAACTGGCGGATAGCACTGCTGGCCATGGGACCACGCCATACCACCGCATTTTTCTCATCTACCAATAACCCGATACTGATGAGACTAATGCCGAATTTCTGCAACGGAACAATCATTCCTTTGCCATTCACATCCTTCATCAGGGGCCGCTCGCCACGTACGCCGAACATGATGGGTACACTGGGGCCGTAAATATCCGCATCCATCAATCCCACTTTGGCGCCGCCCTCGGCCAGGGCCAGGGCCAGGTTGGCCGATACAGTACTTTTACCCACGCCTCCTTTTCCACTCACTACTGCGATAATATTTTTTACACCGGCCAATACCTGTTGGTTGTCTTTACGGGTAGTAGACGTATTGGCAGTAAAGTTCACCTGTACTTTGGCTTCTTTATTGACCAGTAATTTGATCGCATTTTCGCTGGCCGTGCGCATCATGTCCTTCATGGGGCAGGCCGGAGTGGTTAATACAATGGTAAAACTTACCTCATTGCCGTTAATGGCCACGTCTTTTACCATGTTCAGGGTTACGAGGTCCTTGCCCAGATCGGGTTCCTGCACATTGCTCAGTGCCTTCAATATATCTGCTTCTGTCATCACGAAAGTTTTTGTTAAAAAAGAAATCAGGCTGCAAAGTTAACAGTTGGCAACCTTACTTTGTTGGAAATAGCAGGAAACCCGCTACCGGGAGCCCGGATATTGGATTTTATGTACAAACCCTTTGTATTTTTGAACCGCATGAGGAAACCGATACAATACCTTCTTTTACTGGTAACATTGCTTTGGGCGCAGAAAAGCTGGTCGCAGCAGACCAGTCCCTACCGCGATTCGGTAGTGCAGTTATACGGGGTGGTAATGACGGCCGACAGCTTACAGGGTGTTCCCTCCTGTAGTGTGATTGTGGAGGGCAAGGGCCGCGGGACCATTACCAGCTTCGACGGTGTCTTTTCCATTGCGGTATTGAAGGGCGACAAGATCACATTCTCCAGTATCGGCTTTAAAAACCGCAGTATCCAGATCCCGCTGAACCTGGATGGCAATCAATACAGTGTAATACAGTTATTGGTGAGCGATACGGCTTATTTGCCCGCCACCATCCTGAAACCCCGTCCTACCCGCGAGCAGTTTGAACGCGATTTTGTGAATAACAAAGTGGCGGATGATCTCTATGAAACCGCCCGCAAGAATACCGATGAGGCCCAGCGCCGCATCCTCATCAATAGCCTGCCCGCCGATGGTAAGGAAGCTATTAATTACCAGCTTCGCCAGCAAGCCAGTAAAGCCTATTACAGCGGACAGGTGCCACCCATGAATATCCTGAACCCTGCTGCCTGGGCAGACTTTATCAAAGCCTGGAAAAGGGGCGATTTCAAGAAAAAGAAATAACTGTTGGGCGGGTTGAAGAAGCGAAAAGCTCCTGCTCATTCCGGAAGCACATAATTTCTTTGGGGCCAACCGCCCCATATCGGCCACTGCCTTTACCTTTGCTGCCAACGATTGCCAAACCAAACTATTTGAACATGTCATTGAAGAACATCACCGTTATTGGAGCGGGTACGATGGGTAACGGGATTGCCCATGTATTTGCCCAGGCTGGATTTACCGTAACCCTGGTAGATGTAAATGTGATGCAGCTGGAAAAAGCGCTGCAGACCATTGATAAAAACCTGGACCGCCAGGTAACCAAGGGTACCCTTACCGCCGAACAAAAGAAACAAACACTGGCCAACCTGACCACCCAAAGCGATCTGGCCAGGGGTGTGGCCCATGCAGACCTGGTGGTAGAAGCGGCCACCGAGAACATAGACCTGAAACTCAAAATTTTTGCACAACTGGATGAGGAAGCGCCCAAACATACCATTTTAGCGAGCAATACTTCTTCTATTTCCATCACTAAAATTGCTGCTGCCACCCAGCGCCCGGAGAAAGTGATCGGTATGCACTTTATGAACCCTGTACCGGTGATGAAACTGGTGGAGATCATTAACGGGTATGCAACCTTACCGGAAATAACCGGGCAGATCGTGGCTTTGAGTAAGGAACTGGGCAAAATACCCTGTGTAGTGAATGATTATCCCGGTTTTATCGCCAACCGCATTTTAATGCCTATGATCAACGAAGCCATTTACAGTTTGTATGAAGGAGTGGCGGGTGTTGAAGCCATTGACAGCGTCATGAAACTGGGTATGGCCCATCCCATGGGGCCTTTGCAGTTAGCTGATTTTATCGGGTTGGATGTATGCCTGAGTATATTGAACGTATTGTATCAGGGCTTTGGTAATCCCAAATACGCGCCTTGTCCTTTGCTGGTGAATATGGTAACCGCCAAAAAATTAGGCGTTAAAAGCGGGGAAGGATTTTACATGTATACACCTGGCAGCAAAGAACTGGTGGTGAGTAAAAGTTTTACAGGGTAAAAATCCTGCCTCACCTGATTTACCCGCGCCTTTGCGCCTTTGCGAGAATATTTGCTCGCAAAGGCGCAAAGGCGCGGTTGTTTTTTATTAGAGCTGACAAATCATGTGCTATTACGGCCCTACCTTACCTAATGGAGCTTATCCTAACTATCGGACTATATGGTAAGAATATTTTATCTTGTTCCAAATACGGTATATGTTTTTTATCCTCTCCAAAATTCTGTTTTTTCTCCTGATTCCTTTCTGGTGGATGGTGATCCTGTTATTAATGCGTGCTGTAATCAGGAATGCAAAATGGAAAAAGATATTGGGCGTAACAGCCATCCTGATCGGGATACTTTTCACCAACCCCTACTTATACCGGGTAGCCAATCTGGCCTGGCAACCCATACCCGTTGATCTGCCTGGCAATAAAACGTATGAAGCGGGTATTCTGCTGGGCGGATTAGCAGGTTATGATAAAAATGATAGAGGGTATTTTGGTTCGAGTGCAGATCGTTTTATTCAGTCTGCCAATTTATATCACCAGGGTATTATCAAAAAGATTATTGTAAGTGGCGGAACAGGTACGATCAGACAAAAAGAACCAGCCGAAGCCATTTATCTGAGATCACAATTAATAGCAAACGGGGTGAAACCGGAAGACATCATTATGGAAAGTCGTTCTCGAAACACCTATGAAAATGCGATATATTCGAAAATACTCACTGATTCACTCCACTTGCAGCCTCCTTTTGTACTGATTACTTCTGCGCAACATATGAAACGTTCTATCAGCGTTTTCAACAAAGCTGATTTCAAAATCGTTATTTTTCCCTGTGATTATAAATCCATCCCCATTCGTGAAACTTTTGAAAACACCATACTTCCTGAAATAAGTCTGCTTAACGACTGGTCGTATCTTATCAAAGAGATTGTAGGGCTCTATGTTTATCGGCTCACCGGTAAAGCCTGAATATAGAAAGGTTATTTTTTAGGAACAGGTATCAGTTCCAACCCGCGGATATCATTGAGTTTATACAATACTTCCTCCAACCGGGCTTTGGGAATACCTATCTGCAGTAAGCAGAACAACTGCATTTCCTGGGAGCTGATACTGCAGCTCGTTTGTTTGATCACCATCATCACATCATTCATCAGCGTATAATCAAAATGCAGTTCATACAATACTTCAATCGGTTTCTGCACAATGGGCACCAGCTGCAAAGCCATGGCCGTTGCTGATTTATACGCCTGTATCAGGCCCGGCACGCCTAATAAGGTACCACCGAAATAACGCACTACCACTACCTGGGTGTTGGTGAGCTGTTTACTGTCTATCTGCCCCAGAATAGGTCTGCCGGCGGTGCCCGATGGTTCACCATCATCACTTACCCTGAACTGGTTACCCTCCCAACCGAGGCGGTAGGCAAAACAATGATGCACGGCTTTGGGATGTTCTTTCTTCAGTTGCTGCAAGTTCAGTTTACAATCATCCGGCGTTTGTACCGGATAGGCAAAAGCCAGGAACTTACTGCCCCTGTCTTTGTATTCGGCCATGGCCGTTTTTTCGATGGTAAGGTAATAATCCGGTTCGCTCATAAAGTATCACCAAATGCAATGAGGTAAATAGCCAGCAAAGATAATGCGATACCAACCCAGTTGAGCCGGGAGAGTTTTTCTTTGAATAACAGCCAGGCCACCAGCGAACTGAATAAGACAATGCCCATATTGTTAACCGGTATGCTGGCACTGCTTTGCCAGGGACTCTCTTTCAGAAACCTCACGAGACACCAGATCGAAAAATAGTTGGGGATCCCGATAATGATACCGGCCAGTAGATTCTTCAGCGAAAACTGCTGTTTACCGCGGGTATACTGCACCAGCAATATCGTAGTGCCGATTGTACCCGCCGATAAAAATCCGCTGATGAGGTAGGCATTGTAATTGGCATCGGTTACATAGGTTTTCTGTACATGGTTAATCAGTGAATCCAGTAACCCACTTCCCACAAACAGGATCAGGGGCAGCAAATATTCCCATTTCCGGTGTGTCGGGTGATGATCTTCCGTTTTTTTCTGCTGTGGATAACAGGTTAATACCACCGCCAGCAACGCCAGCAATACACCCACCAGTTTCCAGCCCGCTACTGTTTCGTTATAGAGATATACGGATAACACAACCGGAATAATCAGTGATAATTTATTGGCCACCGAAGCCACCGCCACACTGATTTTCTGCGCGGTAATACCCACCACATTAAAAATTGACACAAATAATACCCCCATTACACAGGCCCAGCGAAACCAGGGTGTCTGCATCACTTCTGCGTTTACAGGGAACGACCCATTTACCACAGAACCCGTGATCACACAGGTGATATAATTGAACACGATAGCCTGAAAAATACTGACCCCGTATTTCTCACACATTTTAAAAGCCAATGTAAGGTAACTGGTGAGGATGATACTGCCGAGGAGGTAGAGCATGGTGGGTTCTGGTTACAGGTTACTGGTTGCTTGTTACTGGTTTGTTGATATAGATGGATAGGATATCTGTTGTGATATGTTCAGTTTTTGCAGGAATCGCTATTGGTAAAATGGGTGACGGCAGGCCTTCAGGTACTGTTAGCTGTGGGTTGGTGATGATGCGGGCTTCGTCCCAGAGACCTTTGTTAATAAAAGATTGGAGCAGCGCAGCGCCACCTTCCACGAGGATACTTTGCAGTTTCTCTTTGTATGCCACTTTCAGTATGGCATCAATCGTATCGTCAGTTGCTGCTATTTTTTGGTAGCTAAGGTTTTTTCTTTCTTCCGCTTTTATGGTATTGATCACAATGGTTTTCTGTTGTTGATCAAACAAGTGCAGGCTGGTTGGTAAACGCAGGTTCCTGTCTACTACCATTCTTACCGGGTGCTTGCCTGTCCACAAGCGGTTGGTCAGTGAAGGGTCATCTGCCAGTGCGGTATTCGTACCCACCAGCATCGCAGCTTCTTCGCTGCGCCATTGGTGTACCAGACGGTTGGTGTAGGCATGACTGATCAGTAAACGTTCTTCGCCCTCTCCCGCTATCAAACCATTGGCCGTTTGTGCCCATTTTAGAATAATATAGGGGCGATGCTGTGTAACAAAAGTGAAAAAACGCTTATTCAGTTCCCGGCACTCTGCTTCCAACACACCAACAGTTACGGTAACGCCGGCATGCTGCAGTTTCTCAATTCCTTTTCCATCCACTTCCGTAAAAGGATCCCGGCAACCGATCACCACGGTTTTGATCTGATTACGGATGATCAGGTCGCTGCAGGGCGGGGTTTTACCAAAATGGGCGCAGGGCTCCAGTGATACATAGAGGGTTGACAGGGGAATCAGCAGTTGGTCTGTCCCGGACACACTATTCAGGCAGTTTACTTCGGCATGCGCCTCTCCATACACCTGGTGGTACCCCTCCCCAATGATCCGGTTCTCATACACCAGTACCGCCCCCACCATGGGATTGGGGGCCACAGAACCTGCACCCAAACGGGCCAGTTCCAGGCAACGGTGCATATAGGTCTGATCAGTCTCTTTCATACAGAATTGGCAAAAATAACCAAATGGTGCTAACATTGCAGCATGACCCTCTCCGAAGCACAGGTTACCACCCGTACCGCACTGTTATCTTACTATGATATCCGGGAAGCCGCCCAGATCTGCGATTGGGTGCTGGAGCATGTGAGTGGTAAAAGAAGGATCGACCGGCTGATAGATAAAGAGGCTGTGCTAACCGCAGATCAGGAGTCGCGCCTGGCACAAATACTGGCAGAATTACAATCACACCGTCCTATCCAGTATGTATTGGGGGAAGCCTGGTTTACGGGCATGCAATTCTTTGTGAACGAAGCCGTACTCATACCCAGACCGGAAACAGAGGAACTGGTGGAGTGGATTGTAGAAGATAGGCTTAACGCAGAACGCGGAACAGAGAAGCAAGAACAGGGAACACCGAACACCGAACACCGAATATCGAACACCGAACAAAGAACAGAGAACAAAGAACAGAGAACAAAGAACCTGCTCGATATTGGTACGGGTAGCGGTTGTATTCCTATTTCACTGGCTAAGAAATTACCGGATTGGTCTGTTAGTTCAATTGATGTGAGTGAAGCCGCTTTAACAGTGGCCCATAAAAATGCTGCCGACCTTGAAGCGGACGTACAGTTTCAGCAAACTGATTTTTTAGATGAGTGGCAGTGGCCGCATTTGCCTGTTGTTGACCTGATCGTGAGTAACCCTCCGTATATCAAAGTGGCTGAACAGGAAACCATGGCCAGACATGTGTTGGACTTTGAGCCCTCGCTCGCTTTATTTGTGCCCGATGAGGATGCTTTGTTGTTTTACCGGAAGATCGCCCAATTTGGCAAAACCCATCTCCGAGAAGGAGGTGCTGTTTTTGTTGAGATCAATGAAGCGCTAGGCAAGGAAACTGTTTACTTATTTGAGCAGCTGGGTTATACGGTTATGCTCCGAAAAGATTTACAGGGAAAAGACCGGATGATCAAAGCCACCCTATCCCATTAACCCTCTGTGCCCCTCTGTTCCTCCGTATCTCTGTGTTGAAAATAATGACTGTACCTAGTGATGATTTTTTCAACACAGAGATAGGGAGTTAAACAGAGAAGATTCAGCATTATTTCTGACCGCCATTGTCTACAGCCATGACAGGTGTGGCGCCTAATTTTTTGATCACCTGCATCACCCGGATAGCCGTACCGAGATGTGCGGTGCTATCGCCATTGATTACCACAGAAGGTTTATCGGTTTCTTTGGCGAGATAGGCTTTTAGTTCTTCTTCAAGCGCCTCGATGGTGATGGGCTTCTGGGCAAGGAACAGGTGCTGGTCTTTGTCTACAGTGATCACCACTGTCTGTTTAGACCGGGTATCGCTTTTGGCCTTGGGATTGGAAACCTTGATCACATTGGGATTAGCCAGTGTAGAAACGATCAGGAAAAATAACAGCAGGATGAACAGAATATCATTCAGCGCGCCGGTATGCACTTCGGGGTGCGTTTTTAATCGTTTCCTGATATTCATGTTACTTAATTCAAAAGTAAAAATTCAAAATTCAAAAATGACTTTCTCAAGTTGCTGCGTAATGGTCAGAACCCTGAAGTGTGCGACGCAACGAAGCCACTACTCTGTTCTGCAGCCCGGCTCATGCTTCTTTTCATTACTAATTACTAATTATTAATTGCTAATTTTTAATTAGTGCGTTGGCTCCTGCAGTATATCCATGAACTCCGCACTGGCCGCTTCCATTTTATTGGCTGTTTTATCAATCTGTGTGGTGAGCGCATTGTGTCCGATATAAGCCAGCAGACCAATAATGAGGCCCGTACCGGAAGTGATCATTTTTACATAGATTCCACCGGCAATATCGTTCAGGGTAAACTGGCCCGAACTGGCAATGCCATAAAACAGTTGGATCATACCGATAATGGTTCCGAGAAATCCGAACATAGGTGCAATACCGGCAATGAGGGAAAGAATGGAAAGATTTTTTTCCATGGTATACATTTCCAGCTTGCCTACATTCTCCATGCTTTTTTCAATGGCATCGATGGGTTTACCGATGCGCTGCAGACCTTTATCAATCATGCGGGCCACGGGGTTATTGGTATTCCGGGCCAGGTTACGGGCCGCAGCTACATTTCCACTGACAATATTATCACGGATAATGTTCATGAAATTGCCTTCAATGCGCGATGCTTTGCGGATGGCTATGAGGCGTTCGATGAATACAAATACCGCCGCTACAAAAAGCAGGTATAGCGGATACATGATCCAGCCCCCTTTTTCGAGCAATGACCAGAGGGATATTTTTTCTGCCGCAGCCGGAATAGCAGCCGCTGCTTTCTGTAGGGTGTCTATCTGGAGCAGATCGAACATCTGTAATAAGTTTAGGTGAAGCTAAAATTAGATGCTTCTACAAAAGAACAGTATGGTTGTGAATAAATATGCCAATAGCTTGCTTTTTAGGAAAGCTTTTACACATCTGGTTATAGCCATCCATTGTTAGAACAGCAAACTGCCAGAAAGAGGTTTCATCCATATTATTCCCCACATACCCGTTCAACTTTGGCCATTTCGGCGCTTACAATACCCTGATATATTCCATTTTATCGAGCCACTGCGTGTTACGGGTAGAGCCGTCCGCAGCAGCAATATCAAAAATAGGCCACTCGGCAAAAGCCAGTATAATCGTCTGACCGGTAGTTCTTACCACCTCGAACAAAGGGTAAGTACTTTGCGTATAGGACCATGATGGGGTAATCTTAGCCGTTCTGTTCAATCGTGTAATTGACCGGATATCTTTCAGCATCAGGGTAATCCGGGCTCCTTTTTCCGTCATACAGGTAACAGGCGATGTAGCAAGACTGCCTGCAATGCCCGTGATGGTTCCGTTAATCACTTCTTCATTCAGTTTATACTGCACCTGTGCATTAACTGCCAGACCGGCATTGGTAGAAACGGCTGTCGTACCCATTTCAATCCATTCCAGTTTTTCGAGCCATAGATTGGCTGCCAGTGAGCCATCGGAGAGACTGATATCCCAGACAGGCCATTGATAAATGGCTAATAGCTGGCTTTGTCCGTTGATCCAGGTAAACCTGAATACCTGGTAACTGCTTTCGGTATAGGACCAGGAAGGCGTAACCTTCCATTTCTCTCCTGTTCTTTCAATTCTTTGGATCTCGCGCATAAAAAATTTCACAGATTTTCCGGTCTGCGATAAAGTGGTAAGGGTTTCTTTTTCACCGATAGTCAGTTTCACTACGGTACCAGAGAAACGAACACCTTCTTTGCTGTAAGTAACACCCGAGCCTACACCGAGGCCTTGTGAGAATAAAGAAATGGCGGGAACTAAGAGAAGAAAAAATAAAAAAACACTTACGGAATGGAGCGGGAAAAAGCATTGTCTGTTAACAGGAGTAACCCTGCATACGGGGTCTTCTTCCGTATCTTTTGCGGATAAAATTTCGTTTTTCATAACACATACTTTTAGGTGAGAAAGAGCTACCCTAAAGGTACGAAAAGCCTATCCGCCCTGCAGCCAGTGGAAGAGAATTAACCGGATAACAACCATCGCAACAACCGGTTAACCAAATCGCAAATAACTAACGTTTTACCAACTGTTTCCTGCAATAAAAACACAAAAAAAAGTGGCCGTATCAAACAACCACTTTTCACTTTTAACTTTTGACTTTTGACTTAACTACCCCTTATTCATCTCCTTCATCTTCACCATCGCCATAATCTGTCGCATATTGTTTTCCATACCTTCCGGACTTCCATCAAGGAAAATGATATTCCCCTTGCCGATCTCGGCAAAATTCTTAATGGCTTCTGTCCACATACTGAATAGGATCACATTGGTATCCAGGTTGGCCTGTTTCATCTGTTCAGCGGCCTGGCTCATACCTTTAGCCACTTCTTCGCGGAAGAGGGCCACCCCCTGGCCCCGCAAACGGGCCGCTTCTTTCTCGGCATTGGCGGAGATCTTGATAGCATTACCCTCGGCCTCTGCGGCTTTGGTTTTGGTGATCAGCAGTGCCTGTCCTTCATTTTCGGCGGCAGCTTTCAGGTTATTGCTGGCCACTACCCGGCTCATACTTTCCATGATCAGTTGATCAAACGTAATATCGTTGATCTGTAGATCCTGCAAATGATATCCCCAGCTTTCGAGCGACTGATCGATCTGTTCTTTAACAAACTCCACGATCTCTCTGCGGAGCAGCAGGATCTCGGCTTGTTTCTTCGTGGCCACAAAGCCCCGGATACTACCTTCTACCGTGCGGATCAGGGCCTGCATCAGGTCTTTATCGCTGATGAATTTGAATGCCACATTCTTGATCGTTTCTTCTTCGTGGTTTACCACGGAATACAGCAACATGCTTTTAAAATACACATTGGCCTGATCGAGAGTTACCGCTTGGAATTCCAGTTCCACAGAACGGTTCTGGATACTCACGGTTTTGAACACCTGCTCAATCAGCGGGATTTTTACACTCAGTCCCGGCCGCAGTATGCGCCTGTATTTACCAAACATGGTAATCACCCCAATGGTTCCCTGGTTAACCGTAACCAGCGATGCAAAAAGCAGCAGCAGCAAAGCCAGCAACCACCAGTAATCTGCAATGATATTCATAACAAATAATTTTAAGTAAGGTACGTATTATACAAGGTTAGTAGCTTAGAAAAGAAGAATATTACAGGAACGCAGCTGCCAGCTAAGAATTTCCTGTTTCTTCAATGACTTCCCCCTGTTCTTGGGTCTGTGTTCTATGTTTTTGGTTCTCAGTTCAGTATTCCGTTCATCTGTTCCTTGCTCGTCTGTTCCTCTGTTCGATATTCGATATTCCTTGATCGATATTCGAAATTCTACACCTCCCTCTCTTCCCACACCCCCACCAACTGCACCAGCATTTCCACCGCTTTCTCCATATCTCTCACCCCAATCCATTCCTGTTTGCTGTGAATAGCCTGCATACCGGTGAACAGATTGGGGCAGGGCAATCCCATAAAACTCAGCCTGCTGCCATCTGTGCCGCCCCGGATGGGTTCTTTAACTACGGTCAGCCCGGTACGCGCATACGCTTCTTCGGCATGGCTGATGATCTGTGGATGCAGGTCCAATACTTCTTTCATATTCCGGTATTGTTCCTGTACCATAAACTGCATGGTGGCCTGGGGATGAGCAGTCAGCACCTGTTCTGCCAGTTGCCGAAGCCTGTTTTCATGTACGGCTAATTGCGAGGTTGTAAAATCACGGATAATAAATTCAAGGGTAGCTTTTTCGGCCGATCCTTCCAGTCGCAGGGGATGTACAAAACCCACTTTTTTGTCGGTGGTTTCCGGCGACCATTCATTTTTGGGTAAGGCAGCCAGCAGTTCTCCGGCTATTTTCAGCGCATTCACCATTTTGTTTTTGGCATAACCCGGATGCGAGATCACGCCATGCAGGGTAATGGTAACACCATCGGCACTAAAGGTCTCATCTTCCAGCGTACCCAGCTCACCACCATCCAGTGTATAGGCATAATCCGCACCCAGTTTGGCCAGGTCAAGTTGATCTGTTCCCCTGCCCACTTCCTCATCTGGCGTAAACAACAGTTTGATGGTACCATGTTTGCTATCCGGATGCGTTACCAGGTAATGCGCCAGATCCATGATCGCTGCCACCCCGGCCTTATCATCGGCGCCCAGTAAAGTAAGTCCACTGGCTGTGATGATACTATTACCGATATGCTCTTTGAGATAAGCATGCTCTGTCAAACGGATTACCTGCGAAGGATCATCAGGTAACACAATGTCTTCTCCCTGGTAATTACGATGCAGTATTGGTTTCACGCCTGTGCCGCTGCAATCCGGTGCCGTATCTACATGACTGCAGAAACAGATCACCGGTATGTTTTTCGCCGTGTTGGGTGGAATAGTGGCATATACATATCCGAACTCATCTGTATGCGCATCAGTCACCCCAATCGCCTGCAGTTCCTGCACCAGCAACCGCGACAATATTTTCTGTTTTTCTGTACTGGGAGATGTATCACTCTGCGGATCGCTCTGCGTATCTACCTGCACATACCGCATAAAACGCTCCACTACTGTATAAGTATAACCGGCCAACATAACTCTAATTTTCAGCAAGATACGGGAATCGTGAGACGTGAATCGTGAGTGGTGAATGGTGAATGGGCAATATGCCAGCACCTTCCCTATTCACCATTGCCCATTGACCATTGACGACTGACGATTCACGATTCACGTCTCACGATTCACGTCTCACGATCCTCCCCCTTCCCTACTGACTACTCACCACTCACAATCTCCCCCTTGCAAATACAGAAACCATTTTTTATTTTGTTCCCTCAACCAAAATCCGCTATATGAAAAAATCATTGATTGGTGCTATTGTTGGAGGGCTGCTCATTTTTATCTGGCAAACCCTTTCCTGGACCGTGCTGGATCTGCATCGGCCCTCCCAGAACTATACAGCCAAACAGGATACCATCCTGCAATTGCTGGGTACACAGTTAGAGAAAGAAGGTGGTTACCTCTTACCCACAGTTCCTAAAGGCTCTTCTTTTGAAGAGGCTAACAAACTGGGAGAGCAAAGCCAGAACAAACCCTGGGCCACTATTCAATACCACAAATCGCTTAACAGTTCTATGAATGAAATGTATATGAACATGGTGCGCGGACTGGTAGCCACTGTATTCATGGTTTGGCTGCTTTGCTGGATGTTATCTAAATGGGGCAAAGCCAGCTTTGTGAACATTTTCCTCGCCTGTATTTTCACCGGACTGATCGTTTTCATTAACGAACCCTACAGTCAGTTCATCTGGTATAAAATATTCGACGTACGCGCCCACCTGATTGATGCATTAGCAAGCTGGGGATTGTGCGGGATCTGGTTGGGTTGGTGGATGAGGAAATAATTAAAAATTAAGAATTAAAGGCTTTACGCAAAGAGTCCGATAGTAATCTATCGGACTCTTTGCGTAATTCAATTGTTAATTGTTAATTTTTAATTACTATGGCATAATGATCAACGGCGCACCGCCACTGATCTCTACCAGTTCCAGGTCAAAGATCAGGTCTTCGCCGGCGAGGGGATGGTTGGCATCCAGGATCACTACTTCCTCTCTTACTTCAACAATCACAACAGGAAAATTTTGTCCCTGGCCATTGCTCATATTCAGTTGCATACCTGCCTCAGGTACCATATCTGCAGGAAAACGTTCTTTCGGAAATTCCATGATCATCTCTTCCTGTTTAGGTCCATACGCTTCATCGGCAGGGATCTGGATCGTTCTTTTTTCGCCGATGGTCATACCGGTAACACCCTGGTCAAAACCCGGGATCACCATACCACCACCTACTTCAAATTCCAGCGGTTCGCGACCTTCAGAACTATCAAATGTGGTACCGTCTGTTAACTTACCATGGTAGTGTACTTTTATCGTATCACCTTTTTTTACTTGTTGCATGTTGCATTTTTGAATGTAAATAATGTGGGAGCCAGCTTAGTATCTTTCCTCAGCATCCGTTGCGTCGCACCCTTCAGCTGAAAAATACGCATCAACAAGAAAAGAAAATCACCGATTTCCGGCGCCAAAAGTACAATCCAAAATCAAGAACCGGTAAGTTTTTTGGTTAACTTTCGCACCTGCAAAGCCCCTCATATGAAAAAAATAACCCCTGTATTCCTGATTTGGCTGCTATCCAGCCTTTTTATCGCCCAAAATGTGGCTGCACAAGCCCCCATCCTTCCCGCAGCCTACCGCACCCAGGTATATGTGCCTCTGCTGAAAGGAAAACGGGTGGGTGTTTTTGCCAACCATACCGCCACGGTGGGTAATCGTCACCTGGTAGATACTTTGTTAGCCCTGGGCGTAAAAGTCACCAAAGCTTTTGGTCCCGAACATGGCTTCCGGGGAACCGCCGATGCCGGTGAAAAAATTGAGAATTACACCGATCCCGCCACAGGCATTCCCGTGATCTCCCTCTACGGCAAAAAAAGAAAACCCGGTGCCGAAGACCTGGCCGATGTAGATGTACTTGTATTTGATATCCAGGATGTAGGCACCCGTTTCTACACCTATATCTCCTCCCTGCAGGAATTTATGGAAGTGGCTTTTGAGAACAGCAAACCTCTCATGATTCTCGATCGGCCCAACCCCAATGGTTTTTATGTTGATGGACCGATACTCGATACTGCATTCCGCAGTTTTGTGGGCATGCAACCCATTCCCATTGTACACGGTATGACCATGGGCGAATACGCTTTTATGCTGGCCGGCGAACGCTGGCTCACCCCCAAAGCCAATGAAAAACACGATTATTACAAACGCGCACAGAACAGTGCCGATACGGCTTTTCATTTTCAGGTAATCAAGTGTGCCAATTATACACACAAAAGCCTGTACCAGTTACCCATTGCACCATCGCCCAATATTCCGGATATGGCTTCTGTATACTGGTATGCCAGCACCTGTCTTTTCGAAGGCACTGCCCTCAGCGAAGGACGCGGCACAGACCATCCCTTTGTGATTTTCGGACATCCTTCACTTCCGAAAGATTTATATGCATTCACGCCTACCAGTCGTGCCGGTGCCAAAGAGCCCAAACTGAAAGACCAGTTATGTTATGGCTGGAACCTGTATGGCGATAATGCTTCCATCCTGCAAAAGATCAACAACAAAGTACAATTGAAATACTTGCTGGAGGCTTATCAGTATTTCCCGGAGAAAGAAAAGTTCTTCCTCGTACCCAAAGCTGGCAATATCCAGTTCAGTTCCTTTAACCGCCTGGCCGGTAATAATGAACTGATGCAACAGATCAAAGAAGGCAAAACAGAAGCCCAGATCCGCCAGAGTTGGTTACCCAAACTGGATCAGTTCAAACAGATCAGGAAAAAGTATCTGTTATACACTGACTTTGAATAGTTGATTGGTTTATTCGTTCAATGGACACTGTATATTTCGCCAGTATCCATAAACGAATAAACCAGTAAACAAAAATCTATCTTTGCCCCATGACTCTGCAAGAACTCCGCATCGTATTTATGGGCACCCCTGATTTTGCTGTAGCATCGCTGGATGCATTGGTACAGGCAGGTTGTAAGATTGTGGGAGTGATCACCGCGCCCGATAAACCTGCCGGCCGAGGCATGAAAATGACGGAGAGCGCTGTAAAAAAATATGCGGTCGAAAAAGGCCTGCACCTGTTACAGCCTGAAAAACTAAAGAACCCTGTTTTTATAGAAGAACTGCGTTCCTTACGGGCAGACCTGCAGATCGTGGTGGCCTTCCGCATGTTACCCGAAATTGTCTGGAATATGCCCCCGTTAGGCACTGTTAACCTGCATGGTTCCCTGTTGCCGCAATACCGGGGTGCCGCTCCTATTCACTGGGCCGTGATCAATGGCGAAAAAGAAACAGGTGTAACCACTTTCAAACTCAAACACGAAATTGATACGGGTGATATTCTACTGCAGAAAAGTTTCCCGATCGGCGAGGAGGAAACCACCGGTGAAGTGCACGACCGGATGAAAATGATCGGTGCCGATCTGTTGGTGCAAACAGTGAAAGGGTTGGCTGAAGGAACTTTGCAAAAAATTGATCAATCGGCCATGGTGAACGGAGAATTGTCAATACTGAAACATGCACCTAAACTGTTTACTGAAAACTGCCAGGTAAACTGGAACGATGAAGCAACTAAAATACATAACCTGATACGCGGACTCTCCCCTTTTCCGGGAGCGTTGAGTACTCTCGATGGAAAAATTCTGAAAATATACCGCGCCACAAAAGAATTGGTGGCCCATACACAGCCCGCAGGCAAAGTACTCTCTGATGGTAAAACCTTTCTCAAGTTTGCCTGTGCAGATGGGTATATCCACATCAAAGACCTGCAGCTCGAAGGCAAAAAAAGAATGCTGGCAGAAGACTTCCTCCGCGGCTATAGATTGCCTGGTTAATCTTTGCTCAAAAAGTACTTCCCTCTTTTGCTCTTTTTCTCTTGTCCTTCTCGTAGCGAAACTTTTACACTGTCAGTGATTTCGATAACAAAGAAGCATATTTCAATAAAAGGTAACCAAGAAAATCAGACTCATTGCCAAAGCATCTTTACAAAAAAATCTCTGTACTTCTATGTTGTTATTTTCAACACAGAGGTACAGAGATACAGAGTTACACAGAGAGAGAATTATTTACCGAGCTTCTCCTTTAGTTCAGACAGCTCAACCACACCCTGTTTACGCCAGGTTTCTTTGCCGTTTTTATAGATGATGAATACCGGCAGACTTTCTACCTGCTGTGCTTTCATCACATCCACATCCATCCCACCATCTACTTTCACCAGTTTGAACTGACCGGCCAGCTCTTTTTGCAACTGGTTCAACACAGGTTCCATTTTTTTGCAGGGCGGGCACCATTCGGCACCAAAATCAACCAGTACTACCTCTGCAGAAACAGTGAGTGTTTTGTACGCATCCAGCGTCATCTGTGTGGCATCGGCGGGTTGCTCTACTGTTTTTCCTTCCAGTTTCCAGGCAGTCAATCCCCCTTTCAGGTTTTGTACGCTGGTAAAACCCTGTGCCAGCAGGAATTTGGCAGCAGCAGCACTGCGTACACCGGATGCACAGTATACCAGTAAAGGCTTTGATTTATCAAGGTATTTGGTCCGTTCTGCAAATTCTTTGCTATTGAGCCAGTCTGCCTGCAGGGAATTTTTCAGATGGCCCGACTGAAACTCACCGGCCGTTCTTACATCCAGCAATTGAGATCCGCCTGCCTGGATGCGTTTTTCAAATTCAGTGGCGGTTAATCCATCCTGTGCCTGGCTCTGACAGGATACCAGCAAAGCGGATAACAGTATGAAAGAAAGTAATCTTTTCATCATAAACGATTTATATTATTCAAAATAAGTAACGGTAACGGTAAATTTCTGATCCGAAATACCCAATGCAGAAGCAGCAGAATTACTGATACGTAATAATACACCTGAAGCTCCTTTGGTTTCCTGCAAAGGACCGAGCACCATGGCACAAACACTTTTATTGCCCGGCCCGGTAATACGAACAATAGTTTTAGGGGCAATCTCATTCATCAGCACATAATACTTACGATCTGTCCAGCCACTGATGGTTTTGAATGTAGCTGCGTCTCCCGAGCGGAACTGTTGTACGGCAGCTTTATCATGTTCCATATATCCTGCGGCAAAATAGCCTTCATCGCCTTCTCTGGGTGTATAAGTTATATCCGGTGTTGGCTCCGGTTTCTTTTCTGCCGCTACTGTTTTTTTCTCCTCAGTTGGTTTGGCTTTTTCGGTTTCCAGTATAGGTTGAGGTATGGGTGTATCTTTTTTTGTAACCAAAGAAAGTACTGTTGCCTGTTTCTTTTCCGGTACCTTCTGGGAAATTTCTTCCGCTACTGTTGCAGGAACTGTAACCGGTGGCGGCGTTTCTTTAACCATCACCGTCTTTTTATCTGCCGTTGCAGTAACAGGTTTTGCATTCACCATATACCCGATAATCACTTCCTGACCACTTTTCACTACATCGTTCTTCAGCTTATTCCATTCACGCAGGCGGGCCATGGGTACTTTGTTGTACAGATTACTTAAGCGGTACAGGTTATCACCCTTTCGTATCACATGTACCACTGGTGCACTGTTTTCGCTGGGTTGCTGCAGTAAATTATTGGAACTAAGAGGTATTTTAATAGCCGTACCTCTGGGCAATACCGCAGCAGGATTAATATTAACCGCATTAAACGTACTCAGCTTTGCTACCGAAAAACCAAACTGGTTGCTCACTGTCTGCAGGGTTTCAGTGCCGGTAGACACATATAACACATAGATATCCGGGAACTTACCTTTTACTTCTAATGTTTGCTGCGCTCCGGCAACAAGACTAAGCAGGCAGGCAAGGAGAAAGGGGTATATCTTCATATTCATCCGCATTGAGTGCCGCAAAATTACTCTTTTAATATTCTCCATTCGGCGGGATAATAATTATTGACCCGGTTTGGCAAAACTTTCACCCAACCCAGGGGCAGCTCTTCAAAAGCCACCAGTTGCCAGCCTTTGGGAGAATCGGGTAATACCAGGTCTTTTCGGCGCAGATATTGTAAAGCCTGCTCCCGCGTAAGGGGCAGTGGCGTAAATTGACCTTTCCATAAACCACTCAGGGCCAGTTCGTGCTCTGGTATCACATCCTTGCCTTTAATGGTACCGATACCAGTACCTGCTTTCTTGATATACAAAACTTTGGCCAGGATCTGCAGGTCCTTCCACCAGCGGGTAGGAATAGTACGAATGGTTTCTCCCTGTTTGAATAAAGAGTATCCTTCGGGGAGGGTTATAAATGACTGTATCTGTTGTATTTCCTGTTTGGATGGAAGTGAGAGAGTCAGTTCCTTCCAGCGGCTCTCTGCAGTTGCTGTTTTCTTTTGAAACACCGCAATAAAAAAACCTTCTCCTTTTACCCTGTCAGGATAAAACCGATATCCATGGGCGCCCTTTTCCGGCGAACGCGTTTCTACGATTCCCCATTCGTCAGGAACAGACAATGGTTTCGACTCCATGCCCATTTCCGTTACCAGCCAGTCGGCAATGGCTTCATCTTCTTCTGTTGAATAGGAGCAGGTTGAATACAACAAGAGTCCCTCTTCTTTCAAGGCCGGCAATACATCTGCCAGGATTCTTTGCTGGCGCTGGCTGCAGAGCTGCACATTGTCTTCGCTCCATTCTTCAATAGCAGCCGGATCTTTGCGAAACATACCACTGCCACTGCAGGGTGCATCAATCACCATCACATCAAAATAGCCCGGCAAAGATTGAAAATGCGAAGGATCATTATTGGTAACTACCACCTGCGTACTACCCCATTTGGTAAGATTCTCTACAAGGATAGCGGCCCGTTGTTTGATCACTTCATTGGCTACTACCAGTCCTTCCCTGAAAAAAGAAGCGAGTAAAGTACTTTTACCACCGGGTGCGGCACAGAGATCCAGTACTTTTTTTTCTGTGTCATTTCCCAACAGTTCCTGCAATGCTTGCCAGATAAACATACTGCTGGCTTCCTGCACATAATAGGCACCTGCATGAAAAAGCGGATCGAGTGTAAAAGAAGGCCGTGAGGGAAGATAGTAACCATGCTGACACCAGGGGATACCGGAACTGGTTTCCGGTGCATTTACCATCGGTTTTTCAGGATTTAGTCTGATCGATGTTACCTGCTCGCCGGAAGCATGAACGGCTTCAAATGCAGCACGGTTAAATCCGGCAACAGGGTTCAGCGATTCCAGTAATGACAGGGGTAACGACATCCGGCAAATATACAACAGCCCCCTCACTCACTACTCACCACTGACCACTCACTTCTTCAACTGCGCAAATAACCAGCTCATCAGATCGGGCTCGGTAAAAGCTTTGGACCAGCAATTATGTTCCACACCGGCATATTCGGTATACCTCACAACCGAAGCGGCTTTTTTTAAACGCCGGTAATATTGTTGCGAGAAGTAGGGAGGCACAACAGGATCTTTATCGCCATGAAATAACCAGAGAGCCGATTTGCCGGCAAAATATTTCGCAGTAGCCGGATCTCCGGCACCACACATCGCAATACCTGCCGCAAAAGTTTCTGGATAACGGGCCAGCAGATCAAGCACACCCATGCCGCCTTGCGAAAGTCCGGCAATATAAATCCGGCCGGCATCCACTTTACCCGAAGCCACCAGACTATCCACCAGTTTTTTCACCAGCATGGCAGGCAGGGTGGGTTCGTTACGGAAAGGGAAAACCCAGTCTTTGGCATAACCGGTGGTCAGATCCAACTTGTTTTCAAAATAAGCCCAGGCATCCTCCGGTCCGCATTGCGGAAATAACACATAGGCCGGATAATTTCTGCGCACAGAATCACGCATAAAGAAACGCCCGCCAATAGATAATTGTGCTTCGTTATCAGTCCCTTTTTCAAAAGCTCCATGCAAAAAAACAAGCAATGGATATTTTTGCGTGAGGTCGCCGGTCGGGGATAATAAACGATAAGGCAGTTCCGACTGCTGGTATTCGAAATAGTTTTTACTGTATACAGAGAAATCCTGTGCCGGTACAAACTGCACCGAAAACAAACTGATCAGTATCCATACCAGGTAACGCATATTAAAAACGGATGGTAAAATGCTGTTTTACTTTTTGTTCTTTCCGGAAGAAGACCAGTCCGATAAAAAACAAATCGATACTTAAAGTTACGGCAGGATACTGTTGAATCTCTGCCCATGCCTGCTCCATTTCGGCACTCCAGTGAATATCGTCGAAGATGAGGATGGAATATTCATGCATGGCCGGTAAGAGCTCCCTGAAATAGCGCAAAGTGGGTTCATACCGGTGATTGCCATCTACAAATGCCAGATCAATACTGCCCATCTGCTGCACAGTAGTGGCGAGGGTTTCATCAAAATTTCCTTCTACCAAACGGATATTCTGTAAACCCAGTTTGGCAAAATTTTTTCTGGCAACTGCCGCAACGGTAGAGGCCCCTTCCATAGTTACTACCTTGCTTTGTTCATTGGCAGCCGCCATATATGCGGTGGTGATACCCAAAGAAGTGCCCAGTTCCAGTATATTGGCCGGAGAATAATGATCCACTATCCGGAATAATAACTGCCCAAATCGTTTCGGCTTCAGCGAAGAGCGCGCAATATCACAGACTTTACGCGTATTTTCTTTCCGCACCCGTGAGCCCGCACCAAAATCCTGGATCAGCAATGTTTGTTGATCAATCAACAGTAATTGCCTGAGATTTTCGATGGTGCGATACGCATAAAAAGCCCTGTCATCATTCATGACCTGCGTAATGAATGAAAATACAAAGGGAGAATGCATACCATGGCCTTTACTGTTCGAAGCAGTTATATAATATTTTGCATACCGCGCCGCTAACTGTAAAGGCGAATACATGATTCTTTACGGGATTGATGAGGTAATTGTTTCAGCAGCCAAAGTAACGCATAACCGGACGAAAACAGGCTGAGGTAAACAGGTATCTTGGTAAAAAGATCATAATCATTCCAGGAATACAAGGAATTGTTCCAGTACAGCAGAATCAGTATTATCCATGTCAGTGGCCTGCTATGGCGCAAAGGCTTGTATAGAAACAAAACGGGTAGAATAATAACAAGCATTAGTCGTACAGCAGGCAGGTCCATTGTAAACCTTCTTGCCGTATCATTGACCTGAAATTGTTGTGAAAGCTGATATAAACCCACCAACTGGCGTATCAGGAAAAGAGAATAACCGATCAGCAGAAAATTGGAAACAGCTAATATATTCAGTAATAAGTTTCTGTATGGCTTACGGGTTACCCACTGCGTAATCAACAACAAGGGTACCGTAGTGCAATATGCCACCTGTATAAACTGCATGGGTTGCTATGTTGTAGATTTCTCCCATACCTGGAAATGATACCCGTAAGCATGTTTTGCATCCGGCGCAAATGATTGTTCCGATTGAAGATGCCATTCTGCCGGATCCATCTCCGGGAAAAAAGTGTCGCCGGGCAATTCCGCTTCTACGCGGGTTAGATAGATCCGCTTAGCCAGCGGATAAGCTTCCCGGTAAATTTCTCCTCCGCCTATCACCATCAGTTCTTTATAATGAGCCGCTTCGGCCACCGCTATGGCTTCTGTTAATGAATGTACCACTACCACATTTTCTGCCTGCCAATCTGTTTGCCGGGTAATCACAATATTCAAACGTCCTTGCAAAGCTTTACCCATGGATGCATAGGTCTTACGCCCCATCACCACCGGCATGGCCCAGGTAGTACTCTTGAAAAACCTCATATCATTCGGCAACGACCATAACAACTGGTTGCCTTTTCCAATGGCATTGTTTTTGGCAGCAGCAACTACTAATGAAATCATCATAGCCAGCCCAGGCATTTAATTGATAAATGGAGTAAATACAAAAGTATGACATTTCTCCCTTCGGGGAGTTAGTGGATCATCACACCGCCACCGGTGCTTTGATGGGTGCGTGGTGCTGGTAATTTTCCAGTGTAAAATCTTCGAACCGGAAACCAAAAATATCTTTGACTTCTGGATTGATCCGCATCGTTGGTAAAGCAAAAGGCTCACGCGTTAACTGCAGCTGTGCCTGTTCTATATGGTTATTATACAGATGCACATCGCCAAAACTGTGCACAAAATCACCATATGCCAGATCGCAGACCTGCGCTACCATCATGGTAAGCAACGCATACGAAGCAATATTGAAAGGAACACCGAGAAATACATCTGCGCTTCGCTGGTACAGCTGGCAGCTTAGTTTTCCATCGGCCACATAAAACTGGAAGAGTGTGTGACAGGGCATCAATGCCATTTTCGGCAGCTCTGCTACATTCCATGCACTCACAATTAACCTCCTGCTATCCGGATTTTTTTTGATCTGGCTGATCAGGTCGGTGATCTGGTCTATCGTAGTACCATCTGCTCCCTGCCAGCTGCGCCACTGTTTGCCGTACACAGGCCCCAGATCGCCATTGGCATCGGCCCACTCATCCCAGATACTTACTTTGTGATCGTTGAGGTATTTGATATTGGTATCGCCCTGTAAAAACCAGAGCAACTCATACACAATACTTTTCAGGTGCAGCTTTTTAGTCGTTACCATCGGAAAACCTTCCTGCAGGTTAAAACGCATCTGGTAACCAAAACAACTGATGGTACCGGTTCCGGTACGGTCGGTTTTCCGGGCTCCTTTTTCTATGATATGCCTGAGTAATTCCTGGTATTGCTGCATGACTGCAAAATACGCCTGAAAAAGCATGTAAGAAAGCAGGAATGCCTGCTGGGGAGAATCTGTGAATTGTTATCTCTGTTTTCTGCGCTTGAGTTCCTTCCTGATCAGCGAAAGTTCCCTGCCGGTTTGTCCGCTCATACTGCTGTTTTCCTGTGCACGGCGCATCAGGTAAGGAATAACATCGCGTATCGGACCAAAAGGCAGGTATTTACTCACATTAAACCCTTCTTTGGCCAGGTTGAAAGTGATATTGTCGCTCATCCCGTACAACTGCGAAAAATGTACATGCGGATGGTTATGCGGCAGACCTTTTTCTTCCATCAGGTTAGCGGCAAGCAGATTACTTTCATCATTATGCGAAGCTACAATCACAGAAATATCATTGATGTTGTCAATGCAATATCTCACAGAGTCATTGTAATCACGGTCAGTAGCTGTTTTATCCGGCTGTATCGGACTGGTATAGCTTTTTTCAAAAGCACGCTCTCTCTCCTTCTCCATATAAGCTCCCCGCACCAGTTTCATTCCCAGTTTAAAACCCTGTTGCTGGGCAATTCTGTGTGATAAACGGAGAAAATGTAACCTGTCGTGACGATACAGCTGTATGGTATTATACACGATCACTTTTTCTTTGTTAAAGATCTCCATCATTTCAATGGTGAGCCTGTCTACCGGATCCTGGATCCAACTCTCTTCTGCATCTATCAATACACCGATATTTTTTTCTGCTGCTGCTTCGCAAATGATATACATACGTTCGCGAACCCTGTCCCACTCTGCAATCTCTGCTTCATGATCATGGATACCGCTACGCAAACGGGGCGCTTCGTCCAGTGTCTGCAACAGGCCAAAACGTGCCAGCCCGGTTACTTTGATACTGATAAAGGGAATATTGGTTTGTGTTGCCGCATAATTGATTACACGGATAAATTCATCGGTAGCATGATCGTAGTTCTCTTCTCCTTCTTTTCCTTCCACACCATAATCCAAAATTACCTGCACACCATATTTGCCCAGTACAGCCCCAACAGCTGCCGTTTCCTCCAGTGTTTCACCACCCACAAACTGTTTGAAAATGGTTTTACGGATAATACCATGCACTGGTAAACCGGTCTTCATTACAAACGGGGTTAACCGTGTACCCACCTGTACAAACCAGGGAAATTCCATGGTTTTGAACAGGAACGCTGCTGACTTTAATTCCGAATCGGACTTGTAGGCGAAAGCGTTTTCAGTATTATCAAAGGAGATATTCATGCTAACAGATGTTCGTGATGCGAATATCGGTACAGCAGCGGTAAGTAAAAAAGGTTTTACCCGAAACTTCGGTTTATTTTTAAAAAAATCAGATGGCCTGGTGGTTAAAGGGCTGCAACACCATTTCACTTACTACCCCGCTTACCGGCTGCTGGCAAAGAAACCAGATGGCTTTGGCAGCTTCTTCGGCCATGATCATCTTATCACGCTGTACCCGCAGGTCTATCGTATCCCAGAACGGCGAATCCACCCCGCCCAGGAACAGGTTGGTGATCCGGATATCGGTTCGTTTCAGTTCTTCGCGGATGCTCTGCATCATGCCGGTAAGCCCGTATTTACTCGCGCTATAGGCTGCGGCCCCGGCCATAGGCACTTTGCCCAGCACGCCCGGAATGTTTACGATCAACCCTTTTTTCTGAGCTTTCATGGAAGGCAATACGGCTTTCACCAGGTAAAAAGCACCTATCAGGTTGGTTTGCAGCGTAAGCTGAAACTCTTCCGAACTCAGGGTGTCCATCGGTTTGATGATGCCAATACCAGCCGCATTCACCACGATATCTATGACCGGTGTCTGTGTCAATACCTGCCCGACTGCCAGGTTTACCGATGTCTCGTTACAAATATCCATCACCAGCGCTCTTTCTGCCGCAATACCTGCTTCCCTGGCCACCTGCTGCAGTTTGTTTGCCTCTCTTCCCATAATAAATACCGTGGCCCCGTTGCTGCTGATCAGTTTAGCCACCTTTGAACCAATTCCCCCGGTAGCGCCTGTAATCAATACCTGTTTACCCTTCAAAGTTTCCATATAGTTGGTTTGATGCTGGTAGTAACAATAGCGGCCGCTTTTTGTTGCAGGCACCTGTCTGTTTTATTCAGAAAAGAAACTGACCGGGAAGAAAAGTATTGAAGATAATTACGGAAATTCGCGCATGACTATCACTTCTATCGAAATTTATAAATACACCATCCCCATGGTGCCATTTACCATCGCTACAGGCACGATGGATTATGCACAGAACCTGTTTATCCGCATCCATACCAGCGAAGGCATTACCGGCGTAGGCGAATGTTCCGCCTTCCCCATGATCGTGGGAGAAACACAGGCCACTTGTTTTGAAATGGCTAAAGACTTTGCACGGCTCTGGAAAAACAAACCGGCCAGTGATATTGATGCAAGGTTACAGGAACTGGACCTGTTCACCGCGGGTAACTATACGGCCAAAAGCGCTTTCGATCTGGCATTGTATGATATCGCCGCTAAAAAAGCCAACCAGCCTTTGTATCAATACCTGGGCGGAGAAAGGAAGGTGATTGAAAGTGATCTCACCATCGGCATTGGCACTCCCGAAAACATGGCTCTGACAGCCCGGGAATTTGTAGCTAAGGGGGTCAACATCATCAAAGTAAAACTGGGAAAGAAACCTGCGGATGATATTGAAAGAATCCGGCAGATCAGAGAGGCCATAGGCTACCAAACGCAGTTACGCATTGATGCCAACCAGGGCTGGAGCTATGAGGATGCAGTAACTGCGCTTACGGCACTGGGACAATACGATATCCAGTTCTGCGAACAACCTATGCGCAGATGGAACGATGAATTATTACCGGCTCTGTGCAAGCTCTCTCCTATTCCTGTCATGGCCGATGAAAGCGTATTCACCCACCACGATGCGGAACGTATCATCCGGAACAAGGCTTGCGCCTCTATCAATATCAAATTTGCCAAAAGTGGTGGCATCCACGAGGCCCTGAAGATCAATGAAGTGGCCGAAAAAAATAATATACCCTGTATGATGGGTGGTATGCTGGAAAGTCGTGTGGCATTAACCGCAAAAGTGCATTTTGCCATGGCCAAAAACAATGTAAAATTCTACGACCTGGATACCTGCCTCATCGGGCATATCGAAGATCCCGTTACCGGTGGTGTCAGTTACCAGGGTATGCAACTGCAGTTAACAGACGCTCCAGGTATTGGCGCCGATGTAGACCCCGCCTACCTGAAAAAACTGGAGCAGGTGGTTATTTGAGTTCTGCCACTGTATCTTTGCCCCCAAATCAAGAAAAATGGAACCGAAGAAAGCAAGTGACAGTTTTGTGGTGATGAACGAACTGGTTTTACCCAATGATACCAATACTTTCGGCAACCTGATGGGGGGCCGTTTAATGTACTGGATGGATATCGCTGCCGGTATTGCGGCGGGCAGGCATTGTAATACCCCCAGCATGACCGCTTCTGTAGATAATCTGAGTTTTAAGAATCCCATTAAACTGGGAAACGTGGTTCGGATAGAAGCCAAAGTATGCCGTGCTTTCAATACATCTATGGAGATCAATATCCGGGTGTGGGGCGAGGACCTGCTGCATCAATATAAATACGAAAGCAACGAAGCTTTTTTCACTTTTGTAGCGTTGGATCCCAATGGTAAACCCCGCAAAGTGCCACCGGTAATTCCGGAAACAGAAGAGGAACAACGTTTATATGATGGCGCTATGCGCAGAAGGCAGTTACGACTGGTACTGGCCGGAAAAATGAAACCACATGAAGCCAGCGAATTAAAAGCGTTGTTTTTTAAAGACTAACCCTGTTCATTTATTTATCCAGCAGGTGCATGATATGGTGTTTGCTTTTGAGCATATAGGTTTTACTTTGCTCTATCGCTTCCATTACCTGTTCCAGGATTTCTTCTACGGGTTGGGTATAATCGATCACCATCGGCTCTTTAAACCGGATAGAGAGTTGAGATCCTCTTTTCTTGAAGGATAAACCCGTTTTACTGAAAGCCCGCCAGAACCCATTGATTACAACAGGCACTACCACGGGATGATTATTCTTGATAATATGCGCTGTACCTTTTCTGCCGGGCGCAAAAGGTTTGGTGGTGCCCTGCGGAAAAGTGATCACCCAGCTTTTATGCAATGCCTCATCAATTTTTACAGTATCTGATTCATCTCTTTCACGGTTAATATCTTTTCCCTCGGCACGCCAGGTACGTTTCACAGTCAGGGCTCCTGCCATTTTAAAGAAACGGCTGATCCAATTGCTGTTCATGGTTTCTTCTGCCGCTACAAAATACACATTGGTGAAAGGATTCAGCAGATAGTAAGGCAGTCCGAGGCGGTTCTCCTTCCGCCACTTAACCGCACAGAAAATATGTACAAAAGCAATCACATCGGCGAAATAGGTCTGGTGGTTACTCACAAAAAGCACATTCTGCCTGGGAAGTTTTTTGAGGTGTTCGGTTCCTTCAATCCGGATCTTATTAAACAGTACAAGCCCCGGATAGGTAATTATGCCCACGGTTCCGTAAACCAATGAACGGATGACCCTGATATATTTAAATCGTTCCACTAATTTCATATGAGGGGGTATTGCAAGCGTTGCAAAATAAGGAATTAGCGAATATTAGGTGGGATTGTTTAAAAATAACTGACCCTGCCACCGGTTACTACCTGCCGCGGTAATACATTTGCGGTCTGAAAACAGGTATATGGAATTGACTACAGTGATATTTGATATTGATGGGCTGCTTATAGACAGCGAACCACTCTGGAATGAAGCAGCAGCGGAAGTATTTAGCCAATACGGCGTAAACCTGACGGAAGAACAATACAAAACCACGACCGGATTGCGCACCAAAGAATTTGTGCATTGGTGGTTTTCCCATTTTAATATTGGTCACAAAGAACTGGCAAGAGCCGAAAAACAGATTGTATACAGTGTACTCGACAAAATAGAAAGAAAAGGCACCATCATGCCAGGTGTGCCTTATATCTTCGATTTTTTTGCCCGCAGGTCTTTCCGCATTGGCCTGGCCACTTCTTCCCCCCCGGCCCTGATCGACCTAGTGGTAAAAATGACGGGCATTGGCAAATATCTGCATGCCACTTCATCTGCAGAAGACCTGCCCTACGGCAAACCCCATCCACAGGTATACCTGAATTGTGCAGAACAATTGAAGAGCCCTCCGGTACAATGTATCTGTTTCGAAGATTCCTTTAACGGACTTATCGCCGCCAAATCGGCCCGCATGAAATGTGTTATCGTACCACATATCTCCCAGGCAAAAGAAGAAAAATGGGGAGCAGCCGATCTCAAACTATCCTCCCTCCAGAATTTCGGGGAGCTTCACTTCAATCTCCTCACCCCCTAAAAAATATAACGCATCAAAAACATTCACTCATTCACTCATTCACTCATTATAAAGAAAGAGCCCCGCTACTCGCAGGGCTCTTTCTTTATCGTTCACTAATCAGCGAAATCTGTGATTAGTTTTTGCTTCTCAGGTTTGGATGTGGGGCAGGAACGGTGTTAGGTCCTTCTTCCAGTGTACCCTGTAAATCTACAGTGTTGGCATCACCATCCTGTGCATATACAAATAATAATCTGCTTTCAGAAACACCTTGTTTCTCAACCAGGTATTTGATAACAGCGTTTACACGCTCCCAGCTCAACTGCTGCGCAGACTTGTTGGAAGCACCGTATCCGATTACTTTGATTTTGCAGGTTGGGTTAGCATTTACTTTAGCAGCTACAGAAGCCAGTGTGGCCTGCGCATCTTTGCTCAGTTTAGCATTGCCTTTGAACTGAATGCTTGGCAGGTTTCCAATAGCGCATTCTTTTTCAGCAGCAGGTTTCCAGTTAGCCATCATGTCTTTAATTTCTTTGCAACATGCTGGTTCAGGACAACTACCAACGCCATCATTGTTTACAGGGAAACAAGATTTAGCAGTTAATACTTCTTTGTCTTTGAAATCAGGAACACCATCACCATCGGTATCTTTAGAAACACCATGGCTGTCTACAGGAGCACCTTTAGGAGTGTTTGGCTCCAGGTCGAACTGGTCAGTTACACCATCAGCATCTGCATCAGGTAAAACCACTTTAGGCATTTTCATGTGCTTAGGTGAGTTCAGCTCGCTGTATACGAAGTTGTTGGGGTTAAGCCAGTAGAGAGGCTCCACTTTCTTGGCGTTACTACCCAGGTTGATATTCAGTCTTGCACTGGTGAAAGAATAGTAATCATTGCTGTTACCATCTTTCCATGCATCCAGGTAATCATACCCCGGAGCTGAGAAAGTGAATTTCTGCTCAAGCGCGATATTCGCTTTTTTAGACACTTTGAAAGCGATACCGGCACCCAGGTTAATACCATGGAACAGGGTATAAGCTTTTCTGTTATTTACAGTAGATCCACCGATAGTAGTGATGGTACCTGACTGGCTGTTCTGACCATTAGGCAGAATCTGACCATAGAAAATATTGTATCCGCCTGATTGTGCACCGGGAGCACCTTTGTACATAACCTCGGCGGCATTCAGACTGTAACCTGTTACCAGGTATACATTTGTTTTAGGGTTACCTCTGTAATTGCTGCTGGTATTCAGAGAAGTAAGTACATCAATACCTAACTGGTAGGTTTTGTTCTTATAGTCTTTCTGACCAATAGCAACACCGTACGCATTCGGCGCACCGGCATTCCATAATCCGGAAAGGCCTGCACGTACAGAGAAAGTGTGGTTAAGAGCTTTTCTCAGGGAAACTGTAGCACCAAAACCGGTTTTAGGTTTTACATCTCCGGTAATGGAGCTGAGACCTAATCCAAATCCCAGTTCCCACTGATCACGCGGGCGTGCAGGGTAAGGATACTGGTTGTTTAAAAACTCATTGTGCTGGGGCAGGTTTTTCACTGCAATCTTGGAAGTATCTTTCCAATCCCAACCCCAATCTGTTTGAGCGAACCCGACCGACTGTATCAGAACGATCAGTGCTGCTAATAAAAGGTGTTTTTTGCTTGCCATATAGATATTTATTTATTGTGTAAAAAAGTCGTTTCTGGGGGGAAACATTGCAAAATTATACATTATGAATCATTCTTGCAATTTTTGGGCCAAAATTATCAGGTATTAATCCTACGTAAAGACCGCAGGAAATCAATTAACGCTGCTTAAGGCTGTTATATTGCCTGTATCGGCCTTATATTGCAACATATTTGATCCATGAAATTAGCAAAACAGGTCATAGCAGCAGAACTTAACATGTTCGAATCACACTTTAAAGAAGCTGTGAAAAGCAGAATTGCACTGCTGGACAGGATCATGCAATATATAGTAAAGCGGAAAGGAAAACAGATGCGTCCCATGTTTGTACTGTTAAGTGCCAAATTGGGTGGGACTGTGAATGAAAGTACTTTCCGGGCCGCTTCTCTGGTAGAACTGGTTCATACTGCCACCCTGGTTCACGACGATGTAGTGGATGATTCGCTGGAAAGACGCGGATTTTTCTCTGTCAATGCTTTATGGAAAAATAAAGTCGCCATCCTGGTGGGAGATTACCTGCTTTCAAAAGGATTGTTATTGTCCCTCACCAATAAAGACCATATGGTGCTGGAAATCCTGACCGAAGCATTTAAGCTGATGAGTGAAGGCGAATTACTGCAGTTCGAAAAATCACGCAAGCTGAACCTGAACGAAGAGATCTATTACGATATCATCAAAGGCAAAACCGCTTCACTGCTGGCTTCGGCCTGTGCAGCCGGAGCCTCTACTACCTTCGAAAACCCGGAAGATGTAAACCGGATGAAACTGTTCGGCGAAAAAGTAGGCATGGCTTTCCAGATCAAAGACGATCTCTTTGATTATGGCTCTCAGGATGTGGGTAAACCCACCGGAAATGATATCAAAGAGAAAAAACTCACACTACCTTTAATATATACACTCAATCATTGTTCTCCCGACATAAGGCGGAAGCTGATCTATATCGTCAAAAACGAGAATACCCAAAAAGATAAAGTACAATTTGTACTGGATGAAGTGAATAAAGCAGGTGGTATCCGTTACGCCACAGATAAAATGAACACTTTTCGCGATGAGGCACTGGATCTCTTATACCAATTTCCCGATTCCGACGTTCGTAAAGCTCTCGAAGAACTTGTCCGCTACACAACCGACCGCGCCTATTAATGCAAAAACGCTGGAACATATTACAGGCCGGTGAAGAAAAGATTACTTCACTCAGGGACGCCCTGAAAATTAATACGGTCTTGTGTAAGATACTGGTGCAAAGAGGGATCGATAACTTCAACAAAGCCAAAACCTATTTTCGCCCGCAACTCAGCGAACTGTATGATCCCTGGTTGATGAAAGACATGGACAAAGCCGTAGCCCGTATCCTCTCGGCTTTTGAAAAGGGAGAAAAAATTCTGGTCTTTGGCGATTATGATGTGGATGGTACCACTTCGGTGGCCAGCATGTACCAGTTCATTAAAGCTATTTACAGCGATACAGATTTTTATATCCCCCACCGCTACCGCGAGGGATATGGTGTATCAAAACTGGGGATTGATTTTGCCAAAGAGAATGGTTTTACATTGATCATTTCACTCGACTGCGGCATCAAATCGGTGGATTTAATTACCTATGCAAAATCCATCGGAATCGATTTTGTTGTCTGCGATCACCATTTACCCGATAAAGAACTGCCACCTGCCGTAGCCATACTCAATGCCAAACAGGTGGATTGCCCTTACCCCTATAAAGAACTTTGTGGATGCGGTGTAGGATTCAAACTGATGATGGCTCTCGCAGAAAAACTGGGACTGCCGGATGAATCTTACCTTGTATACCTCGACCTGGTAGCCACTGCCATTGCCGCTGATATTGTTCCGATTACCGGAGAAAACCGGGTCATGGCCTACTATGGTTTACAGAAAGTAAATGCCGCCCCCTGTGCCGGCATCAAAGCCCTGATGCAATTGGCGGGTGTACAGAAACACATGCATATCAGTAACCTCGTATTTGTGATTGCCCCCCGGGTAAATGCTGCCGGCAGAATGGATGATGCACGCAAAGCCGTACAACTCTTTGTAGAAAAAGACTATAACAAAGCCCTTGCTTTTGCAGAAATGCTGCACAGCGATAATGCCGACCGGAGAGAAGCCGACAGCAGTATCACAACAGAGGCGCTCGCTTTAATAGAGCAGGATCCCTTGGCCGCTTCCCGGAAAACAACCGTGGTATTCCAGGAACATTGGCACAAAGGAGTGGTAGGTATTGTGGCCAGTCGTTTGATAGAAACCTATTACCGCCCAACCATCGTATTAACCCGCAGCGGCGATTATGCGGCAGGAAGCGCACGCAGTGTTGCCGGCTTTAATCTCTACGAAGCCATCCATGCCTGCCGCGAACACCTGCTGGGGTATGGAGGACATTTTGCCGCAGCCGGCATGACCCTTCTTCCTGAAAATGTAAAAGCTTTCGCAGATGCCTTCGAAAAAGAAGTGAGTGCACTCATCACCGATGACCTGTTGATTCCTGAAATCATCATCGATGCAGAGATCAGCTTCACAGATATCACACCCTCCTTCTTCAGTATACTGGCACAGATGGAGCCGTTCGGACCGGAGAATATGCGCCCGGTATTTATTGCACGAAAAGTAATGGATACAGGTTTCTCCAAAATTGTGAAAGAACAACATATCCGTTTTGTACTCAGGCAGAATAATATCACACTCACGGGTATAGGTTTCAACATGGCAGATAAGTTCCCCATTCTCCAGCAGCAGGAACCCATAGACATCGTATTCACCCTCGATGAAAACGTATGGAACGGAGAAACTAATTTACAACTGAAAATGATCGACCTGCGGATCAGTGGATCCTGGTAAACACCACTTTATATTCTCGCAAAGGCGCAAAGGCGCGGTTTTTCTTTTATGGATGCGTATTAATACGCTATGCTCGGAATTCTTTATGTAGTAATATTATGGCAAGAATAGATATTCTATGACAGAAAATGAGATAGCTACAGCAGCGATAAATACAGCCTTCAATATTCATGCTGAACCTGGGCCTGGTTTGTTTGAGTCTGTCTATGAATCAATCATGGAGTTTGAATTGATTCATACGCACAAATTATATGTAAAAAAACAGACTCCCCTTCCGGTAATCTGGAAAAATCAAAAACTTGATCTTGGTTTCAGAGCAGATCTTATTGTAGAAAACAAATGTATCATTGAGATAAAATCAATCGAAGCAATAGCAATGTGCATTACAAACAGGTATTGACTTATTTGAAACTAACCCACATAAAACTTGGTCTCCTTATCAACTTCAATGAAGAACTTCTTAAAACAGGTATCAGGCGTATCGTAAACAACCTCTAACCGCGCCTTTGCGCCTTTGCGAGCCAATAAATAATAAGGGGTGCCTGAACATAACAAGCACCCCTTAACCCTTCGTTATTTCTTACGCATTCACCTTAATCTCACCCTGCAACAACTCAACACTACGATTGATGAAATTGGTTAGCTCATTACCCTTTAATAATCCCTGAGAAAGTAAGGCAAGATCTGCCAGGTTACGCACCTGCTTCTGTTGGATAGCACTGTCTTTCTCTTTTAACAGCTGCTGGTATATCGGGTGGTTACCATTCACAGTCAGCGTTACTTCATCAGGCATCTGTGCATAAAAAGCAGTCATACCGCCGCCCACAGCACCCATATCTTTCATCCGGCGCATAAACTCTGGCCGCGTAGCAATCACAGGTGCAGATTCCGGACTCAATCCCTTGATCTCCGTGGTTACATGCAGGTTATCGATCTGCAGGTTAAAGAGTTCCGTCAGTTTACCGGCATCGTCTTTACTTAACACACTCTCATTGGTTTCCTGTTTATCTATCAGGTTATCTACAATATCTGCATCCACCCGTACAAAACTCACATTCTCCCATTTCATTTCCATCGTATTGATGAAAGCTGCATCCACCAGAGTTTCCATCTTCAACACCGTATACCCTTTCTGGGTGCAGGCCTGTATATAAGCATCCTGCTGAACAGGATTGGTGGTATACAAAATCACTTGTTTACCATCCTTATTTTTCTGTAAGGTTTCGGTAGCTGTTTTATATTCTTCCAGCGTATGAAACTTACCGGTGGTATCTTCCATCACCAGAAACTTATTGGCTTTTTCCAGGAACTTGTCGTCTGTCATCATACCATATTTCACAAACAGTCCCAGGCTCTCCCATTTTTCTTCCAGTGAACTTCTTTCGTTACGGAAGATCTCATCCAGTTTATCGGCTACTTTTTTAGTGATGTGTGCGTTGATCTTTTTTACATTCGGATCGCCCTGCAGGTAACTGCGGCTCACGTTCAGTGGAATATCCGGACTATCAATTACCCCCTGCAGCAACATCAGGAATTCCGGTACAATATCTTTCACTTCATCGGTTACAAATACCTGGTTGCAGTATAACTGAATTTTGTCTTTCTGAATCTCATAACTCTGTTTGATCTTGGGGAAGTATAACACACCCGTCAGATTGAACGGATAGTCCACATTCAGGTGGATCCAGAACAAAGGCGTTTCATTGAACGGATATAATTCTTTGTAGAATTTTTCGTAGTCTTCTTTACTTAATTCAGAAGGTTTTTTTACCCAGATAGGGTCTGTATTGTTGATGGATTTCTCCGCTTCTTCTTTCTTCTCACCTGTTTCAGAAAAATAAATAGCGATCGGTAAGAACTTACAGAATCTTTCGAGGATTCCTTTGATCCTTCCCGCTTCCAGAAACTCTTTGCTTTCTTCATTGATATGGAGAACGATCTTGGTTCCACGCTGGTTGTAATCAACGTCATATAATTCAAACTCCGGACTACCATCGCAGCTCCAGTAAACGCCACTGCCTTCTTTGTGACTCTTGGTAAAGATTTCTACTTTGTCGCTCACCATAAATGAACTATAGAAACCCAAACCGAAATGCCCGATAATATTGGCATCCTTGTATTTCTGCATAAACTCTTCGGCACCGCTGAACGCTACCTGGTTGATGTATTTATCTACTTCTTCACCCGTCATACCCACTCCGCGGTCAATGATGCTGAGGGTTTTTTCTTTGGCATCCAGTACCACATCAATACGCAATTCGCCCAGTTCTCCTTTGGCTTCGCCGATGGAAGAAAGGGTCTTCAGCTTCTGGGAAGCATCCACTGCATTACTTACCAGCTCTCGCAGGAAGATTTCATGGTCGCTGTAAAGGAATTTCTTGATAATGGGGAAAATGTTCTCGGTCTGTACCCGTATCTGGCCTTTTTGCATAGTACTAGTTTTGACTGCCAATGAACAAAGAAAGTACCAAACAGGCTCCTGCTGACAGGATGACAAGTCTCAAAACCCTCCCCTAACGACAGATTACCTTCTGACAGGAAAAAAATGCAGTCGCTAATTACCCCGGATCCGGATATTATCCAGCTGAAAACGGGTGGTACGGGCATCATTAGGATTGATGGGGTCGGCCCCTTCATATCGGAAAGCCAGGGAAATAGTCCCCGAAAACCCAGACAGGCTGATCTCGCCAGATGCTACCCATTTGTCAGCTACTGCCGAAACCGTACCCTTTGCCATAAGGGCCTTGAGCGGCGTCCATTTCGCTTTCCAGGGAGTATTGCCTCCATCGTAACTGGTTGATACCAGCACCTCTAATACCGCTCCATTGTCAAAACCATCCCGTGTATCGAAACTGAGTATCTCATTAGCTGAATTAGCCAGGTTAACCGGCGGGGTAATCAGCCAGGATACCAATACCGGTTTGCCGGTAGCAAATGCGCTGATCTCGGCATACTGGTTATTCAAGGTTTTGTTTACCAGAAAAGACTGGTCGCCCGTTTCTGCGATATTCTTCCAACCCGGTTTAGAGAATACGGTTTGTCCCTGCTGCTGTTCAAAATCTTCGGTCAGCAATTCTTTTGCGCCGGCAGCAGTACAACGCAATCCTGTCAGCGCTACATCGCCGGTATCCCTGAGTAATAATTGGCGGCTGGTACCAAACACACTGTATACGGCGGTAATGCTACCATTGCCCCTGGGTATCTTAGCGGCAGCAAAACGCGCAAATCCACTGGTTCTTACATACGCACTGCCACCCTTACAGGATTTAACAATGGCATTGGAGGATAATTTATTGATCGCATCTGCATAAGTACTCCCGGTATCTGTTACAGCAAACTCCAGCTGATCTATCTGCACCAGGCAACTCTGCAGCGAATCATCCAGCTCATCTAACCGAACACGATGAACAGCCACTGGCTGGTTCAGTGCTTTTTTTACGAAGAACCTGTTAAACAAAGGAACCGGTACAGGCAATAGTTCCGGGTACCGGGGGTCCGACCAATCCACGCCCCCTCCCAACTGCACCATCCGGGCATAATCGCCCAGGTATAATCCTTTCAGTTTTACAGCCAGTCTTCTGCCAACAGGATAATCTGCATATAAACCAAACCCATCCATCCGGATCATGATGCCTCCTGTGCTGTCCTGCAGTACAATCGATTTATAAAAATTATCCTTGCTGTCATCTGCAACCACAATGCCTTCAATGATCCAGTCTTCGGTAATATACCCGATACTTCCACTCACCTGTTTACTACGCAGGTCGCGGATGCTGAGATTGGCTGAAATATCAGGCCCCACATAAGCCGGTGGCGCATCAAACCGCTTATAACATTGCAAACCCGTAACCATCATCAGGCATATACAGCAGGTATAACCAATAGATATTGTCTTCATGATCATAAACGAATAGAGAGGTTAACAGAAAAATTCATTCCCATTGCATAAAAATATTTAGCAGGGAATTTGTCCGCATTTTTAGTGTCCATATCAAAGCGCAACTGTTCATACCCGCCAGCAATCATCCCCTTTCTGTTAAGCAGATTATTGATGCTGATATAACAAAGCACCGTAGGCGGATGTTGGGCATTCAGCCACCGCAGTCTCGCAGAACCACCCACCGAACAATCAACCGTATACTGCTCCGGCAGTTTTTCCTGGTTAATCATCCGGTACCACTGCTCAGAGCCTTCCGTTATATTTTCCATCGCCTGGTAGGTTCTTCGCAGCGGGTTAAAGGCCAGCCAATGTTCCCTGAAATAACTGGCAGACAAATTCATATACACAAAAGAACCCGGCTGGTAACTGATCCCCAAACCATACGCTTCCTGCGGTGTGCCTTCAATTCTGAAATTGTTCATATATACCTGTGTACGCTCCAGTTCATATGCATCATTATCGGCCGTAACAGACAATTGCGGCCTGCTGTTATAATAAAACCTCCCCACAGAAGCGCCTAACTGCAGGCTTAGCTTTCCCGTTGCTACCCATTCACCTCCCAGTTCCATTCCGGAATAAATTCTGCCGATGCCCCATAAAGCATCATTCACCAGTGCTCTGTAACCATCGTGGTAAAAGCTTAGCACATTCATGCCATCCCACTGCTGTGTAACAAACCCACTGAGCCGGAATTTTACTTTGGGTGCCTGAAAACGGTAACCGGCTTCCAGCGATCCGGTCTTTTCGCTGGAAATATGTTCCTGCCTGCTATCCCTTGTTCTGGGCGAGATAAACACATTATCAAAGAGTGGTGCTTTACTCATTACAATCCCTTGCAGATAAACATATTTCCTGCCATTGATTTTATAAGTAATACCTGCCTTGAGTGCCGGATTTGTAAACGACTGCACCGCAGATTTTCCGTACGACTGAAAAGGGAATAACCCATTCCTCGTTTTCCCCTCACGGTAATAACTCGTTGTTGATGCAGACAATCCTGCAAAACCATCCAACCGTTCTTTGCTGGCAGTAAAGAGAACAAAACCTTCCCCGCGGGTAGTATGCATACTATAATCATATCCGTAACGGTCTCCCACAGCTACCAAACGGTTGGGGCGATTCAGATCATTCTGCAGTACCCTTTGATTACCCGGAAAATCATTCTCCGCAAACATGTTCCAATCCACTGCATATTCAGCTCCCAACAGGTCTTTGATCCGGGTATAATAATCGCTTTGCTGTGCCAGCAGGTGAATCCCTCCTGTAAAAGAGAAAGCGTTATTTATTCTCGTATTCACCACCGTACTGAATACGATTCTTTTCAGATCCATCACTCTCTCAGCCAGCCAATAATGCGCACGCAGACCTGTATGATGATTACCCTGCATGCCATCTGCATTCAGAATCGTTTCCCTGCTGTTCCGGTTTACTTCGTACAAACGATCCCAGTTGATCTGTCTCACAGAAAACGCATCATGCCATGCATTCGTTACAGCTTCCCGTAATACCGAATCCATTTGATAACCCGGCAGGTAACGGTAATAATCGGGCCTGGGATCCGGTGCATCAAACCAATCCAGTGACGTGCTGCTTTTGGAACCTGTAATCAAACCCAGCGAGCTGATCCTCGTTGTATGATTATTCACACGATACTCATCTGTAAGGATCAACACGGGCTGATGCACAGTATTCATATTGGCATTTCTTTTCACACCCGATTGATAACCCCAATAAGGATTATAAAAAGCAGATCCATTTAATGCAACAGCCTCCTTCAGCACGGGCCCCTGTTTACTGTTCTGTGTATGATTGCCAAAAAAGATCAGCGATAACAGATGACCACCCGCCAGCTGTTTATCTACAGTTGCATAATAACTGCCACTCCGGTAATCCGTTCCCGGCATATAACTTTCCGATGCGTACCGAAAACTGCCGGATACCGAATAGGCCCAGCCCTTCCGGTTCATCGCCTGGCTATGGGTAAACTGATAACGGTGCGAGAATAAACGGTTGCTGCTCGTATAACCAAACTGTGTTCCCACCCTTTGCCGGGAGGCTCGCATATCCATTGCAGTAAGGCTTCCTGCATTACCAAATCCCAGTTCCGAAGCCTGTAATGCCAACACCTGCTGGTTATTGCGCGTAACTTCATTCAGGCCACTCCATAAGCTCCATTGGGTACTGCCATCATCCGGGTTCTGCATAGGCAACCCATTGATCTGCGTGCTGAACAGATCCGACGGGTATCCCCGCATCCGGAAACGCATCACCGAAAAATGAAAAGATGCCATCGATGCCAGTATATCCCTGTTGGCAGATAATGCAGACGGCACATACAAAGCGGCAGTCTCCGACCGCTCGGTTTCACTCAGTGTAATAATGGGTAATTCATATACCTGCTCCTCTTTCAGTAATGCAGCAGCAATACTGTCTGTAAACCTGTTTTTTTGTTTTTTGGTGGAATCAATTGTCTGTGCATATAGCCCCCCGCAAATACACAGCATGACCCCCAGGCAAGATACTATCTGCATGGTAGCTATTTTTCAATAAATAATGCGGGGAACAGACAGTAATAATGAAACAGAAAATAAAAATAATTCTTTGTTTTTTCTGCGCAAGAAAAACCATAAAAACTGCGGTAAATACGCTACCGCAAAAGGGTAACAAACGGTAGGTTTGTTGCAACTATTATTTATGAGGATAGTATTCTTTTCTACATTGCTGCTGCTGTTCTACCAGTCCGCAAAAGCGCAAACGCATCGTTACAAAGCCTGTATCATCGCTTTTTATAACCTGGAGAATTTCTACGACACTATCAACAATCCATTGGTGAATGATGATGACTTTACCCCCACCGGTACCAAACACTACACCAGAGAGATCTACCTCGATAAAATAGAAAAACTCGCCACCGTTATCAGCCAGATCGGAACAGAGATCAGTCCTGCAGGCCCGGCTCTTCTCGGGGTAGCCGAAATTGAAAACGATACAGTTTTACAGGCACTCACCCATCACCCCTTCCTCGTTCAAAGACATTACCAGCTCATTCATTTCGATTCACGCGATGCAAGGGGTATTGATGTGGCACTCTTATACAATCCATCTATCTTCCTCCCCGAAAAAGCCGACAAACTTTTTGTACCGCTTCCCGGCAACAGCAAAGAAGCTTACTACACCCGCGATATCCTGTATACAAGCGGCTGGCTGGCCGGCGAAAAAATTCATCTCTATGTAAACCATTGGCCCAGCCGCCGGGGTGGCGAAGAAAGAAGTTCACCCGCCCGTTCGGCCGCCGCCCGGGTTTGCAAAAACCATTTCGATTCCATCCTCCGTCAGGAACCGCAGGCCAGGATCATTGTCATGGGCGATCTGAACGATGATCCCGACAGTCCCAGCATCACCCAAACACTGGCCGCCAGCCCCTCCATCGCCCAAACCCGGCCCGGCCAGCTATTTAACCCCTGGACCCATTGGTACCGGAACGGCATCGGCACCCTGGCCAACCGCGACAGCTGGGGCCTTTTCGACCAGATCCTGGTATCACATGCCTGGCTGCCACCGAAGCAGCAAGGTTTTTTCTTCCATAGCCAGCACATTTTCCACCCCGCCTATCTCACCGAAAATACCGGCCGCTACAAAGGCTATCCCATGCGCACCTGGGACGGCAATACCTACCGCGGCGGCTACAGCGACCACTTCCCCACCTATATCGTATTACTAAAAAATCTAAAATAAAGGCTCATTCCAGCAAATAATAGGGTATCAGTGCCAAAAAACTCCAAACTCCTAACCCCAAACTCCAAACTTTCCCCTACCTTTGCAGCCCCAAATCTGTATTTGGCAGATTCTTTCCACCGGGCTTCCGGAGCGGATTGACCACTGGGATAAACCAATTTAAAACCTAAAAATTCAGGTAATGAACAGTTACGAATTGATGGTGATCTTTACTCCGGTACTGTCTGAAGAAGACTTCAAAGCTTCTCAGAAAAAGTATTCCGACCTGATCGCCGAACTGGGTGGTGCTACTGTGCACAGCAACCCATGGGGCTTAAAATCCCTCGCTTACCCTATCCAGAAAAAAACAACCGGTATCTACTGGTTACTGGAATTCCAGGGCCCTTCAGAACTTAACGAAAAACTGAAGATCCAGATGTTGCGCGATGAGCAGATCATGCGCCACATGATCACCCGTCTCGATAAATACGCCGTCGAGTACAATCACGTGAAAAGAAATGGCGGATTTGCAATGCAAGACAAACAGGAGGCTTAATCATGGCAAAGAACGAAATCAAATACCTGACCGCCATCAAACAGGAGAAGCCCAAGAAAAAATTCTGCCGCTTCAAAAAATATGGCATCAAATACGTGGATTACAAGGACATCGAATTCCTGAAAAAATTCATCAACGAGCAGGGTAAATTATTACCACGCCGCTTAACCGGTAACTCGCTGAAATACCAGCGTAAAGTACAGGATGCAGTGAAAAAAGCCCGTCAGATGGCCCTGTTACCTTACGTAACCGATTTATTAAAATAGCATTCATTAGTAACCTTCCCTAATCCCGCCAACGGCGGGAGACAGTCAACAAAGCGAAAGCCGACTGGGCTCTTGGGACTAAAACAATTATCATGCAAGTAATCTTAATTCAAGACGTAGATAACCTGGGTGGACGTAACGAACTGGTAACCGTAAAAAACGGTTATGCCCGTAACTACCTGATCCCTCAGAAATTTGCGGTAGAAGCCAGCGCATCTAACCTGAAGCAATACGAAGAGCGTCTGAAAGTGATCACCAAGAAAGAAGCCGCTATGCTGGCCGAACTCAATAAAGTGATCGATGTACTGAAAGCATCTGCAGTGTCTATCGGTGCCAAAACCGGTACCAGCGGCAAGATCTTCGGTAGCGTTACCTCATTACAGATCGCCCGCGCCATCCGCGACCAGAAAGGTTACGAGATCGACCGCAAGCGTATCGCCATCGTAGACGAAGTAAAAGAACTGGGTACACACAAAGCAACCATTGATTTCGGTAACGGAAACGTTGTAGAGATTGATTTTGAAGTAGTTGCAGAGTAATCGCACCCGAATCGCATAAAAAAAGCCTGTTCTCCGGAACGGGCTTTTTTGTGCCCGGGCCATGGCTTTCCAGGGCATCGCCTGTTGTGTCACTCACTTCAGGGTTCCGGGCATCGATCAGCAGGCTAAAAATGGCTTTCCCGGGCTTTTCCGAAAACCCCAAAAAAAATAGGGCAATTCAACAAAATCCCTATCTTCGGGAGTCCAATGACAGTTCTTCCATATTCCAGAAGGTTTTAAACGTAAATGCTTCCAGGTTTTTGGTTACTGTTTTACTCATTGGTTTTTGATCATTTAATTTTTTTAAGAACATGAACATTTACGTTGGAAATCTTAACTGGAATATGTCCAGCGAAGACCTGCAGAACCTGTTTACCCCGTACGGAGAAGTAACCAGTGCAAAGATCGTTACCGACAAATTCAACAACGACCGCAGCAAAGGTTTTGGTTTTGTTGAAATGGCTGATGATGAAGCTGCCCGTGCAGCTATCGCAGCATTGCACGACACAGACATTCTGGGTCGTAAGATCGTTGTTAACGAATCTACACCACGCCCAGAAGGCGAAAGAGGCGGCTTCAAGAAGAAGAGCTTCGGTGGTGGCGGCGGCGGAAGCCGTGGTGGTTACGGCGGCGGCGGTGGAAACCGCAGCGGCGGCGGTGGCGGATACAACCGCGATCGTGGTGGTAACGGCGGTGGCGGTGGATACAACAGGTATTAATCCCACACAACCAAAACTAACTCTCAAGTCCGGCCTTGCCGGACTTTTTTTATGTCCTCACTGCAACTTATTCACCAAACGTCTATGCGCATCCGGCTGGCGGCACTTCCTTATATTTGAATCATGAAAACCACCATTATCTCTTCTCCCGTAGCCGGCGTGATGCGCTGGGGTGTATGGGGTGCAAATTTCAGTACCGCCCAATACCGCGAAATGATTGAGACCTGCCTGCAATACGGCATCTTCGCTTTTGATCATGCCGATATATATGGCGATTATACCACGGAAGAAGATTTTGGTGCGGCACTCAAAGAAAATCCTTCTCTCCGGCAACACCTCAAACTCATTACCAAATGTGGTATACAGATGGTAACGCCCAACCGGCCGGCGCATACCATCAAATCATACAATACTTCCCGCGAACATATTATCCGCTCAGTGGAACAATCCTTACGAAATTTCGGTACCGACTATCTCGATGTACTGCTTATCCATCGCCCCGATCCCCTGCTCGATCCGGCAGAAGTGGCCGAAGCAGTAGAGCAACTGAAAGAACAGGGAAAAATTCTTTCTTTCGGCGTATCTAATTTTTTGCCGCATCAAACAGATCTCCTGGCCAGGTATACACTGGTAGAATATAACCAGCTCGAAATTTCTTTGCTGCAGTTCCAGGCATTAACCGATGGCAGCCTCGAAAACTGTATGAAGAACAAGATCATCCCCATGGCCTGGGCACCCCTGGGTGGCGGACTGTTTACAGACGATAGTCACCCCCGCTTCAGGGCCATTTCAACTACCGCCAATCAACTGGCTGAGAAATACAATACCGGTCTGAACGAGATCCTGCTGGCCTGGTTGCATACCCATCCCTCCGGTATCCAATCAGTGATCGGTACTACTAAAATCGAAAGATTACTGCAGGCCAAAGCGGCAGCAGCTATCCGCCTGGAAAAAGAAGATTGGTTTGCTTTATTACAGGCGGCTAAAGGAGAAGAAGTAGCCTGATTAATCAGGACCGATTTACGAAAAACCTATCAGGAATACAACGGAAGCTGTACAGAAAAACAACTGCCTTTACCCACTTCACTTTCCAGGTTAATCTTACCTCCATGAGCTTCTATGATCTCCTGGCAGATGGAAAGTCCCATGCCATAACTGATCTCACCTTCCGTACCCCGGCGCCGGGTATGTGTTAACATATCAAAAACCCGTTCCTGGTCTTCTTTCGGAATACCTATTCCCGTATCGCACACAGCGAAAACGGCATGGTTATCCTGCCTGTTGGTCTGAATACTGATAACAGATCCGGCAGCACTGAACTTGATGGCATTGTTAACCAGATTCGTTAGCACACGTATGATCCTGTGTTTATCTGCCTGAACCACCAGTTCACCCATCCAATAGTTTTCCGCAATCCGGCAGTCTTTTTTGGCGGCACTTACCTGTAACAAGGCAACTGCTTCTTTAATAAGCAGGTTCAGGTCCAGCGTTTTTAATGAGAGTTGGTGAACAGTAACACTATTGTTCTGCAGCAGTTCATTGATCAGTGTAAGTGAGGTATCAGAAGCATGTAATGCCAGTTGCACCAGTTCCTTTTGTGCCGGAGTGAATTCCTTATCAGAAAGCATGATATGACAGATCCCGGAGATATTGTTTACCGGGCTGCGCAGATCATGGGCCACTGTATTCAGGATCCTGTTTTTCTGTTCCTGTGCTACCGAAAGTTCTTTGTTAGTATTCTGCAGCTGTTCCAGGTTAGTGAAATAGATATGTTTGAAAAAAAACAAAGACATGGCAAATACAATCAGTGGCACCAGTATTTTAAGTACTTCTGCCAACTGCTGTAACACCGAACCCTGTACCAATAAAATATCATCCAGTCTGATGGAAACAAACACGGCCGATACCAATAGAGAAAAGCAGATATATTGCCAGTTCTTATCAAACACAACCACTGCAGCGATCATCATGACCAATAAACGGTACTCACTGCCGTTTCTGAAAAAATAAGCGGCGATACCGGCAATAACGGCCAGCAGCAACAAAAGCAGCGAACGTTGTTGCTGCCCTTTTTGCAGATACGAAATGCGGAAAGCCCATCCGAAGGTCAGCAACTGTAAAACATTCAGTATACCGGGCAACAGCGATGCGAAATAAATATTGATGACCAGGGAAAGAAAAGCAAAAGGAGCGGCTACCAGCAGAAACAGATTATACATATAGGTTTTCTGCTCCTCCACAAAACTGGCATCCTTGGGGATTCCCATACGCAGGAACTGCTGAAGGCCTTGCAATAGCCGATCTATCATGAATTTACAGGAATTGAATTCCCCTGTAAAATAGTAACAAAATACAAGAAGTGCTGAAGCAATTTAGAAGGAATGCGTTGTAGAAACGGATCGTTAGAAAGTAAAAAGATACCCATGCAGGTAACCTGTTCATTTTGAATGAACAGTGAGTCAGGGGCACAAAAAAAATAATCATTTTATTGATCGGCTTATAATAAATATCGCAGCTACCCACTCTCCCATCCCGCCATCGGCGGGAGAGCACCATCGGTACAACCTGATCAGTCAGTTTTCCTTCAGTTCCGGGCACAAAAAAACCCGATCATTTTATTGATCGGGTTATAATAAATATGGCAGCTACCTAC
>NZ_JBXAPW010000001.1:10194-405799 GCF_058806635.1 Sediminibacterium sp. GW821-FHT12F12 | reverse complement strand
GGGTTATAATAAATATGGCAGCTACCTACTCTCCCATCCCGCCATCGGCGGGAGAGCACCATCGGTACAACCTGATCAGTCAGTTTTCCTTCAGTTCCGGGCACAAAAAAACCCGATCATTTTATTGATCGGGTTATAATAAATATGGCAGCTACCTACTCTCCCAGCGTGATGCGAGTACCATCGGCCATGGGGGACTTAACTTCTCTGTTCGGAATGGGAAGAGGTGAACACCCCCGGCAAAACCACCATAAGATCTTCATAAGCTGTGAGCCTATAGCTGCGAGCTGCGAGCTTTTGCTCGTGGCTCATGGCGCGTGGCTCATGGCTTAAATAAGTTACATATTGGGAAGCTAGAAAAACTACAAGAAAAAAAATAAAGCTTACGGGCAATTAGTACTACTTGGCTTTGTTGTTACCAACTTTACACCTATAGCCTATCAACGTCATAGTCTTTGACGACCCTTAAAAGTAAACTCATCTTGTGGAAGGTTTCACGCTTAGATGCTTTCAGCGTTTATCCTTGCCGTGCGTAGCTACTCTGCATTGCACCTGGCGGCACAACAGATACACCAGCGGCACGTACGTCCCGGTCCTCTCGTACTAAGGACATGTCCACTCAATTTACTAGCGCCCACCACAGATAGGGACCGAACTGTCTTGCGACGTTCTGAACCCAGTTCACGTGCCACTTTAATCGGCGAACAGCCGAACCCTTGGGACCTTCTCCAGCCCCAGGATGTGACGAACCGACATCGAGGTGCCAAACCTTACCGTCGATATGAGCTCTTGGGTAAGATCAGCCTGTTATCCCCGGAGTACCTTTTATCCTTTGAGCGATGTCCCTTCCATACAGAAACACCGGATCACTTTAGCCAGCTTTCGCTCCTGCTCGACGTGTTTGTCTCACAGTCAAGCACCCTTTTACTAATGCGCTCTTCGTACGATTACCAACCGTACTGAGGGTACCTTTGCGAGCCTCCGTTACTTTTTAGGAGGCGACCACCCCAGTCAAACTACCCACCATGCAATGTCCCCCGCAAGGGGTTAGGTTCTAAGCAACAAAAGGTTGGTATTTCAACGATGACTCCACAATGCCTGGCGACACTGCTTCAAAGTCTCCCAACTATCCTACACATTTGTTGCTCAAAATCAATGCAAAGTTGTAGTGAAGGTTCACGGGGTCTTTCCGTCCCGTGGCGGGTAACCGGCATCTTCACCGATACTACAATTTCACCGGGCTCGTGGAGGAGACAGTGTACAACTCATTAGACCATTCGTGCAGGTCGGAACTTACCCGACAAGGAATTTCGCTACCTTAGGACCGTTATAGTTACGGCCGCCGTTTACTGGGGCTTCAGTCAGGAGCTTTGGCTTGCGCCGAACACCCTTCCTTAACCTTCCAGCACCGGGCAGGTTTCAGGCTCTATACGTCAACTTTCGTTTTTGCAGGGCCCTGTGTTTTTGTTAAACAGTTGGTTGTACCATTTTACTGTGACCGCATCGCTGCGGTACGCTTTATCCCGAAGTTACAGCGTTAATTTGCCTAGTTCCTTCTCCACGGCTCACCCGAGCGCGTTAGAATACTCATCCCGTCTACCTGTGTCGGATTCCGGTACTGGCTGCTATGCTCGCTTTTCTTGGCAGGGATTTTATGGTTTCGCTTTGTCCGAAGACTCCACTCAGGCGTACACTTCCGTCCGTACGCAACCACCACGTCCCTGCGTCACTTTTAATGCATAGCAGGTGAAGGAATATTAACCTTCTTTCCATCAGATACCCCTTTCGGGTTTTCCTAAGGACCAGACTAACCCTGATCCGATTAACGTTGATCAGGAAACCTTAGACTTTTCGCGTTAAAGTTTTTCACTTTAATTATCGTTACTTATGCCTACATTTTCTTTTCAAATCGCTCCAGCATACGTCGCCGTACACCTTCTGTGCAGATTTGAATGCTCCCCTACCACTCTAGCAAGCTAGAATTTAGAACTTCGGTTCGTAGTTTGATGCCCGATTATTTTCCGTGCAGGATCTCTCGACCAGTGAGCTGTTACGCACTCTTTAAATGAATGGCTGCTTCCAAGCCAACATCCTGGCTGTTATAGAAATCCCACCTCGTTTGATCAACTTAACTACGTATTAGGGACCTTAGTTGCTAATCTGGGTTATTTCCCTCTCGGCCACGGACCTTAGCGCCCGCAGCCTCACTCCCGGAGATATATGATAGCATTCGGAGTTTGTCAGGGTTTGGTAGGCGGTGAAGCCCCCTAGCCCAATCAGTAGCTCTACCTCTATCATACTTCTATATCCGAGGCTGTTCCTAAAAACATTTCGGGGAGAACGAGCTATCTCTCAGTTTGATTGGCCTTTCACCCCTATCCACAGGTCATCCCAAGACTTTTCAACGTCAACGGGTTCGGTCCTCCATTCTGTGTTACCAGAACTTCAACCTGCCCATGGATAGATCACAAAGTTTCGCGTCTACCCCGACTGACTAATCGCCCTATTTGGACTTGCTTTCGCTTCGGCTCCGTTAAATAAGAACTTAACCTCGCCAGTCAGGAGTAACTCGTAGGCTCATTATGCAAAAGGCACGCCGTCACATATATTTCAATGCTCCGACCGCTTGTAGGCGCACGGTTTCAGGTACTATTTCACTCCCCTGTTCGGGGTGCTTTTCACCTTTCCCTTACGGTACTGGTTCACTATCGGTGTCTGAGGAGTATTTAGCCTTACCAGATGGTGCTGGCAACTTCATGCAAGATTCCTCCGGTCCCGCATTACTCAGGATACCTCTCGTCCCTACTAATTTGTATCTACAGGGCTATCACCTGCTATGGCTTAACTTTCCAGTTAATTCGATTTGATAGTAGTTTCTAAATGAGGTCCTATAACCCCAGATCGGCACGCCGACCTGGTTTGGGCTCTTCCCTTTTCGCTCGCCACTACTTGGGGAATCATTATTATTTTCTTTTCCTCCCGGTACTTAGATGTTTCAGTTCTCGGGGTTGGCTCTCTTTCGAGTGCTACATCTTCAATGTAGCGGGTTGTCCCATTCGGAAATCTACGGATATAACGATCGTGTGCATCTCCCCGTAGCTTATCGCAGCTTACCACGTCCTTCATCGCCTCTCAGACCCTAGGCATTCACCATGCGCCCTTAATTGCTTTAAAAAATTTGTCAGTTATGATCTTGCATATAATCATAACCTTCTTGTAATTGATTTCGCTTTCCCAATATGTCAAAGAGCTAAATAAGTAAAAAGTCAAAAGTTAAAAGTCAAAACGTATTTTGAATTTTGCCTTTTTAATTTTTAATTAAATGGCAGATGTTAAGGTTATGAACCTCCAGGCCTGTTGCCTACATCTATTGTTTGAAAAGAACTTGTTACTTTAACTTGTACGCTGCACCCACATCATGTAAACTTAGTACTTAAATGTGGAGGATAACGGATTCGAACCGTTGACCCCCTGCGTGCAAGGCAGGTGCTCTAGCCAGCTGAGCTAATCCCCCCGCTGTTATTATTAGTAGACCCGACCAGAGTTGAACTGGTGACCTCTACATTATCAGTGTAGCGCTCTAACCAACTGAGCTACGGGTCTGATTCGGGTACTAACAGTACTTGTTAAAGAGCTTAAAAAAATTGAAAGAGTTGGAAACAACAACAACGATTTACACCGTCTCTAAAAGGAGGTATTCCAGCCGCACCTTCCGGTACGGCTACCTTGTTACGACTTAGCCCCAGTCACCGATTTTACCCTAGGCAGCTCCTTTCGGTTACCGACTTTAGGTACACCCGGCTCCCATGGCTTGACGGGCGGTGTGTGCAAGGTCCGGGAACGTATTCACCGTATCATTGCTGATATACGATTACTAGCGATTCCAGCTTCATGGAGTCGAGTTGCAGACTCCAATCTGAACTGAGAGCAGGTTTTTGGGATTGGCTTCATATCACTATGTTGCAGCCCTTTGTCCTGCCCATTGTAGCACGTGTGTAGCCCTGGGCATAAAGGCCATGATGACTTGACATCATCCCCTCCTTCCTCACGCCTTACGGCGGCAGTTTCAATAGAGTTCCCAGCATTACCTGTTGGCAACTATTGATAGGGGTTGCGCTCGTTGCGGGACTTAACCCAACACCTCACGGCACGAGCTGACGACAGCCATGCAGCACCTTACTGGCAGTGTATTGCTACAAAGTGAGCTTTCACCCACGGTCTCCCAGCATTCTAGCCCAGGTAAGGTTCCTCGCGTATCATCGAATTAAACCACATGCTCCACCGCTTGTGCGGACCCCCGCCAATTCCTTTGAGTTTCAACCTTGCGGTCGTACTTCCCAGGTGGATTACTTAATGCTTTCGCTCAGACACTTATAGTGTATCACAAATGTCGAGTAATCATCGTTTAGGGCGTGGACTACCAGGGTATCTAATCCTGTTTGATCCCCACGCTTTCGTGCCTCAGCGTCAATATATGCGTAGTAAGCTGCCTTCGCAATAGGTGTTCTATGTCATATCTAAGCATTTCACCGCTACATGACATATTCCGCTTACCTCCACAATATTCAAGACAGATAGTATCAATGGCAGTTCTAGAGTTAAGCTCTAGGATTTCACCACTGACTTACCTGCCCGCCTACGCACCCTTTAAACCCAGTGAATCCGGATAACGCTTGCACCCTCCGTATTACCGCGGCTGCTGGCACGGAGTTAGCCGGTGCTTATTCATCTGGTACCGTCAAGTGACGAAGAATCGCCTTTTTTCGTCCCAGATAAAAGAAGTTTACAATCCAGAGGACCTTAATCCTTCACGCGGCATGGCTGGTTCAGACTTGCGTCCATTGACCAATATTCCTTACTGCTGCCTCCCGTAGGAGTCGGGCCCGTGTCTCAGTGCCCGTGTGGCTGATCATGCTCTCACATCAGCTACTGATCGTAGACTTGGTGGGCCGTTACCCCGCCAACTATCTAATCAGCCGCACACCCATCAAGAAGCGCCGAAGCTATAATAACAATGTGATGCCACATCGTTATGTTACGGGGTATTAATCCAAATTTCTCTGGGCTATTCCCCACTTCTCGGAAGGTTGTGTACGTGTTCCGCACCCGTTTGCCGGTCGCCGCCCAGTATTGCTACCTGCGCTGCCCCACGACTTGCATGTATTAAGCCTGCCGCTAGCGTTCATCCTGAGCCAGGATCAAACTCTCCATTGTAAATGAATTGTTCAATCTGACTATTACTCTCAATAAATTGAAATTAACGTCGGATATGTTTTGTTATTTTTTTTGATAGCGTAAATCTTACCATAAAATTCTAAATTTTATGCTGCTGTTGTTTCCAAACTTTCAAAGATCTTTTTGGCTTTACTTAGCCACCCTTTTTATCGGGGTTGCAAAGGTAAGAGCCTTTATTTTATCAGCCAAAATTATTTGAAGAAATTTCAAACTTTTTTTGCCGTAAAAGACTGTGTAAGAACTACCGTTTTTTCTAACGGGTTGCAAAGATAAGAGGCTTTTTTAACTCACCAAATTTTTATTCAAAAATTTGTTTTTTTCTTTCTCTTTTCTCCTTCAATGAACAACCGTTTTGTTGAACGGGCGGCGAAGATATGATTGTTGTAATAACCACCAAATTTTTCTTCCCAAAAACCAGAAAATTTTTATTTCCTGTTGTTATTGAATCCTGCAAAGAACTTCCTCTTTTTCTAAAAGCGGGTTGCAAAGATAACCCCGGAATCCTTATCTCCAAATCTTTTTCACCACTAATTTCCCGCTCAATACAGGAACCCTTTGCCAGCAAGGGTTTCAGCTGATAAAAAATTTGCCAAATAATTGTTATACCGGTTACATCCGAAGGAAACTGCGGCAGCTATTGTCGTAAATCACAGCTGTTTATATCTGCGTAGGGCTGAAAAGAGTTGTACACAGCACCGCTATAAGGGCTGTAATGCATCCTTGTAATATACACGATGTAAAAAGAGTCCCTGTGGCGGTGTAGAGAAGTCGGCCAGACTGCAATCCTTCGCTTCTATAATGCCCCTGAAAGCCGCTTCATCCAGCTGCCCCCTGCCCATTTTCAGGATGGTGCCTACCAGGCCCCTCACCATGCCTCTCAGGAAGCGGTTGGCTTTTACTTCAAACACCAATATCCCGCTTTGCCAGTACCAGCCGGCTTTTTCAATACTGCAGTTAAAATTGTTAACCTGGGTATTACGCTTCGAAAAACTGGTGAAATCACGGTATTCCTGTATAATGGCCACTCCCAGGTCTAAAGCTGCCTGGTTCAGCGGATAAGGATATAACCAGCCCCGATCGGCCAGAAAGGGATTTTTTTGCTGATAAATGAAATAGCGGTATTCCCTCGCCACCGCATCAAAGCGGCAATGGGCTGTGTCAGGCACAGCATAAAGGCCTTTAATGGCGATATCGGCCGGTAAAATGGCATTGAGGTTATATATATGTTTCCCCTGCAGGTTCTGTTCCGTATCAAAATGGAAAAAATTCTGGTCGGCATGCACCCCCGCATCGGTTCGGGAAGAGCCGGTAAGGGTAAAAGACTCCCGGAAAAAGGTCTGCAGGGCTTTTTCTACCTCCGACTGCACCGTTTCAGCATTATCCTGCACCTGAAAACCACTGTAAGCCGTGCCTTTGTAGGTTAATTCCAGAAAATATCGGGGCATAGACTCAATTTAAAAAAGGGTTTCAGGCAAAAGAAATACAGAACAGCTCATCGGCGAGCCTGATTTTACCGTTTTGGATGCATGGATGCTTCTGTGAGGCCCAACAAGGGCCGTTTGGCGGATCTCTGGTTCGAGCACCGGTATAAAGAGTGCAAGGGTATCGGTACGGTTGCCCGTTATAATTACATATACCTGGTCTATGCCGGAACTGCTACCCTTATCAAAAATCTTACGGATAGCCGTGGTAACCGGGATCCGGACTTTTGCTACGGGGGTGGTTTCTTTTTTAACTGGTAACGGTTCAGGCTTTTTTTGCTCAGGCGTTACAACACTGATTTTCTCCGCCAGCGGCGAAACCAGTTCTTCATACACCGGTTTGGGGTTGGCAGGAGGTAAGATCTCTTTGCCGGCTATCTCGGTAAAACTGACCATATCAAACAGCACCCATCGGTTCTGCACCGTTTGCCTGAGGGAGAATCCGCGGGGTTTATCAGCCATTTTAATGGTAAAAGAACTGTTATGCCAGATGGTTCCCGGAAAACTGATCTCCACAACCTGCTCGCCTGCCGGCATTTGTGGCACCACGAGGTAACCGGTGGGTGAAGAAGGATAACTGTTTCCGTTCCATATTAACTGAAAACCGGTGTTATTTTCAGATTGCAGGTAGATAAACCCTGCAGGTTGGGCTTTTGCAGCAGTACCCAGTATCATGCCAACAGTGAAACAGAAGAAGAGGGTACTATTTTTCCAGGAAAACATGCTGCTATGATTTGTACAAAATTACTTAAATAACTCTTTCAGCCTGATCCACTTATTCTGCCACTGGTAAAAATCTGCGGAGATAGTATCCTCTCTCCTATATCTTTATGGTACTAAAAAATACTTCATGAAGAAAATGCTATTCGCGCTGGCCTTACTGGTTGCCGGCGTTGTTAACGGCCAGGATGACTGGAAAAAAATCTACCGGTCCTTCCCTACCAAGATCAATGACCTGGTGCATACCAAACTGGATGCAAAATTTGATTACAGCAAATCTTACCTGAATGGTAAAGTGTGGCTGACCCTCAAACCCCATTTTTATGCAACCGACTCTTTGCAGCTGGATGCCAAGGGTATGAACATTAATACAGTAGCGCTCGTGAAAGGGGGTAAAAATATCCCTTTGAAATATAGCTACGACAGTCTGTTTCTCTCCATTCAGTTAGACAGAACCTATAAAAAAGACGAAAACTACGTAGTGTATATCGATTACACCGCCAAGCCGGATGAATTCAAATCGGAAGGCAGCGCAGCCATTACCGATGCCAAGGGTATGTATTTTATCAATCCGAAGGGAGAAGATAAAACCAAACCTACGCAGATCTGGACCCAGGGCGAAACCGAAGCCAGTTCTGTTTGGATCCCTACCATCGACAAAACCAACCAGAAAACCACGCAGGAATTCAGCCTTACCGTTCCGGCCAAATATGTAACCCTCTCGAATGGTAAACTGACCGCTCAGAAGAAAAATACAGACGGTACCCGTACCGATACCTGGGTAATGGAACTGCCGCATGCCCCTTACCTGTTTTTTATCGGTGTAGGAGATTTTGCTGTGGTGAAAGACAGCTACAAGGGCAAGGAAGTAAATTACTATGTAGAAAAATCTTATGAAAAAGTAGCCCGCAAGATCTTTGGTAATACGCCGGAGATGATGAAATTCTTCTCGGAGAAAGTAACCGGCGTGGAATATCCCTGGGTAAAATACAGCCAGATCGTTGGCCGTGATTACGTTAGTGGCGCCATGGAGAACACCACGGCCACCCTGCACCAGGAAAGCGCCCAGCAGAATGCACGCGAACTGGTGGATGCCAACAGCTGGGAAGGAACCATTGCCCACGAACTGTTTCACCAGTGGTTCGGCGATTATGTAACTGCAGAAAGCTGGAGCAACCTGACCGTTAACGAAAGTTTTGCCGATTACAGCCAGTACCTCTGGCAGGAATACAAATACGGTGCAGACGAAGCAGGCTTCGAAAACTACAGCGAAATGCAGAATTACCTCGGCAGTGCCGAAAGCCGTACAAAAGACCTGGTGAGATTTTTCTACCGCGATAAAGAAGATATGTTTGACCTGGTAAGCTACCAGAAAGGTGGCCGCATCCTGCACATGCTGCGCAAATTTGTGGGGGATGATGCGTTCTTCAAATCACTGAACAAATATTTAACCACCAACAAATTCGGTAATGGCAGTGCCCATAAACTGCGCCTTGCCTTTGAAGAAGTAACCGGCAGGGACCTGAACTGGTTCTTTAACCAATGGTATTTCGGCAGCGGACATCCCAAACTCGAATTCAGTTCCAGCTATGATGCTCCCACGCAAACGGCGCATGTGTATATCAAACAAACACAAACCGGCGATAAGCTGTTTAAACTGCCCATCCCGGTTGATATTTATCACGGAAGTAATAAAAAAAGATATACCGTTTGGGCTGAGAACAGGTCAGATACTTTTTCTTTCCCGGTTTCGTCTAAACCGGACCTGATCAATGTAGATGCCGACAAAGCCACACTGGCTGAGAAAAAAGACAGTAAAACACTGGCCGAGTATATTCACCAGTTTACGTATGGTCCGCAATATTTAGACAGAAGAGAAGCTCTGGATTTTGCTGCTAAAAATACCAGCGATCCGGCTGCGTATAACCTGATCGTTAAAGGATTGAGTGATCCTTCCTACCGCATCAGGATGCGTGCCATTAACAGCCTGGCCTCTGCCAAAGCAGATGCCGCCACTATCAGCAAGCTGGAGTCTATTGCCAAAACAGATCCTCGAACTGTTACCAGGGCTGTTGCTATAGATGCATTGGCAAGATTGAAAAATGAATCTTACAAAGAATTTTTCACCAAAGCCACCAGGGACTCATCTTATTCAGTAGCCGGTGCGGCACTGGAAGCGTTGGGACAGCTGGATGGGAAAGAAGCCTATGCCATTGCCAATAGCCTGGTGAAAGAAGAGAACAAGGGCCGTTTACTGATGGCTATCACCAATGTGATCATCAAATACGGCGATGAATCTGCTTTTGACTTTGTAACCGGCAAATTTGATGAAATGCCACTTTCGCAGGCTAAGTTCAGTGCAATTAATCCACTGGTTGAGTTCCTCGGTAAAGTGACCGACCTGGCCAAATTCAAGAAAGGGGTTGATATGATCGTGAAGTTCAGGGAGGAGATTCCACAGAGTGTGAGAGCACAGACCGATCCGTTCATCAATGGTGTGGCGCTGAAAGGCCTGGCAGATAAGAAAGAAGCTGCGGGTGCGAAGGAAATGGCAGAATATGTGAGATCGAAAATGCCGAGTGGGAAATAATGAGTGAATGAGTGGGTGAGTGAATGAGTGAATGTTTTGACTTGCGTAACATGAAAGAAGCCATCCTCAATTGGGGATGGCTTTTTTGTGTGGTTGATGTTGGGATGCTATATGATAATGAGTGAATGATAGTATGATAGAATGATAGAATGTTTTGAGTGGCGATCATGTAGTGAGTAATTGCCCGTCGACCACTCACCATTCGCTACTCACTACTCACCATTGACCATTTATTGAACGATCTGTGTAGATTGAAATTTAATTTGCATGGGGATGCGCTGGTCCAGCACTACCGTTTCGCCCTCGGCTGTGCCGCTGGATTCTTCTTTGATCAGCAGACCGGTGTTTTTGTTGTACCAGCGTTTGCTGTTGATCAGTCCTTTCACATTAGTTTTTCCTTCCATGCCCATCTGCTGAATGGTGGCATGGATATCCATGGTTGTTGTAACGGACAGTTCTATTTCTGTTTCCGTCATCCCCGTTACTTCCGACTCGGCGAGTAGGAATAATTCGTTGTTACGGATAGAGTCTACCCATTTAGTGCCTTTCGTAAACTTATCAAGGTCGGTTTTGTATAAGATGAATTTGAGGAGTTCCGACAGATTATCCTTCATGCCCATTTGCGCCATCATCGGATTGTTCAGCACTTCTCCGCTTAGCACACTGGCTTTTCTATCCTCTATCAGTATCTCGGAAGGTTTGCCGATCAGGGCAACTACTCCTGCAAACATTGGATCATTCCTGTCGGCTTCATTGTTAGTATCAAACGTTTTTTCAACACCGCCTCCTGCATAGCTGCCTTCAGTGCGCAGAAGTTTGGTGCGGAGCGAATATCCTTTTTCTGTAACGCCAGTGATTTCGTAATCGGTAGTTGCTGTATTTGAAGAAGCCATTGTTACATCCTGCCCCATGGCAGACATGGTCATATCTGTTTTAGACGAAGCTACCACGATCATTCTTTTGCCTGCAGGCACTTTCACCGACTGGGCCCGCGCATTGAAGCTGCACACAAGCATGCCCGCGAACAAAAAGAGGGTTTTCATATATAGGGATTGGTTGTAAAGCAGGAAAATTACCAGCTACCGCCGGCACCGCCGCCACCGCTGCTACCGCCGCCGAAGCCGCCAAAACCGCCGCCACCACTATCTCCACCACCCCAGCCGCCGCCACTGCTGCCACGGCCTCCGTTGAGGAGTGATGAAAGAATAACTGCTTCGGCAATATTGCCAAAGCCGCTGCGGCGTCCACCGCCCCAGCCGCCGCCACCGCCACGGCCTCCGCGGGCAATAGCCAGGATCACGATAACAGCAAGTATAAGGAAAGTGAAAATGGAACCACCACCCTTGCCATCGCCATTACCTTTCTTTTCGCGTTTTACCTTGTATTCGCCAACGGCTGCTTTGGTAAGTGCATTAATGGCATTGTCAATACCGCGGTAATAATTCTGTTTTTTGAATTCAGGAACGATCTCATTCCGGTAAATGCTGGAAGCTGTAATATCGGGGATGGCACCTTCGAGGCCATACCCTACTTCTATCCATACTTTCCGGTTATCAATGGCTGCGATGATCAGCACGCCGTTATTGGTCTTTTTATTTCCGATCCCCCACTCACGAAATAATTTAACCGCATAATCTTCAATGGCATAATCGCCGAGGTCTTTGATCAGTACAACGGCTATCTGGTTAGAGGTACTGTCGTCCAGTGCCACCAGTTTACGTTCAAGAATATCCACCTGTTCGGGAGAGAGCACACCTGCCGCATCGTTCACCAGTCTGGGAGGATTGGGTTTGGGCAGTACATTCTGTGCAAAGCCCGCAGACAATGCAAAAAAAGTGATCAGTATAAGAAGTAGTTTCTTCATGAAACCTGGTTATCGTTTTGTGTGGGCGGGTGGAATGAATGGTTGGGTTGAAAATAAGGTCAGGCCGCTGGAGCGTCCTGACCTTTATTTCCCAAATACGATATCATCCGGCAATTCGTTGGTATCGGTTGTTCTGTTGAAAGGAAAATGTTGCACCAATGCTTCGCCGATCTCACCAATGATCTTGGCAATACCGCTGGCATAGTGCTGACTGTTAAAATCAGCCAGCATTTTCTGCACTTCCTCATTCCAGAAAGCATTACCCACTTTGGCATGAATTCCTTCATCACCATAAATGGCCAGTTGCCTGTCTTTCATAGCAACATATACCAGCACACCGTTACGCGCTGCTGTATCGCCCATATTGAGTGCCGCAAACACTTCGCGGGCACGCAGCACAGGATCAACATACGTGCAATGGCTCTCCACATAAATCCTCACTTCGCCACTGGTGCGTTGTTCGGCTTTCTGTATGGCCGCTACGATCTGCTGTTTCTCTTCCGCAGAAAAGAACTCAACGGGTTTTCTTTTGAACCATCCCAGCATGCCGGTGTTTTTAGAATTTTACTTCAGGTGCTTTTTCAGATCCGGCTTCTGCTTTGAAACCTTCTTTGGTTTTGAAACCAAACATACCGGAGAAAATATTCATCGGGAATGAACGCACTTTTACATTGTATGCCTGAACAGCATCGTTAAAGTCGTTACGTGCCACTTTGATCCGGTTTTCGGTTCCTTCCAGTTGTGCCTGTAATCCGCGGAACGCGTCGTTGGCACGCAGGTTAGGATATTGCTCAGATACCACCAGCAAACGGCCCAGGGCCTGCGACAGTTGTCCCTGGCTGGCCTGGAACTGCTGTAATTTTTCAGGAGTCAGGTCTTTGGCGTCTACTTTCATCTGGGTAGCACTGGCACGGGCTTCGATCACCTGTGTTAATGTGGTCTGCTCAAAATTGGCTTCGCCTTTTACGGTATTAACGAGGTTGGGGATCAGGTCTGAACGACGCTGGTAATCGCTCTGTACTTTATTCCAGGCATTGGTAACGTTTTCGTCCTGTTTAACCAGTCCGTTATAACCATTGCAACCCGACCAACCCAGGATCACCACAATGGCGAGGATAACGATCAGGGTAATGTTTTTTGTGCTCATACAAAGTTTGATTTAGATGTAATTTACTTGTTTGTCGTAATAACGTTCCAAATATTACAAAACAGGTGCCACCGGTTTGGGGGTGGCAATTTGGCGGGGTTTGGTTAAAGAATTGTGAAGGAAGGAGTTAGCTGATAACGGTAAAGCGCAATGCCATCCGGTTGGGATGGCATTGTGACTGATAAAGAAGTTGCAGCCGGAGGCTGGGGGATATTTGTCACTCGGCGGAGCCGAGCGACTGAATGAGCGACTGAAAGAGGTGATTATTCGTTGATGGCAGCAATACCCGGTAATACTTTTCCTTCAAAGTATTCAAGCAATGCACCACCGCCGGTGGATACATAACTTACTTTATCGGTAAAACCAAACTGGTTAACTGCAGCTACACTATCGCCGCCGCCTACCAGTGAGAAAGCACCGGATTGGGTTGCTTCTGCAATGGCCGTGGCCACCATTTTGGTTCCGTGCTGGAATTTTTCCATTTCAAATACACCCATAGGACCGTTCCACAGAATGGTTCTGGAGCGTTTGATGCAGTTGGCAAACTGTTCGCAGGCGTTGGCACCGATATCAAGTCCCATCCAGCCATCGGGGATCTCGTTGCTGGGGGCGGTTGATACGTTGGCATCGGCCGCAAACTTATCTGCGATCACCGAATCAGAAGGAAGGTGAATACATACTCCTTTGGCTTCGGCTTTTTTCAATAATTCCAATGCGGTATCCAGGCGGTCCATTTCGCAGAGAGAACTGCCGATATGGCCACCCTGTGCTTTCATAAAAGTATAGGCCATACCTCCCCCAATAATGATATCAGTGGCACGTTCGAGCAGGTTTTCGATGATCAGGATCTTATCGCTCACTTTGGCACCGCCAATAATAGCGGTAAACGGTTTTTCGCTTTTGTGCATCACTTTTTCTGCGCTGGATACTTCGCCTTCCATCACCAGTCCGAACATTTTTTTATCGCCCGGGAAAAACTGCGCAATCACCGCCGTAGAAGCATGAGCGCGGTGGGCGGTACCAAAAGCATCATTGATATATACATCGCCCAGTTTGCTGAGTTTTTCGGCAAATGCGGCATCGCCTTTTTCTTCTTCTTTATAAAACCGGAGGTTCTCGAGCAGCAATACTTCGCCGGGTTGCAATGCAGCCGACTTGGCATAAGCCTCTGCACCAATACAATCATCGGCAAATTTTACGGTAGCACCGTTCAGTAATTTGATAAGGTGGTTAACGAGGTGTTTGAGCGAATACTTATCGGTGGGTCCGTCTTTCGGCCGGCCCAGGTGGCTCATCAGTATCACAGATCCCCCATCGGCCAGGATCTTGCTGATGGTGGGGATGGTAGCACGCATACGCGTATCATCCGTGATATGGAAATCGGCATCCAGCGGCACGTTAAAATCTACGCGGATCAGGGCTTTTTGTCCGTTGAAATTGTGTTCGGTAAATCTGCTCATAGTTGGTGGCTTAGGTAGTGGAAGGAAGTCAAAATTAAAAAGTCAAAAGTCAAAAAACTATTCTTTCGACTTTTGACTTTTCACTTTTGACCTTTAACTTATTTAGAGATCAGACCGGCAAAATAATGCACGGTACGAACCAGCTGGCTTACATAACTCATTTCGTTATCGTACCAGCTTACGGTTTTTACCAGTTGTGCATCACCTGCGGTGATTACTTTGGTTTGGGTAGCATCGAACAGGGAACCGAAACGGATACCGATGATATCGGTGCTTACGATCTCGTCTTCTGTATAACCAAAGCTTTCGTTGCTGGCCGCTTTCATGGCTGCATTGATCTCTTCTGCGGTTACTTTTTTAGCCAGGATAGACGTGAGTTCGGTTAATGAACCGGTAATGGTGGGTACACGCTGGGCGCTGCCATCCAGTTTGCCTTTCAGTTCGGGTAATACCAGGCCAATGGCTTTGGCAGCACCGGTGCTGTTAGGAACAATATTGGCGGCTGCGGCACGTGCCCTGCGGAGGTCTCCTTTGGGGTGTGGTGCATCCAGTGTATTCTGGTCGTTGGTGTAGGCGTGAATGGTGGTCATGAAACCGGTCTGGATACCGAATTGATCGTTCAGCACTTTGGCCATCGGCGCCAGGCAGTTGGTGGTACAGGATGCGCAGGAGATAATGGTTTCAGAACCATCCAGGATGGCATGGTTTACGTTGAAAACCACTGTTTTCAGGTCGCCGGTAGCTGGTGCAGAGATCACTACTCTTTTGGCACCTGCGGTGATATGTGCGGCGGCTTTGTCTTTATCGGTAAAGAAACCGGTAGACTCGATCACCACATCTACCCCGTGGTTACCCCATGGAATCTGGGCGGGATCGCGCTGGGCGTATATTTTAACGGTATCACCGTTTACAATGATCGAATCTTCTGTGGCAGTTACAGTAGCGCCTTCAAAGCGGCCCTGTGCACTGTCGTATTTTAAGAGGTGTGCCAATACTTTAGGACTGGTCAGATCGTTGATAGCCACTACCTCAATTCCTTCCATGTTATAGATCTGGCGAAAAACCAAACGGCCGATACGGCCGAAGCCATTAATGGCAACTTTAACTGTACTCATTGAATTCCGTGTTTAAAGATGAAAAAATCGAAAACGAGCCGCAATTTACAAGGATTGAGAGGAAATAACAGATTTTTTTAGATAACGGACGTTTGTTTACGTGAATCGTGAGTGGTCAGTAGTGAGTAGGTAGTTGGGAGATAGCATACCTCCAGCCAGCCCCCCTACGCACACCTCAGGTCTGACGACTCACCACTGACTACTCACACCCTCCCCCGCGCCAGCACTGCATTTGCGGGGAAAACGGGTAATAATTGTCATTAATTTTCAAAAATGTTTGGCAGAAATCGTGAGTAGTCAGTAGTGAGTAGGGAGCTCGAGGATAGCATGCCTCCAGCCCCCCTACTCACGCCTCACGCCCCACGACTCACCACTCACCACTGACTACTCACTACTCACCACTCACTACTCACTACTCACTACTCACTACTCACACCCTCCCCCGCGCCCCCATTGCATTTGCGGGGAGTTCGGTGGGCGAGTCTGACAATATCCAGCCAGCCCCCCTATTCACGCCTCACGCCTGACGACTCACCACTCACTACTCACCACTCACTACTCACACCCTCCCCCGCGCCCCCATTGCATTTGCGGGGAAAAGCGCTAATAATTGCCATTAATTTTCAAAAATGTTTGGCAGAAAAGGTGTGGAAACCTATTTTTGCGTCCCATTAAACGAACGGCCGGTTCGTCTATCGGTTAGGACAGCCCCCTTTCACGGGGCAAAGACGGGTTCGATTCCCGTACCGGCTACCAGTAAAGCCATCTGTTTCAGGTGGCTTTTTTTGGGCCTGCCCAAATTCACATTGTATTCTATAACACCTGCACGCAGAGGCTCTGCCACTGATGGAGTTATCATTACTCCCCCTTTTAAAACAAGAACTGCTTTAACTGAGCTTTCAACTGCTTCTAAACAGCTGAGTCCCCTACCGGGAGAGATCAGCGGGGACGTTTAAGATGGCTTTTTAAAAGGACACCCTACGGAGAATGAAAACAGCCTAATATGCGATCTTTGTATAATTTTAAAGATGGCTAATGAGATAAATGAAACCCTGATCACAGATACAGCATTAGAATTCAGTCAACACCTCGCCATCGAAGGCAACGAACGTATTTTATTTTCAGGAAAATTTGGCAAGGGAAAAACAACTTTCCTTCAGGAAATATTTATCAACCAGGAAAAGTATTTAGGTGCAAATCTATACGAATCAACATTCCTAGATCCTGTAAACTATTCGGTGGCAAACACGGAAGACGTTTTCAGTTATATAAAATACGACATTTTGTTATCGTTATTACAGAAGCAAATAGAGCTTGACACATTTGAATCAACTACCAAAGAGGCGGTTGAGTATTACCTATGGCAACACCCGGAAGAAGTAGTCAGGCAATTATTAAGGTTCATTCCTAAAATTGGAAAAGAGCTGGCTGGGGTTGTAGCTGGTATCGAAAATTTCTATGACAAGATAAAGAACTTAAAACGCGGGGTTGATGAAGCAACTGAAGAATCAAAAGTGCTAACCTTTATTGACTCGATCGAAAAAGGTGCATTTTCAATTTATGAAAATGACATCATTACTTTTCTTATACGTAAAATGCTCTCACAAAAAGAAGAGTCCAAACAAAACGTATTGGTAATAGACAACGTTGATAGGATAGACCCTGAACACCTCTTCCGTATCCTGAATATTTTCTCTTCACAGATGGATCACAAGCAAACTAACACCATCATCAATAAATTCCATTTCGATAAAGTGATTTTAGTTTGTGATATTGAAAACGTAAGGAATATTTTCGCAAATCGATACGGGGCGACTGTTGATTTTAGCGGCTACATTGATAAGTTCTATTCGACTAAAATCTTCCACTTTCAAAATTATGAACGGATCAAAACAATTTGCCATAAGCTCTTGCGGAAGCTTTCAATTGGACCTGATATGCAGAGGCTGACAAATTTGCCCAGTCTTGGCAATTATGGTTTATTCAATCTCGCCTCGGTACTAGTTCATACGAACAGACTCTCACTACGTAAAATGGTTACCTATGTAAAAGCCCCATTGATTGCTGATGAAATTACATTCATTACAAAAGGAAAGAACAGGACTTTTAATATCCACGAAACCCCGGTTTTAGAAATGCAGATACTGGCAGGAATTGTTGGCGGTTATAAGCAATTAAAGGAAGACATTGAATATTTAATAGAATTAGATGCGGGCTTATATCAGCTTGATCAATGGTTTAAAAAGTTGATGTTTTTTGAGGCTAGGCATAAGCATGATTTTAAGTCTGGATCATTCACTTTATATTATAAAAATCCAAGAAAAGAGCTGAATGTCGAATTCACTGTTTCTTCAAACATCTGTGAAGCAGATACGATGGAAGTTAAATATCTGTCCCAACCAGGCGATAAAACCGTTGGTAATATTCATTACGATATTGAGTCAATAGACTATTACGAACTGTATCTAAAGATTCTTAAAGAGTTCCACACTACTAAAGTCATCGAGTAATGAAATCTATGAAGAAAATACCGGAGGATACTGAAGCAGAAATATTGTTCAAAGCAAACCTCCTATGCTGTGTTGATCAAGAACGCGATGACCACATACATCACATTGACGGTGATCCATCGAACGCAGACATTGACAATCTCGTGCTGCTATGTTTTAATTGCCACGACCGCGCTACCGTAAAAAGCACACTGAGAAAGAAACTATCTCCCAAAGCACTTATGAAATTTCGAAACCATCATTACCAAGTCACCCAGTCTGCCCGAGACAAACTATTGAAAAAACTCGATCGCCCGATTACTCAATTAACCGAACAGGTTTTATTAAAAGCATCGATGGAAGTTACGATCCAATTTCAAAGTTCAAAAGGAATAGGGGAATAAGCATTGACGAAGACATACAAGGATACCGCTTAAATAATAATATAGATTAATTTGGGCTTACAAAACCGAAATACATGATTTCTCTATAACATTAAATACTATTGAAAACTTTATGCTCGCTAATTTGAATTACCGTGAAATTGAACGTCTTTTTGAAGATAACCGGATTCGCAGATCTATCTTTTATCTATCAAGACAAATGGTAATTCATTCAACTGATTACATAGCAGACAATAAATTTGGGTGACGAAAAAAAATCGGTATACAAAAAAGGAGAACCGGCGCTCTCTTTTTCGTTTTGCCTGACACTTATTTCTTGTAAGGATTTTGATTAATCTTGCGGATCACCGGTTTTTTTTTCGCAGGGTCCGGGTGTCCTGTCGCAATCGTCGCTACTGTTTCCACCTTAAGCACCGTTGCGCTTTCCCGGTTCTCGTCATTCCATACCGCTTCGTCGGACCCCCAGTATATGCAGTGAACAGGCTCTTTCGATTTCAAAATTCCCTTTTCATAAGACCCTTTTCCGGTCCATAGAGAGACATATTCACCCTGCTTCACCTCGACCGAAGGAAACCTGAAAAAATGCCTGAACACATTCGATGAATTACCATCTTCATCGAAAGTTTTATCGATCACGGCATAGTGACTGAGGTTGATGTCTGCGGTTGCTTTCAAAAGCAAATACTCTTTTGAAGCGTCTCCGTCTTTTTTGCAGCTTGTTAATTTCTAAATTCATATTATTTACTATTTTTTGTTCCCTGTTTATTACAAAAGCTTTTTTAGTTCGCTGATCATCGCATCTACTTTCGGATCGGTGACATTTTTATACCGCAGTTCACTCGCGCGCATCACATCCACCACGATACAGTTTGAAGTGTTCACCGAAAAACCCTTCGCGTAATTGGCCGAAAGAAAACGATAAGCGAGTTCAGCGAATACGCCGAGTTCTTCTTTTTTATAACCGTGCTGATATGCGACGAACCAGACTGCACCCACCTGTGCATCGCCATCCGGTTTGTCCTTGTAGGTGAATACATAACTCGGCAGTACCTGTACGGGCAGACCCTTTATCATCAGCAGTTCGGTGGTCTTCGGCACATGCATGATGTGGAGTTCCGCTTTGGCCTTAATGGACGCGAGATCGAATCTCTTAAAACCACTCAGCATGGCAATGTTACGCTTGTACATATCTTGTGTCTGCGGGCGCCTGGTTTCTTTGATCAACTTTTCAAGGCCCAGGATCTTTTCATCGATCAGGTCCGCATCATCATACTTCCATGCATTGCAGATGGCACTGGTCGCCGGGATCCAGTAGTCGCCACCGCCGCCCTCTTTTGGTGCCACAGGTTTCTTCAGTTTCTCAGCGAAGGTTTTCCTGGCTGCCTTGGACCTGTTCTGAAAGTCGATCAGTTTTTTTGCGTTCAGCTTTTGCATGTTGGTACATTTGGCGGGATTAGAAATGCTTTAGTATATCGTTCGGTTGATATTCTACGTCCGTGATAACCCTGCGGCAGGCACTTGTGATCGCACTGCGTTCACTACCCGAAAAATCAGTCAGGCAATTATTGGTATTTTCACGTCCGTAGAAATGATATTTATCGATGGAAGTTTCCATGTGTTTCACCACCATCATCAGCTTACCGGTCAGCGAAGCCGGAATTCGTCCCCTGTTTCGCATGTACGCATCATTCACCACAGTCTGCAGCAGGTAAGTCGAAAGAAGCAAATCATTTTCCCGCTTCCACTCCTTGAGTAGTACCATCAGTTTTTTTTGCGCGTCATTCAGCGGAAGGGACAGCGAGGCATTCAGATCTGTTTTGGTGCGTGAAGGATTTGAGAATAGGCCGCCGCTGTTCACAAAAAGATAGCCAACCGTTTTACTCACCCGCACGTTGCTTACACGCAAGGGAACGACATCTATCTTCAAATGACTGTTCCCATACGGGAACAGGATGCCGATCGATTTATCCTGGAGCCGCACCCTCGCGCCGCCATGCCTGGCTGCGAACGTTTCTACTGCATCCTGCAGATCATCGTACATACTTCCGGTTGAAAACCTGGAGGCATGAAAAGGCACACCAAGATCTATATCAAAATCCTTTGCAAGCGCGATCCCTTTCTCAGTGGAACCGTAAAAAGCCGGAGCCGATACAAGGTCACCATGATATTCGCTTTGAAGAAAAAAGGAAAGTTGATCCGCTTTTGTACGAAGGAAACAGTAGCGCGGATCAGACTTGGTAAGTACAAGTTCCCCCGCTCTCGTATGTAAGATGCAGTCAGTATTGATGCGCTTCTCACGCGCGTTGTAGTAATCCCTGACAGCACCCAGAACATACCCGCTGCCGCCGCCGATCAGCGCGCCGCCGGCCGTATTGCGCCCAAAAGCCTGCCAGTCGAACGGTTTGCCCATAACCAATGCAGGCGTTTGTTTTACAACACTGTAAATGGCTCCGCCTGCAGCGCCAAGCAGCAGGCCGTTCAACCCGTATTTGTTTCTCTTTTTCATTCGTCAGGTGTTAACCAATCCGCGTACGCCAGCACATCGATCATCGGAGCGGTTGCAAGCGATTGCAGTAAGGCGATCAGGTGAAATAAAAATGCGGTTGCGGGTTTGTCAACTTCTGCCCCGCGGTATTTTTTCATACCGGCATTCGCAGGGTCATCTTCCTGCAGGAAGTAACCATGCGCCGCCACGCAACCGATATCAATACAGTTTTTGTGATGTGCAAGATTGTCCAGCAATGTCTGACCGAGTGCAGGCGACCAATCGCTGCCAAGTGCAAGGTACCCGCCGAAAATATACCCCGGTTTCTTCGCAGGCGCCCATCCATTCGCTGTTGGAATAGGAAGACTCGTTCGGTGAAGGGCGCGTACGCTTTCGATCTTTCCACATGCATATTTGAGTTTTGCCGCATCGATCACCTGCTTGGCTTCAAGCACAGCATAGACGCTCTCAGCGGGTACGATCTTCGAACCCTTGAAATCAAAAATAAAGGGCGAATACTGGCGGTCGAAAACGACCACGTCGATCTGTTCACTGAAACTCCCTTTGGAATCAACCACGAAGGCCTTTTCAGCCTGGTAGCGCTTGGGCAGGTAGGTCTGCAGGAATTCGAGCCAGATATTCTCTGACGCGTCTCCCTTGGACCCCGGGTGATCGATCGATTTGCGTGCGATATCCAGCTTGGAATGAATGTCTTCGTGCAGGCTCTGCAGAAGTTGCGATAATGACCAATTGCTCATACTTGTGATTCTTTAAAAGGTGGTGTAGGTTGAATGGATCTGGCCACTTCGATGGCATGTTTTCCCGTAACGGCGTGATCCGGGTATGCTTCCAGCAATATAGTCGGCAGCAAGCGCTGCGTGAGATCGGAGAATGTAAAGCCAACAGGTCTGCCTGTACCCTTTCCTGTCAGTTCGACAATGTTTTTGATCTCTTTTGCAGAAAGACCCAGTTCTGTGAGCGGCGCTTCAAGAACAGACAATCTCTGTTCATCGGTTGGTCTTCCGAAAAGAAAAATATCTGCTGCCCTCCGTTTGATGGCAGGATCGAGGGATTCAGGTCGGTTGGTGCACATGATCACTGCCGCCGGCAACCTCCCGTTACCCAGGCGGTCAATGCCACGGATGAACGCATTGACGCCCGCTTTGTCTTCGTGGTGCATCTGCCCGCTCTCACGCGATTGGGCGAGTGCGTCCGCTTCATCAACCAGCAGGATAACCGATCCGCTTGCACACCCACCGTTACCCTGCATTTTTTTTGCGCGCTCGATGGTATAGTCAAATGCTGCAGAAACAAGTTTTGTCATTTCCCCGACCATGCCCTGCCCCCTTGCAGAAAGGCTCAACGGCAATAAGGTAACGGGGATGTTTTCCTGCCTCGCCACAGCATCGCCTATTGTCATGGCTAGTTCTGATTTACCTGCACCAACATCTCCGGCGAGAATCACCAGGGGAGGCCGTCTTGTAACGAGTGAAATGATTCGTTTGCTGTCCGGGTGGTGCTTGTCAGCCCATTTCTTGATCCCGTTCGTGTTCACAAGTAACCCCAGTATTTTAGCGAGCCTGCTTTTTGTCTGGTCGAGGCCCACCAGCATGTTGAACCTTTCGCGCATATCCATGTCAGGAAACTCAAGCGCCGGTTCGAATAATTGATCAAATGATGGTTTTTCCATTAGCAGCTTTTTACAGATGAACGGTTCAGTGATGTACCGCCTGAATGATAGTTTTTGTCTTGTGTCAATTGCCCGTTGATCCCCGGCTGAACACCGGCCACCCTTTGAAAGGGAAGACTGTTTTTGAATTTCTGTTTTTCTTCGGCGTTCAGGTTCATGTAAGCAGTAGAATACGACAGGAACGAAGTAAACTCTGCTCCATTGATATTTGCCCCGGTTCTGATTTTGCCGGGATCGTCATCTGTGTTGTACATTGATGAAAGCTCGCTCGCGGTGTAGCGCACAGTTGGCTCGATCCAACTGCCATCCTTTTTAAAACCATAAGTCACGTTACTTAAATAACCGTTACGCAGTAACTCGATCAGTTCAGTTTCATACTCGCTGATCTCGTTGTCGCTCGGGTTGGTATAGTAACGCTGTATACGTTTCAGATCGGTCGCTACTTTGGAGGCCAAGTAACGTGCATGCGTGACGTTAAAGGTCTGGGTTGTTGAATTGGTAAAACTTCCTGTCATGGTAATTAAATTTGAAATGAAGGCCCGAATATTTTCTGCCAGTAATAAATGGTTTTTTCTTTGGTGGTGGCCGCGAGCGCCGAATCGATGGCGTCACCGGCTTCCACTGCGGCTTCCACTATCGCTGCCGCCTGTGCGGTCGTATACAGGGAAGCCGCGTTGTTTTTTGGGTTCACCGGATCGATGATCCGAACGCGCTCCGTATATTTTTCCAGCGCCGAAGCTGGGTAATAGTCCGTAAACGAGATCAGTTCTTTTAAGTCGGAGGTAGCCAGATAAGTGAAGAAATGCTGCAGTCCTTCCGGGTAATCCGAAAAATCCTTACCCGCGTCCAGTAGTTTGCTTAAGACCAGCTCCACCATGAAAGATTTGAATTTGAAGTCCGGATTCTGCTGCTTCATATACCTGACCCACTGTTTGGCAAGCCGGATTACCTGCACGAAATGCGTGGGTTGTTTCGCCTTGCGGCTGCGGATGAACTCCAGGTGGCGCGGAATGCAGGTTTCAAGGAAGCTGCCGTCTTCCTGGCTCACAACCTTACCGTACCAGTCCGGATCGCCTTCATAGATCACGGGCACGACATCAACGTCGAGTCCGGTCCCCATGAAGGATACGGTTACGCTGTAGGTCTTGGGCTTGACTTGTTCCGGTTTGAAATTAGGGAACGCCTTTCGCAGTTTTTCGGTGAGGTATTCCAGCAGCGCGGATATGTCTTTTGGTGCGTCTGACCCGCTAATATAACAGGCGATGTCGATATCGCCCAGGCTTTTTAAGGCCGTGCCTTTAGGCAGGCTGCCCGACAGCTGCATTTTTTTCAGGGTAAAATCAGGATGCTCCTCCAGGTATTTTTCAAGCCTGGAACGCACGCCGTTCGCCTGCTCCCGCAGTGCGTCTGCTTTATCCTTCGGCAGATTCACCTTGTCTTTGGCGAACTGCGCGATTTCCGCGTGTGATACGTGTTCTCGTGACATTATATACGTTATTTGTTTACAGTCCGGGCATAGAGCTGGATATCACAGCCGGCCTGCCGCTCGTGATGAGCGGGGTCGACTGTAGTGATAACCGGACAACGTATAGAATGGCTAGTGATGAGGAAAAAAAGGCGGCACTACTTGGAAATGAACTCGTTCCGCCTATATTTGTACCTGAACACTTTGGAAAAAGAAAGCTTCTCTAGGGCTCGGCGCGATCATTTGCGCCGTTTATTCTCGATCCATTTTGTCTATACAGCCCGGCTAAAAAACCGGGCTTTTTTTATCCGAATGGTCATGCCCGAAAGCATACCAGCTTTATTTCTTTTTAACCAGTTTCTTTTTCACGGGCTTTTCCTGCTGCTGCTTTTCCTGCTGCTGCTTTTTCTTCTGCTCGATCAGCTCATTCAGGTCCAGCGAAGGAAGGATATACCTCCCGAACGGCGCGTTGGCAGTAAAACTGCTGATCAATCCCCTCAGGCTGTTGAGCCCGATGTAGATCGCGGAAAAACCTTCGAGTGTTTCCCGGTTCTGCACAGGAAGATCGCTTTTGTCATCAAAGCTGAAAAAGCAACCCGCTTCTGCATCGATGCTGTAACCATTCAGTTCTTCATCCGCATTGATCTTCGCGCGTACCCACACCTGGATCGTTTCATCTTTGCGCACCCCGAAATCAATGTCAATATCGTATCGGCTGAAAAGCTCGCTGATATCGGTATTATCATCCGGTGCCGAGATCCGGAAATCCATGCGCGTTATCGCAAAATCTACTATCGCTAATGGTGACGCGTTTGGCTTCATGCTATTTGCTTAAATCTTTCTTTGTAACCCGGTTTGTCAATCAGGCTCTCAATAGCCTCGCAGGTCTCCTTCGGACTTGGTGTTCCCCGCAGTTGTTCCATCTTACACCACACACCCGAGCGCACGGGCACCCTTCTGGTTCCGATCTCCTCAACCTGCCCGAAAATAAATTCCGCTTTAGCCTGCTCCAGACAACGGATCCTAATTTCAAAACAGGCGTCGAGCGCGTCTTCGAAGCGGGCCATCATATCCATATTGACCTGTTTAGCCCCCCTGAAGAGCTGCGTGATATAACTGGCCGAAGTCCCCACAGCTGCGGCGAGGTCTCTTTTGGTCATACTACGGTCTTCGCAGATCTTCTCAACCTCGCTCAAAATACGGTACGACATCGCCTGGGCCTCATGCGCCCTTTCTTCTTCTTTGGTCTTGAATGCAAACAACGCCTGGTATTCAGGGTTGATCTGCAGGTGTCTGAATTTTGTACTCATAACTTGCGACTTTATGGATGATAGGAATTTCTTTTTTACTCACACCTTCTGACTTCTTCCGTGGATACACCTCTGCTGTTACCACGACAAACACCCCATCCGTTGTTCTCATTTCCTTACAGTAGATCCTGCCGTTCTCCTGCCCCTTGAAAAACTTCATGGCAGTGACATGTTTTGACTTTGCATCGATATCCTCCTTATCGTAGAGATCCGTGATGCGGTGGCCACTTAGGATCAGTTGAACGATATGCATGAACTTATCCCTGTACCGGGGCGTCTGCAAAACGTACCCCATGATCTCTCCTTCGTTCTCGACATCTATACAGACTGCCTTTTTCCCGTCCGGCGATTGAGCGAATATCTTACAAAGTCTTGTCAAAGTTAAGCAATAGGTTAATATCTACAAAATAAAGCTATAGGTTAATTTTTGCCAAATTTTTTAGGCAAAGGTTTTCCACCTGAAATATTGGAACGTAAACAGGTAGCTCTTTAAATGCCATCGGGGGTATGGAAGAACGCATCGCGCGCATGGCAATGGTAAAACAATTCCTCAATTTAATCCTGAATATTTTGCCTTGAGAGTGATCAGGTGCTAACCGTTGAAAGACATCCAGGGGCTATTGCAAAACTCAATGCCGTATGCGTGGCTCCGCAATAGATACAATTATAAACGTTGCACAAAGTATGTTTATACACGGGTGAATAAATATAAAACAACCAAGGGTGCCAAAAGGCAGTCGTAGCTGATTCCAAAATTTTCTACTGCGTAATCTAATTTGGATTTGTCGATAGAATCAAATTTTACAACAGTGCCCCCCCGGCACAAATTGCCTGTTTTCGAACCGAGTAGAAAAAATTTATACTTATTGATTAAATATATCATAACACAATGTCATCAATCACTCTAGGCCAAATGCATCCCTGCTAACAGCTTTAAATCACCCAAAAAAACGTCCGAAATCTCCGCCGCCTTGGCTACTTAAAAAAATACCATCAGCATTCAACTGATGGTATTTTTTTGCAGTTTCCTATTATAGGGTTCTACCTCACAGGCAGAACTGCCGGAGGTTTATACTTGACTGGTGCAGGGAAAAATGGTTACTATTACAGGATTATTAGTAGATCCGTTTCAACACCAGAACCTCTACCTCCCTTTCCGCTATCTCCCAGTAGAGGCCAAGATTGGTGAAAGCTGTTTTTAAACTTTCTTTCCTCTCCGGCTGCCATTCAAAGAATATGTCATACCGTCCCGCAATGCCGGTTTCATCCATCACTTTCCCATTATACAACCCAAAATCTTCCAGGTACTCTGCCAATGCCTTAACCTGCACGCCATCACCTTCAAAATGACTACCCCCTGCACCAAACCTGTCGTTCGACTTTGTTGATGGCTTTAATTTTTTAGCGGCCGTACTGTCTGCTTTGATAATCAGCACTTTCATTTTCCTTTTTTCCATTACCGCATCAACATCCACAAACTGTTCCTTTAGTTTCTGTTGAAAAAAAGTATGTAACTGATTGTCATCTTCCTGTGCTATCCAGAAATCAAGGCAATATTTTTTTTCATCAATATATTTTCGTTTCACCGTATCATATTCATTGATCATCTGCGAATAGGTTTTGTTGTAAGCAAGCCGGTATAACCCATCCATCGGCATATTTACGATGGTCATCCGTCGGCCTTTAAAAAAACCTTCCGGGTAAACCCTGCTCATGGTCCCGGTTCCTTCAACTGGGGGAAGCATATTAAATGCCTGTTGCAGGGAGCTATCCACTTTGAAATAAGTATCTATATTAAAACTGGTATTGTCTTTTTTAAGTGGCAGGTTTACCACTACATTTTTTAAGGCAAGCTGCAACACTTCCGGGGTAATATGCTCCGCATTGGTAATCGCATTTACTTTGCCGTCTATCCCGATCAATATCGTATGGGGTATGGTACGGTGTGGAAATATGGGGCGTAAACTTCCGGCTGTATCACTACTGATCAAAAGGTTGGTGGGTCTATTGACCATAAACTGTTTTAACCTGCTTTCAGTTTCATCAGATACGGCCAAAACAACCAGTTTATCACCAAACTGTTTCTTGTAATTTTCAAATTTACCCAAAGCAGCCACACAGGGGCTGCACCAGGTAGCCCAGAAATCAAGGATCACCAGTTTCCCTTTCAGAGATGCAAGGCTGATCTTCCTGGATTTGCCGTTAATAACATTAACAACCTGTAGCCCTGGCAGGGAACTGCCAACTTTTGCTTCCTGCGCAGTAGTTACAATAGCTATTGCAACCATGGATAATACGATTATTGCTTTCATGTGAATGATTTAAGTGTAAAATTATTCGGGGCAAAAGAAGCAAGGCGTTAACCTAAACGAAACTGTGTTAATGTTTGTTAATGAAACTTCTATAAACGCAACAGGACGGATACATTTGCTGTATATGAACTCATCCCTTCGCCGCTTATTTGTTCTCGCACTTGCTGCAGGCACGGGCCTGCTGTGTTTGCAGGCATTCTGGATGCACAATGAATGGAAAAATTCTACCGATGTTTTACAACGCCAGATAACGCATGCCTTTCAGTCTGCTATCGACAGTGAAGAAAACAAACGAAAACAAATATTAACTGTTTATCTCAAATCTATCCTGTCCGATACAAATTATGTTGATATTAAAACGCGGTATAACGAGAAACAGCATCAATGGATGATCAATATGTATGATACGCGCAACAAAAAAGATTATTCCTCCTGGACCAATTCAGAAATGACCCTTGGGCCGGAATTAACGGCAGAACAAAAGAAAATGATCATTGACAGATATGTCAATGACAACGTAAAAAAAAATGTAGAAGAGAATGTTATCTTTTTTTATACACAACGTTTTGGCGAATTATGGACTCAGAAGTTTAAACAGCTTTCCCTCGATAGCGCTTACCTGCAAGCAATATTTAAAAAACAACTGCTCGAAAAAGATATTACCACTCCTTTTGTCATCAGGTATTTTGACACATCCCTTGTATCCCTCCCATTAGAAAATACCGGCAACGCCTTTGTAACAAAACCCGTATACATCAACTATTTAACCATTAATGATTACCGAAAAAAATATATGGCAATGGCCTATATATACAAACCGGCATCACTGCTTTTCGGGCGCCTCTGGTTGGCACTGCTAACAACCTTTTTATTGCTGTCGCTGACGCTGTATTGCCTGTACCGGATGTATAGAACCATCCTGCAGCAGAAACAACTAAACGAATTAAAAAATGATTTTATCGGCAATATGACCCATGAGCTGAAAACACCTATTGCCACTGTAACCGCCGCCATCGACAGCCTGCAGTATTTTGACGGGTTAAAAAGTAGTGAAAAAACAGAGCGCTACCTCAATACATCGCGAATGGAATTGCAAAGACTTAATGATATTGTTTCAAAGGTCCTCGATATTGCTATATACGAAAGACAAGAGGCAAAACTCAATAAAGAACCGGTAGAAATCCTGAGCCTGTTAAAAATGGTTGTACAGTCTTTTGAAGTAAAAGGGGTGGTCTTTTCATACGAAATACAATCCGATCAGGATAATATCACGGTGCAGGCAGATAAAACCCACCTGAAAAACGTTTTATATAACCTGGTTGATAATGCGGTAAAATATGTTCCTGAAAAATTGCAACTCGTTTTTTCTGTATCAGTACAAATGAGTACTGTTATTATTACTGTAAAAGACAACGGTAACGGCATAGAAGAAAAACACCTGTTGCGGATCTTTGAAAAATTTTACCGCGTTCCTTCAGGCAATGTGCAGGATGTAAAGGGTTTTGGGCTGGGACTTTTTTACGTTAAACAAATCATCGGGCAGCATGGCGGCAGTGTGGAAGTGAACAGTAACCAAACCGATGGAACTTCATTTACAATACAATTACCTGTATAAATACTTATGGATAAATTACCCAACATATTATTGGCGGAAGACGAAGTGGCCTTAGGTAATATCATAGCTGAAAGTCTTGAAACAAGTGGCTTTTCGGTAACCCATGTTACCGATGGCAAAGAGGCGTTACATTTATTATACACCAACAGTTATGAACTTGCCCTACTCGACGTAATGATGCCGGGAATGGATGGTTTTGCGATTGCACAGCAATTACGTTTGGCCAATTACCAGTTACCTATTTTATTCCTTACCAGCAAAACAATGCCACATGATGTAGTAACGGGTTTTGAAAGCGGTGGTAACGATTACCTGAAAAAGCCATTCAGTATGATGGAACTTGTGGTACGCATAAAAGTATTACTTGGAACCAACCGTTTACAGGCCGGCAGTACGCAACAGGTACCAGTAGCAATTGGCCGTTATCATTTCGATCCCACCCGGCAACAACTAACATTCAGCGCCGATATCCGTCAACTAACAGCCAGGGAGAATGATATTTTATGGCTCTTATACCGGCAAAAGCAAAGTTTATTAACCAAGCATGAATTGCTTACTACCATTTGGGGGGATGATAATTTTTTTAACGCCCGTACCCTGGATGTATTTATTACGCGGCTAAGAAAACTGCTTAAACAGGATCCCCAGGTTCAGATCATCAATATCCGTGGTGCCGGTTACAAACTGGTATGGTAAGTTGATCATTGTTGTTTAGGAAGCATAGTACAAATCATAGCATGATACGGCACTAAAAAATTGGCCATCCCGGCTACAAAAACGGATTGGTGTTATGCTATTCCTGCCAGCTATTTCAAATCCGGCAGAAAATGATGCGAAATTTGTACCGCATCCGCTACCATACAAGCCATCTGAAAGAGCTGGCTTGTATAACCTCCCCAAATCCACCTTGTCTCCCCCCCTTCGCAGTATATCCTACTGAGAATCTCCAACTTACGTAGTCTTCATTACTCCTTCTACAGCACAAAATCCCCCACCGGGAGCTACGATATACCCACATCTTCGCAGTTTTCCCCTTAGGCACCTGACTCCAGGTTCATAAAACACTGTAAAGCTTATTTAGTGCCACCGCTAAACACTGTAAAGCCCTGGTAGTAATTTGCCCCTCAACTGTAAAGTTTTTTCAGTACAAGACACAGTACAAGACAAGTACAAGACACCCCCTTCTGGTTCGGTATTGGTTCGGTATTCATTCGCTATTCGTTCGCTTTCCTTCGTCCCTTATTCGCTGTTTGTTCGCTTGTATACCGAAGAAACTACGAACGAAACAAGGGCCAAGTACGAGTGAAGTGTGAGTAGAACCCCTGCCCGGCCATTCTCTTCGCTTCCCTTTTGCCCCCTACTTATATTTTGCGTAATCATCTGATAACCATACACCTTCAAACACTCCCGGACGTTTATATGAGAAAATTTTCTCGCCAGGGTGCGGTTATCAGAACAGATTACGCTTGCCTTGTTCTAAAAACCGCCCGGTGGGAAGAGAGATTGTAAAAGTTATGCCTCGCCAGGAAATGCGGGTTCAATTACACTGAATAGCGTACCTGATCACTATAATCAGCTATAGTATGGGTGCTGTTGGGCATTACAATACTCCAAAGTGGTGGGTACACAGTAGCCCCTACCGGTCAAGATCGGCGGGAACGTTCAGGAGGGCTTTGTTTTTATACTATTCGGCAGAGAAAGAAAAGAATGGTTGACAAAATAATAAATTTATTTACTTTTGTCAACAACCGCCAAACTCCGCTATCATGAACCCGTTTCCCGAAAGACTCCGCGCAGCACGTAAAAAAAAGGGCTGGTCGCTGCAGGATCTGGCCAATCATATGCCCGTATCCATTTCAAAGCAGTCACTTAACAAGTATGAGGCTGGGCTTATGCAGCCAACCGGTGAGGTTTTGGTAGCACTCGGAAAAGCATTGGATGTGAAGGCAGACTATTTTGCAAGACCCCTGGTTGTAGACCTTCCCCCGGTAGCGTTCCGCAAAGCTGCTACTCTTCCTGTTAAACAGATAGAAAGCATTAAAGAAACCGTTCGGGATGTTATTGAAAGATACCTCGAAGTTGAGAACCTGCTTCAGATCAATGATCAGTTCATCAATCCGCTGCCAGCGCATATTGTGCAAGAACCCGAAGAAGTTGACGATCTCGCATACGCACTGCTCAAACACTGGAAAGTGGGTATCGATCCGATTCCGAATGTAATTGAGATGCTGGAAGAAAAAGGCATTCGTGTTATAGAAATCCCCGGGCCTGCTTCTTTTGACGGATTAAGTACCCTGGTTGGTAAAGTAGCCGTTATTGTTTTGAATCACAACTTTTCAATAGAACGTAAAAGGTTTACTGCACTCCATGAGCTGGGGCACCTGGTACTCACTATTGATGAAGCGGCCGATCAAGAAAAAATCTGTCATGCTTTTGCCGGCGCGATGCTTTTACCAGGGCAAACCCTGCAGCGTATATTAGGTGACAAGCGAAATAATATTGCACCAGGAGAACTGGTGAATATTAAAGAACAGTACGGAATCTCTACACAAGCTATCATGATGCGCGCCCTCATTCTGGGAATTATCACCCCTGCTACTGCAAGCCGGTTCTTCCGGTCCATGACCGGCAATAAAAAAGAAACCGGAATGGGGAGTTTCCGTGGTAATGAAAAAAGTTACCGCTTTGAACAACTCGTATTCCGCCTTGCTGCTGAAGACATCGTTAGTATGAGTAAGGCCGCAAGTCTTGCCGGGTTGAAATTGGCTGAATTCAAAGACAAACTGGATGCACGCTAAGATTGCTATACAGGATGCGTGCATCCTTATCGACCTTATCAACATTGAACTGTTGAACAAGTGCCTGCAGTTACCTTTCTATTTTTGTACAACAGAGATTATTATTGAAGAATTATACGATTGGCAAAAAGAAAAATTATTCCACTGCATAACAACAGGAAACTTTACCGTTATCTCTATCACGGAAAGTGACATGGAAGAAATCACATCCCTGGTAGAGAAACATCCCAGGCTATCCGCAGAAGATCTATCAGCCTATCAATATGCTACTACCAACAATGCACTTTTATTAACGGGTGATAAACTACTTAGAACACTTGCTGTAAATGCAAAAATTGAGACCGCGGGAATACTTTTTATTTTTGATCAATTGGTGGAGCACCAAATCATATTGCCTCAAAAAGCCGCTGAATTATTAAAAGACCTTTGCCAGAGAAATAAGCGCCTTCCTAAAGTGGAATGCGATCAGAGAATCAGGAGCTGGCTTCAATCAGTACGTTAAGCTTCCTTCGTATTGATTGATTCAGGTGACTATTTCATTCAGGGTGTTAATGAATATCTCCCTATTATCGCCCAATGCCTGTAATTGTTCATTTACACGCTGTCATCCTGCACAACCACCCGCTCCATGCGGGGCGTGAGAAAATGAATGATGAGCCATGCCAGCAGGTAGGCACAACCGCAGATCAGGAACAGCAGGTTGTAGCCGGTAGTGATATTTCCTTTTAGCTTATAGAGATCTAATAAATAACCCACCAGCATCGGAAACAGGATGCCCCCTACCGAGCCCGCCATGCCACCGATTCCGATTACGGAGCTCAATGCTTTTTTGGGGAACATATCAGAAGCTACCGTAAATATATTGGCACTCCAGGCATTATGGGCGGCGGCAGCCAGGCTGATCAATCCTACCGCCATCCAGATATTGGTGGCATACCTCGCAGAAATAATGGGTATTACACAAAGGGCCGCTATAAGCAGGGTTGTTTTCCTTGCCTTAAAAACCGGCCAGCCTTTTTTGATCATACGCGATGAAAGATATCCGCCACCAATACTTCCGATGGTAGTGGCCAGGTAAACAGCACCCAGCTGGAGACTTGGTTTGGTAAGATCTAACGCAAAAGTGGACGAAAAATAAGACGGTAACCAGAACAGGAAAAACCACCAGATGGGGTCGGTAAGGAATTTGCCGGTTATGAAGGTCCAGGTTTGCCTGAGTCCAAGCAATGTTATCCACCGGATGGGGCGTCCCTGTTCGGCGGCCTCATCCCGGTCGCTGTTGATATGATCATACTCCATAGAGCTGAGTCCTTTTTTACGGGAGGGAACCTCATAAAAAAGCAGCCAGAAGATCAGCCATAGAAAACCGAGTGCCCCTGTAATCAGGAACGCTTCTTTCCAGCCATAGGCCGCCAGGATCAGCGGAACCATGATGGGTGCTATTACGGCGCCGATACTTGCTCCTGAATTGAACAACCCGGTAGCCAACGCCCTTTCTTTTTTAGGAAACCATTCTGCAATGGCTTTGATGGCTGCCGGAAAATTACCCGACTCACCCAGGCCCAGGCCCGCCCTTACCCATACAAATCCCGTTGTACTTTTTACGAGCGAATGCAGCATGGCAGCAATACTCCAGAATATAATAGAAATGGTATACCCCAGTTTGGTGCCGATCTTATCAATCATGCGTCCAAAGAATAATAAGCCAATGGCATAGGTGAGCGAAAAAGCCATCACAATTCTGCTGTAATCGGTTTCAGACCAGTTAAACTCTTTTTCCAGTGTGGGTTTTAATAACCCGATCACCTGCCTGTCTATATAATTAATAGTAGTGGCAAAAAACAAGAGCACCACTACCACCCAACGAAAATTTCCTGTGTTGCTTTTCTGTGGATCAGACAAATCTGTTGGCTTCATGGTCAATCTTTTAGCGCATGGGGGTAATAAAATGGTTATCTGTTTGTCTTATCCAGTTTGGAAAGTTCATCACGCATCTGTTCAAGGATCTGGTTGTTCACCTCGATCAGGTGTTGTGTATTACCCGCCCGCTCCCATTCCAGGAACCTGTCGTGATGGTAAAATGGTTCAGGGGTCAGTAATTCATTTTCGAGGTAACTGATCAGGCTGGAGAAATACACATCTTTTTCACCGGCAATCATGATCCTTGCCCGCAGGGCATTATAGGCATTCAGTTGCTGGTTAAGGGTCTGTATATAACGGGGATGGGTAAAGCCTGATGCAACTGTTGTTGACAATACTTCTTTGACAAATACACCCGCTCCGCCTCCTGTGTTGGGTGGTTCAATCCCCATCAGCCCGGTTATGGTGGGTGAAAGGTCTGTGTGTTCGAAATAAGGAAGTACCCTTTTTTTCGCAACAGTGGGGCCCACAAATACCAGCGGCGTCATTACACTGTCTTCATCTATCATCGGATGCCAGCCCTGTTCAGATTGTCCATGATCGGAAGTAACCACCAGCAGGGTAGATTCCCATTTACCGGTTCTTTTCAGTTCATCGATCAGCTTACCGAGTAAACGGTCTGCCTGTTCAACAGCTGTTACATAAGGAGATCCTTCGCCCCAGATATTCCGGTAGTAAGGTTGATCGGGAGAAGTGGCCGAGAGATAACGCCCCTCGTTACCGGGTGTTTGCAGGTGTATTCTGCAATAGCGGATCTCCTGTTGGTGCAGCAGTTCCATACTACGGTTCACCACTTCTTCATCAGACATAGCGGGTTCATGGATATTGATATCGAAACCCCTGCTTACAGAAACATAGGCTTTTGTGTTGGCAATAAAAGCAGTGGTATCTGCTGGTGCAAACATTTCCTGCAGCATTTTATTGGCGGGGCTGATGAAGAGGGTGCCCTCCTGCAATACCGGGTTGGGAAAAGAAGAAGTATGGATACGACCGTATTCGCCAACGGTAGGATGGTGGGGAACAATCATGTACGATTTTTCGATATAAGTTCCCTCTTCTATCAACTGTTTAAACACCGGCATAAACAGTTTGCCCGGTGCTTTCCAGTGAAGCCCGTCTATCAGGAATACAATCACTCTTTCCGGTTTCCCATTCAATTCTGTATGCATACGTTTTAATTCCTTCTGCCGAATACAGCACCCTGTTCTATCGGCATTACATTATCAGCATAAAATTTCAGCCAGTTATTGTCTAGTTTGCGCTGCTTGGGTTGCCAGTTGCGCATCCTGTTTTGGTATTCCGCTTCCGGAATCTGCAGGTCTATTTTCCTGTTATCGAGATCAATCAGTATACTGTCGCCTTCTTCAATAATGGCCAGTGGCCCGCCACAGGCCGCTTCGGGCATTACCTGACCGATGGTGATTCCTTTGTTTAACCCCGAAAGTTCTCCATCAGTAACCACCGCTACACTATCTGCCAGTCCGGCCCCACTCAGTGCCGCCATAAAACTACAGGCAAAAACAGTACCCGGTCCGCCAACAGGTCCCATCATCCGCAGAACCACAATATCTCCTTTTACAATATTTCCTTTGGCCAGTTCCTGCATGGCCAGGTCTTCATCTTCATACACCCTTGCCGGCCCTTTAAAAATACGGTTTGCCCCATCAATTCCCGAAAGTTTCACAATAGCGCCCGAGGGTGCCACATTGCCGCGGATAATGGCCAGCCCGGGTTCTTTACGGAAAGGATCCGTTGTTTTCCGGATGATCGTTTCATCAATCACAGTTGCTTTGCTGAGAATTACCGAGAGTGTTGTGTTCTGTACTGTTTGTACACCGGTATTCAGTTGTGCCTGCAACCGGTGCATCACCGCATTCGTTCCTCCTGCCCTGTCAAGATCTTCGATACGGTCGGGACCATTGGGCCTGATCTGCGTAATGAGTGAGAACCCGGCCGATTCTTCTTCAAACATTTTTACAATATCCAGATCCAGTTCCGCTTCTACAGAGATGGCAGCAAGATGACGCACCGTGTTTACAGAACATCCGATAGAGATAGCTACCCTTACCGCATTCTGAAAAGCTTCTTTGGTGAGAATATCCCTGGGCCTCAGATCCTGTTCTACCAACTCCATGATCTTGGCCCCTGCAGTTCTGATAATCTGTTTCAACCGCTCGCTACCCGCCCGTACCGGGGTGGTTTGGGGTAATGCCATACCCAATGCTTCTGCCATACAATGCATGGAATTGGCCGTTGCCAAGCCGGCGCAAACACCGGGCCCCTGAATGGCGCAGCGGGTCCAGTCTTTCATATCATCCAGGGTCATTTTTCCTGTTAGTAAGGTACCCACTCCCTTGTATACTTCTTCTATATCTACCGCTTTGCCGTTGCAATTACCGCCCAGCTGGTATCCGCAGGGAACAATAATTGCGGGAACATTTAGCCTGGCTGCCGCCATAATATGAGCGGGGGTGGTTTTATCGCAGGATGAGAGCAGGATCATACCATCCAGTACGGCTCCTTCCATCATCACTTCTATATCATTCACCATCAGATCGCGCGTGGGCATGAGGTAACGTGCTTTTTTTCCGGCAGATGTTACAAAATCAGACGGTGCAATGGTATTGATCTCGAAAGCCAGTCCACCCGCTTCTTTTACAGCCTGCTGTGCCAGTACCGACAATTCATCCAGGTGCTGGTAACAGACAGAGAGTCCTGAAGAAGAGTTGATGATGGCGATCTTGGGTTTATCAAAATCCTGTTCAGGAATGCCCATGGCTATCCATTGCGCTCTGCGAACGGCCCAGCGGGTGCTTCCTTCCTCAAAATTGCTTCTTAGCTTATTGTTCATGTGTATCTTTTAATTGCTGTTGTTTCATCCATTGTTTTACCATCGTCCCATCCAGTGCTGTGGCTGCCAGTTTTTCATGCAGCATTAAACCACAGGCGGCTCCTGCTGCATAACCCATTCCGAAACACTGGGCCGTAACCCGGGCAGAAGCCAGCGCCTCGTGCTCGGCAGACATACACCTGCCGGCTACGAGATAATTAGTGGCATTTTGCGGAACCAGGGTTTCGAATGGAATATCATAGTAATCATTTTCCAGTTGAACAATGGTAACTTCTCCTGTGTTATGAATCTCCATGGGCCATGCAGAATACGTAATGGCGTTTTTATTTTTCCGTGCCTGCATCACATCTTCATTCAGCAGTTTGCTTTTTCCGAGAATGGAACGGGTTTGCCTGATACCTACCTGCGCTCCTGTATCAGAGAGGTATGCGTTTTTAAAAGCGGGTATTTCGTTGATGAGGAAGCGTGCATATTCGCGGGCCTGTTTTCTGCCCTCTATTTCGGCAAAGCTGAGGTCGGCAGAATCTATTCCCAACGGGATCCGGCCATCGGGGTAAGTGATCTTTGTCATATTACAAAGTACTTCGCCCGAATTAGGCAGCGGGAACACATATACATGATGCCTTGGCAGTTGATAGGCACCGGAGAGAGCCGCTTCTTTCACTTTCTGGTTCAGTTGCGTCGGACTTACCTGCTGAAAAAGATGATTGTCTACATTCCCCATTTTAAAGATCATGGTAGGGGTTTGCACCACGCCCTTATTACCCAAAAAAGTAGGGCCGGATATGCTATGAACCACTTCGGCATCTCCCGATGCGTCTATAACAAACCCTGGCTTAATAACGAACTGGCCTTCTTGTCCCTTTACTAACAAAGAAGTGATCCGGCCCTGGTAATCTGTGAATGCCTGCAGAAAACGGGTGTGGTATAAAATGTTGCAATGACCTTCCTGCAACAGCCCATCTGCGATTTCTTTCCAGCGGAGGCTATCGTGCGGTACCAGTAAGGTATTACCAAAGTGTACCGGATTGGCCACGCCGTTTTTCTGTTTTAATAATGTATAAAATTCATTGGCAAAACCAAATACGATCTGTTCGGGTTTTTGTCCGCTGCTGAATAAACCGCAGATGGTTCCACTCAGGCCCGCTACAGTAGCCCCACCGCTGAATCCATATTTTTCAATCAGCAGTACAGACAAATGCTGGCGTGCCGCCGCAACGGCAGCAGCCACTCCCGCAGGCCCGGCTCCAATGATGCATACATCAGGTTTGTACCTGACGGGAACCTCATACGCCGCTACCTGGAAATATTCTGTCATGCAAACTGTTTCAGTTTTTGTGCTTCGGGTAAATAATCGAGGTTACAGATATGCAAGGGAACCTGGCCGTTAAAAGTGTCGAGTACGGCCTGCGCCGCTGCAATGGCAATACGTTCATTGGATTCTTTGGTTGAGCCGGCCACATGCGGGGACAGGATCACGTTCGGAAAATGTAGAAGCGGGTTATCGGCAGCCAGTGGCTCCTCCTTAAAAACATCCAGTGCGGCACCTGCTATCCTGTTTTCGGCCAATGCCGTTACAAGGGCTGGTTCATCAATCAGTTCTCCGCGCGAAGTGTTGATCAGGTAAGCCGTTTTCTTCATCAGGTTCAGGTATTTTGTTCCGATGAATTTCTGCGTGAGCGGAGTGGATGGACAGTGTAGACTTACAAAGTCGGACTCTTTAAAAATCACTTCTATATCGTTTGTAAAACAGGTGTCCAATCCCACCTGGGAAATAAATGGGTCGTAGGCAATCACCTGCATGCCCAGGCACCTGCAGAAATGAGCTGTGGCCAGCCCGATATGGCCATACCCGATGATGCCCACTTTTTTATTCCTGATATCCATCTGTCTGGGCGAGAAACGTTCTTTCCATTGCTGGTTCCGCACGGCTTTGTCCATCAGGATGATCTGTTTGGCACAAGCCAGTATCATTGCCACCGCATGTTCTGCCACTGTTTCATCATTGGTTCCGGGAGTGTTACAGACATAGATGCCTTTTTCGCCGGCAAATTTGAGATCCACATTATCTACGCCAATGCCGGTTCTTACGATCGTTTTTAATTTCCCTCCTTCACCAATCACCTCTTTATCGAAGATCGTAGTAGCCCGCAGTATGGCAGCATCTGCATCGCCTATCAGGGCCAAAGCCGTTTCTTTGCGGGTATCAGGGGCTATCACTATGTCAGCTTTCCCCTGTAGCATTTCCATGCCTTTTGCATTGATAGGTTCTGATATAAATACTTTTGGCAGATCCTTCATATAAAAATTTTAGACTTAATTATTTTCCAGTACCTGTATCAATGCACTAAAATCCAGTTCACCTTTACCCGCCTGCAAAAGCGTTTCCATTTCCTGGAACATCAATTGTGTTCCCGGTAAAGAAAGCGAGTAACTACGGGCCGCATTTTGTGCAATACGCAAATCTTTTGAGTACAGTTTCAACTTAAAGCCGGGAGAGAAATCTTCACGGATGATTTTATCCCCGGTGATGGAAAGAGCTTTACTTTCAGCAAAACCTCCCAACAATGCTTCCCGCACTTTAACAAGATCTACCCCGGCTTTTTTGGCCAGTGTAAAAGCCTCGATCACCCCCTGGGTAGCCAGGGCAGTAGCAATCTGGCTGCAGGATTTGGTGATCTGTCCCGAACCGATATCACCCATATGGCTGATTCTTTTTCCCAAAACCTGAAATACCGGAACGGCCCGTTCAAAAGCGGCTTTACTGCCTCCTGCCATGATGGAAAGGGAGGCAGATTCAGCACCGGGCTGTCCACCGGAAACAGGCGCATCCAATGTATCTACGCCTATCTGCCTGAATGTTTCGTGTATCTCGATTTCTGTGGCGGCATCAATGGTAGACATGTCGATAAAAAGTTTACCGGCACGCAATCCGGCCATCAATCCATCCTTACCCATGGCCACTTCTTTTACCTGTGGCGAATCAGGGAGAATACTGATGATGATATCACTGTTTGCCGCCAGGTCTTGCAGCGACTTTGCTATCACGGCACCCTGTTGTGCAAGATCTTTCAGTGCATCCTGGTTGATATCATACACAGAGAGTTGGTACCCTGCCCTGATAAGGTTAACCGCCATCGGTTTTCCCATGATACCCAGTCCAATGAACCCGATATTATTTCCCACTTGTTTTTTTTAATGAATTAGGTAAATGCTCGTTTAGGAAAAACTGATGGCTTTCAGCATGGTTCCGGCGGTTTGCTGGGCTCCCTTGCTCAAAAAACCGGCATCGGTACCACAGGCTATAAAATGAATGCCCATCTCACTGTACTTTTTCACATCGGCCGGATCTGAGAGCAGTATACCCACCTGCTTTTGGGCATCTTTTGCAGCTTTGATGATCTGCCCGATTGTTTTCACAAACAACGGATGATCTGTCTGGCCAAAAATACCCAGTGCCATAGAAAGATCTGATGGACCGATAAATAACACATCTACACCCGGTGTATGGGCAATGGCATCGAGATGTTGTAAAGATGCCAACGTTTCGATCTGGATAACACCCAGCAATTCGTCACCGGCCGTTTCTCTATAACCATCAAAATCATCACCATACCTGGTAGCCCTGATCATTTTGGCTACACCCCTGATTCCTTCCGGTGGATATTGCATGGCTTTCACCGAGAGTTCCGCTTCTACGGCTGTTTCAATTCTGGGAAACATGATGCCATCTGCACCAAGATCAAGCACGCGGTGAACACGCTGGCGCTGGTATCCTTCTACGCGGATGATGGCAGATACATTACTATTCTTCAATGCCATTAACTGATGCACCACATCGCCCTCAGCGCCCACCCCATGTTCAAGGTCTATGACCACCCAATCAAATCCTGCATTGCCTACAATTTCGGTAGTAACAGGATTTCCCAGGCTTAGAAATGTTCCGATCAGTATCTCTCCTTTTTGTAATCTTTGCTTTAATCCTTTCATTCGTTTCTCAGAGTTTCGCAGAAAACATGATTAATATGTGTATATATTATTCAGTGCAGGAATTCCGGGTTTTACCATATACGCCGGGACTCCAACCTTCTTAGCAAATAAACTCATGTTTGCCAGAAAGACCGGCTTCTTAATTTGCAAAAATGAATACAATATTTGCCTGAGATCTGAGTAAAAAAAAGGGGGGTGCCAACAGGTATTCCGGATAGCTCATCAAACACATATACAAAGCAGAACCATGTGATGATTGTGTGAAATAATTATTACATTGAGAGTGAAATAACGATTGCCCGCCCCCCATGAAACCGATTCTGATTAAAAACAGTGCTTCGCCCAACCATTCTTTTTCAATTGAAGAACGGATCAGCCCTCATTTCAGCGTACCCTACCATTTTCATAAGGAATATGAATTAACGGCCATCCTGAAAGGGCAAGGTTCCAGGTTCGTTGGTAACAATATCCGCAGTTTTGAAAATACAGATATGGTGCTGATTGGCAAGAACCTGCCGCATCACTGGCATAATAACAAAGACAGCGATGTTCCGAGCGATGGTGTACAAGCCATCATCCTGAAATTTGATTCAGATTTTAACGGGATCAGGTTATTTGATCTTCCGGAGAACTACCCGATCCGGAAACTGCTCGACAAAGCTGCCAACGGCCTGCGGATTTATGGTAATACATTCACTGAACTGGTATCGCTGATGCAGACGCTGCTTACGGCTACCGGACCCGACAGAATATCCCTGCTACTGAAAATACTGCACAAGATTGCTGTTTCTGAAGAGCTCGAGATATTATCGAACGATGGGTATGTGCCCAAGAGCAAAGACAACGAAAGCGACAGGATGAACAGGGTGTATGAATACATTATGACAAATTACCTCGGTGATATCAGCCTCGCCAAAGCCGCGTCGGTAGCTTGTATGAATGAAGCCGCGTTCTGTAAATATTTCAAGAAACGCTATACCAAAACCTTTATACAGGTGGTAAACGAGATCAGGATCAGTTATGCGTGCAGGGAGTTAATGAAAGATGATACCAATGTAACAGAAGTATGTTACCAGAGCGGGTTTAATACTTTTTCAAATTTTACCAAGACCTTTAAAAAGGTAACAGGAACCAGCCCGAGAGAGTATAAAACGAAACTGAAAAAGCTGGGGAACTAACTTATCGTTTTCTCAATTATTTAAACACGCTTTGATCTGCCAGGTTTTCTCCGCTCCATATCTTTTGTTGTGTCCATTTTCCGGCGCTTTCTGTCCAGAACCTGTCCTGGGCAGGAATGCCGAGATGCGATAATCCTACTGTACACATATACAAGGCGCCTGTGTAATTATAATAATCGCGGGCATTAACCTGTTCGCCTACGATGCCTGCATTTAACCATCCGTTCTCATCAAAAGTGCCCGGTGCCAGCATCATTCTTTTGATCACTGCGGTAATAGCTGCACGGGTAGTAGCGGGATGTAAAGATTCCGGAAGTTTTTTCTCCCGAAAAGCCATATACGCTATCTGTTGTAATGCTGCTATACGATACACAGAAGAACGGCCGATAACAGGGAAAGTACCTTCGGGTGAGATCAGGTGCTCCAGTACTTCGGCATACCGTATTCCGCGTTCAATGGCCTGTGCCTGCAGTTTGTCAACCGGCATGCCCATTTCTTTTGCATTACGCAGTACTTCGAGTAATAAAGGATGTATCACATAACTGTTGTAATAATCCCAGTGAAAATCCGGACCATCTCCATACACGCCATCTCCCAGGTACCAGTCTGCATGTTTTGTAAGCGCGTATTCGATCGGTTTTTTATCACAGCTGCCGGTTAGTTTCCAGATCGCAGCTTCGATCAGTGCCGGGAACAGCAGCCAGTTGGTTTCATTGGGTTTGAAATTACGATGCGTTTTCAGTGCCGCAATCACCTGATTGCGTTGTTCTGTTGTCAGCGGATCCCATAACTGACTGGTAGCAATCAGTAGTGGATAGGCGATATAGGCTGCATGCACAATCCTTTCCTGCGTAGCATCTCTGAACATATAATCGCGCGAACCGGGATGGGTGGCATTAACCAGGCACTGTTGGGCCATCCGGCTATATTTGGCGCGGAGCACACCTTCTGCTGTTTTATCCGGCCCCAATGCTAACCAGGGTGCCATACCGGATAAGGTACGGCCAAATGCCTGTAAAGGAGAAGTCTGAATATTGCTTTCCCTTGTTTCCCATTCCTTCCTCGGAAAATTTACGGTAAGTTGTTCTTTACTGAGGGGGATCAACACCGGGTCAGCTATTTTCAGCAGCATGTTGAGTGTGAAAGACCTGTCATCCGTAGCAGGATAAACAGCAGCAGCAACTTTTGTTGCCGATGGTGCCAGTAGTTTATACAATTCGGATGCAGCAAGTAAAAAAGCACCGGTACCATAGGTTTCAGAATCGTCGTACTTTACATTGGTAGGAGAATCGCCTACTTCCTGTACATACCCCAGCTTTCCATTGGCATGAACCGATTCTTTGAGTGCAGCCCAGCCTTTTTCAATTACCGGTAAAAATTCATTGCGGGGTAATAATCCATTGTTTACCCCCCAGGATAACGCGAATACATAAAAGCCTGTACCACTGGATTCTTTTTGCGGATAGTTTTCGGGATCCAATAAACTCTGGCTCCAGAATCCGTTCTTCATCTGGATCCGTTTTAATTTATAGCTCATTTCCCTGAACTGCTGTTCAAAGAATGGGCGGGCAGGATCGGTCATGGGTAAATATTGCATTACACGGGCCAGCCCTCCCAATACCCACCCGTTACCACGCGACCAGAAGATTTTTTCACCATTGGTTGATTTCATTGTAAAGAAACGATCATCGCGGAAGAATAAACTGTCTTTGGGAGAATAGAGATAGGCGGCCGTTCGTTTCCATTCCTGCACCATAAAATCACGATACTTGGGTTCTTTGAAAATGGCAGCCATCCGTGCCAAAGCAGGGGGTGCCATAAACAGGGCATCGCACCACGACCACCATTCCCACCAGTATTTGTTCTTATCAAAACTGATATCCGGCACCAGGTCTCTTTTCATGGGGGCATCCATCACAAAACGCGATTTATCAACTACTGATTTTTTGCCGGTTAACTGGTACAGTTCCAGAAATACCTGCGAAATGGCAAGTACATTGGCATCGTAAGGACGGGCCTGGGGTTCCCAGTTTACTTTTTCGCCCATGGCTTCTATGGCTGTCAGGTATTTTTTTTCATGTGTAGTCTGATACAATGCCATCAGGCCAATATAAAATGGACCATACTCCCAGGAGTTCAATTCTTTCCCGGTAGGATTGGCCAGTTGCCAATCGGCTACTTTTTTCATCAGGCTTCTGATCTCATCGGGATGGATGGTTCCTGACGGCGTTTGCTCCGTTTGCTTTTTGTCAGTACCCTGCTTTTTGGTAACCTGTGCCGTAGAAGTTACTTGTAACAACAAAAACATACAAAGAAAAAAAGTAAAATAAATTCTTGTCATGGAAAATAGTTTATGGCATTTTGTTTGTCTGATAATTTAAGCTTTATTGTGTTGTACTATTAAAAATCACCTTGATAGTCCGGATTTCTTGTCGCTCACGGCCGCTAGGCCTCGTCCCTGTTCCCGGGCTGCTTTTTCTTCTGCTCCCGCTTTGCAGCGGGATGCTACGCATCATTTTGTCTGCCTTCGCCTTCGCTCGGCACCGAACAAAAAGAGGCCCGTCCGCCAAAGGCGGACTGATTAGATTTTTTCATCGATCACTCCGAATTGGCAGTTTTTATTTTTCTAACAACAGAAATTTTGAATTACCTAATAGAGCACAACACGTTAACCTTTCAGTACCTGAACCATGGCCCTTACTTCGGCAGCATCTGCAATATATACATGGCCATAGTCGCTTACTTCCGTATTAATATAAGTGACCGGGTTAGCGGCAACCCGCCGGGCAGAAGAATGAAATTCTGTTGCGCCTGATACAGCTCTCAGCCTGGCAAGATTAGCAGAATTAACCCCTGCGCCAGGCATAATGCTGATGCGGTTTCCCGCCTGTTGTACCAGTTTACCCAGCAACTCACCCGCATCAGGCGCGGCAGTTTTTAATCCGGAAGTAAGTACACGTTCACAGCCACATTCAATGATATCTTCCAATGCCTGAAAGGGATCGGGGGCGCAATCAAAAACGCGGTTACAGGTTACACCCATGGGGCCGGCCAATGCTACAATCTGTTTAAAGCGTTCTTTATCAATTGCTGCATTGATCAACTGTATCCCTACAGAAATACCATCACAGCCCAGTTCACGGCAGATCTTAATATCATTCTTCAGTATTTCAAACTCCTCTTCAGAATAATAATAACTGCCCGATCTTGGTCGCAGGATGGGATATAATTTAATAGAAATCTTCTCCCGTACCCGTTTAATGGTACCATAACTGGGTGTGGTTCCGCCTTCAATAGGGTTATCGCATAATTCTACCCTGTAAGCGCCTTCTCTTTCTGCTATGATACAGCTGTCGATATGAAACGCACACACTTCAAGTATTGCCTGGTTATTCATGTAATTGGTTTTCTTATTTATAAAAACTATCTGCTTTAAAAATCTGTTCTATCGTATGGCTTTTTACTGCGTAGGTAAAACCGGGTTGTATACTGTACCCGCCATAATTACCCTGGTTATCGAGCGCCAGGAATCCGACCTGTATAGACTTGCATTTTACAGGATTCATCTTAACCAGTCTTTCAACCGCTTTTTTACAGGCGGCTGCAGGTGCTGATCCTGAGCGCATATATTCTACCACTAAATGTGAACCTACCATTCGGATCACTTCTTCGCCTACACCGGATGAGGTGGCGGCTCCTGCTTCGTTGTCTACATACAACCCTGCACCTATTACCGGGGAGTCTCCTACCCTTCCGTGCATTTTATACGCGAGACCGCTGGTGGTGCAGGCTCCACTCAAATTCCCGGATGCATCCATCGCCAGCATACCAATGGTGTCGTGGTTTTCAGGCCCGCCGGGCATGGGATCATTTTCTTTTGAATATTTCCTGTTCTCTATATTGATCTCAGGCGAGTACTTCGATGATTTCAGCCATTCCATCCAGTCTTTCCGGCTTTTAGGGGTAAGCAGGTCCATCTTTTCAAACCCATTGGCCAGTGCAAACTGCAAAGCCCCTTCCCCGGCCAGCATAATATGCGGTGTTTTTTCCATAATCAGCCTCGCTACTGAAATGGGATGTTTGATATACTGCAGACAGGATACGGATCCGCAGTTGTAGGCTTCATCCATGATACTGGCATCCAGTGTAACAAAACCATCCCGGTCTGGCAAACCACCATACCCAACTGTCTGGCACAAAGGATCTGCTTCTGCAATTTTAACCCCGTTTTCTACTGCATCAAGGGCCCGGCCATTTTTACCGAGTATATCCCAGGCGCCTACATTGGCTTTTATCCCATAATCCCATGTGGAAACTACTACCGGTTTGTTTTTAATTTTTTGCGTAGAGCTGTTCCTGCCTGCAAACAGATCCAGGGAACTTAAGCCGAATGAAGTAAGTGCTGCGGAGTGTATAAATTTTCTGCGTGATGCCATAAAGATTCTTTTTTGTTTGATAGATCTCAATTCACAGGAACCAGGTCCATCGCAATATGCAAACCGATCCTTCCTCTCGATCTGTTCATCTGGAAGATTTTTTTATCGTAATCTGCACAGGAAACTGTTGTTTTTTCTGAAACGCCTGCAGGTAGGCGAACCATTGATCAGCGTTGGTAATTTCACCCGCTTTATCCCATGCCGCTCCACGGTAATAGGTTACCGGTTTATCCGGTTGGGCATCCAGCAACGTAAGCAGCTGCCCTTTTTGTACCAGTATATTTTTTACAGGCTGGGTAAACAGACAGCCTACGCCGGTTGTACCGTTATTGGCATCTGTGGGTTCCCAGTAAGCCATCAGTGCCTTTTGCTCATCAAAAAATGTAATGCCCGGTTGTTCCCGTTTCACAATACCCACCACTACCGGCAAAACAGGTGTGTTCTCAAAATGGTAACTGGCTTCCACTTTATGCAGCTGCGAGCCGGCATCGATGGTCAGTGTTTTTACCACACTTACTTTCTGAGCCGCTACGTTCCATTCATCATATATCAGCTGAAAAGTGGAACGGAGCGGGCCATTCTCCAGTATTTTCCAGCCACGGTAGTTTCCGGAATACCAGATCGAATCATTTGCGTAGGGAGCAATATTTCCTGCCCCCAAAGAAAATCCGACATGATAATAATCCATCCCGTCTCCATGATCATTGTGGTAGTCTCCTTTTCGATAACGCTGATCCAATACCAGCTGATCGGTACGTTTTACCCATACATCAAACCCATAGGCATCTTCACTGGTATTCTCCAGCGCTTTGCCATACGCGCGAAAAGCGATCTTATCATTCTCCCAGGCAAAATCATCTTTGCGTTCCGGTACATAGCGGCAGAATGTTTTGGATGGGAATTGCTGCGGCTTGGCTTTTTTGATCTGCAACACCTGTTTGGCACCTGCCCCAATCGTAACCTGGATCAACAGTTGCTGAACCGCTTTCTCTCCTTTGTATTCCAATTGATGGGGAACCTGTTTTCCTGTTACGGGATCGGCTACAACAAAATAAGCTGTATCAATACCCGGGTAGGCAGCTAATACTTCTTTCCAGGCAACAGACACTACCTCGCCGGTTCTTGTTACAGGTGCCGGGTTCGTAATCGTAATAACCGCCTGGCTATTGGCTAACAATGGGGTTAACAGAAAACCCATGACCCTTATCAAATACTTTTTCATACGCAACTTCTCATTAAACTTGTATAATCGTATCTATGCGCTGCTATCAGGCTTTACTTAGCAGGCGGAAGAGTGAATTCGAACCTGTTTTCGCCCGCCAGCTCTTTGTTATCAATAACAAAAGACAAACGGTATATTTTTTTACCCCAGGAGTTCACCATCTTGTCATCGTCCAGCAATTTTTCTTCTATCTCTGCCAGCGTTACACCTCTGTGATAGATTACCTGTAATACCCGGGTGCCTTTCTCATCATAAAAAATAAGCTTCCCGTTTGTATCCTTTCTCACTTCGCAACTGCTCAGAAAACTGATCTTTGTTTTCCCGGTCCTTTTTTCAAACAGGTATTTTTCAGAAAGTACCAACCGGTTCCTGTTCTGATCAAACAGAAATTGCCTGTTCCAGTTCTTTACAAAAGCAGTTGGTGGGTATGCAGTGGCTATGTCCATATCAATCGAAACAAGCCCCTTATTCTCTTTATAAGAAAGATTTGTAGCACCGTAGGCTTTCCCGTCTTTTTGCATCATACCGTTTATCAAGGGACAATTGTGCCATTGCGACTGCATATTCCACAACTCATACCTGTCGGCACTGAAGGTTTGCGCTGTATAAGTGCCCACACCGGCATCAATGATCACCGGTTTACCGTTTACATACACCAGGAAATTACCGATATCATTGTGGTTATGGCTTTCACCATTATGTCCGCCCTGCACAGCCAGAAATAAACCGGATGTAGATCCTGCCCGAGTCCTTGCAGTAAGCACCTGCAGATCGGGAAGGAAAGAAGCAGCCGGCAGCGGTGCTATTCCGGCGGTTCCGGTTAAGGCAGCAAAAGCATCTGCCGTTTCTAAAAAGTCAACCACGCTATTGGCCGGCATGGCATGCTGTTTCTGTGCAAAGAGGTAAGCGCCAAACTGTTTCAGCAGCTCATCGTTGAAGATCTCCCCAAAACGGTAAACACTTCCCGGATCAGGCACTGTTCTGGGCGTAGCATCTGCGAAGTTGACAAAATAATCACCCGCTATATGCATTTGATAAATATAGGTACCGATGCTGTGCAGTAACCGGTTATCAGACCAGTTTAGCTTACCGCCGGATATACCATTGGCGAGTTGCAGTAAACGAACCAGTTTACCTCCGGCAATACTCCAGTAAGACGGTCCCTCATCACAACCTCCATCATCCGGGTACTGATTTAAAAAATGATCCGTACTCCTGAATATTTTACGGATGAGCTGCGCAATTTTTATCGTATCCGTTTCTGCCAACAAAACTGTTTGTAATACATTGGTATTGATCCAGGCATTCCAGTTATTCACGGCTTTGCCTGTAAATCCCATCCACCAGTAATCATCCCGCTGCCAATAAGGATCCAGGATTCTTTTGTGCAACTCAAAAGAAATCCTTTTATGGATGATGGGAGAGATTGTTTCTAACTGGTCATACAGCATATACTGGATGGTTGCTACCATCACGGCCGTTTCGCCTCCCACCAGTCCGATAATTTCTTCAGCAGGATCGGGCAGATCTGTACCGGCTTTCTGCAAAGCAACTATTGCCGGAATCTCCCAGGTACTTTCTTCCAGCGTAGCCCATAAACCATTCAGGATCTGGGACAGGTATTTTTTATTGCGGGTGATCAATTCACCGATCACCAGGTTGTTCAGAAAATGTCTTCGCTCATTCTGTTTTGCCTCATACCTGACCCTGTTTCCGGTTTGTTTGTATTCGAGATACATACCGGCAGGCAGAGCGGGCCAGTTATAAGCAAGTGCGTGGTCTGCTTTGGCAACGCAGGCTGCTTTTACAGAATCAGGCAAGCTCCCGATCTTACGGAGGTAGTTTTCTTTTTGCCGGGCTCTCCAGGCTGATACCGTTTGCTGAGAAAAATCGATACCAGAAACATTCAAGGCAGTTGACAGGTAATTTCTTTCGTGGATCACCGGCTGCTGACTGTACGCATTGGTACACAGACATACCCAACACAGCAACATGGCAAAGAATGGTATTAAACTACAACGATTCTTTGCCATGTTACAATGTGTTTAGGAAAAATTACCAGTTAGGATTCTGGGCTAATTTAGTATTTAAAGCCAACTCCTGTGTTGGCAGGGCCCACAAATAATCTTTAGCCGGATTAAACTTGCGGAAAGAAGCTGCTTCCAGCACCACATACCCATTCAGGAGATTGGGTGTAGTACCTGCCGGATTTTCTGCCGCAAAATATTTTCTGCCCAATATAGCCTGCGGCAATACTGTTTCAGCTGTTTTCCACCTGAGCAGATCCCAGTAAGCCAGTCCTTCGAATGATAATTCAATGGCTCTTTCCCTTCTGATTTCTGTACGCATATCCAAACCATTGGCCGTTACAAATGCATTGGTTAGTAAAGGCAATTTGCTTGCATCGTTACCAGTGGCGCGGTTGCGGATCTCGTTAATGGTCTGGTTTAACTCTGCATCGCTGATAGAACCATTCAGTTCAAATTTGGCTTCTGCATTGGTGAGCAATACTTCTGCATAACGTAGTACGTTAAAATTGATAAAGCTGACATTGGCTGTCCAGTCGCTCACAATCCAGTATTTCCGGTAACGATACGTAATCCCTGCCACATAAGGAATCAAACCTCCAACAGAAGGTGTGATCAACGTTCTATTATACACAGACATAGCCATACGGGGATCCCTGTTCTGGAACTCGGTTAAAGAACTTGTCTGGTTACCGGAAGAATCAAAAGCAGATTTTCCCTGCGGTAATCCGTCTTTATATAAATAGGCATCCATGATTACCCGGGTAGGGGCAATGTTGGCCTGGTCCAGGTAAGTTCTGCCAAAAGAATGCGAAGCAATATTATTGCTTTGGTTCTGGCCATATAATCTTACCAGTATGTTCTCCTTGTTGGTGGCATAGGTGTAATTCACCTGCGGACCTGGAACTGACTGGATGGGGTTTCCATTGGCACCACCATCGTACTGGAATTCATAGAAATAACTTTCGGCTCCCTGTGAAGTGTACAACCTGTGTTTCCCTTCTGTTATTACGGTATTACTTGCCGTAACCGCTACCTGCAGATTGGTGTTGGCAGTGCTGATACCGCGGAATTTGTCCCAGGTTCCTTCAAACAAAGCCACTCTTGCCTTAAACGAGAGTGCAGCGGCCCGTGTAATACGTCCATACTCTGCTGCGGGTAAAACATCCGGCTGCGGGCAATTAGCAGCTGCAAAATCAAGATCGGCATAAATGCTGTCGATAACCGCCTGCCGGGGGGTGCGTGCTGAATACAGTAGAGAATCCGTTGGCGTCAGAATTTTGTTGATGTAAGGAACATCACCAAATCTTTTTACCAGTTCAAAATAGGCCATCCCTCTGAAAAAACGGGCTTCGCCCACATACCGGTTAATGGCCGCAGCATCGCCTGTAACACCGGGAGCTTTTTGCAGGATATTGTTGGCTGCGCGGATCGCTTTGTAATAATTAGACCACTCGTTGGAAGTAGCCGGTGCGGTGCTGGAACCATCGCCAAAACCTACAGAGCGTGCGCCGAAAGTTTTATCAGAATAATTATCCTGCAGCGGTGTAGGATAACCCGTTGGATCATCCGTACTCAGTCCACTTAAAAATGTATACAGATAATTACAGGCCTGGCTCAGGTCTGAAGTCGTTTTCCAGAAGTTGGCATCTGCCAACTGCGACTCAGGAAGCAGGTCAAGGTTCTTGTTACAACCCACCAGCCAGATAATGGCTGCCGGTAAGACCCACAGTATACGCCTGAAATGATATTTCCTTATCATGATTTTAATTTTATTTTTTAATGACTGGATTTCAAAAAGGAGAGCAGGGCGTTAACAATACCTGACCTGCTCCCGTTTTCTGAAATTAGAAAGTGACATTTACACCAAATGCATACGTACTGAAATAGGGATACGCGTATGAAACATTGTTCGGACTTTCGGGATCAAAATACTTGTACCACATTTTGGTCATGGTAAACAGGTCCTGTCCGCTGAAGAACACACGCAGTTTCTGTATTTTATACTTACTCAGCAGCTGTGCAGGTATGGTATAACCCAATTGCACGTTTTTGAGCCTGAGGTAAGCACCATCCTGTACAAAAGCACTGTTGATGCGCATATTGGTACCACCACCGGCAATAGGTCTTGGGAACCTGGCATTCCGGTTGCTTTCGGTCCAGTAATTATCAATATAATTATCCAGCGGGTAACGCCAGCTTTGTCCGAATGGAATTACCTGGTAAGGATAGAGAATAATATTCCTTTTGCCGGTTCCCTGGAAGAAAACAGAAAGGTCAAAGCCATTCCACTGCGCACCGAGATTGATGCCAAAATTATACCGGGGGGCTGTATTGCCAAGGTATACCAGGTCTCCGTGGTTGGCCGGGGTACCGGTACCACCATTGATCACACCATCTCCATTCACATCCTGGTATTTAATATCCCCAGGGCCCTGGTTGGTGGCTCCAAACTGTTTGGCACTTTGTGCTACTTCATCTACCGATTGAAAATACCCTGTTGATCTGTAACCAAAGATTGAGTTGATGGGCATGCCAGGTAATGCCTGGTTTACTCCTTCGCTGTACACTACGTTTCCGAGGTACTTAGTGATCTCATTTTTATTATCACTCAGGTTGAACCCTACAGAATAAGCTACTTTGCCGATTTTATCTCTCCAGTTCAGGTCAAGATCCCAACCCTTTGTTTTCATGGCAGCTGCATTAGAAGTGCTGGGTATTACGCCCAATACTGCCGGAAGGTTAACGGGGATCAGCATGTTATCGTTCACTCTTTCATACACATCAAAACTTCCACTCAGCCTGCTCTGGAAAAGGGAGAAGTCGATACCAATATTGGTAGTAGTAACGGTTTCCCATCCAAGTGCGTCAGAGGGTAATGCGCGCTGGTAAATAAAAGTGGAAGCGGCATTGTTAAAGGGATATACTCCATTTACCAATGTGGCGATAGATGGATAATTGTTCTGGTACAACTGACCCAGCTGTGCATTACCCAGTTTACCCCATGAAGCTCTTACTTTTAACTCGTTGACGAATTTGATCTTCTCCATCCATTTCTCCTGCGACATACGCCATGCTACAGAAAAAGCCGGGAAAGTCTGTGCACGATTACCAGGTGCCAAACGGGAGCTGGCATCATTGCGCAAAGTGGCTTCTACATAATATTTATTCTTATAATCATAGTTAATACGTCCGAAAAAAGACTGCCATGCATTGGCCTGCAGATCATCAGAGATGGATGTTACCGGTAAGGTAGCATTGGTGGTATAATTCAGGGTAGCCAGGTTATTGTTGATCAGGTTGGTAAGGCTGGCATTCATCCGGTTAAAATTATAACCCTGGTATTGTACACCTCCGAGCAGACGTAAATGATGTTCGCCAAAAGACGTACCATAATCTGCCAGGAAATTGGAGGTATAGGAGTTTTGAGAGATCCGGTACTTATTAAGCGAATTAGATCTGTTTACCCATGCGTTCTGTGCAAAAGTGCCGGAAGCTTTTACGAAACTGTACATGGGTACGGTTTTAAAGAACATATCCTGTACACTCTGCTCCAGATGGGGGCTATAGTTGGCACTTAACTGTAATCCCTTAACCAGGTTATCTGCTTTAAAAGTAAATACGGCATCCAGCACATTCTGCGTGGTATTGTTAAAACCACCATCCTTTAAAGTAGCATAGGTATTAACACCGGATAAATATTTTGATTCATCGCCCGGAACAAATATCGGGGTGATCGGCCTCAGGTTATAAATATTGTAGAGCAAGCCATAATCACCATCCAGTGAACCGGCCGCCGCTTCTACTTTATTCTGTGTAAAAGATAAACGTGAATCAAGGCTGAATATGTGATTGAATTTAGTAGTGAGATTGATCCTGGCGTTATAACGTTTATTCCTGTCGGGCCCCACTTTCAGCATACCACTGTTGTCGTTATAACCCAGTCCGATAAAATACCTTGTATTCTCATTACCGCCGGTTAAGTTGATATTGTGTGATACGGCACCGATATTCTTTTTTACCGTCATGGAAACATAGTCCATCTCGCTATAATAGAATGTATTGGCCGGATCGGTAGGCAGGAATGTGATATTGGGATCTTTGAACATGGCTATCTGTGCATCACTCCAGGAAGGAGCTCCCCCGTTGTTTTTATTGGCCAGGTTCTGCAGTGTGGCACTGATATTAAAAGGAACGGTCTTAGGAAGACTCAGTGGACTTTTATTCTGGAACATACCGGTATAATTCACCGTTACCTTACCGGCTTTACCATTTTTGGTGGTGATCAGCATCACACCATTAGAGGCTTTGGCACCATAAATGGCAGCGGCTGAAGCATCTTTCAACACAGAAATAGACTCAATATCATCCGGGTTAATCAGGGTAAGGTTGGCATATTCTACCCCATCCACCATTAACAGCGGGTTATTGGTTCCGTTTAACGAAGAAATACCACGGATATTGATATTCCATCCTTCGTATCCGGGCTGTCCGCTTGTACGGGTAACCACCAGGCCGGGAGAAAGCCCCTGCAATGCCTGGATAGCATTGGTAACCGGCCTGTTTTCCAACGATTTTCTGCCAATCACAGAAACGGAGCCGGAGAGACTCACTTTCTTCTGCGTGGCATAACCTACTACCACTACATCAGACAGCACATTATCTGCACTCTTACTCATTTTAACGGTCAGATAGCTGCCCGATACTTTCTGGGTAACCGTTACATAACCAATGAATGTAAATTCAAGCGTTGCGCCCTGCTGCGCCTGCAATGTAAACTCCCCCTTCTCATTGGTTGTGGTTCCCCTGGCAGTATTCATAACCTGTACAGACACGCCGGCTAATGGGGCATCATTTTCATCAGTTACTTTTCCACCAACGGTTTGTGCAAAGGAGATAAGGTACAGGCAACACCCGCAAAACAAAAGTAGCAATCGTTTTAAAAATTGATTTTGAGTCATGGCCTTGTTTTTATCGTTTTTAAGTGTTTAAGAAAATGCATAAGGCTTACAATTATTTCTTCTGTGTCAGGCATACATATTACATGCTATTACCCGGGATATGGCAACCCGGCTATGTTTCAACGAAACAACCCAAACCAGAATAGGATACTTGTATTTCCAAAAATAGATAGTTGCACAAAGGGTATCAACGCCAAAATTTGCTAAATGAAGTAAAATATTTGCCTCCTTTTTTTTACGCAATTTCTGCGTCAATTAAGTTGTTGATGAAGGTTTTCTTATTTAGTATTGTGTCCGCAGCATAGTATACAAACCGCAGTGCAGGCTACATTTTCAACAATTATTTTAGGCAGTAAAAAATAAAAGCGGCTCTGATCCGGCAATAAACAGCAGTCTATTTCAGCAGGAATACAAAACGTCAAAATCGTGTTGCACCCCAGTTATACACAGCAATCATTATAAGAAAAACCGATCACTCATATGACAGCAGCAACCAACCGGATGGGGATAGACATAGGAGGAAGCCATGCTTCTTTCAGTGTTATTGATATTACCGGAAAAGGAGAACCTACTTTAGAAGTATTTCGGAAACAAATAAACAGCACGGCCTCTGCCAATGAAATTGTAAACGATATTGCCGGCGGCATCCTGACCGTTCTGAAAACCTCCCCTGGCATCCATTCTATTGGCCTGGCGTTCCCGGGGCCTTTTGACTACCCAAAAGGGATCAGCAAAATAACCGGTGTGGGCGGAAAGTTTGCAACTACCTATGGACTTCATATAGCACAGGCATTGAAAACTGTTACCGGCTTGTACAATATGCCTTTTCATTTTTCTAATGACGCGCATTGTTTTGCATACGGCGTATACCAACGTCACCGGTTACGCAGCAGCAGAACCGTATGCATTACCCTCGGAACCGGTTTAGGTTCCGCTTTTATGAAAGATGGCAATCTGGTTACTGCGGATGACGCCATCCCGGAAAATGGTTGTTTTTATAACCAACCCTTCCTTTCCGGAACTGCAGAAGAATATATCTCTACCCGCTGGTTTTTTCAGGCATATCAGCAACAAACCGGCACACAACTTACATCAGTTAAGGAACTGGCCGATAGCAATACAGCTGTTTCCCAATCCATTTTTACTCAATTCGGCACTAACCTTGGGACTTTTTTATTACCCTGGTTACAACAATTCGGTTGCAACGAGCTGATCGTAGGTGGCAACCTGTCAAAAGCCCATCATCTGTTCGGTGCTGCTTTAACAAAAGAACTTGCCCCACTGATACCGGCACTGGACATTCTGTATTGTAACGATACAGAAGAATGTATTTTAACCGGTGCCGCTTTACAGGCACCATCCGATAACTATCCACCAACTGAAAACACAATGATCCATACATACCGAAAGTCAACACAACCATTATTACCTGTATCAACCGATATTTCAGAACAAAGCGGGTACCAGGTTTTCCCATCTTACCAAAGCCCTCACCCGGTTTTCACGGGGTTTCATTCCCTGGCCGAAAAAATACATAATGAAAAAATAGTTGTCATTGATGGATATGGAGGCGTACTGTGGGAACCTTTCAGGCAACAGCTGCAGGAAGCTTTACAGGCAAACAAGCGGAAAGCATACTGGTACGATATCAGCACCTGCCTGCATGACAGTACCAGGATCAACAGTATGTTGGCGGAAAATGTAAACGGCAACGATCCCGTTTTTGGAAAACGATATACCGGCGAACTGGCTGATTTTTTTGACCAGGAAAAAATAAACTTACTACAACCAGACCCCGCGGCCGACATCTGCATCGTGTATGGTACCGGTGCCGCTTTAAGTAACTGGCAGGGGCCGTTGATTTATGCAGATACACCCAAAAACGAGATTCAATACCGCATGCGGGCCGGTAGTATCACCAATATTGGCGCAACATCTGTTTCGTCCAACACCCAAACCTACAAACGGTTTTATTTTGTTGACTGGCCCGTACTGAACAAACACAAGGAAAAACTGCTTCCTGCAATTGATTATATAGTTGATGAACAGCGGATCACCACCATAACCTGGATGCAGGGTAACGATTTCCGCAACACTTTACTTGACATGACCAGTCATGCACTGCGTGCAAGGCCCTGGTTCGAAGCAGGTATATGGGGCGGTAACTGGATGAAAAAGAAAATTGCCGGACTAAACCAGGAAGAGATCAATTATGCATGGTCTTTTGAATTGATCACACCAGAGAACGGGATTGTGCTGGAAGGAAATAGTTACCTGCTGGAAGTATCTTTCGATTACCTGTTATTCATGAATAACCAAAACCTTTTGGGTAAGGCAGCCAAACGTTTTGGTAATGAATTCCCGATCCGTTTTGATTTTCTCGATACCTATGACGGGGGTAACCTATCTGTACAATGTCATCCCCGGCCTGCTTATATCCGGGAAAGGTTCGGTGAAAACTTTACACAGGATGAGACCTATTATATACTCGACTGTGAACCCGGAGCTAGTGTGTACCTCGGTTTTCAACAAGGCATTGACCCTGCAGAACTAAAGAATGCTTTAACCGATGCGCAGGAAAAAGCGGTGGCAGTGGATATTGAAAAATTTATCCAGAAAAAAGAAGCGCACAAGCACGATCTCTTTCTCATCCCTAACGGCACCGTTCATGCCTCCGGGAAAAACAATATGGTGCTGGAGATCAGTAACACCCCTTATATTTTTACTTTTAAAATGTACGACTGGCTAAGACTGGATCTGAACGGCCAGCCACGTCCGATCAATATTGAACACGCGTTCAATAATCTATACTTCGACAGGCAGGGTGATTATGTGCAGCAGCAACTGATCTCTCATCCTGTTACGGAAGCTGAGTGGCCAGGCGGTAGAAAACTGAAACTGCCCACCCACTCTGAACATTTCTACCGTATTGACCGCTATGAGTTTACCGGGCAGATCACCATTCCCACTAACGGCCACTGTCATTGCTGTATGCTGGTAGAGGGAACGCATATTAACGTACAAACCGGAACCAGGCAACAGGTATTTCATTATGCCGAAACATTTATTATACCGGCCGCTGCCGGTGAGTACCAGGTTTGCACAGAACCGGAAGAGAAAGCATACCTCGTAGTGGCTTACGTAAAAGATGAACACTGTTAAAATACAACAATCATGAAAAAAATAAATAGCGTTAATATCGGTTTCTTAACCCTGCTAACCTTTACGGCAGCACTGGGTGGTTTTTTATTCGGATTTGATACAGCTGTTATCTCCGGCACCATCAGCTTTGTAAAAAAGCAATACCACATGAGCACCCTTATGGAAGGTTGGTATGTTAGCTCTGCACTGGTTGGTTGTATTGCCGGTGTGGCCATAACCGGAAAACTCAGTAACCTGTCCGGCAGAAAAAAAGTAATGTTTTTATCTGCCTTACTGTTCATCATTTCCGTTATCGGGTGTGCCGTTACACCGGGCGTTTTTATGCTCATCATCTTCCGACTCATCGGAGGTGTGGGCATCGGGGTTTCTTCTGTTATTTGCCCCATGTACCTGTCAGAAATGGCTCCTGCCAACCTGCGGGGTAAATTAGTTACCTATTACCAGCTGGCCATTACCATTGGTATCCTGCTGGCTTATTTTTCCAACGCCTATATCCAGGCTTCGGCTTCTCCCCTTGCTACAACAGGATGGGCAGAACGGATATTTATACTGGAACCCTGGCGGGGTATGTTTGCTGTTGGTATTATCCCTGCAGTTATTTTTCTGCTGATGACTTTTTTGATCCCGGAAAGCCCCCGTTGGCTGGCTTTACAGAACAGAACCGGTGAAGCAGACAGTATTCTCACAAAAATTTCGGGCAGGGAATATGCTGCTAAAGAGATGGTTGCTATCCGTGATTCACTCAGTCCGGCCGGCTCCGTTAAAATAACCACTTTATTCAGCGGCAAACTCAAACGCCCTTTATTCATCGGTATCTTATTAGCGGCTTTATCGCAGTTCAGCGGTATCAATGCCATTATTTACTATGGACCTTCCATACTCGAAAAAGCAGGGTTTCAATTAGGCGAAGCACTGGGCGGACAGGTAACCATCGGGATCGTAAATATGTTGTTTACGGTAGTAGCCATCTATTTTATTGACAAAGCCGGCCGCAAGCCATTGCTTTTATGGGGTATTGGTGGAGCCGTTTTCTCTTTGTTACTGGCATCGCTCCTGTTTGCTACGGATATTTCAGGTGGTTGGCTGGTACTGGTACCTGTGATCCTGTTCATTGCCTGTTTTGCTTTTTCCTTCGGACCGGTTACCTGGGTGGTGGTATCTGAAATATTCCCTACCGGAGTAAGGGCCGAAGCGGTGGCTATTTCAACCATGAGCTTATGGATTGCCAATTGGATTGTTGGACAGTTTTTCCCGGTACTGCTCAACGGGGCAGGGGCTTCTGTTACTTTCCTTGTGTTTGCCCTGTGTAGCGTGTATGCATTTTATATCACCTGGAAAAAAATCCCAGAAACCAAGGGCAAAAGCCTGGAAGAAATTGAAAAGTTCTGGAACGGGTAACAACCAACCTTCAGGGAAGATGCGGAGTAATAAAATGAGTGAGTACACAGTGAAGAAAATGAATCTGACAAAAGATCGATTGTGAGTGATGAATAGGCAATAGGCAATAAACCAACCCAATCCATCAATCTGCCATATACCGACACCTCCTAATCCATTGACTTTCAGCACCAACTACCAATTTCTACTAAAACACCCTACATAAACCGTCACGTGCTGGCGGGTGATTTTGCCGCTTTTTGCTGAAACCTTACCCGCTCTGCTAATTGACCGCATTTGTTACTTGTCTAATGTGATCTTCCCGTATTTACCAGCCGTTTCAGGTATTGTTTCGTTACTGATGGAACAAACCTGGATTTTGCCCCGCTACAGCTACAGATACACCGGGAATCTACTTCTTCCCAAATAGGTAAGAAAATGTGAATTACTCAATGCCTTTAAAAGGCAGGATTTACGTAATTTGAGGCTGCAAACTGACCTGTTCACTTAAATTCTAAAACATTATGGCAAAAGTTGCAAAGAAACCCGCAAAAAAAGCAGTGAAAAAAGCTGCCCCAAAAAAAGCCGCCAAGAAGGCTGCTCCTAAAAAAGCTGCTCCTAAAAAGGCAGTAAAAAAAGCCGCTCCTAAAAAAGCAGTGAAAAAAGCTGCTCCTAAGAAAGCCGCCAAAAAAGCAGCCCCTAAAAAAGCTGCCAAAAGAAAAGCAAACCCTGCCTTATTAGTTCCTATGACTGCTAATGATAAACTGGCGGCTGTGATTGGTAACAAACCATTATCACGCGGACAGATCGTTAAAAAACTGTGGGACTATTTCAAAAAGAACAACCTGCAGGATGCAAAGAACAAAAGAATGATCAACGCAGATGCATTGCTGAAACCTTTATTCGGTAAAGCACAGGTATCTATGTTTGAGATCGGAGGCATTATCAGCAAGAATGTGAAATAATACCTTCTGCTTCATACCAAAAAGTGGCACCTGAACAGTGCCACTTTTTTATTGTACCAGGCTCATGTAGGAACTGCAGTAACACTGGTTATCTATTACTCCTGCTGCTGGTCGGCAACCAAGCTAGCAGGAGTAACAGTATACCTGATCTTATTTAGGTATTTCAACATAAAAAGTAGTTCCTACACCTTCTTCAGACTCCAGCCATATTTTTCCTCCTAGGCTTTCTGCTATTTTTTTACTGATGGTTAATCCCATACCGGTTCCTGAATATTCACTGTTTGTGTGCAGGCGCTGGAATAAAATAAATACCTTCTCAAAGTAATCGGAATGGATTCCGATGCCATTGTCGGCAACAAAAAACTGCCAGCGATCCGGGTATTCCTTCACCCCGATATGTATTTTTGGCGGAGTATCTTTTTTACTGTATTTAAGTGCATTACTGATGAGATTCTGGAATACCTGCCTCATCGGAGCTGTATAGGAAAAGATAACCGGTAAAGGATCAATGCGGATAACGGCTTGCTTTTCTTTGATCTTTTTCTGCAACAGAAGGGTAACTTCATTGAGTAAGGTTTCCATATTAATATTCTCCTGTACACTTTCTACCCTTCCCACCCTCGAATATTCCAGTAAATCAAGGATAATCTGCCGCATACGTTTAGCGCCATCTACTGCGAAATAGATATACTGTTTTGCCTTATCATCCAGCACTGCCTCGTATTTTTTATCTAATTGAGTAAGAAAACTGGTAATCATCCGCAACGGTTCCTGCAAATCATGAGAAGCTACAAAAGCAAATTGTTCCAGTTCCATGTTAGAAACTGCCAGTTCTTCCGCCCGTTTCTTTAACTGCAGTTCATTTTCTTTCATCTTGCTTACATCTTCAGTAGACCCGATCATCCGCAATGCTTTACCCGTTTCATCCCGTAAGATGTAGGCTCTCTCATACACATAGGCATAACTGCCATCAGCTTTTTTAACGCGGTATTCATCATCCATATAAAATGTTTCCGTATTTTCTATCATACTGAAAATTTTCTGTTGAATCCGGTCTGCATCTTCAGCATGTATCAGCCGTAACCAGTCAAAGTCGGCCGATTGTGATATTTCCGGAGGATAACCCAACATTCTTTCTACATTGTCTGCATTGCGAACAAACAGGTTGTTGGTAAGATCCCAATCCCAGATAATATCGTTGGTGGCTTTTGCTGCGAGGTGATACCTTTCGTTGGATTCTCTGACATCTTTTTCGGCCTGTTTACGGTAGGTGATATCTTTCACATAAACAGATAATCCCTGGTAAGAAGGGTATACACTTACTTCATGCCATAGATCCAACGAAGCAAGGTGCATTTCGAAACGCTGACTTTTCTGCTCTGAAAAAGCGGCATTCAGATAATAATGGTAGTTGTCATCAAAATCATCCTGGTAAACTTCATACAAATGACGGTCCATTACCTCAGCTCTTGATTTACCCAGCACAGTTTCTGCCATCCGGTTCCAGTAAGTAATCCTTAAATCCTGGTCTACGGCAAAAAAAGCGTCCCCGATACTTTCCAGAATCGTATCTTTTTCATGAAGAATTCGTGTTACCGCCAATGCATTTAATTTCTGGGCATTGATATCCTGACAACTTCCAAACACCCGGATACATTTATCATTGATAAACTCTGCCTGCCCAATAATTCTGACCCATTTTTCTTTTCCGCTGGCAGTAATCAATATTACTTCTATATCATACGAGGTTCCATGCATCATGGCTTGCTCGTACGATTTTTTAATGAGGGGTTGGTGTATTTCTTTCACAAACTGAATACTTGATTCCAGATCTGGAACATATGATTCGTCAACTTCGTATATGTCGCGGGTAATATCCGACCAGAAATAGGTCTGCTGAATCAGATCCGATTCCCATCCGCCAATCTGGGCCAGTGTGGTAGCGGAATCAAGCAGTTGCTGCAATTCCTTTCCCTCTGTTACATTTTTTCCGACAGCAAAAAACAGGTTTTCTTCCAGCAGTGGGGTAGCCGTCCAGGAGATCCAGATATATTTTCCGGATTTTGTTAGCCACCTGTTTTCATACAGAAAGGAAAGATCGCCTTCGAGAAAATTTTTTTGCTCCCGGATGGTTTCTTCCCTGTCGTTGGGATGAACAAATTCTATATAAGGAACCGATAATAATTCCTGTTCGCTATATCCCAGCATATCTGTGAGTGCCGGGTTAATCTTTTTAAAATAACCATCTGTACCCACGATGGAGATAATATCAGGTGCAATACTGAAAACGCGGCTTAACTCCTGTTCTAATTGTTTTCTTTTTATCTCTGCACTGAGGTAATTGCCGATTTTACTGAAAAGCAGTTCATTTTTTTGATGCGCATCCGTTGATTCGTGCCTGTTCAGGAACATCAATACGCCTACTTTTTCCTGCCCATTCAATAAAGGAACACCCCAGATATGCTGTAAACCGGAACTCAGCGCATCTTCTTTACGGATAAAATCGTCTATCGCAGGAATATCGTTCCAGTAATGGATCGTTCCTGTATCCAGCGCTTTTCCTACCAGGCCTTCTTTAGTGGAAAGTGACCAATAGTCTCTTACATTGGCAACCCACCCGATCGTATTGTTTCTTTCAAATTTTGTAATCTGGCGAATACGCGTCTGGTCGGCACTGAGTAACCAGGTTTCTGCCACGTCTATATCTGCAAAACTGCATATTTCTACCAAAACATTTTCGAGGATCTGTTTCAGTTCTACCGGCTCTGCAAACAGGAGACTGATTTTTGCGAAAAGTGCATTCTGCAATTCCTCCAGTTTCCGGATGGTTACGTCTCTTTCTATGGCGATCCAATGGGTAAACCAACCATTTTTATCAGCTATGGGACTGACTGAAAAATTGATCCAGAACTCTTCCCCTGATTTTTTATAGTTGATGGTAGTTATCTCACAGGGTTCCCAGTTACGCAAAGCATTTCCGAGTCGCGCCAATTCATTTCTATCAGATTTCGGCCCCTGTAGTATTCTTGGCGTTTTGCCAATAACTTCTTCAGCCCGATAACCTGTCATTTTAGTAAACGCCTCATTCACATATACGATTGTAGGGCCCGGAGCATTAAATGGTTCTGCTTCCGTTATCAATACGGCATCCTGGGTATTGGTGATAACAGATTCTAATAAGCGCAAATGCAGCTCTTCTTCTTTTTGTTTGGTAATATCCTGCATCGCACCAATAACCCGTACGGCTCTGCCTTCTTTATCTCTGATGATAAGGGCATTGTTGGATACAAAAGCATAACTCCCGTCCGACCGAAGGAAACGATGTTCTTCTTCCCAGGTAGTTACATTTGAATACAGCGATTCATTTACTCTTTTCACCAGGTAGTCCTTTTCATCCGGATGAATTCTTGCCAGTACATTTTCCATATCGGATACAGAAGGGTCTTCCTTAAATCCAAAAATCCGGTAGTAGTTCTCCCCCCAGATCACTTTCCGCGTAGGTATATCCCAATCCCATACAGCATCAAATGTTGCTTTGGTTACATATTCATAACGCTGGTTAGCATCTCTGATATTCTGCTCCGCTTTTTTCCGCTCGGTGATATCCTGGGCTGTACCGAATATTCTTATCACAGTACCCGCAGCATTTTTCTGCCCATACCCGAACTCTTCGATGACTTTTTCTTCGCCCGCCGGGGTAGTGATATGATATTCCATGGAAAAAGGATCGCCCATGATCCGGGTATGCCTGTTATTATTAATCACCAATTCCTTGTCTTCCGCGTTTACCAGGTTAACAAAGGATTCAAATGAATCTGCAAAAGATGATTTATCAATCCCGAATACTTCGTACAATTCATCTGACCAGGTAACTTTATCTGTACTTAAATCATAATTCCAGCTTCCCATTTTGGCTAACCTACGTGCTTCTGCGAGATAGGTTTCTGTTTCTTTCAGTTTCTCTTCTGCCTGTATCTTTTCTGTAACATCATTACTGATTACCAGCGATGCACGTCGGCCATTATAATCGATGATTTGTCCTTTCAGGTCTATCATCATGATTTCCCCGTTCTTCTTCTTATGCCGCCATATCTTCCGATGTACCGGTCCGTAAGAAGATTCGTCCCTTACAAACTCATTCAACAGAGGAATATCCTCCTCCGGCCTGAGATCCCAGATGGTGAGAGATAAAAATTCTTCTCGCGTATACCCGTATTTCTCCAGGGCAATGGCATTACAGTCAAGGATTTTTTTGGTCTCAAAATCCCATATAACCATCGGAAAAGGATTTTCATCGAACAGCGTTTTATATTTCTGTTCAGATACAACCAGGGCCTTTTCCATTTCTATTTTCTCTGTCACATCCCTGCCTACGGCATAGCGTAGTTTTGATTCAGGATCCCATCTGGCCGACCACTCCATCTGCACAAGCCTGCCGGTTTTATGTACGTACCGGTTTCTGATAAACTGAACAGGGTCGCCCCCCATGATTCTTCCGATTTTATGCTGGGTATCCGACAGATCCTCTTGATATATGATATCAGTAAACTTTTTCCCGATCAGTTCCTCCGGCGTATATCCCCAGATCCTTTCTGCGGCATGGCTTACCTGTATAAAAACGCCTTCTGCCGTTAATGCACAGATCACATCCAAAGAAGAATCAAGTACTCTTCCAAGTTTATACTTGGCCTCCTTTAATGCCTCAATATTCAAGACCTCTTCGGTAATATCTTTTGCATTACAGCACACCCCGTACAACTGCCCCTCATCGTTGTACATACCGCTGAATGAGACGAGGCTATGCTGCTCCTTATTTGTAAAAGGATTCAGAAAACTTTCGCGGATATTAAAATTTTCACCATTGAATGCTCTCTGATAGTAATTCACCCATTCCTTGTTTTTGGCAGAACCGTATACCTCTGTCAAAACAGGATCACCTTCTTTAATGGACTTTCCGGTAGTTTGTTCTGTCAGTTGCCGGAATGCATTGTTGGCAGCAATCATACAAAAATCCTTATCAACGGACCAGATCAGGTCATTGGTTCCATTAATCAATGCATCCTGGTTAAACTTGGCCTGTTTCAGGGCCGCGGCCTGTTGGGATTCGTTTGTAACATCCAGCACGGTAGAAATCATGAGATTCTGATCATAGATCGGAATATTTCTGGCATTGATGATTCTTTCTTCACCTGTGCGCGTTGTAATTTGCACTTCATTCCATTGCATCCTATCCCTTACCCCACTCTGCATATCGGCCAGGATCCGCGCTTTTATTTTATTCCGGTAAACTTCATCGGGGTATACTTTTGTAAAAAACGTTTCTACATCTCTGAGTTCTTCTTCTGACCATCCGTATATTGATGCAAACTGGCTGTTAATGAGTGTAACGGCTCCATCATCGATATTATTTACAGCAATGCCGATGGGCAGATATTCAAGTATCAGTTCAATGAACTTATTACGCGACCACAATTGTTCCGAAAGTTTTGTCTGCGTCGCCTCAAGTTGTTTCTCTACAGTTTTATCAATGGAAGTGATAAATACGCCGATAATTTCGCCGAGTTCATTTTTGGCTGGATGATATCGTACAGAAAAATATTTGACAGTCTGATCAGGCAGGGTAACTGTATATTCCAGCACTTCTGTCTTACCCGTTAATACCCGCTCATAGATACCAGCAGATATCTCTCTTCTTTCAGGAACAAGATAATCGAGCAGGTATGCACCCTTTTTAAGGTCCTGTTTAAAATGCTCTTTATAAAACCTTTCACATTGTGCATTAAAAGAAATGATTTTCAGCTCCCTATCTACCAGCACAAATGATTCTTCTGTATTTTTGATCATAAGAGCGGTTTCCTGTTCCGCCCGTTTTCGTTCCGAGATATCATTAGCAATGATACTGGTATAGGCCGTTCCTACGGCATCATAGAAAACCGAAGATGAGATTTCTATGGTAAACCTTTCCCCGTTTTTTCTGATAGCGATCAATTCCCCTTTGGCGTGGCCAGTGGTATTTCTTTGCGCAATAAGGTCTTGAAAAGATTTTGTAGTGGTATCCATTATTTCCGCCCACCCCAACTTCCTGAACTCTTCCACCGTATAATAAAACATATGGCATGCGGCCGGATTGGCATCCAGTATGGTTCCATCTGGTTTTGTGAAGAAGATGGCAGACATTGAATTTTCGATCAATGCTTTGTAGTGAGACAGGCTAATTTCGTCTAGTTGTTTATTGGAATCTTCTCTCATACAACACAGTAGTTGGATATCAGGAAGATACGCAACTTACCCTGTAATTACTATTCGTTTGTAGTGATTAGTGTAAAATTCTGGCGTACATCTACGCAAAAAGTAGTACAAATTCTACAAGTGAAATTTACTTAACAGGATAAGGCAAGTAGGTGCATTAACTGTAGTATACATGGGATATATAAATAAGGCTATTCACTTTACATGCATTGTTGCTGTAACAAGTAAATTATCCTGTACAGAAAGAATACGCATGTAAAATATAGCCAGCCGGTGGTTATTTATCATAATTGTACTCTCCGGGGTTTACCCCTAACTCCAGGCTCCTAACTTTTAACTCCCAACTCTTTCCGCACAGCCGGCACCACTTTTGTACCAAACAATTCAATCGAACGCATGGTCATGGTATGAGGTACCAAACCCAGGCTGGCCTGTGCCAGAAAGCGGGTATTACCGAACAATTCATATTCAAAAAGAATTTTTTCAACCACCTGTTCTACACTGCCTACCATTAAAGCTCCACGGGGTGAGCGGGCTGCTTCGAATTGCGGGCGTGTTAAGGGTGGCCATCCCCTGTCGCGACCCACACGGTTCATCATGGCCGCATAATAAGGGAAGAAATTATCAGCTGCCTGTTGCGAATCTTCCGCAATAAATACATGATTGTTAACCCCGACCTGCAGATCGTTGATTTGTTGGCCCTGCTGAAGGGCCGTTTGTTTATACAGATTGACAAATCCGGCAAACTGTTCAGGCATGCCGCCAATGATGGCGAGCATGAGTGGCAATCCCAGTTTGGCGGCTCTTACGGCAGAAGCCGGTGTACCACCTGCTGCCAGCCATATGGGTAGCCTGGTTTGATATGCTCTCGGATAAACACCCAGTTCTTTTATTTCCGGTCTGTGTTTACCCGTCCATGATATTTTTTCAGTTTTATTCAGTTTTAGTAAGAGGTCTAATTTTTCCGTGAAGAGGGAATCGTAATCGTCCAAGTTGTATCCGAACAGCGGAAAGGATTCAATAAAAGACCCACGGCCAGCCATGATCTCTGCACGGCCACCAGATAACAGATCAACCGTAGCAAATTCCTGGTACACCCTTACCGGATCATCTGAACTGAGTACGGTTACGGCACTCGTCAGTTTTATTTGTTTGGTAACCATGGCGGCAGCAGCCAGTACTGTGGCCGGAGAGGATACAGCATAATCGGGGCGGTGATGTTCCCCGATACCGAATACATCCAGGCCCAACTGGTCTGCAAGCTGTATTTCTTCCAGCAGATTTTTCATTCGCTGCAAACCATTCACCCCTTTACCACTGGTTTCCGGTTCCATATCTGCAAAACTCATCATGCCGATTTCCATAGTTGTCTGTTTTAAAAGCTACGCAAATTTAACAGGTAAACCAGTGCAACCCAGAGAAAGAAACATCTACTCCGCAAGTCCGCCCCTGCCACTGTATAACTGTATCGGTTTATCCAGTTTCACTTTTAATACGGTAACATAGGGATCCTGTACGCCTTCCGGCACCTGTATATATACCAATCCCGGAACGGGACTCCAGGAAATCTTTCCTACGATCTTGTGAGACAATTTTGTGTTATTACCCAATACGGAAATATCCTGTATTTTATTCTTTAATCCCTTCAGGGTAATTTCTCCACTGATTTTTCCCTGGAGAAAAAGATACAGGCTGGTAGAATCTTTCGACAAGGTAGTAGCACCATAAAAATGACCTTTCGGAATGCCCGCTATGGTATTGAATATGGCTTCTCCGTTTTTCCGGTTCCACTTACCAAGTTCTTTCAGCACATGGATCTGCGGTTCGGGAATGGTGCCATCTTCTTTGGGGCCCATATCCAGCAACAGGTTACCGCCATTGGCCACAGCATCTACAAAAATAGTGATCACTTCATACGGCGTTTTCCAGTTCTCGTCGTTGTGAAACCCCCAGTTATCGTTGGTGGTCATGCAGAGTTCCCACCAGTGGTAAGGTGGTTTGGTTACAGGAAAATTCTGTTCGGGTGTTTCATAATCGCCGTAGCCCTGTAAACGACTGTTAAGGATCGCGTTTGAATTACCGGATAAAATCATATTCCGCACTTTCTGCGCTTCCCATTCTTCGGCGCTGTGTTCCCAATCGCCATCAAACCACCAGAGATCGGGGTTAAACAGGGAATTGATTTCCTGGATCTGCTCCTGAAAGAAAGTTCTAAACCGGTTCCAGCGGCTGTAGTCCTTTGCCACCTGGTAGCGGGCACTATCTTTCAGGAAACCCGGATAATCCGGATGCGACCAATCGATGAGTGAATAGTAAGCGCCGGTTTTGATATTTCGTTTACGCAGTTCTTCAAAAAAAGGTTTGATCAGGTCTTTTTTGGCGGGAGTGGCTTTTACAGAACTGAGATTATTCAAACGGGTATCGTACATGGCTACGCCATCGTGGTGTTTGGTAGTAATAACCGCATAACGGGCACCGCTTTCTTGGATCAGATCGGCCCAGAAAGCCGGGTCATATTTAGCCAATGTGAACCCGTTTAACTGCTGCATATACTCTGCGTAAGGAATTTTTTTATTATAAAAACCCCAGGATTCATCTACTCCTTTTACACTATAAATTCCTGCATGAATAAAAATGCCCAGTTTGGCATCTGCAAACCATTGCATTTTAGGGCGGATGGATGCAGGATCGATTTTTGGCTGGGACTTACTCAACAGACCTGATAAACAAAACAGGAACAGCGGAATACCTTTTTTTATAATCGTTGGCATAGAGACAGTTTGTGATGATTGGCTATTTTTTCTACAGTATGCACCGGTAATGTAAACTGCAGCAGGCAGTACTGTAAATTTTCTGAAAAATACGGCTAAATTGTTTCAGTTGCTTACGAGGAGATAGCAACTCGTTGGGGACTTCTGCAGTATCTGATAAACCCTGCATTTATTTCCAGCGGTTGGGCACTATCACTTCTATCATAGTTCCCTGCCCCAATCCGGTTGTCAGGGTTAGTTCTCCTTTCAACGAATGGGCTCTTTCTCTGAGACCGATCAGTCCCAGATGGGTTGTTTTCTGGTTGGTATCAAACCCCTTTCCATTGTCTTTGATCAAGAGATGTATATTTTCACCTTGTTCCTTGATGTAGACCTCTACCTGGCTAGCCTGCGCGTGGCGCAATACATTGGTCATAGATTCCTGGCAGATCCTGAAAAATTCGGTTTTCGCTTCGGGTGATAATTTACTGTCGTCAAAATCCCGTGTAAATCGGCAGTTAATCTGATGGTTCTCCTGCAGTTGTTCACATTGCCATTGCAGGGCGTCGTTCAAATTACGTTCATCCAATGCAATGGGCCTGATGGAAGTAGCGATCCGCCGGACAGAGCTGATCATCAAATCAGACAGTTCCATTGAACGGTTTATCTTTTCAAGACAGGGTTCACTGAGATCAGCTGATTTCAATTTCAGCATGTATAACTGCAACTGAATAGCCGTTGCGAGCTGTCCTATTTCGTCATGTATTTCGCGGGCGATAAACTTCCTTTCATCTTCCCTTGCCTCTTTTAAGTGCTGGGAAAGCTGTTGCATTTCATCCAGTGTATTCCGTAACTGCTGTTCCGCATTACGCCTGGCAGAAATATCGGCGATCATGGAACATCCGATCTGTTTGCCATGTATGTCATGAAAAAGAACAGAAGCGATCTCGCAGGGAAATCTTTCTCCGTTTTTCCTGATCCCGGTAAACTCTCCCTTCACCTTTCCTTTTTCATCCCGCTCAATGATTTTTGCCTGTACGGTTTCATCTTTGGTATCAAACAGTGTATGATGGTCAAGTTGGGTAAACTCCTCACGGCTATACCCGAACATAGCAGTGGCTGCGGCATTGGATTCCTGTATACAACCCGCCGGAGGTGCAAGAAAAATAGCATACAACGAATTGTCAATCACTGCCCGGTATTTTTCTTCATTGGCCCTGATAATGCTTTCTGCTTCCTGTTTGGCTTTTCTTATTCTGAATTCTTCCAGTTCTCTTTTCACCGCTTCTCCCAGGCGCTGCAGGTTCCCTTTCATCAGGTAATCACTGGCACCCTTTTTCATCATCTGCACCGCTGCTTCTTCTCCAATGGTACCCGATATCAGTATAAAGGGGATATCAAAACCTGATTTCTTTACAATCGCCAACGCTTGTGCCCCACCAAAACCCGGTATATTAAAATCTGACAAAATAATATCCCATGCCCGTTGGGTTAACGCGTCTGATAGTGCGTCTGCATTATCTACCCTTTCCCATTCAATCTCAAAATTTTCTTTTTCCAGCTGCCTGATTATCAGGGCAGCATCCATTTCATCGTCTTCGCAAAGCAGTAACTGCAGTTTCATTTTCATAACCAATTATTTAACAGGTGGTGGAGTTTCATTTAGTATTAACCAGTATATCCCCAGTTGTTTGATCGCTTCTACAAACTGGTTAAAATCAACCGGTTTTCTGATATAACTGTTCACGCCCAGGTCGTAACTCGCTGCTACATCCTGTTCTTCTTTGGATGTAGTTAAAATCACCACCAGTGCCCGTCGGGTAATGGGGTGCTCTCTCACCCTTCGCAACACTTCCAGTCCATCTACCAATGGCAGTTTCAGATCCAGCAGTATCAGGGCTGGCAGATCTTCGATATTCCGGTCGGCATATTTTCGTTCTGCAAATAAAAAATCAAGTGCTTCCTGGCCATCTTCCACATGAATAACCGGATTCAACAGTTTGTTTCTGTCGAATGCCCGCATGGCCAATGCGGCGTCGCTGGGATTATCTTCTACCAGCAGAATAGATTTGCTATTCATGGTTTTTCTTTTATGGTGAAATAAAAAGTAGCTCCTTCATCAGGTTTGGCTTCTGCCCATATATCACCCTGGTGCAAACTGATGATCCGTTTTACGATAGCCAGCCCGATACCTGTTCCCGGAAATTCACTTTGCCGATGCATTCGCTGAAAAGCGCCAAACAGATTTTTGGCCGTAGCCATGTCAAAACCAGCGCCATTGTCTTTGACAAAAAAAGCCGGTTTCCCGTCATATTCCGTTAGTCCGAATCCGATCTCACCCCTTTCTTTTCTGGAAGTGAACTTGCAGGCATTACTGAGCAGGTTGGTGAGGGCAATCTCCAGCAGACTGGCATCACCCTTTACCATCAAACCGGGTGTAATATTGAAATGAATTTGCCGCCCGGAAGTTTCCTCCTGCAAACGCGCTACAATTATTGCCGTAATCTCCGACAGATCTACCTTTGCGGGCTTTAGTTCTGTACGGGCTATTCTTGACAATTTCAACAGGTCATCAATCAGTTCCCCCATTCGTTGTGTCTCGGTTCTTACTCGGTTAATATACTGGTTGGCTTTTTCATCGAGTTGTGTTCCGTAATCTTCCAGCAAAGCCAGGCTCCAGCCATCAATACCCCGTAAAGGAGCGCGCAGATCGTGTGATACGGAATAAGAAAAAGCCTCCAGTTCTTTATTGGCCGTGATCAGTTGGGCCGTTCTTTCATCTATAATATGCTCAAGTGAAATATTCAGCTTTTCAAGCTCCTTTTGTGCCTGCTTCAGTTCTGTTACATCAATAATGATTACCATCACTCCATGCACTTCGCCTGTCTCATCTTTCAACGGTATATAAGAAGAGATGGTACTGTATCCCACCATACTATCTTCCATCCTGACCTGGCCGCCACGCAGCACTTTTTGAAAAATGCCCATGATCTTTTTCGCCCTGTCGGGCGTAACAATATCCATTACTTTTTTCCCAAGCAGCTCTCCTTTGCTGTAACCAAATTTTTCCAGCATATCCCCTTCCACCAAAGTATAGGTGAGCTCTGTATCCAATAAACAGATAGCCGAACCCGGTATATTGGAAGCAATTGTACGGTACAGCCTTTCGCTTTTCTGCAATAATTGTTCTGCTACTTTTCTTTGTGTAATATCCTGGAGGTTAGCCACAATTGCCTGAACTGCATCATCGTTCAAGAGGTTGGTCAGAAACCCTTCGAGCCATACATAATACCCTTCAAAATGCCGCATCCGGAACTTGATGGGTACCGGTATTCGCTGGGTATGTAATATTTTTTCAATGCTTTGGTTATACGCAGGAACATCTTCCGGATGCACCCTCGACAGCCGGTACTCCGGTGTATTCTCTTCCATATACCCAATAATTCTGGCAGCAGACGGGCTCCGGTAAATGGTGTTAAGATCTGCATCCATCAATAAAAAAATCTCATGACTGCTTTCGATCACCCCGCGGAAACGTTTCTCGCTTTTGGCAATGGCTTCGTTCAGTAACCTTACTTTCTCATCCAACTCCCTTTTCATGGTTACGTCTGCAGAAAGTACGAAAATGCCTTCGGGCACGGGTTGCACACTGATCTCAAAAGTCTGAACCGTCTGGTCGGGGAAATCGAATTTCTCTTCGAAATGCAAGGGTTGGCGGTCTTTCAGGCATTTCTGGTACGATTGGTAAATGGGCGCCTGTTCCACACCGGGATATAATTCGGGTAATGTACGGCCGATCATCTGCTCTTTGGTGAATTTGGCCTGGTCGGCCAGTTTATCATTTACATAAATAAGGCGTCCATCAAATCCAATGATCTGTACGCCTTCCATCATGGTATCCAATGTCTGCCGGTACCGCGCTTCACTCTTCTGCAGTTTCTCTTCTGCTTCTTTCTGGCTGGTAATATCAAGACTCATGATCAGTCTTGCTTTTTTGCCTTCAAAGTCAATATCGCTTGCGTTAATACCCACACGAATGCGGGTGCCATCTTTTTTAACATGCTCCCATATACCTCGGTTGAACGTTTTATGGGGGTCGATGATTGGTGTTGTACTCAGAAATCGCTCTTTTTCTTTTTCAGTGCGGATATCTGCCGCACTCATACTGAGAAACTCTTCTCTCGTGTACCCGTAGTTGTCAATGGCTGCCTGGTTTACATCAAGGTAACGGTAACCGGGAATTTCTACCACAAACATGGGTATCGGACTTTTTGCAAAGTAGGTCCGGTATTTTTCGGAGGCTTCTGCCAGTATTTTTTCTTCCCTTTTACGCAGACTGATATCCTGTGCAATTTTGGAAATACCTACCAGTTTACCGGCCATGTCTTTTACGGGTGATAAAGAAATGGCTATGGGGATCCGTGTTCCGCTTTTGGTTATCCTTTCTGTTTCATAGTTATCCACCCTTTTGCCAGACAGGATATTCCGTACCAGAGTCGCGTCTTCCTCCATCAGATCCGGGGGAATCAAGATGGAAATAGTTTTACCGATCAGTTCCTCCTTGCTATAGCCAAACAGCTTTTCTGCGCCGTGATTACAACTGATAATCTTTCCGTTCAGGTCTTTACTCAGCACGGCATCATCGGTAGAATTGATGATCCATTCCTGCAACTGCTGTTTTTCTTCTTTGTCTTTTTTTTCTGTGATATCTATACTGATGGATAAAGACTGAACCAAAGTACCTTCACTATCAAACAATGGAATAATGGTAGTATCCATCCAGAATAAGGAACCGTTTTTGCGTTTATTTTTGATCTCGCCCTTCCAGATATGACCGGAATTACTCGCTTTCCATAAACTATCGAAAAAAGATTGGTCATGATAACCAGAAGCGAGGATTTTCCGGTTTTGCCCCAGCAGTTCATCAGACCTGTAACCCGTAACAGAACAGAACAACTCATTCACATGAAGAAATACGCCTTCCTTACTGATCAGCGCAATCATCTGCTCAGGATTTTTCAGAATTAGATCGGATAGCGGGAGATGCATTTTACACTATTGATTCAGTTATCAGATGAAACAAGTGAAACGCCTCTTAAATATATAATAAAAAAATTATCTATCCTACACTTTTTTGTTTTTCCAGCACTCCAATTCTACTATTCTGATCTTCAGTCAAATAAAAATATACTGTTTCACTTTCTATCAATCAGGTAATCAATGCGTAAGCAAATATTACCCTTACCAAAAATCAATTTCGGCGGCTTACGAATAAAATGGGTAATCAAATCGGCAGTTTATGAATCGGGCGGTTCGGCTTTACCGGAAAGCTGTCAGGCCTGGCGGCTCCAGACTATTTTTTTTCCGAAACCCAGACTGCTATCCGTCATTTTAATATTGTCGATGCGGATGGTCCAGACAAATCCAGGTATGGCCACTGCCATCGGGTTCTTCAGATAATACTGTGTAGCGGCATGCCGGGCAAGCGGATCTTCTTCGGATAATAATGCGCCTTCAAACTGTATCCCTTTTACCAGCATTTTCTGCAGTTTGTCAGGCAGGATGGTTCCGGCCACTTGCGGTTTATCCTTCAACAGGATAGAATGGCGGGTATCTTTAGATGATTTATAATACAATAAATGCTCTTTGCTATCGTATGCATAAAAACAACTAAAACAATAAGGCATACAGTTGGTATCCATACAACAAATGCTCGCAGCGGTCTGTTGTGATATGAAATCGTTGATAGGATCTTTCATACAATTTTGATAATGTTCACCGGGCAGGCTTTGGCTACAACTGCAGACTGTTCCATAACCTCCCCGGGAACGGCTAACTGAAAAATGCCCTTTTTGCTGATGCTTCGCAGCAATATGGCTTTGCCATCTTTTCTCGACATACGCCAAAGCGAAGGTTGCTGTTCATAACACACGCCACACCCGACGCATTTATTGCGGTAATGAATGATCTTAGGCATGTGTTGTGTCTACCATTTTATACAGTTTATCTGCTGCGGTTACTTTTAAGGGAAAGAGAAGCGTGATCCTGTCTCCTTTATCTGCTTTAAGAGCCTGCACTCCATTTACATACAGTGTTTCCGGTTTTTCTTTTACCATGCCGCAAAGCGGGCCTGTGATGAGTAAGGTATCTCCTATTTGTATACTGCCCGACTCAATTGTAAACTCTGCCACTTTTTTTTGTGGATAGTAACGGCTGCCTTTCCCGATATAGATCTTTTTCTCTGTGGCAGACGAGCCGGATTGTGTGGTCCATTCGCCTGTTTTGCGGCCCAGGTAATAGCCTTCCCAGAAACCCCGGTTATACACTTTCTCCAATGCTGTTTTCCAGCTGGCGATTTTTTCGGCGGTAAAACTGCCTTCCGCTACGGCATCTGCTGCTTCCCGGTAACATTGGGTAACAGTGTGTACATAATCGGCACCCTTTGGGCGGCCTTCTATTTTCAATACAGATACACCAGCCTGGATCACTTCGTCAAGTATGTCAATGGTACAAAGGTCTTTCGGCGACATAATATATTCATTCTCTACCAGCAGTTCATCACCGCTGTCGGTATCTTTTACCAGGTAAGAACGGCGGCAGTTCTGTGTGCAGGCACCGCGGTTGGCGGAAGCATTCTGCTGGTGCAGGCTGAGGTAACATTTGCCTGACACGGCCATACACAAAGCCCCGTGAACAAAAATTTCGATCCTCACCAACTCGCCCGAAGGGCCCGTAATGTTTTTTCGTTTGATGCCGGCAACGATCTGCGCTACCTGTTTCAGCGTTAATTCTCTCGCTAATACGATCACATCTGCAAAAGCAGCAAAGAATTGTACGGATTCGATGTTCGTGATATTAGCCTGTGTAGAAATATGCAAAGGCATTTCCAACTCCCGGCAGTAGCCGATCACGGCAAAGTCGGCCGCAATCACGGCATCTATGTTTTGCTTTTTCGCTTCCTTGATCAGGCTCCGCAGCAACTGCCTGTCGTGATCGTACATTACCGTGTTCAGTGTGAGATAGGCTTTGATACCGGCAGCTTTACAGGCCTGACTGATTTTTTTGATATCTGTTACTGAAAACACATTGGCCGAGCGGCTGCGCATATTCAATTGTTCCACCCCAAAATAAATGGCGTCGGCACCGGCGTTGATCGCTGCCTGCAAACTATCGAAAGAGCCAACGGGGGCTAAAATTTCTACCGTTCTTTTTTTCATACCAATACAGGTTTCGTTGATAGCTTTCGTGCGACGGCTGTTTCTCTCCGTATCAAAGCCCCTTCGTATTCCTCTTTTTCTGATGCAGTTACAGGTTTCATACTGATCACTTTTGTTACTTTTCCCTTTTTATCCAGGGCCACAAAAGTGAAATAAGCTTTACTGATCAGGTATTTTCTGGCTTTCAGCACTTTACGCGCATGCGCTTCCACCAGAATTTCCATAGAGCTGTTAAAGGCCCTGGTGATGGTGGCCCGGATGATAATAATATCTCCGCTATACGCCGCCGCTTTAAAAGCCACTTCATTGATGGAGGCGGTAACACAGATCTGATCAGCATGGGTTTGCGCACAAACAGCTGCAGCAATGTCCATCCATTCTACCAATCTGCCACCCTGTAGTATTCCCATCGGGTTGGTATCGTTGGGGCATACCACTTCGGTTTTAATGGTGACTGATTCAGCTGCTGTTTTATCATTCACTTTTTTCATTCGGTAAATATTGGCAAATATAATAATTAAGGATAGTTTTGTCCTTAATTATTTAATCCTATGGTTACAGACAAGTCCAGGCTGCTGACGTTGGTGTTGCTCGCTATCGGTTTTCTCCTGTATTCCATTACTTTATACTCAACCCAGCCCCGAAAAACCCCGGCAGTTACTGAATTGAGCAGTAAGGGTAAGCTTGTTTGGCAGCAGTATAACTGCACCGGATGCCACCAGGTATATGGGTTGGGAGGATATCTGGGACCCGACCTGACCAATACCTATTCCCGCAAAGGGCCCGCGTATATCAAAGCGTTTTTAGCTGGTGGCACAGTTACCATGCCCAACTTTCGGCTCAGCGCGGAAGAGATGGAGGCGCTGGTGGCTTACTTACAAAATATAGATGCATCGGGTACAGCTGACCCGAGAAGTTTTACGATTCATACAAATGGAACCATTGAACAGTAAACAATTATCGACCGCCAAATTATTTTGTATTTCTGGCCTGTTATTACTCGCCAGCGGTATGGTATGGGGTGTTACCGGCGGACTCCAATACCTGGTACCCGGATTTCTTAAACAGTATCTTTCATTTGAAAAAGTCAGGCCCCTGCATGTATCTTCTGTGGTATTCTGGATCATTTTCGGCGCCATGGGTGCAGTGATGAGTTACCTGCAGCAGCATACCGGTAAAAAAATGTATTCGTCTCTGCTGTTCAGGATCCAGTTCCTGCTTTTTGGTATTACTGTAATCCTGATACTGGTTTCTTACTGCGCAGGTATTTTTGGCGGAAGGGAATATTGGGAATTTCATCCCCTGTTGGCTTTACCTATTGTGGTGGGTTGGCTTTTATTCCTTTTCAATTTCCTGAAAACAGTAGGTAGCCTGCGGCAACAGCCGGTATATGTGTGGATGTGGCTAACAGGTATTGTCTTCTTCCTCTTCACCTTTCTTGAATCCTATTTATGGGTATTCCCGTATTTCAGGATGCATGTAGTAAAGGATATGACCATTCAATGGAAATCCTATGGTTCGATGGTGGGTTCCTGGAACATGCTGATCTATGGCAGCAGTATTTTTCTGATGGACAAGATCAACCAACACAAAAAATACAGTTATTCCACTATTGCATTTGTTTTGTACTTCACCGGACTTTTTAACCTGATGTTCAACTGGGGTCATCATATTTACACTTTACCCACCCATGCCTATGTAAAACATATCAGTTACGCGGTAAGTATGACAGAATTATTTATCCTGGGCAGGATCATTTATTTATGGAAGGTTTCGCTTACAGAAGCTAAAAAGCATTTCTTCAGGCTAAGCTACCGTTTTCTCGCAGCGGCAGATGTATGGGTGTTTTTAACCCTCGTGCTGGCGATCTTTATGTCTATTCCCGGCATCAATGTGTACACGCATGGCACGCATATTACGGTGGCACATACCATGGGTGCTACCATTGGTATCAACAGTTTTATCCTGCTTGCCATTGCTTTTGATATACTGTCTGATACCTGCCAATCCTTCGAGCCTTTTAAGAAACTATTCAACAGGGGTTTCTGGCTGGCTAATATTTCGCTGCTGGTATTCTGGCTGAGCCTGATCGGAGCAGGCTTCCTAAAAGCCAAATGGCAGATGCAAACTGACCCCGTGCCGTTTCAGACCATGATGCTACAACTACGGCCCTTTTTCGTCCTGTTTTTGATATCGGGTATTACCCTGATGAGTGGCATGTTACTGCTGATCTACCCGCTGGTAAGAAACCAATGGGTATGTTACTTCCAGCAATCAGGTGATAGACAAAAACCACAGCACTTCCCTCGTATGAGTCGATTTTCCATTGAATAATGTTCAGTGCCCGGGTGTTGCTTCTTTGGCTAGAATATCCGCCGCTTCTGTATCCCGGTAATGTGCTATCTGCACACGCAGTTCAGCCTGTAGTTGCCGCGTTAATCGTTCATATCCTTTTTGCCCGTATACATTTTTCAGTTCGGCCGGATCAGCTGTCAGATCAAACAACTCCCAGTTAACATCCGGACCATAAAAGCGGATCAGTTTATGCGTAGCGGTGCGGATACCGAAATGAGGTGCCACCCGGTGTGGCTCAGGATATTCATAATAATGATAGTATATGGTATTACGCCATGCCGTTTGTTCTCCGGGTTTGGTGAGCAGGGGCAGAAAACTTTTTCCCTGCATTTCCACCGGTGTTTTGATGCCTGCGATGTCGAGTATCGTTGGGGCAAAATCGATATTCACCACCATCTTGTCTACGGATGTACCGGGTGCAATCTGACCGGGATAGCGCATTACAAAAGGAGTACGGAGGCTTTCTTCATACATGAACCGTTTATCGAACCAGCCATGTTCACCCATATAAAAACCCTGGTCGGATGCATAGATCACCACCGTATTTTTGGCCAGTCCGGTAGCGTCAAGATATTGCAGGATGCGGCCGATATTTCTGTCGAGAGATTTTGCCGTAGCAAGATAATCTTTCAGGTATCGCTGAAATTTCCAACTCTCCAGGCGGGCGCTATCATTCTTTACTGCATCGTATTGTAATGCAATGCGATCATAGTATTTCTGAAAAGCCGCCAGCTGTTCGGGATCAAATCTGCCGAACTGGTTCCTCGCATCATAATCAGGACGCACTTTCAGGTCATTTTTTACAGACATGGTTCTCCTGATCAGCATATCCTGTTTCTGTGCTGCCGTTCTGCCCTCATAATTGTCGTGAAAAGTAGCTGGCTCCTGAAAATCAACGGCATCATACGCACCCAGGTCAGGTATATCCGGCAGCCAGGAGCGGTGTGTGGCTTTTTCGCCCACTACCAGAAAAAAAGGCCGCGCCGTATCGCGCTGGTTCAGCCAATTCAGCGAAAACTCACTGATGAGATTGGTAACATAACCTTTGTACCGGATTGTATCATTGGGCATATTGATAAAATCAGGCTGGTAATAATGTCCCTGATCAGGTAAAATGCGCCAGAAATCAAAACCCTGCGGTAAAGTCTGCAAATGCCATTTGCCGATCCAGGCAGTTTGGTATTGCTGGGCAGCTAATAATTTTTGTACCTGCTGCTGACTGCCATCAAAACTGCGTTTTACATCATTATCTTTTAAACCATTCAGATGACTGTACTTACCCGTCAGCAGTACAGCCCTGCTTGGTGCACAAAGAGAGTTGGTCACAAATACATTACGCAGGATGGCCCCTTCACTGGCAATGCGGTCTATGTTTGGCGTCTGCATCAAGCTGCTGCCATAAGCGCTGATAGTTTGATCAGCATGATCGTCTGAGAAGATCACCAGAATATTGGGCCTGGTTTGCTGGGCAGTTACCGGAAGAGATAACAACAGTAAAAAAAGATATACAGCGAGAGACAGGATCTGTTTCATATCAATGTGGTTTATATAGCATAGTGCTTGTTTTCTTCTATTGCGTTATTAGTGAAAGATTACTTCACTCATAAAAAACCAACCTGGTTTTCCTTTGGCCGGATGCCATAGCGGAAGTTTGGGAACAGGTTCTGCTTCCAGTTTAATATAGCGGGCATTAGCGGAAGGGAAGGAAAGCTGGTATAGATAAGTAGTTACCGGCTCTATTTTCGCAGGTGGCCTGGGTTGTTGGGTAGAAAGCAAGCGCCAGTGCTGCTGATCGCTGCTGCCCCATACCCGCAAAACTACCGGTGGAAAAACATGTGCTGCAGTATTGTGCAGCGAATTGATCAGCACTTCTTCCAGTTTTACAGATGCACCCAGATCACACACCACCACCGCTTTGTTTTTCTGAAAACCCAGCCATTTGGAACTGAAGTCTGACTGATCGCCCAGATCCAGGTCAGACAATATCTTTCCCCCTCCCATATTATATTTCGCATCAGCAGGTTGCAGCAAAGTGGTGTTACTAATGGGCAATCCCGCTTTCAGAAAAGAAGCTTTTACTACTTCGCTTGAGATCCAGCCTTTTTTGAAAGCTTTTACCTGCAGCGTTGTATTCTTTGTGATCCTAATCGGCGTTTTGTATACCAGACTGGTACTACTGTCCGGAGCCAGCCCATCCAGCGTATATCGCAGTTCTGCGCCTTTGATCACATGTGAGAGAACGATCTTACCGGTATCTTTAAAAAAACCTTCGGTTGTTTTAATCAATGGTTTGTTCAAGGTAACAATCGTCGTATCCGCTCCCTGGAAACCCGTTTCAATGAGCAGTTGCGGATATTTTTGTTTCACGGTAGTCAGTTCGTTGGCAGCGATCCGGCTATCCCATACATACACTTCTTTCAGATGCAGATTGGCTCCTAATGTGAGAAGTCCATCAGTATCTACTGCAGTGCCAGACAGCGATACGGCCATCAACTGTTTCATCCGCGCCAGTTGTTTCATTCCTGCATCGGTGATCTCGGTATAATTCAGGTTCAGTCTTTCGAGGTTGGGAAAACCGCTGATGAATAACAACAGTTCATCCGTTACCGGCATCTTGGCAAGGTTGAGGTGAATGATCTGTTTTTTGAGCGGCTCCAGTTCTTTCAGCCTGTCAGCTGTAAACATAGCTTTTCCAAAAAAGGATACCGATAGTGCGGGAGAGTTTTTACCGAGTGGTTTGATGACCCGGTAATTATCAGATAACTTTTGTATAGTAGCCGGATCGGCTTCCGCGAAATCATACACAGGTTCATCCGAAACTTCCTGCCGCGAATGGATATAGGCATCTGCCGCCAAACGCAGGCTATCGTTAGTATTTCTTTCCCTCAGTTTTTGTGTAAAGGGCGCTCCTGCTTTAACCCATGCCTGTAACAGCTCCATCTCTTCGGGTGTTAACTGCGGTTTGCTGGCGAGTGGCATGTGTTTTTTGTCGGAGAGCGGTAAGTGCAAACGCGAGATCAACAGACTTTTCTCCAGGTCGCCCAATACCAGCGCCTTAGCAGTTTTACCGCCTTTCATAATGGCGATACTATCTGCCAGCGATAAACCTCCTTTCTGGTTACCTGCTTGGTGACAGCTGCCACATTTTTCTTCAAGCACTGTGTAAATGAGATCTGGAAAAATAACCGCCTGTTCCGGATCAATGGTTTTTTTGGTTGAGCCAAGAATGGGACCACTGAGAAAGTTTTCGCCATGGGTGAGGTTAGCACCGAGATGACCGGTTACCAATAACAGGCAGGCAGCCACTACAGAAGTGCCTTTCGACAAAGAAGCTTTGGCAGCTATCAGTTGCGCATGAAAACTATACAGGGCCCAGGCCATCAGTGCCAAAGCAGTGCCTGACCATTTATGATACTGTAAACTCGTACCCTCCGTACCCTGTTCGATAGATAAAAAGATCCCCATGATAGCGCTGGCCAATGCAGAAAGCGCAGCAGCTAACCGAATGAGTTCCCATGTATTTTCCATCGCTGCTTCCTTCGGAATCCAGTAAGGAAACAATGAGATCAATACCAATACAATCGGAAAATGCAGTAACAGCGGATGCATGCGGCCCACCACCTGCAACCAGGCGGGAACAGACAACTGCCCGGCAAACACGAAGAGGAACAACAAAAAAACCAGTCCCGCCAGCGCTAACAGATTACCTATGCTCCTGATCCTGTTCATTTATGCCTGGGTAAATTTATAAGGATATACTTTCCCGGATGCCCATTGTGCCACGTAGATACTTCCTTCCGTATCTACACAAACATCGTGTGGATGGGTGAAGATCTTTTCGGTTTGCGATAGGGGATTGAGTTTACCATTCTCGTATACCGGTTCTGAGCCACCGAGATTAGACACCACTTTAAAATCTTTATTGAGTATGGTTACAAAACCGGAACCGGAAGTATTCAGATCAGGAGAACGTAATACCGCGGCATACAGGTAATCTCCTTTGATCACAGGGCGGCATACACAGGCACCGGGTAAATGAATTACTTCCAGCAATTTCCCATCCAGCGAAAATCTTTTGAAAGCATTGCGGCTCCGGTCTGTTACCACCAGTGTTGGTGTTGCTTTTCTGCGGTCGATGCAGATCCCATGTGCATTATCGAGAAATTGTTCTCCCTCACCTCTTCCACCAAAGTAACGGATCAACTTACCCGTGGCCGAATAATGCAGGATATACTGGGCACCATATCCATCTGCTATATAAAACTCTCCATTATCGAGTACTGCTGTTTCGGTTGGAACAAACGCTTCTTTTTTGGAATAGATGCCTGTTTCCAAAGGAGCATCTACCGTAAACAGTATTTTACCATCGATCGTGGTTTTGTATACCTGGTGGCGATTGGTATCTGTGATAAACAGAAAATCTTCCTTACCGGTTTTCTGAATAGTCAATCCATGTGCGCCGGGAAATTCTGTGCCCCAGGTACTGATCAGTTTACCGGAAGTATTGTAGATGATCACATTATTTTTTGTTTCGTTGGTGAGCAGTAAGATCCGCCCTTTACTATCCTGTACCATTTCATGACAGTCGTTCACCGGTGTTGTATCCGGATTCAGACTGCCCCATTGGGTATTTAACCGGTAACGCATGTCATTGTGCCCATACACCGTGCCCTGCCTTCCGGCAAACATATCTTTCGCGATAAAAAAACCGGCGGTACCCAATACGGCCTGTTTTACAAATTGTTTTCTGTTCATAGCTGCTTTTTAGGCAATGATATTTTTAACAACGTTTCCGTACTGATCCGTTAAACGGTATCGTCTGCCCTGGAATTTATACGTTAGTTTTTCATGATCCAATCCTAACAGGTGTAACACGGTTGCCTGAAAATCGTGCACATGTACCGGATCTTTGATAATGTTGTATCCAAACTCATCCGTTTCGCCATATACCATGCCGGGTTTTACACCTCCGCCTGCCATCCAGATACTGAAACAGCGTGGATGGTGATCGCGGCCATAGTTATCGGCCTGCATTCGGCCCTGGCAGAAATTGGTGCGCCCAAACTCGCCTCCCCAGATCACCAGTGTTTCATCGAGTAATCCTCTTTGTTTCAGGTCGGTGATCAAGGCGGCAGAAGGCTGGTCTACGTCCATGGCCTGCCCTTTCATTTCTGCGGGCAGGTTTCCGTGCTGGTCCCAGCCCTGATGATACAATTGTATAAACCGCACACCGTTCTCTGATAATTTCCTGGCCAGTAAACAATTGGCAGCATAGGTACCCGGCACCAGGCAATCGGGACCATAAAGTTTGATGATGCTTTCTGATTCTTTAGACGTATCCATGATCTCCGGCACGGCCGTTTGCATACGGTAAGCCATTTCGTACTGCTGTATCTTGGCCGCAATTTCGGGATCACCAAAGTTTTCATATTCCAGCTGGTTCATCTCATTGATCTTATCAATCATCATTCTTCTGGTCTTCCGGTCCATCCCCTCCGGATCCTGCAGATACAGGATCGGATTTTCACCACTGCTGAACTGCACACCCTGGTGTACAGAATCGAGAAAACCATTGGTCCACAATTTGGAGTATACACCCTGCCCGTTTCCTTTTCCCCTTGATAACAATACGCAGAATGCCGGTAAATTATTATTCTCTGTTCCCAATCCATAACTTACCCAGGAACCCATGCTGGGGCGATTGCCCTGCTGTGCGCCTGATTGAAAAAAAGTAAGTGCCGGATCATGGTTGATGGCTTCGGTGTGCATTGACTTAACAATACATAGATCATCCACGATCTTAGCCATGTGCGGAAACAGATCACTTACCCAGGCACCCGATTTTCCATACTGGTTGAAGTTGTAATAAGAACCCACCAGTGGGAAAGATTTCTGCGAAGAGGTCATGCCGGTTAACCGTTGCCCCTGGTGAATGGATTCGGGCAGATTCTCTCCCATCATCTGGCAGAGCAGAGGTTTGTAATCAAAGGTTTCTAATTGAGAAGGTGCCCCATTCTGAAAAAGATAGATCACCCGTTTGGCCTTGGGTGCAAAATGCGGTAATCCGCGCATGATGGCTTCTTCGGCCCCCTCGCCACCACTGAAAAATTCAGGTATCAGCAAAGAACCCAATGCGGCTGAACCCAAACCAACACTTAACCGTGACAGAAATTTTCTGCGGTTAATATTAAGGCCATGTTCGAGTATTTCTTTTTCCATAATCAGGTTTTGGTAATGGCTTCCTGCATATTATACAAAATCTGGATGGTCTGCATGGTAGCTGCCAGTTTGATCTTATGGGTGGTTCGGGGTTGATAGGCACCCGGTGTCAGTAATTTTTCTGCTTTGTTTTGATCAATGTCCTGCATTGCCTGTTTCCAGTACACTACTAACTGATCTATCTCTTTGGCAGAAGGGGTACGACAGATAATGGCACGGAATGCTTTCTCCAGCAATTGTGCGGGATCGCTATACTGCTGCAGTAATTTATCGGCCAGTGCCTTCGATGCCTCCAGCATGGTAGGATCATTCAACATTACCAGTGCCTGTAAAGGTGTATTGGTACGGTAACGGGTTACCTGGCATTCGTCGCGGTTGCTTCCATCAAATAACATCATAGATGGTGGTGGTACCGTTCGTTTGATAAAAGTATACAAACCTCTTCTATACAAAGCCTGACCCGTATCCTGTACATATTTTTTCAGCAAACCTCTCCCGGAAGTAGCCAGTTCCCACAAGCCTGGCGGCTGGTAAGGCTTTACACTGGGGCCACCGATGGTTCTGTTCAACAAACCACTACTCGTCAGCAATACATCGCGTACGATCTCGGCCGGGTAACGTACCCTTGGTGCATAGGACCAGTAAAGGTTCAATGGATCCGCTTTCAGTTTTTCTTTGGTTACCTGGCTCGATTGGCGGTAGGTAGCAGACAGCACGATCTGTTTCACCAACCGCTTCATATCCCATCCATGTTCGCGGAAATCAACTGCCAGCCAGTCCAGCAAAGCCGGATGTGTAGGCAGTTCTCCCTGCATGCCAAAATCTGCTGCTGTTTTTACAAAAGCCCTTCCAAAAAATTCTGCCCAGATCCGGTTTACAAATACACGTGCCGTTAAAGGATTTTTCTGATCAAAGAGCCATTGCGATAAACCCAGCCTGTTTTTGGGATAATTTTTATTGAACGGAAGAATAGCCGATGGTGTGGCCGCCTGTACCGAATCGGTGGGTGCATCATAACTTCCTCTTGCGAGGATAAAAGTTTTTCTTTTGGCCGTATCCCGATCGGCCATGATCGATACTTCGAGTTTGCCGGTATCCTGCTTGTTGATAAAAGCCAGTGTGGTACGCACATCTTCATTGGTGATCTGCATACGTGGGTTCTTGGCAAAAGTTTCGGGTCCACCTACCGTAGATTCCAGACCTACTTCTTTGATATTATTAAAAAAGGCAGAGAGCTGGTAATATTCTTTCTGCAGGATGGGATCATATTTGTGATCATGACATTTGGCGCATTCTACCGTCATGGCCAGCATGGAGCGGCTGAAAGTGCTGGTGCGGTCGTCTACATACATCAGGCGGTATTCCTCATCTATCACGCCACCTTCTTCGGTGATCTTATGGTTACGATTAAACCCAGTTGCCAGGATCTGTTCTTTGTTAGCATTGGGCAAGAGATCGCCTGCCAATTGCCAGGTGATGAAGGTATCATAGCGCAGGTTCCGGTTAAAAGCACTGATCACCCAATCGCGCCAGGGCCATTGCGAGCGGTAATTATCATCCTGGTATCCGTGCGAGTCTGAGTACCGGGCAATATCCAGCCAGCTGATGGCCATACGTTCTCCGTACTGCGGTTTCGCTAATAAACGATCCACCATTTTTTCATAAGCGGCCGGATCAGTATCTGATACAAATTGCCGGGTCTCTGCTTCGGTTGGCAGTATACCGGTCAGATCCATGAACACACGCTTTGCAAGCCTTTCTTTATCGGCCGGTGCATTGGGTGTAAGTCCTTTCTGCTCCATTTTCTGGAGGATGAAAAAATCGATCTCATTCACGGGCCATTGCCGGTCTGACACTTCCGGTACGGGTTGTTTTTGGGGCACTACAAATGCCCAGTGAGGTTCATACACCGCTCCCTGTTTGATCCATTTTTTCAGGATATTGATTTCCCTTTCGGTTAAGGCAGGTAAACCGCTTTTAACAGAAGGCATCTGCAGTGAAGTATCCTTAGAACTGACACGAACGATTAGTTCAGACAGATCCGGGTTACCGGGAACGATCGCATGTTTGCCCGGATGATCCTGCAAGGCTTTGTAGGCTTCTTCGGCTATATCGAGGCGCAGCCCGGCTTCTCTTTTCTGTGCGTCCGGACCGTGGCAGTTAAAACATTTATCAGATAAGATAGGACGTACATCATAATTGTAACTGATAGTGGCAGGAATACCCTCTCCACCACCACTGGCACTGGTACAGCTGTCAAAGATCGCAAAGAGCGAGAACAGGCACAGCGGTGCCGCAATCAGCAATCGTTTGGAGTGGAGCATGTAATGTACTTGTGGTTACAGAATAACATCCCGACGGGCATGTATCACTACCCGCCTGTACCTGCTAATAAATATACCTGAATTTGTTTAAAAAAACACGAATGTAATAGTTGTTAACTGGCATAGCGGAAAAGTCTTCCTTATTGTGGAATAAAGGGGTTACAACTTTCTGTTTATCCTCTATTTTACACGGGCAGGGGGAACCAGTTTGTATTTTCTGAAAGCGGCAATCAGGTGGTCAGCAAAACGACTGAAACCCAGATCGGTAAAATGCACCCCGTCTACCGTTCCTTCATGGTCGCTGCCGAGGGCATTCTTTGCAGGAACATAATAGAGATTGGGTACGGCTTTGGCACGCAGGCTGTCAAAGATTCGTTTGAGATTGCTGTTCTTCTGCTGTAATTGCTCCTGCAGTTTCAGATCGTGTACCGCCGTTTCGTAGAAGGTATTTTCTACCAGTACAATAGGTGTAGTGGGGCGTTTGTTACGGATGGTGGCCACCAATACACCTGTATTGGCTGTGATCAGCTCTTTTGTCATGTTGGGTACACAATCTATCACGTACAGCAGGGCGTCAGTATCCGCCAGCAGGGCTGCCAGGGGTTGCTCCATTCTGCCATTACCACTGAAGCCGAGATTCACACATTCGATATCCAGTTTTCTGGCAATAATGTTTGTATGTGCCATCCCGGGCCTGGAGGCACAACCTCCCTGCGTAATACTGGTTCCATAAAAGATGATTGGTTTGGCAGTAACCGGCCTGGGTTTCGAAAGGATTTTACCAGAATCAATACCGATCTGCAGCGATACCACTCCGTCGTACAAAGGAAGATATAAACGGTACTCCCGCAGTTCCCCTTTCATATTACTGATCAGCGTTGCATCTGTATCCTTACCCGAAGCCGGTCTGCCGGTATTCACATATTGCCATTGGCCCGCCTCTTTCACATACAGGTCAACACCTTTTACACCCGAAGCCGCCATGTGATTCATGGAGAAATTATTCAGTACCGTCCACCGGGCAGCGATAGTGGTTGCATTGGTGACAAAACCAACGGTGATACCAGCAGATGCTTTAGACAGGTCCCATACTTCTTTTCTTACTTTTTCTTTGTAGGCTAGTGGCAGTCTGTCGTAGGCATTTTCTTTTTCCTGCTCATTAATCCGGGTGCCGCCTATCTGAAAATATTCTTTTGAAAAATAGACGAGGTTCTTTTTATCCGTTTTAGCCGGTTGCGAATAAGCAAGCGTGCAAATGAATGGTATCCATAATAGGCAGAGGGTTCTTTTCATAGAAGGCTATTAGCAGTGAATGCAGTATCGGATTTATTTTTTGATCAAACGTATTTTCTGCAGGGAATCCAGCCGGGGATATTTTTCGAGAAAGGCTTTTTTATCTCTCATCAAAAGACCATACTGCGCAAATACCCGGTCTCCGTATCCATTGTACAGGCTATCTACAACTTCCATGCCTTTGGTTACCTTGCCCAATACGGGATAACCTTTTACACCTTGTGAGACCAGTGTATCCAAACGGGGAGAATTATTCTGCAGGTTAATGAACAGATCATTATCACGACTGTCTTTCCCGCTTCTGGCATAACTTATGGCACCCCGTTCATTGGGTTGCAGAACGGGTTCATCGGGCAGTTTTACCGTATTCCATTTTTGTAATTTCAGTGAATCGTCTCCGCCAAACTGTACCACATAGTTGGGCCGAACGCGGTAAAACAAGGTATGATCGTAAAACCTGTGTTTGATCTGTGCATATAACCTGTCTACCGCCAGGGGTGACCATTGCCTCGTAAAATCAGCCTCAAAATTACCTCGTGATGTTTCGAACAGCACACTGAAATGCTCCGGCGCTTTTTCTTTGAGCCATTTTGCACGGAACAACGGTCGCTGACAGGCAATGGCCAGGAAGAATATGCAGAATAAGAGCAGGTATCGCATATGGTTGGTTATTTGTTAACTGAAATTACACAATCGCCTTAAACCAACCGTGCCTTCGTGCCTTTGTGTGGAATTTTATCACACAAAGGCACGAAGGCACGGTTGGTATTATATTTTAGAAGCGCTTATAGCTTGATGGCCCACTCATTTACCATCTTGCGACCCAGCAGGGCATTGGCTTCTGCATCGTTTTTGAACTGCTCAGTAACAGGGTTCCACTCGAGCCTGCGATTGAGCTGGTAAGCGATATTACCAATATTACATACGGATGAAGTGCGGTGACCGATCTCTACATCGCAGATGGGCTTGCTGCGCAGGCGCATGGCACTGAGAAAATCCTTGTAATGATCCTCGCTTTTGTACACATGTTTCTCATTGGCACCAATGCCTTTGTCTTTCAGTGCCGCAGGCGAAGTTTCCAGTTTACCTCTTTGTACTTTCAATTCTCCCCTGGTTCCAAAGAAATGGATCGCATTGTTCCATTCCCATTTTTCATGTGTCATAGTTATGCCATTGGCATACCGGTAAGTGAGGAAGGGATGGTCCTTACCATCCGGTGCGATCACTTCAACGGGGCCGGTATGATCCATATCCAACGCCCACTGTACAATATCAAACATGTGTGCTCCCCAATCAGTTACCATACCTCCGCCAAATTCACGGTAGTTACGCCAGTTTGGATACACATCTTTGCTGACAGGAGGTGCCAGTTCTGCATTAAAGGCAACGGGAGCATTGGGTCCGAGCCATTTTGCCCAGTCAAGTCCATCAGGTATGGGTTCTGCCGGCAGATCATAGGGTTTTGGTGGCGGACCCACATTTACTTTTACAGATTTGATATCACCGATATAACCATTCCGGATCAGTTCTGCTGCCTGCCTGAACTCGGGCCAGGAGCGCTGCATACTGCCGGTCTGGAATACCCTGTCGTATTTGCGTGCGGCATTCACCATAGCTCTACCTTCCTTAACGGTTAAAGCCAATGGTTTTTCGCAATAAATATCTTTACCCGCCTCTGCCGCTTTTACGGCCATCACTGCATGCCAGTGATCAGGTGTAGCTATTACTACGGCATCCACATCTTTTCTTCCCAGTAATTCGCGGAAATCATTGTACACAGCTATCTCGGAATAAGTACCATACTTTGGATTTTTTTCATATTCCGCTTTGATTCTTTCGAGCGTGAGATCGGCTTTGGCTTTATACACTTCGCTGAGCGCCGTAAAACGGATCTGTTCTGTTTTCAGGAAATAACCAGAAAGGATCTTCCCCTGTTTACCGCCCCCGATCAATCCAAGATTAATTATATCGCTGGGGGCGGTATATAATACACCTGCCTGGCTTTTTCCACCCAATACATACCTGGGAACGATCATAAATCCTGCCAGCACTTTAGCCGAGTTGGTCATGAAATCACGCCGGGAGACGGAGTTGGTTTTTTCTTTTTTCATACGGGCTGTTTAATGTTATATAAATGGTTGTATTATTTCTGATCAGAAAATGAATAAGGTTTTGCTGCCTTACTGACCCCTCTTCCCAAAGCGGGTTTGCTTCCCATATTGAAACGGAGGGTACCTCCTTTCAGTATGCTGGCATGTTCAATATAATTTTTCTCAAACGATTTTCCCCGCAGGTCAGCAGATTGAATGTACACATTTTTACTGCTGTTAAGCGGTGCTTCGATCACAAAATATTTTCCATTCTCCAATTGCAGGGTGGCTTTTTTAAAGAGGGGCGAGCCAATTACGTATTGGTTGGTACCGGGTGTAACAGAATAAAAGCCGAGCGCGCTGAAAACATACCAGGCGCTGGTTTGTCCATTGTCTTCATCGCCGCAGTATCCATCGGGTGTGGCCCGGTATAAGCGGTTCATGGCATCGCGTACATGGTATTGGGCCTTCCAGGGAGCGCCGCAATAATTGTAGATATAGATCATGTGCTGGATGGGCTGGTTACCATGCGCATACTGGCCCATGTTCATGACCTGCATCTCTGTCATTTCATGTATCACACCTCCTTTATAGGCAGAGCCATCAAATACCGGTGGTTGATGATACACACTGTCGAGCATCCGCTCCATCTGTTTATCACCACCCATCAATTTCGACAACCCTGTAAAATCCTGGAACACACTCCAGCTATAGTGCCATGCATTGCCTTCTACAAACTCTCCGCCCCAACGCAGGGGATTGAATCCGGGATCGAAACTTCCATCCAGGTTCCTGCCACGCATCAGTTTGTGTTTCGGATCAAAAAGGTTTTTATAGTTCTGCAGCCGAGAAACAAATTTATCGATCACTTCCTTCGGCTTCTGCAAAGCAAGACTGATCTGATACAAACAGAAATCTGCATAGGCATACTCCAGTGTTTTGGCCGCACTTCCGCCATATTTATCTGCAGGCACATAACCGATCTCGTTGTATTCTTTCACACCTTCTCTTCCCAATGTCCTGATCGGCCCCATGTTCTCGGTATTCTTCATCAGCGCTTCGTATAATACCGTGGTATCAAAATTTTTGATGCCTTTCATAAAAGCATCTACCACTACAGAAGCCGAATTACTGCCTACCATGGTGGCACGGTGGCCCGGACTGGCCCACTCAGGCAGCCAGCCACTTTCTTTGTACGTGTTGGCCAATCCCTGTATCATTTGGCTCTCCATTTCGGGATAGAGTAATGTGAGAAAAGGAAACAGGGAACGGAACGTATCCCAGAAGCCGGTATCGGTAAATAAATAGCCTTCAGCAATTTTTCCTTCGCCATAAGGACTGTAATGGATCATTTTGTTGTTGACATCAAACTCATAAAACTTTCTGGGAAATTGTAAGATGCGGTACAAACAGGAGTAAAAAGTCTGGATCTGCTCCTGTGTACCGCCTTCTACTTTGATCTTGCTCAACTCCTTGTTCCAGGCAGCTTTGGCCTGATCGCGGATCTGCGTAAAGGATCGTTTGCCTATTTCGCGCTGCAAATTCAAGTCAGCCTGTTCAAAGGAAATAAAAGAAGAAGCTACTCGCAGCCGGACCTGTTCGCCCTTAGTTGTTTTGAAACCCACAGCTGCCTGTGCATGCAAAGTTTTTATTTCGTTCTGAGAAATATGAATCACACTATCGTCTATCGTACAGGTAAGCGTAAAAGGTTTGTCGAACTGAATAACAAAATAGTTCTTAAAATTAGCCGGTACCCCTCCGCGGTTACGGGTGGTATAACCGATGATCTTGTTTTCTTCGGGAATGATCTTGATATAGGAGCCCCTGTCAAATGCATCGATCACAACAAAGGAACTGTCTGACGCAGGAAAGGTAAATTGCAAGATGGCCGCCCGTTCGGTGGGGGTGATCTCTGCCAGCACATCATGATCGGCCAGGTACACACTGTAGTAATATGGATTCGCTGTTTCGGCTTTGTGAGAGAACCAACTGGCTCTTTTTTCTTCGTTCACCTGTAGTTTGCCCGTTATGGGCATGATGGAGAACTGGCCGTAATCGCCCATCCAGGGCGAGGGTTGATGGGTTTGTTTGAATCCGCGGATCTTATCAGCCGTATACGTGTATTGCCAACCATACCCATTGGTGCCGGTCTGTGGTGTCCAGCAGTTCATTCCCCAGGGAAGGGTAATGGCAGGATAAGTGTTACCGTTTGAAAAACTGTATTTGGAATCGGTGCCCATCAGCGGGTTCACCCATTCTTCCGGACGAAAAGAAGATTGGGCAGCTGCAGAAAAGCAGATACACAGACAGCAAAACCAGCTAATTGTTTTCATCATCTTCTTCTATTGTATCGTAACCTGGTGTTGGCCCGCCCCCATTAATGGGAAACGGTAATACCCTTTATCATTATTGAGTGATATTCTTTTCCCATCCAGTGTCACTGTTTTACTACCGGTTCTGACAGGAAGCGATACTTCTGCCTTTGTTCCACCGGGAAGCCGGATCTGGTAGAGATCCGCTGCAGTAGTTCTTTCAAAAGCAACCAACACCTCTCCCTTGATAGTAGGTGTTCTTAGTTTGGCAAACTGCAGTGAACCCATTTGTGGTTTGATGCGGATGGTATCTGCGCCCGGTGTAAGCGGTTCTACCCCCATCAGCTTACGCACAATAATATTCGCCGGCGCCGCCCCCCAGGCATGGTTCCAGTCGAGATTGGGTTTGTATAATTTGTCCCATGCTTCAAGACTAACCGTTGATCCGAGGCGGATCATGTGGTACCAGCTTCTTTCTGTGGTAGACGAGAGTAAGGACAAAGCATAGTCCTGTTCCCCGGCCTCATACAACGCATCCAGCAAAAACTGTGAGCCATACACACTGCAGGCCATCTTGCGCGACTTGATGAATTTGACCACCGCAGGAAGATCCTGTTCCTGTATCAATCCAAAAGCCAATGCAAACATATTGGCGTGCAAAGAAGTATGTGATGTGGTATCGCCATCTTTGATCAGTCCGGTTACCGGGTTGCGGAACACCTGCTGAAAAGAGCGGTAATGTTCTTTGGCTTTGGAGAGATAATCAGCTGCCTCGTTCGTTTTTCCAAGCGCTGCTGATATCTTATGCATTAATACAAGTGTTCGGTAGTAAAACGCGTTCACCACCGCATTGTAATCTGTGAATACAAAACCATCCGTTTCGCCGCCATGTTCTTTTTCAGTACCAATATAACTGCCGCGCTGGGGCCAGTCTACGATGTCTTTCAATCCACGTTTACCATCGAATATTTTGGTGATATGGATGGAGCGTAGAAAATCATCTTCCTGGAATTTAGCGGTGGTGCTGATCAATCCGTTCGGTGCTGCCAATGGCATCAGTATTTTTTTCTGCAGTTCCGGATAATACCGGCAGATAAACTGGTCATCGCCGGTATACAGGTAATCGTTCCATGCCAGCAGGATATTCTGCAGACTCCACTCCGTGGGCCAGGTAGGATGAAATAACAGGTAGGCCATGGTACGCCTGGCGATGCTGTATTCGGCATCTACTGCATAATGTGATAACTGGTTGATCACTGCATCGGCTTCATAGGGAAGCCTCTCCCGGTCGCCATCTACATAATAACCTGTAAAACTGGTGGCTTTCATGGAATATTTGCAGAGTTCCCATACCTGGTTCAAAACGGTATCGCTGGAAACAAAATCAGCTGCGGTATCATCAAAAGGATAAAACACAGCCTTACGTGTCAGGTCGCCCCTTTGTATGGTGCCCGACAAATTTGTAACAGTAAGATAGCGGAAGGGGAATACCTCACCGATATAGTCCGGCATCTGAATGGGGTTACGCGCATTCCGTTTGGCATCTGTCGGCCAAACCAGTGTATAGTCATGTGTTCCTTTCTTTACAAAAAGCCCTTGTTTGCGGTAACGGATATTACCCCCATTCGAAAGCAGGTTGCCGGGCGACTGCAACGCTTCTGCTACTGCTATCCAGATAGAATCTTCCTTGTTGCTGGTAATACGTAACTGCACCTGGGCAAAAGCCGCTTTACCGAAATCATAGAAATAACTGCCATCTGCTTTTGGATAGTGCTGGATGGGTTGCTGTATCTCTGCCGTTAATGGATAGTAGGAAAAAGATTCTGTCGTGTCTGCAGCTTGATATACAAAAGAACTTATAGGTGAAAAAGTGGATGCCCGTTTTTTCAGATCCCATACCTGCACTCTCCAGTAATAAACCGCTCCCGACGAAAGTGTTTTACCGCTGTACCGGGCTTTTGCAGCAGTGCCATTGATCCTATGTGAATCCCATAAATCTGGTTTACCTGTTTCAAGTTGTTGCAGCGAAGAAGCCACGTGTATGCGGTAAGCCGTGGAGGATAATGCAGCAGGTAATTCCCAATATAACATCGGTGCTGCACTGCGTACCAACGGAAACCGGAAGCCGTTTTCTTTTTGGGCTGCAGCCAGTGAAGTATTTACCGGCAATCCATTTTTCCAGACTTTACCGGCATGCAACAGTCCATCTGCCCGCAAACGATAGGGTTGCAAAGATGACTGACCAAACACGGAACTGGCTGTTAGCAGGGAGATAAAAAGGGCCAGTAAGCTTTCGCTTACCGACCCAAAACCAAACTGCCTGCGAACTTTTTTTTTACCCTGCATACCAGTGGTTATTTAATCTCTCTGATCTTGATATTTCTGAAGTACACAGAATTATTATGATCCTGTAACAGGATTGGTGTCTGATCCATTTTGGCAAAGTCTTTGTTCTTTGCGTATTTACTATGCGCCAGCAGTACTTTGTAAATATTGCTGTCTTTCTCGTACTCTACCACTTTAAAACCATTCAGCCAGTGTTGTATCAGTTTGTTTGGATACACAACAATTTTGGCCTGGTTCCACTCGCCTATTTTTTTCTGAAAACGGGGATCTACTTTGTTGGAAGGGATCAGATCATACAAACTACCCATGGTACGGTTACCTTCGGTTCCCATTTTGGCATCGGGGTGTTTGGCGTCATCCAGGATCTGGTATTCCAGTCCCAAACCGGCATTTTGATAGGTTTCTGCCACAAAATACTTAACCCCCGAATTGGCGCCTTCTGTTAATTTGAAATCGAAGTTCAGTTCAAATGCCTTGTATTGATTTACAGAGATGAGGTCTCCGTATTTGGTACCATCGTTCTCACTAGGCAAAATATGCAATACACCCTCTTCCACTATCCATCCTTTTTCAGGTGCGGTTTGTTTGCCTACCGACCTCCAGCCACTGAGGTCCCTGCCGTTGAACAGTAAACTGAATCCCTGTGCCAGCTCCTGCGGCGTCAGTGTATTCTGCATATAATTCGCTACCGGTGTTGAGAGATCCAATGGTTTGGGTTTCATAGCTGCGCCTGTTTGGATGCGTATATTTTTCCACTGAATACTTTCGCCCCCTTCTCCTTTTACCGCATGCACCTGCAGGGCAATAAATCCTTTCAGCGTAAGATCATCCACCATATAGGCTACCGGCACATCATTCACCCAGGTTCTGAATACCGGCCCAATAGCTTCTATGCGATAATGGTTCCAGTCGCCTTTCTTAAATGCTTTTTTAGCAGCCGGATTCATTTCTGTCTGGTACATCCAGCCTCGGCGCGCTTCATCGTAAATACCGCCAGACCATGCCCTGTCTGAAGGATCGATCTCTACCTGGTAACCATGTACCCGACCATTATTGTATTCGGGTTTTGACAAACTCCGGATCTGTATGCCTGAGTTCATATTACCCACTTTCAAATCCACTTCCAGGATAAAATCACCATATTCCTCATCAGAAGCGAGAAAAGAATTGGGTTCTCCTTTTACGGTAGAGCCAATAATGGTTCCATTCACCACTTCATATTTGGCTTTGCCATTCAGCTGGTGCCAGCCCTTCAGTGTTTTTCCGTCGAACAGGTTTTTCCATCCGCTGTTTTGTGCCCAGGCACCTGTAGCAACCAGTAAAAAGAGGAAGAGTACGCTTTGCTTTTTCATGCTGTTATTTTTATCTATCTGTGTATATATTACTTCATTTTATCGATCCATTCCTTTACCAAAGCCAGCCCTTCTTTATGCACCAGATTCCTGCCCAGTTCCGGCATCCTTTCGCCGGGGTCGCGGGTCTGCATCCGGTACCAGAGAATAGAGCCTTCTGCATCACCCGGTTTAATATCTACCATGCGGCCACCAGATCCCTTACCTGCAGCCACCGGCGATTTGTTGATTCCGATCACCGCAGGATCGGTTTCTGCCTCTGTTAGAAACAATCCTGATGTTTGCGCCGGCCCTTCTCTCCTGTGACAATGCGCACAATTGATGGCGAGATAAGCCCTTGCCCTCGCGTTCAGGTTTCCGGTTCTGGCATCGTTCCACACCGCTGTCCGTGGTACGGTTGCCAAAGCTGGCAATTGCGTCAGCATACCCTGTTTTTTCCAGTATGTGAGCTGGTTCTGTACACCGGTTGCATACGCATAAGATCCATTCAACTGTGCTACACCCGGACCGATCGGCATGATCCTGTCGTTCGAATTATGACAACCCTTACACTGGTTCTGGTTAGGTATTACATAACGTACCTGCTGTTTTTCGCCATCTTTGTCAATGAAACTGATATTCCTGTCATCACCAGCAATTTCGAGCAGGGCATCCGACTGGTCTTCGTTCCATACATAGGTGATCGCCTGCCATCCTGCTTCTTCTTTTACCAGTAATCTTGTTTCTACTATGTCTTTCGCTACGCCCGGTTTCCTGAAATCGGCGGAGTAATAAAATGTTTTTACCAGCAGCGTTCCCGTTGGAAAATCCAACGTGGTGGCTGCTGAATAGTTAACTGACTTACCCAGCGGCAAACGCACAAACCGCAACTTCTCCGCATAGTCTGTATACAAGGGTGTATTCAGCCCATAAGGTACAACGCCTTTGGCAGGTTTCAATGCATTCATCTTACCTTCAAAAATGCCCCAGGCCGATAATTTTTCGGGATAATTTTTTATCGGCTTATTCGCTATAAAGGGTCCCGAAACAATAAAACAGATAACCCCTATGATTACACCCCTTAGCATACTCAGTTATTGCAGTTAAATGAATCATCCGCCCGTTTCATATCCCTGAAGCCGTGTTCCGCATCCAGGTTCACCACAGATTGCTCTTTGTTATTGATGATGGTGATACACTGACCCGAGATCCAGTTACCTGCCGGATCCAATAGTTTGGGATTCTTGATCCCATCATACAGGATATGCGGAATATCCTGTCCGTATTTTCTGCCTACGATCATACCCAGCGGGTCTTTGCTGACCGGCAAACCCGGTTTTCTTTCATACACATTATCATGAATAGAAATGGCAGAAGGATAGGGATCATAGGATTTGTCTTTGATAGGTTTCATCGTTGTAAAATAGCTGATGATACCGGTACTTACCGACTGGTTATTGATGATCCTGTTACGGTACACTTCGATACCCTTGGTGGCGAGTATCAACAAACCCGTACCACTGGGAACTGTAGCTACGATATTTCCCTTGGGAGCAAAGTTTTCATAGTTATTATCATGGATATAGTTATTATACACTTTTACATCACCACCACGTTTCTGTACCAGGTCGGGTAGATCGAACACGAGCATACCGCCGGTATTTTCCCAGGCTTCATTATCATATACCCGGGCCCGCAAAGAATTTTCGATCTCGATACCCGCCACATTGTGCCAGGCTTTCGAATTCTTAACGATGATATCCTGCGATTGACCCACATAAATACCCGCATCAGAAGCACCCACTGCCATACATTGATCTATCAGCACACCGGTACACTGTACAGGATATAATCCATAACCACCGTTCTGCGGACCAGGTGTACCTGTCCACTCTGTTTTCACATCACGAAAAGTGATGCCGGTCACGTGCATGGTTTTGATGGCATCACCCTTGGCGTCCTGTACCGTAAATCCTTCGAGTACAATATCGGTACCATCGCTTACACGGATGCCTTCAGCCCCATCGGTCTGCCCCTTGAAACTGAGAATGGTTTTATCCATTCCCTTACCCCGGATAGTGATTTTTTTCTTTCCTTCCAGCGACAGTGTATTGGTGAGTGTGAAAGTTCCTTCCGGCAGTTCTATCACCGCGCCGGTTTCGGCGAGGATCATTTCTGTCTGGTATTTTTTCTGAAAGGATTTCTGTGCCGGCAGAATTGCGGGTAATAACAGGACACACAGTATACAAAGGACCACCTTCTTTTCTATGGTATGAATTAAAAAATTCTTTGCTCGCTTATGCATCATATCAGGATAATTGAATGGTATGTTTGAATGGGGTAAACCCTGTCAGGTACACCGTAGGCGCATCTACCGCCGGTAAGGCACCTCGTAACTGGATTCCTTTGTGTTCCTTTTTACCCGGACCGAAACGGATCGTATCTTTTCCTACCGTATACGTTCCCTGTAAATCGTTGAATAAATAAGCATCTGCTTTACTACCATGCGCCTGCACACCGGTAAACTGTCCGCCTTTTCTGAAAATCAGTTCCATCGATACCGGAACATTATCGGTTCCTTTCATTTCTATCTCAACAGCAATGCCCTGGTTAGCTTCAGTGATGGTGACAGTTGTTTCGAGGTATTGCACTTCGCTCTGCTTACGCGCCGATTTGGGCATTTTGGCCATATCTCCGTCGGCGGCAATTTTATCCGCCGGTAGTGGTTGAAAATAAGGGCCTTCCAGTTTGCGTGTTAAAACCCAGGCATTGCCTTTTTGTGTGATCGTGTCTGATTGAAACTGCCCTTTCCCAAAAAAAGAAGCAGCAATACGCATACCCTGTAATACCGCGTTCCCTTTGTGAAAAGTGAGCCAGCCCGGATTGTTGGAGAGAATGGTAGTGTCCCATTCATTTCTGCGGATACGCACCACACCGGAATAGGGAAATGATTTTACATAACTCACCGGTAAAGGTTTGGTGGCAGGTAACTCTTTCCATAACGAAGGATCTTCCAGGAAATAACTCAGCGAATCAGTCAGTTTTCTGAAAGAAGTTTTTTCGATCAAACGGCACATGGCCGCCATTTCGCCATCGTTGTCCAGTAAGGCAAGGTAACGACAGGCATAATAATAATTTTCCATGGTGCCGATCTGGCCCTTGTCCTGCCGGTTAGAAGCTTCCGTTACCACTTCCCCATTGGGATGGAGGTAGTAATGCATCATACGCAGGTTCTTCCGAACGGCATCCAGCAATTCGGGCTTGTGTAACCCTTTGGAAACGGTGATCAGCACACGATCTATCACGGCAGAATACCCATAGGTACTTTTTTCTGTGTATTGTCCATCAGGATCAAGATCGATATGTTCTGCCAGCCACTGGTTCACCCGGTTCACGTAACGTAGATCGGGCCATTTCTCATTCAGCTTGGTTAATGCGGCAGATACCACCCAACGATGATTGGGCGTATGAATACCACCAACGATCAATGCCTCGCCGGCACGTTGTAAAAACTGTTGCAAAAGTGAGAGAACAGTAGCCGTATCTTTTATACCCGAAGCCTGCAGAATATTATACGACTGTACCAGCCGCTTCACCATAAATGCCGTATCGGGTGTAGAGTGAAAATTAGTGTCCATCAGATCAATGGTACCATCGGCATGTTGCATTTTCAATAAACTGCCCAGTGCCAGTTCCATGTCTTTGAGGATAGGTGCCGATTGGTAATACTCCGACTCCTGACTGGCCACTGCTTCTGCGGCTTTATTGATAAAGGCACAGGTACTATGCGGATTGGGGATATCAACACCGGAAAGGTATCCTCCATAAAACCGGAGAGCGGTATCGGTGATCTTGTATTGGCGAAGGTTTTTCAGCTCCCCGTCGTTGAACTTGATCAGTTCTACCAGCCAGGCAGGTTTTACTGCCGGTGCCGCATATTGTGCTGTACGAAAAGCGGCTGCACCCAGAAAAGGCATCATACAAACCGACGTGGCACCGAGTGTTACAAATTTTCTTCTGTTCATCCGTGAATTTTATTGCTGAAAGATTGATGCTTATTTGCGTATGCCTTTGTATTGTTCATAAGCCAGGCCGAACATGATAAAAGATCCATAACCAAAACCGGTACCCTCGGTGATCTTCCTGGTAAGATAATAATTTTCATCGCCCACACAGGTGCCGCCTGATACCCTTGCCGGAACCAGGTAACCGTTGCCGGCATTGGTCATACTCAGGTTACGAAGTCCTTTATAAGCCTGCTCTACCATGGGCCTGTATTTTTTGGGGTTCAGCAGTTTCAGCTGCAGGCCCTTGGTAATGGTATACGCAAACATGGCCGTGCAGGAACTCTCCAGAAAATTCTTCGGATTATCCGGAAGCGTGACCAACTGGTACCAGTGACCGGATTCCTTGTGCTGCCAGGGAGCCACACTTTCTACATAATGCAGGAAAGCTTTTTCCAATGGTTTTCTGTATCCTGAATTTTTAGCAATCGTTTCCAGTGCATCTGCCAACGCCATCCCTACCCAGCCATTTCCACGGGCCCAGATCTGGCTGCTTTTGCGGGTGGTTTTATCGGGCCAGCCCATGATGCTGCAACCATCGTTGTAATCAGTGTCGTCTGCGTCCCAGCCATGCACCCATAAACCGGATACGGGATCGGTGAGTTTTTCATTGTGTGCGTTGAACTGTTCTACAAAATCCGCGATATATTTTTCATCACCTGTTAAACGATACATTTCAAGCAGGAACATGTTGAGCATATACACCGTATCGTCCCATAACTCAACGGTTTCGGCACGGTGCGAGAGGCCGCCATTGGGTGAGCGGGGTACCTGCAGGTATTGGGCATAGATTTCCTTGCTTTTATCGAGGTATTTTGGATCGCCCGTGATCCTTGCGAGAAAAGCCATGCCATGCGCCGAAGCTACCGCGTTGGGATGTTTGCCATTGGCTACCGCATATGTGGCATCCATGGCTGTTTTGATATAGTTGAGATAGGTTTTTTTCTCTGTGTCTGTTTTGCTGTTATACAGATGCACCAATGAATTGAGGAAAGTAGCCTGGCCCCAATCCCACTTGTATTTATCCGCAGGCATAAACACTTCGCGGCCATGTTTATCAACTGAATCTACCCATGACTGGGAAAAGGAAGAAAAGTACAATAAGAGGGCAATACCCAGGATGGTTACTCTTTTCATGGCAGTTGGTTTGTTCCTGTAAACAGCTGTTACAGTGCAATCGGTTTCTGTTTAGGATGGGTAAGTTAAAACGTTTTAGTAGAATTAACAATAAACCGCCGCTTGCTTTTCTGCGAAATCGTTTTCGTGTAGAAACTATCCTGAAACCAACAGTCAGATCCAGGCAGTCATTACTGACTTTACCTGTATTTTGCCATAATGGGTTTACCCAATTCTTCACCATCAACCATGAACAGAAAATCTTTCGGCAGTGTGAAGGGGTTGGCATATGATATCCGCTTTTTATTGAGCAGGTCTGCCTGCACACCCAGTTTTCCGGAAGGGGTTTGTACGGAGATATCGGTGATACCATTGGTTTCTTTCACCGTTACCGGTGCAGTTAATACTGACTGGCGGAATCGGGCGAAATCAGCCTCGGTACGGATGCCTTCAGCCGTCTTCCACCACATGGCGATAGTGGCTTTGCCATCGTTGGGATGTTGCAGTGTCAGTCGTAAAGCTTTATTATTGCTCAGGGTGAATTGCTCCCTTGTGGAGGAATACGCGAACCCATCGTTATACAAGACGGGGCTTACCCCTTCAGCAGCATTATACTGTAGGTAGCGAAAAGCAATGGCCACCTCTTCGAACCTAGCAAAAAAAGTGTTGGTCTCATCCAATATGAGGCTCTCTCCTTTGGCAGGTGCATTCTTCTTCGTTTTACCGATCCATATCTCATCAAATACATCAGGGAGAATGATGGTTGAGTTCAGGTATTCCTTGATACAGTTATGGTCTTTTGCACCGGATACCAACATGACGAACTCACCCTTGTTCTGCGCCGACTGCATAAAAGGCATCAGGTGTCTTGTTTTACCCCATCCGCCATTGGAGGGATAATTGGGCGGCATCAGGTGTTTCATCTTTTCGCCCATACCAGTAGCACCCCAGGTACCATAATGATCATCCCTTCCTTCCAGCACGTAGGCAATATTGGCCATGGCGGGTTTTTTAGCACTGCTCAGGTACATCACAAAGGGTTTATCATCCGGACTATATGCCTGGTTGGTAGAAGCGATAGATACTTGGTTGCCGTGGTAATCGGAAGCATAGGTATGTGCGAGGCTATCCCATCGCTGCACTATGAAACGGTTCTTCCGGTTCATGAGCTCTTTTTGTTTGGCCGACAAGCCCAGTTTTTGCAGGGCATCGAGGCACACCTGGTGAAACAGGTGTGTGTTGGTACTTTTACCACCTAAAAGGGGATTGAAATATTTTTCTTCCAGCAGATCGCGGCCGAATACCCGGTTGTAATCGCGGCTATGAGCACCTTCGAGGTAACCACCGCGTTGGTTATAATGCGCACTGAGATCGGTCAGGAATAATCTGATCGCATCAGCCGCTTTATTTTTAATATCCGCATCGGCGATGAAAGTATGAATCAGCAACAAAGATTCAAGATCTACCCCGCAATAGGTAGGACTATCATATTCGCGGTTACCATACCTTGCCACGTGCTGTAGCCAGAGATCAAAATATTTTCTTCCTTCATCCAATACGGACCGGTCATGGTACACTTCTCCATACGCCACAAAATTCCAGATCCGCATGAGGTAGATATTGGTATAAGAGATCCTGATCTCCTGGTTCCGGCCACCTTTCAGCGCAAGCGAAAAAATATCATCCAGCTCGTTCCGTGCTGTAGCCGATAAGCGATCATTGAACAGTAATTTTACCAGCATCCCGTATTGCATACAAAACTGTACGTTGTTACCGTCTCCTATATCAGTTCCCGTTTCGTGCCAGCCCCAGAAAATATTGCCATAACTTCTTCCCGCTTTCGGATCGGTGATCATTCTTGTTTTTACCAGTTTCAGTAACCATTCTACCTCTGCGGGTTGCAGAAAATTCGCATCCATGGCATCTACCAGGAACAGAAAACAATCTCTTACTCCCAATTGCCGCGGCGTTTTCTGCACAGCTGCCCATTCACGTTCCAATGTGGCTTTGCGTTCTGAAGCATTGGGCATAGCAGGAATGGTATAACCAGCTGGTTGCTGTGCCATCAGACAAGAAGGAACCAAAACGGTAAGCAACAGGGAAAAGAATATTTTTTTCATATCAGTATACTATTGTTTGGTGAGTCTGAATATGACCACACCATGGTGAGGGATCGTTGTTGGAAAACCCTGCTGGAAATAACCCAGGTCTTTCTGCCGCCACAGATCACGGATCTTCCATTTTCCTTTCAGCCCCAATGCGGCAAAATCGAATGTATATGATCTGGCAGATTCATTACCCCAGCGGAAATAAGATTGCGGCGTAGTGCCAAACCCGTCGATATTAAATAGTCCCACTGCATAAGAACCATCTTCCAGTGGTTTCAGCCAGGTTTGTACGCCGTTGGTATCTGCTACCAGTCGCGCAGCTTTTCCCAATGGATCCTGGTTAACAGCGATCACTTCATCATTGGAAAGAAGGCTCAGCGTAAAATCATCCAGTCTTTCAATCGGGCACCCGATCAGCATCGGAGCAGAGAGCAGACTGAAAATACTCACATGACTGTATTGCTCATCCGGTGTTAAGCGTGTGGGATGTAATACGGGGCCAATCGATACATCTCCCACAATCATCATATCCGGATCGGCCCAATGGCCCGGCCCGGTATAAGGGCCCCATTTATCCAGCGAAAAACTGGTCTGGTATAAACTGTTCCAGCTGTCTTTGATATCGGGCCCGGTGCGATACATATTCGATAAACGTACCCAGTCTTTTACTTTTTCGAAGGGTGCGTTGTTAGATAAACTCAATACAATATCTCTTCCTGAGTTACGCAATGCCTGCGACATGCGCTCGGTAGAAGCCACATCTATACGCCAATCGTATTTCAGAAAATCCACTCCCCATGCCGCCATCTGCCTCGCATCGTTCGGCTCAAATTTATATCTGGCAATACGACTAAAAGGAGGGCGGTTTACTTTGATAAGCTCATGCGTTTCGCCGCCAGCCGGATAATCGGAAGAAGCGCCTACATAGCCTGCATAACTGGCAATATAGGGGGTGGAATAGAGGCCGGCTTTTAATCCCATCGAGTGGATCTCATCGATCATGCCTTTGATATCGGGAAATTTTTCATTGGGTTGCAAAGCCGTATCCTTTCCTGTTCTGATCCCCTGCCAGGCATCGTCAATATTGATATAGGTCCAGCCATGATCACGTAAACCTTTATTCACCATAGCATGGGCAGAAGCCAGTACTTTTTCGCGATCAATTTTTGATTCCCATGAATTCCACCCGTTCCAGCCGATAGGAGGTGTTAATGCGATTGTATCGCCAATTTTGATCTGTAATTTTTGCGTTGCTTCTCCCAAGCGATTCTTTGCTTTGAGTATGGCGGTATAGGTTCCCCGTTTGGCCACAGTACCAGTGATAATCCCGGTTGCTGCAGATACCGACAAACCTTCGGGCAGCTGTTGCGCCGAGAACTGCATAGGTCTTTCGCCGGTAGCGGCAATAGCATACAGAAAAGGATTACCAGGTGTAGCACCAAATACTTTCGCCGAATTGATCCTCGGCTTGGGTGATGGTTTGGGTGTAAGAATATATTTTTCGTCCGTGAACTGGATATGCCCGGGTTGGTGCCCCGCATACATTTCCAGTCTGGCATTGGCCCAGTTGGCATACGTGCGTTTATTACTGATACCTCCGATCTTATCTGTGATCAGCAAACCCAGCTGTTTGATCCCGGTAAGATCAAGCTCCACTTGTACAGGTGCATCGCCCATTTTCATTTCCGGACTCTGGAAAAGGATCTTTTTATCTCCCAACACATAAAAGGTCAGGGGGATCTCCTTATTGCCCTGATCATCCAGTCCCACCAATGCCGAAAACTGTTTTGCTTTTTTATCCAGGTCAAATACCAGGATACTGATGCTTTGTACACCCACGCCCCGCAGGTACCGAACCCCACTCATCCGTATGGTATCGTGGGCATAATTACTTTTCACAGAAACCGGTCGGATGGCTTCTGAAAATGTTTGCATGGGTAGATCATCCAGCCATACAGTATGGGTTGTTTGCGCGGTAACCATGGTTGACAGGCACAAACAGGTGCTCAATAAAAATCCTGCTATTTTTTTCATGATACAGATACAATTCATTTGGTTTGGAAAAGCCGGATCATGGTTACGCCATGATGCCTGATCTTGGTTTCGAATGTGTTGGTATAAGTGCCCAGCTCTTTTTGCCGCCATACATCTTTCACTTTCCATTTGCCTTTGAGGCCAAGCCGGGTAAAATCTAGGGTATATTTCCGCTCCTGCTCATCGCCCCAGCGGAAATAGGATTGCGGGGTCTTTCCATACCCGTTGATATGAAACATGCCCACGGCATAAGACCCGTCTTCCAGTGTTTTAAACCATACCTGTACATTACCATCATCGGCCACCAGTCTTGCCGGTTTACCTAGTGGATCCTGGTCTATGGAAATTACTTCATCATTGGTCAGCAGGTTCAGGGTAAATGCATCCAGTTGTTCTATCGGACAACCAATCAGCAATGGCGCGGATAATAAACTAAACAGGCTCACATGACTGTATTGCTCATCCGGTGTTAAACGGGTGGCATGCAGTTTGGAACCGGTGGTAACATTACCGAGGATCATCATATCCGGATCGTTCCAGTGCCCCGGTCCGCCATAAGGCATCCATTTATCCAGTGTAAAAGCAGATACATAAAGACTTAACCAGTTATCGCGGATATCCGGACCTGTGCGCCAGGCATTGGCAATCCTTGCCCAGTCTTTGGCCAGTGCGAAGGGAGCGGAGTTGGATAAACTGTATAAGATATCTCTGCCTGATTGTTGTAATGCTACAGACATGCGTTCTGCAGAATTGAGATCGATGCGCCAGTCGTATTTTAAATAATCCACGCCCCATTCCGCCATCTGCAAAGCATCTTCTCTTTCGAAACGGTATTTGCCGACATAACGGTTGGCGCGTTTATCTTTTTCGATAGAATCGGTGTAAGCCCCATTCTCGAAATTGGAAGAGCCTCCCGTTTTCCCCACATAACTGGAGATCCACGGAGTAGAATAGAGGCCCAGTTTTAATCCTTTTGCATGGATCTGGTCTGCCATGCTTTTAAAATCCGGAAACTTTTGTGTATTAGGCTGGATGGCATTGTATTTACCGCCCCGTAATCCCTGCCAGGCATCATCAATATTGATATAGGTCCAGCCATGACGCTGTAATCCCATATTCACCATGGCATTGGCCGATGCCAGTACTTTTTCCTGGTCTATTTCTCTGGCCCAGGAGTTCCATCCATTCCAACCGATAGGTGGGGTAAGCGCAATGGTGTCGCCAATTCTGATCCGTAAGGTTTTGGAAGCTACTCCCAACTTATTTTTCGCACGGAGTGTAGTGATATAAGTTCCGCTTTCTTTTACGCTTCCACTGATTATGCCTGTTGCCGGATCAAGCTGTAATCCCCTGGGCAAACCCGATGCTGTATATACAATGGGCATATCTCCGGTGGCTACGATCGTATATAAAAAAGGATTACCCGGCCTTGCACCAAAAATAGCAGGTGAATTGATGCGGGGAGAAGCAGCAGGTTTGGGTGTGAGAATATATCGTTCTCCATCGTTCGGAATAGAAGCTGGCAAAGCATTCCCCAGCATTACCAACTGCGCATTGGCCCAGTTGGCATAAGCCCGTTGCGATTCTTCTTTGGGCAGAATCAGCAAGCCGAATCGTTTGATTCCGGTCAGGTCTACTGTTACTTTTCTGGCAGCTTCTCCTTTTTTCATTTCACCACTTTCAAAAAGGATTTTTTTATCACCGATTACATAAAAACGACTGACTGTTCCTTCTGCGGCTTTATCATCAATACCTGCTTCCGCAGTAAATGTCGCAGCTTTTCCATCCAGTAAAAAAAACATGGCACTGGTACCATGAATACCCAGTCCCCGTTCGTACCGTACCCGGTTGATCTCGATAGCTCCACCGCCCGATGCTGTTTTCAGCGAAACAGCCGGTATAGCCTCGTTAAAAGAAGGGATACTGAGTTCGTCAAGGTAAACAGCTGTTTGGGTTTGCGCACCGGCAGTGTTCAGGAGGGCCATTGTTAGTAAAAAGGCTACAGCTTTTTGCCATATCCTGTTCTTTTTTCGGTTCTGAATAATTTTATACATCTCGTTGAATGATTACTATAAGTTAGTTTGTATGGTTGCTGACCGGGTGGAATCAGCGATAATTGTTTTTGCTATTCCTTTATCCACGGTAAAAAATACATCCGCTTCTCTGCTGAGTCGTAAGATGTCCTTTCCGTTTTGTTGTATGGCAGTAAATCCCGTAGCTGCCAGTTTTTGTACATTTCCCTGCGCATCCAGTTTTACGGCTGCCAATCCTTTGTATTGCCCGGTGTACAGTTTACCCTTGTATGCAAACCGGAATACCGCCGGCTGGTTATTGGCGAGTGAGGCTGTATTGGTAAAAGTGAATGACCCTTCTTCGTTGGTTACCCCATCTTCCAGCTGATTGGCTGGTATCCCCAGCCGAACCAGGTTCTCAAGAGAATAACCGATGGATACTGCTTTACTGGCAATCTGTTTCCAGGTGGCAGTAATATCTTTCCCCAGAAAATCATGGGTGGCATTTCCTTCCAGCAATAACTTACCTCCCTTGTTTACATAGTCCTGAAAAAAACGGGTGGTAGCTGGTTTGGTATATTGGGGGTTGAGGAAAACGATCGCATCAAACGTATATCCGTTCAATATGGGTTTACCCGCAGCGTTGAGATGTAAACGTCCGTCTTCGATCAGATCTGTAGGTACGGACGCATTCAGGTATCCTTTCTGCCAGAGCTGAATGGATTTTTTTTCCATTTCCAGCTTATCATTGATATCATACATTCCCCGCTTCGAAATATCGGGATACCAGTTGTACATGGCTTCCATACCATATACCACCAATAATTTGATCTGTGGAAAAGGTGGATCAAAACGGTTCAGCAACCGGGCCGCGTTCTCTACTTTATTGATTCTTTCCAATGCAACAGGATCATCTATCGAAACACCCCAGCCCTGCACATCATTGGCCGCATGGTAATGTGTGCGGATGCCATAGCGGAGATCGGTAAGGGCTTTGGTCCAGATGCGGGTCAGGTCTTTGCCATAATACATATTGTACATTGCATTCTTCTGGTACCCCATACCTATGCCGATCTGAATAGGTGTAGCTGTTTCCTCATCACTATGGCCGTAATCTCTTTTAATGCTCCACCAGCTTACACCGGTTTGCCATACTTCATCCCTGTCCAGGTTGTTATGAAAGGTATTATGCAAACCGATAAAGGCCTTTTTCCCATACATTTTTTTCCCCAGATCATACACGGCTGCTTCTACCGGTAAAGTAGCAAACCGCAAGAGGTTCATATATTGATTGATCGCACTGATCCTGACTTCAGGTTTATCTTGTGGTGCGTACCGCATATCCAGCAACACCCGATCCAGCTCTTTACCGGTCTTCTGTTTCATTTGTTTTGCCATACCCAGTGAATACAGCCGCTCCCTGAAAACACCGCCTTCCTTTTCCAGTACTTTCTGCTGGGTGATTTTCAGATTCTTGTACTCGTCGAGGCCAATCCCATCAAAAGGGATATCGCGGTAGGCCTTGAATACATTCAACAACACAGACATGGCCTGTTGAGAAAAATTACTGCAGGAGTTATAATAATGCTGCGTAAGAATATAAGCGGTATACCCTTTCATTTCTTTACCCACTGCAAGCGATAGGGTAACCTGATCCTTTGTTTCAACCGTTTTGGCAGCAGCGGTTATGTCTTTCAGTGAAGCCGGGTCATATATACCCTCTGCGGTTTTCTTAAATGCATAGACTTTGAACAATTCGCTTTTTAACAGGGTCTGCATTTCTCTTGCTCCCTTGGCAGCAACCGTATAGGCGGCCGTACCTGCCTCATCCAATGTCACTTCGCCCTCCTGTATCAGTCGGTCCGTATTTTCGATGGCGATGTTAAAATCCCTTTTCCATACCTGTAGTCCTATCTGCAGCCCCTTCCTGTGCGCATACGCTACCAGTTTCTCAAAAACCGGGTGCATAGCGGTTGTGTCGTAAAAACTATTCCCGCTTCTTTCTGTGAGAAAGACCAAAGTATACTTACTGAATTTGGCAAAACTGTCTATTTTGGCCTGATAGGTTTCTTCCTTCGCCATATTCTCCGTAAAGAACCAATACGCTACCTGTGGATGATTCACATTTTCAAACGCATCTACATAACTGGTTTTAACGGTTTGTGCATTGCCATTAAAAACAGCCAGCCAGCAAAGTGATGTTACTATAAAAAATTTGACATTCATTATTTTCATTTTAGCATGAATCGATTATTTACCCGCCGCCTTATCCGCTACCATCTGCAATACCGTTTTATCGTTCCATTCGGCCGTGTGGCCGGCCATGGCGGTAAAGGAGATCTTGGCATCTGATACAGGATGGGTTGTTTTATCCAGGAACGTTTTCAAAAAACGTGTTGCTACATTGGAATAGAGCCCATCCATATCACCGGTCCAGATCCAGAGCTTGCCCTGTAGTTTAGGTCCTAATGTATTCCAGTTCTTTTCCAGTATTTTTTTCAGGTCATATTTTTCCCATTGCCGGGCAATCTGGTGATCAATTTTTCCGGTAAACGGATCAAACATAAGGGAAGGAAGTCCATCTGCCCCCCTCGGCCCGAAAACCGCATTATAGGCTCCGAACTGCCCACCGGATATCCGGTAATCGCCGGTTCTGCTGTTCACATTTTCGCCCGCTATCCAGTCCTTCATCGAAAAAGTAGGTTCACCATAAATGGTTCTTCTTCCGGGTTGCAGGTATCCGAATTTGTTATAGAAGATGGTTTCATCCTGGTAAACATTGATGAGGCCATAGTGTTCAAAATCCACGGGGTCGGGACTATAAGACCATGTACCATCAAAGAAATCAGGATACATAATCTGTAACCCCAGCGATACCCAGCCGCCTGTGGAAGCTCCGCATAGATAACGTTTCCGGGTTTCCGGTTTATATCTTATCTGTTGTTCTATGGCAGGGATCAGTTCTTCTGTCAGTGCTTTTCCGCAAGGACCGTTGTTTTCAGAATCCATCTGGTACGTATCACCATAAGGCCCCTGCGAATCCAGAAATACATACATCACCTGTGGAGCTTCTTTGGCAAACCACCAGTCGGTAAAACTTTTCTGTGCCATCAGGTTATTAATGGCACTATATCTTCCATTTAATCCTGCCGCCCGGTAACAGATTGGATAATCTCTTTCCGGATGATCGAAATAGCCGGAAGGAAGCAGTATCGCAGCCTTCAGTTGTCGTGGTTTACCAAAGAAAACGGAGAGGTATTTACTTTCAACAGTAACTACTTTCACAAAAGGATGGTCAACGATTACAGTGGGCGGGACGATTTTACTCAGCCTAAGATGTAAAGATGCTGCACTTGTCAGTGAAAAAGAATCTACCTCGCTATACAGATTACCCGGCACATTCTCATTACCATCATCCATGTTCTGCTTATATGTTATCTGATAATAATATTTTTCGGAAAGATGGTCGCTTAACTTCTGCATTCCCGTGAACAGAACATTTCTCTTATGGGTATTGATCACAAAATCATTTTCCCCATCCCAATTTTCCGGTGTAACACCAATGGTTACTTCGGAACGGTTTCGGGGTTCACGTTCATGCTGACTGGTGAGATGAAAAAGCAAACGCCCGCCCCTTTGAAAAGCAGCACGCATCGCCGGCGCTACCGATACCGTTATCTTCAGCGATACCTGTTGCTGACTTTGAACAGCAACAGCAATAAACAATACGCAAACGGTTACATATTTTTTCATCTTAACATACATTCAGATCAATGTGTTTGTCAGCTGTCGCTGTTATATCAATCCTTATTTATAATTCGTTTTCAGTATGCCCTTCGCTTCCGAAAACGGCATCCGGAGGTTTTTAAAATTCACATTACTGGCATTATTCAATTGTATTACCGGCATTTCTTTCGCTGTAGGGATCTGCACATCAGTGAATGTGATCCGCTTTACATCATCCAAAACAAATGCTGGCCTGAAATCGTCTTCGAGGTAGCTTACTTTTACATTCTTTAGTTGTATCCCTTCTGCATGACGCATGTATAATCCCCAGGCAGGCAATTCACCAAACATGGAAAATTCAGGATAAGCGGCTGCATTTTCAGGGATGCGGGTAATCTCTGTTAAGGGAATATGTGCAATAGACTTATCTGCCCTCCCGCCATAACTGATCTCAATATTTTCCAGTGTCACATTCTGTACCGGGTACCCGGGTAATCCCACAATAGAAGAAGGCACCAGGTTATAAGGCAGATATGGATGCCCATAGATATGAAAATGAGAAGGACGTACAGGCATTTTATCAAAACCCGGACGTAAATGATCAGGTGGTCCTTCGATCGGATATCCCTGATCCGGTTTCAGTAAAGGTGTTTCCACTTTTACATTAGCGATATAGATGTCTTTGAGCGTACCCACTTCACCTGTGGTATTTCTGCGGCCGCGACGGATAAAAATGGCATTACCGGTATTTTTGGCCTGTACATTCCGGATATCGATATTATCCATAAAACCTCCATCCACCGATTCCAGTGCAATAGCTGAACGATATGTATCAAAAATGGTAAGATTGGTGATCTTGAAATTCCGGAAACCGCCATGGTTAGCGGTACCAAACTTTAAACCGTTGGCACTGGAACGTAACGTACAGTTGTCTACATACACATTCTCGCAGGAACTTTTTGGATTATCCGATTTAAAACAAAGTGCATCATCCGATGCATTGATAAAACAGTTAGTGATACGTACATTTTTAGAATCGGTCACATCCAGCCCATCATTGTTCCAGTAAGCAGTACTCTGTACAGTGATCTTATCAATAACCACTCCATCACATTCGCGGTAATCCTGCACCCAGTCAGAAGCATTTTTCAGCGTAATACCCGTTACAGTAACATTTTTACAACCTTTCAGGTACAATCCCAATGCACGGCCCGGACCGGGTCTTTTCAGTAACCAGGCAGAGTCTGACTTCACTTCTCCACTTCGTAATCTTTTAAACACATCCAGCATGAGTTCCTGGCCCTGAAAATCAATGATCCCCTCTCCAGTAATGGAAATATTTTTTTGTCCCTCTGCTATAATCAAAGCGGCCCGGCCAGCCAGTTTTTTGTAATCGGTGGTAAGATGAGAGCCCAGCAACACAGCTCCCAGTTCCACATGCAATTCCACACCGGATTTCAGTTCCAGGGTTCCTGTCATATAATTACCGGGGGGAACGATCAGTTTTCCACCGCCTTTTGCAGACAGATCATCGATCAACTGCTGCATAATTTTGGTATTCACCGTTCTTCCATCAGCCACAGCACCGTACTGGCTGATGATCACTTCTTTCTGTGCGTTTGCTGCAATAGTAGTTATCAGCAAGGCAACAACAACATACAATTTTTTCATAGTATTCATTTTACTTGAGTTCGTAAGTAATCGCTGGAATATTCCATCCCTTTACCACCAGTTTTACCTGATCAAGGCTTTTGCCGATGGCATAGGTTTCTATGGTAACCTGTTTGGTTTCGCCTGGCAAGAGCGAAAAGAAATTATCTGTGTAAAAAGAGGGGCGAACTGGTTTTAGCGCCTGATCCAGTAACTGCAGTTGTGTAAAAAATGCAATTTGCTTGCCGGGATTTTTGATCTCGATTGCTATGTAATGAGCTTCCCCTTGTTTATGCACAGTTAACTTTGTTTGCAACTGCACCTGTTTCATGGTGGCCAGTGATTCAAAACCGGCAGATGCAGGACCGGAAAGGGTTTCTTTACCGCGATACGGATCGGTGGAACGCCAGTAAAAACTGTTCGTTACCGGATTTCCCTTTCCATCTTCAATAGATAACCTGATAAAATGTACCGGCGTTATCTGCTCACCAAATTCAATGGTCAACAGGTTATTCAACACCGCATCTTCCGGTATGGAGGGCAATACAACCGATTTTGAAAACAGTTTTTTACTGTTCAGATCATATACGTCTGCTTTGAGACGATAGTTGACAAAGGAGATGAAATAATCATTATACACAGACACTGTATTCTTCAGGTAATCAAATTGAGCATGCAGTGGCTCCAGTGCGTTTTGCGTATAATACAAAGCGGAAGTAGGCTCCAGCGACCAGTCCCACATTCTGCCACATACCTGCCGGGTAGGTGAGTTGTGATACCAGAACAACAAACCAGAACAGTATCTGTTGCCATAACCAAACTTATTCGCATTCCATACTTCCCAAACAGACTTCGCATTGATAGCATTCAGCAACTGGGCTTTTTTTGCGAACTCATCAATAGAAACAGATGTGCCATACTGATTAACGAGATCTTTGAACTTGCCTGTCATTCCGTGAAAAGCATCTCCATCCAGGTAATCCCATACGGTTTTGTTAATGGGCCAGAGATCTTTTTCATCCATCATCTCCCTGAGTACTTCTACAGTAGGTAATGAAGGCGCGCCATATTCCGGATTAAATCCATCCACCCTGCTGCCGCGTGCCGATGCGGTGTTTTCGTAATGCTGCATAGGGTTTACCTGCTGGTAAGGGCTCCCGTCATGTACACCATCTACTTCAGACTGCATCTGGTAAGGTCGGGTGCCATCCAGATTATTCAGTACATCACGGATACCCGATACTTCTGTGCTTTCGTTGGAAGCTACATAAAAAGCCACGGAAGGATGATTACGGATTCTTTTGATGGTAGAACTAAGATTACTGAAATACAGATCCTTATCGTTCGGATGTTTGGTATCTCCTGTAAGCCAGAACTCCTGCCATACCAGCAAACCCAGTTCATCGCAGCGCTGGTAAAAATAATCTGACTCAGCAATACCCCCTCCCCATAAGCGCAACAGGTTAACACCGGATTGCCGGGTATAACGCAATTCCGCATAAGTACGTTCATCTGAGCCACGTAACATGGCTTCCGGAATCCAGTTGGTACCCCGGATAAAAATCTTGCGGCCATTCACATAAAAGGTTTTGGAACTGTCGGGTGTTCTTCTGTCTGCTGTGATCTCCCTGATTCCGAATTTGGTTTTAACAGAATCACCTGCTACCCCATTTACATACGCCACCATTTTTAATTCATATAATTCCGGTTTGCCTTTAAACACGGGCCACCACAAACGGGGATGTTGGATGCTGAGTTGCGGAAAATCTTTTGCTGTAAAACTGACTATCTTATCCTCGCCCCGCAAAAGGGTAACTGTTTTTTCAAACTGTATGCCTTCGCCCACAATTTCGCCCTTTACCACACAGCTAACCATTTTCATGGCTACATTAAACAGTTCTACCGAAACAGTTTCATCTGCTTTGTCGTAAAGCGGTTTGGCCAGCGCTGAACGTACAAAGGGATGTCGCAAGGCCACTTTATTGGTAGCGTACAAACTGATATTTTTCCAGATCCCGGTATTCCGGTCGCGGATACCGTCTTTGAAAGTAAAGTCCCAGCCAACCGACATCAGCATGGTTGTATTTAAACCGATATTACCATCTCCGCCATTGCGGTTCTCGCCCCTGGCACGCCAGGGTTTGGCTTTATTGGTTCCGGGAATATCCACCGGGTATACTTTGATGGCGATCGCATTTTTTTCTCCTGCTTTGGCAAAATCGGCAATATCCACCTGGTCCTGGCGGAACATGCCCGACAGGTTCATTACCTGGTTGCCGTTTACCCAGATCTCTGCACGGTAGTTAATGCCATCTACCTGCAACCAGATATTTTTTTCTTTGAAAGAAGCCGGAATGAGTAGTTCTGTGCGGAACCAGTACGTATAAAAATCCCTGCCCACCTGTGCGATATCCGGAATCAGCTTACTGGATAATTTATTGTTGATACCATAATAAGGCTCTGGATACACTTTGTTAAACACCAGTGAATTGAGTACCGTTCCCGGAACGATGGCGGGCATCCAGCCACTGGTGGCAAAACCGGGGCGGGAGATCTCTTCCGGCGAAGTCGTTACTTCTGCTGCTTTTTTCATTACCCAGTCAGAAGAACCACCATGCACTTCTTTTGAGTTGAGGTAGATCCTGCTGGCATCCAATGCAAGATTATTCACCTGTGCATTGACAGCCGTGAACAGCAATCCCATCCAGATAATAGATAACCCGATTTTCAACTTCATCATTTCACGGCTTTGTCTGTACAACTTTTTCTGCTTCCTGAGTAACAGTAACACTATCTTATCAGAGGGCAGCATTATAATTTATTGATCACCGGTTTTTTCTTCCCGGTTTTGTCGGCAATGATCAGCTTCACTTCTTTCGCCTTCCGCTCCACAAAAACATCTGTAGGCTCCTGAAAGCGTAATATTTCTTCTCCGTTACGACGTAAACTGGTAAAACCGGTTACCCCCATTTTCTGCAGTCCTGTTTTTTTACCTGCCTTGATTACGGCCAGTCCGCGGTATTCACCTGTATATTCATCTCCCTCAAAATTCACTGTAAAACTGGCTGCCTTACCGGTACGCATTGATACCAGGTCGTTGAACGTGTATGATCCATCTTCGTTACGGCAACCATTGGGCAACAGGTTCTTCTGTAAACCCAATCTTGGCAGGTTCTCTACCGAATACCCCACCACTGTAGCTTTATCGTAAATCGCTTTGAAACGGTTAGTAATCAGGTTACCTGTAAAATCACGATCTGCATTACCTTCCACCATCAGTTTTCCACCTTTGCTTACATATTGTTCCAGAAACTTCAGTACAGGTTCTCTGGCATATTGGGGATTGATATAAAGTACCGCATCAAACTTGTGTCCGTTCAGTACAGGTTTGCCATCTGCACCAATGGTAAGCTGGTTGTTTACAATCAGGTCTGATGGCACGAGCGCATTCAGGTAACCCGATTTCCAGATCTCTACGGCTCTTTCTTCGATCTTCATTTTGTCGTTGATATCATACACCCCCCTGTTAGCATAATCAGGATACCAGTTAGAGAGACCTTCCATTCCAAAAATCACCAGCAGCCGGATATCGGGTAAAGATGGATTGAACTTGTTCAGCAGCCGGGCACAGTTTTCATTGGCATTAATACCCACAATGGCATCCGGATCTTCCAGGTCAAAACGCAAAGGGCGTTTATCATTCATAGCATGGTAATGGGTTCTCACGCCATAGCGCAGATCATTGAATGATTTTACCAGTACCGGTTCCAGTACAGCATCATAATACTGGTTATACATGGCGTTTTTAGGATGTGCCATGGCAATACCCATCTGTGTGGGCAGAAACGTTTTTTCGTCTGTTTGTCCGTAGGCGCGGGGAGCGCTCCACCAACCAATACCATTGGCCCAGATCTCATCATTGATCAAACTGTTGTGATATGTATTATGGATTCCGCTGAAAATCTGTTTGCCGTATATTTCACGCGATGCATGGTATACCGCCGTTTCTACCCTTACGCCGCCTTTGCGCATAAACTCCATGTATTCGTTGATGGCTTTGATGCGTACTTCGGGTTTACCGGTGGGCGCATAACGGCCATCAAAAAGCGTTTGCTCCAACGAACGACCTGTTTCTTTGGTATACTCCCTGGCCATGGCATTGGAATACCAGCGGCCGCGGTAAGGAGTGGGTGTATTCAGGTCAAAAATGCGCTCTATAAATTTGTTTCCATATTCATCCAGCGAAAAACCATCGAATGGGATATCGCCGTAGGCTTTCATGGCTGCTATAAAACCATCGATCTCTACATTGTCCCAGTTACTGCTCTGGCTGCAGTATTGCTGTGTCATGACGCAGGCTGTTAGACCTTTCATAGACTCCCCGGCTTTGATCTTTACAGCTACCGTTGCTTTATCAGGCAAACCCACTTCGCAGTGTTGGGTAATATCTTTCAGTGTGGCGGGGTCGTAAAAACCATCTCCGGTTTTCCTGAATGCATATACTTTAAACAGATCCGATTTCAACAACCGGTGTTCGAAACGAATGAACTGGGCTTTGATGGTAGCTGCTGCATTACCTGCCTGATCCAGCGGCAGTTCCGTTTCAATGATCATTCGTTGTGAACCCTCAATCGTTTTATCATTGTAGTTGCCCCAGAGCTGCAGTCCTACTTTTAATCCCTTTTTATGTGCCGCTGCTACCAGGTTCTTGAAAACAGGATACATTTTTTTGTAGTCGTAGAAATTCGCTCCTTCCCTCGCGGTTAAAAAGATCAGGGTGTATTTACATTTTTCTGCAATACTATCGATATGTTTCAGATACAGATTTTCATCGGTGATCAGATTGGGAGAGATAAACCAATAACCGATCTGCTCATGGTTTTCATTGGCAAACTCAGGTACATGGGTTGTTTTTTTTGTCTGTGCAAAAGTTACAGCGGTACTCACTGTTAACAGAAAAGCAATGGGGAGAAATAATTTTTTCATTAGTGGTGTTTATTCGGATTTAGTAGCACTTCTTCTGGGTGTTTTTACATGCATGTTCTGCGCCCAGGTTTCATATTCTTTTTTCATACTGCTTACCCTATCGGGATATTCTGTAGCCAGGTTGCGGGTTTCAGAAGGATCGGCTGCAATGTTATACAGCTCCCAATCGGGATCTTCCCAATCTTTCACCAATTTCCAACTACCGGTACGGATCGCTTTGTTACCCTCATGTTCCCAGCAAATGGTCCGTTCAGGAGCCTGTTTGTTTTTCCAGAGATAGCTGAGACTTTGCCCGGCTATCCCTTCCGGGGCAGCGGCCCCAGCCAACTCAAGTGCAGTGGGCATCAGGTCTGTTACATGCCCAGTTGAAGACAGATATCCTTTCTTCGGTTGAATGGCTTCTGGCCATTGCAGTATGCAAGGAGTAATAATCCCCCCTTCATGCATAAAATGTTTGTATTTGCGGAACGGGGTATTGGATACATTGGCCCAAGGCATATCATAGGTATAGTAAGAGCCGCGTTGGCCCACCAGTTTGGTACTGTCATTAAAATTTCTATTATTGGTATTTTCAGCACAGCCCCCGTTATCCGACAGAAAAACAATCATGGTATGCTCATATTGTCCATTGGCTTTTAATGTAGCAATCAGCCTGCCTATGTTCTGATCCATCCGTTCTATCATAGCAGCATATACCGCCATCTTCCGGATCCATGTTTTTTTGTCGGTAGCATTTTCCCAAGCAGGAATATCAGCAGGTCTTTCGGTCAGATGATAACTTGCATCTACCAAGCCCAGTTTTTTCATTTTGGCATACCGTTCTTTTCTGATGGTGTCCCATCCTCTGGCATATATCTTTTCATACCTTGCAATGAGTGCCTCATCGGGAGAATGGATCGGAAAATGAGGAGCTGTATAGGCGAGGTATAAAAAGAAAGGGGCCGCATCTTTTCTTTTTTTCTCTGTTTCCAGGTATTCCATGGCATGATCCGTAAACGCGTCCGTCATATAAAACCCTTCCTGCGGAATATCATAGTCCTTATCTTCCAATACCACATGTCTTTTGTTTTTTTCCTGCGGCAGGATCTCATAATAGCTGCTGGCGCCCGAGATCAGTCCGAAATAATGATCAAACCCTCTTTTCCTGGGCCAGTGTTCCGGGCGTTCTCCCACATGCCATTTACCCGACATGTAAGTATGATAGCCTTCATTTTTCAGCAGCTCCGCTACAGTGGCATAACGGGGATCAAGAAACCCCTGGTAATTACCCGGCTCATATGATGCGGGGGGCGTAGTAACCATTAAGCCCATTCCCACCTGGTGCGGGAAACGGCCGGTAAGCAGACTGGCGCGGGTAGGGCAACAACGTGCGTTGTTGTAAAAGCTCCGCAACTTGATTCCATTGGCCGCCAGCTGATCGAGGTTGGGTGTATTCACTTCTCCTCCGTAGCAACCGATATCGGAATAACCCATATCATCGGCCATGATATAGATGATATTAGGACGGGAGGGCGTTAAGCGAGGTACATTAGCAGATAACAAAAACGAGCAGGTAGTTACCAACAACAACAGCTGTAACTTATGCTGCTGGTACCATGCCTGCTTTGGCGCATCTGTGCATTTTTTTATTGTATTCATAGTATCCAGATTAAAGGATGACGGAGAGGAAGGTTACGTATCACTTCATCGCCCTTGGGCTGATGATCAAGTCGTTTCCAGATATCGAACCAGCTTTGTGTATGGTAAGCAACAGCACCCAATACCAAAGCCGGTTGGGCAACAGGCCATTCATCCCAATGCATTACATCTTTACGATAAGGCCAATCATTTTTCTCAGCAATAAAAGGAACCATATACTCCATTGCTTTTCGGAAACTCCGGCCATCGGGTGTGGCATAGTTCCAGAGATTGTCTTCGGGAGTAGAGAGCAGCTGACATACTGTTGCCATCGCATCCAGGTTAAAGAGCGAATAGCCGTAGGGTTTGGTCCGTTTTAATTCCAGCGGAAAACTACCATCAGTGCCAATTTGCTTCGGAAGCAGCGTGTTTTTAAACCGATCCTTACAAAAAGCAATCTCAGCAGGCATTTGTGCGAACCTTGCAAATGCCGCCACCTGCATTACCCAGCAAGTGCCATGATTATTTTCCCGCTTCATTTCATCCTGTCCGTAAGGATGCTGCATCAACCAGTTTACATAATCTGCAAACCATTGGCGAATAGGCGCTATATCTGCCTGAGAGCTTTGGTCTTGCCCCAGCATAGCTATCAGTCCCTGCGCCACTTCTATCAGATGGATGGTATCAATGATCCCGATACCTCTGCCGGTTACACGTCCTTTAATGGCCTGTGCATACAGCAGTCGGGGATTCATACGCGTTGCCGTATCAACAAACCAGGCCCGGCAGTGAAGCAATGCCTGGTTCAGGTATTTTCTGTCATGTGTAAGTGTATAGGCCGAAGCCAATGCCGCCACAATATTGCTGAAGCGGATCATAACATGACGGTGGGCCACAAAATTGCCGGGATTAGACATACCATCATGATTGATATACGGGCTATCCGGATGTGTGGGATTGGGCCAGAAATAGTCAGCTTCAGAAAAAAAATCGTGAATTCCCCCGGCAGTTCCGGGTGCAGCAAATGCGGTAATAGTTTGTGGTACCTGCTGCATGGCCCATGCTGCTTCTTTCATTACCTGGTTTCGCAATACCTGTACAACAGCCTCTCTGTAGGAAGCTGTTCTGCGATTATTGCCCGCTTGGGTGAAAGCACACAACAGCACAGTTACAAAAAGCAAACAGGTAATGGCGTATTTTTTCATGATACGTTTTCTGGTAATATTTTTATTTAAGAATCTGCAGCATGGCCGAACCTGCCAGTAAAAAAGCCCCTGCCCCGTATGACTCCCAGCTTTCTGCATTAAAATTTCTCCTTGGGTCTGCCCCAATGGGCTGTACCCAACCTACTTTACCTTCTTCTGTAACCAACGTACTCAGTGCCTCCCATGCTTTTTTTACCACGGGCATATATGTTTTTTTATCGAGCAGTTTCTGCTGTATCCCCCAGGCCAGCGCATAACAATAGAAACCGGTTCCGCTTCCTTCTCCCCCTACGTAAGATCCCGGATCCAGTAAGCTGGTTCTCCATAAGCCATCGGGTTGCTGCAGGGTGATGATTTTTTCTGCCATTTCTTTGTATAACTGTATATAAAATTTCCGGCCGGCATATTTTCCGGGCATTTCCTGCAGGTATCTCGCCAATCCGGCCAGTACCCATCCATTACCCCTCGACCAGAATATTTTTTCGCCATTGGCTTCTTTTTTGCCCACCCCATTTGCATCTATCAGGTAAGAGGCATCTCTTGCAAAAAGATGAGCCTCTGAATTGTAAAGCAATGCATAGGTCTGCCGGAAAAGTGTATCGCTCCATACAAGATAAGAGGGTTCGTGCAGGGTTTTGGCAAGTTTGGCCATAGCGGGCGGTGCCATAAACAAAGCATCACACCACCACCAGGTAATACCGTGCTTTCTTACCTCATTACCCTCCACTTCTTTCATTTTCTGCAAAGAATCGAGTGTGGGTTGTATCATTTTTTGGTCTTTCGTTAACCTGTACAGGTCTATATAGGTCTGGCAGATAGCATAATCATCAGCATGATCAAACCGGCGGCCAGGTTGCCATTGTTTCCGCTCTCCCATTGCCATCATAGAATCCAGCAGTGTGTTAGACCCGGTGGCTTCAAACGCAGCAAATACGCCTGTGTAAAAAGCGCCATTGGTCCAGTCGTTCAGGGGTTTCCGGTTGGAATGATTCATTTGCCAGTCTGCAACTTTCAACATAGTTGCCCTGATCTGATCAGGCTGAAAAACGGCTGATGTCTGTGCCATTGTTCCGGAATACATGCCAAAACAAATAACCAGCAACAACATAATCCTTCGCTTACAATAAGGTAGATGCATATAATTGATTTTATCAATGGTCATGTCAGTAACGTAACTACTGACAATCCTTCATACAAACGTTTTATTGGGTAACCCTTCTACCCCTGGGTGCTTTCTGTATCTTTTTTAATTCTTCCATCAGTTCATTCACTTTTTCAGGATGCTCATTATACAGGTTATGGTCTTCATGAATATCTGTTTCAAGGTTATACAGCTGACCCACAGGTTGCCCCGGCTGGGGGGTGATATTAACCGGAACAGTAAACCCGCCGGATCCAAGTTTGGTAATCAGCTTCCAGGAACCTTTTCGGATATTCAGTGTTCCCTTGGAAGAAATATTGACAATAGCGGGTTGTTCTTTGACCACCTCAGTTTTACCCGTCAGTATCGGAAAAATAGAATAGCTGTCTTCTGTTTCAAAACGCTCAGCATGATTGCCGATGAGATCGGCACAGGTGGCCATAAAATTGGCCAGTGTTGTAGAAACAGCTGATTGGGTTCCGGCTTTTACCTTACCGGGATACCGAACAATCAGCGGCACCCGATGACCACCTTCAAATACATCCCCTTTCATTCCCCTGAACTCGCCGGCAGCTTTGTGTCCAAACTGCTGTACAAAATTTTCGCGCCAGTAGGGTCCATTATCACTGGTAAAAACCACCATCGTATTTTTAGAAAGTCCCATACTATCCAGCACCTGCAGTACTTTACCCACGGTGGCGTCTACTTCCTGTACATAATCGCCATACTCACCGGCCTGTGAAGTACCGGTATATTCCTTCGTTGGAACCCAGGGTGTATGTGGTGCAGGCATAGGGAAATACAGGAAAAAAGGATTTGACGCACCTGCCTGCTTACGGATAAAATCATTTGCTTTACGGGTAAAAAAAGGCAGTACATCGAAAAAATCAAAAGAGGGCGACATTAACCCTTCTCTCCAGAACGGACCGGTATAACCCGATTCCAGTTTATTCCCTTTGGTATATCCGTTCAGGGATTCCGTTAAACGGTCATTTTCGAGATAACAGTAAGGTGGCATATCCAATGAAGCCGGCAGAATAAAAGAATAATCAAACCCCTGTGTGATGGGGCCACGGTCAGGCGCTTTGGTAAAATCGATCTGTTCAGGTTTCATTTCGTTGAGGATTCCATACAGGTTATTGCGGTTGTTCTCCGGCTTCAACGAATCTTTGTATGCTTCTTTCGGTACCCAATCCAAACCCAGATGCCACTTACCCACTACACCTGTTCTGTAAGATTTTGTCTGCAGAAGATTGGCTACTGTTGGCAACCCATCTTCAATCAACGTACGGCTGTATCCACGCAGCACACCCACCGGCAAACGGCTTCGCCAGGGATACCTGCCCGTAAGTATGGAATAACGCGATGGCGTACAAACAGAAGAAGTGGTATGCGCATCAGTAAAACGCATACCCTGCTTAGCCAGTCTGTCTATATTGGGCGTTTTGATTTTTCCATCCGGATTATTAACAGATACATCTCCATACCCAAGATCATCGGCCAGGATGTAAACAATATTGGGGAGCTGCGTTTTCTGCGCAAACAGTCCTGCATTATTGCTCAGCAAGCCATATCCCAGCATAACAGCAAGGAAGAGCCGGTATTTTACGAAAGTGTAGGATTTTTTATTCATTATTGTACTTTATCTGATTTTTGAATACCGTTTTTATAATTTTTCAGGAACCGCGTACGCAGATCATCCGGCAGGGTGAGCCTGTCGCCTGTCTGTTTCATGTAAGTGGATAATTCACGGATCATATCGTCTGCAATAGCGGCAAACGACGGATTGAATAAAAGGTTTACACTCTCTTTGGTATCTTCCAGCACATCGTATAATTCAAGATAAGCTTCATCTTTGAACATGTCTACCACCAGTTTATAATTTCCTTTGATCACACAACGCTGCGAACTACCCAGTGATCCATTACCATCATATTGCAGGAAAATAGATTGCCGCTGCTGTGGTTTGCCCTTGATGACAGGTATGAGAGATGTTCCATCCATGGTAGCAGTAGTTTTGATACCGGTATAATCAAGCAGGGTAGGCAGAAAATCTACCAGGCTGATAAGTGCTCCCGACTCTTTTACAGACACGGATTCACCGGCTGGCATTTTCAGAATAAACGGGACCCTTGCCGATTCTTCATACATGCACATTTTCTGCCACAAAGAATGGCTACCCAGCATTTCACCATGATCGGCGGTAAAAAGAATGATGGCCTGATCATATAGTCCTTCTTCTTTTAAAGCAGCTATCACACGTCCCACTTCATCATCCAGTAATTTTACCAGACCCAGGTATTTGGCCCATACTTCTCTCCATTGCTCCCTGTTGTATCTTGAACCGATAAAACCTGTAAGATTATACATCTGCAGAGGCGATTGACCGGGATACCATTGGCCTATATTATCCGGTAACGTAAAATCCTTTGGCCCATACATAGAATAATAAGGTTCCGGGATGCTGAAAGGCGGATGTGGTGCCAGAAACATGGTATTCAGTAACAGCGGTTTCTTTTTATCCCGGTTCCGGATGGCTTTGATACTTTCATTGGCGATATACCTGTCGAGGAAAAAATCCGGCCCGTCCTTATACACACCCACTGCCGGAGTTGAATAAGAACGCAGCTGCGTATGTGTGCCCGACACCAATTCCGGCGCATTGTCTTTATACTGTTTTCCACCGGGTTTTGTTTTCTTTTGCTCTTTTATCCAGTTGCTGTAATCCTCCTGTGTAATCCATTTGGTTCCGGAAGCTGGATTCTTATCTATTTTCTCTTCGGTAAAAAAATGTTGTTTACCAACATGGTAACTGTCCCAGGTTCCCTCCATCAACTGGTACAGATTGGGTAATCCGGCCCGGGTATTACCAAACACTTCGTCTTCCTTTTCCCATGGATTAATCATTGATCCGGTTCGGTTGGGATAATTGCCTGTAAAAAATGATGCCCGCGAAGGCGCACAAAGAGGTGCAGCACAGTAAGCCCTTGAAAATACAATGCCATCTTTCTGAAGGGCGTTGATATTAGGCGTGAAAGGGCCTAACACATCGGCCCGTAACTGGTCTGCCATGATAACAATCACGGGCGGGGGCACCTTTTTTTGTGCAGATATGTTTATTTGCAACAACAAAACCAGGAACAGCAATAGGTTATATTTTACAGACATGGCATCAGTATGTTTTAGCTAGTGTTGGGTTTACCTGGTTGATATACCGTAGTAGTTTTGCTTCCAGTTCTTTTACTTTTCCGGGTTCACGGGAAGCGATATCAGTAAGCTCACCTATATCATTGTGCAGGTTATAGAGTTCGATCTTTTGGGTCTTCCAGAATTTGATCAGCTTATAGTCACCGGAGATGATAGCTGAATGCGGATAACCGTTGTTATAGCGATGAAAATAAAAATCATCCGTTGTGCGGTGCAGGCTTCCTTTGCCTCCGTTACGCAATAAAGTTGCCAGGCTTACGCCATCCCTATCAGCAGGTGCCTGTTGAACCGTTTGTCCAGCCAGTTCGGCTATCGTAGGCAGTAAATCCCAGCCCGCCACCGGAATATCCGTTTGTGCACCACCACTAATGCCCGGCCCTCTTACTATAAAAGGTACACGGATCCCTCCTTCATACAGGGTCCATTTACCGCCACGCAACGGGTAGTTACGCATCTGTGCGGTAAAAGAGGAAGGAGGATCCAGGCGATTACGCACAGGTGGTATAAATTCCACTGCGCCATTATCAGCCATCAAAAAGATATAGGTATTATTGGCGATACCCAGGGCGTCTACCGATTTCAATAATTCCCCGATAGCTGCATCGAGGTCATTGATCATACCTGCCCAGGCTGGATTATTGTGTTTATTTCCGACCGGCTTACGACTGAACCGTTCATAGCTTTCTTTTCTGGTTTCAAAATTGACATGTGTGGCATAATGTGAAACCTGCAGATAAAACGGTGCCTTTGTTTTCACCTGCTCTTGCATAAAACGGATGGAACGATAAGTAATACTGTCTATCTGTTTGGGATTATCTGTAATAAAAAACTGTGACCATTTCTCTTCCCTGTCGGATGAAATGTCACCATTTTTATTGCCTGTATCTCCATCGCTTTCATCATACCCCAATTGTTCAGGGGTAATTTTTGCCCGAAAATCCCATTTGCCAAAATGAGCGGCTTTGTAACGGCTATCAATACCTTTTAATACCTGGGGTATTGCCTTGTGACGGCTTTCTGGAGGTGCATACGCAGCAACAAATGAGTCATCGCCCTGCCGAATGGATGTTTGTCCGAACTGAATACTTCTCCTGCTGGGGGTGCAGATGGGGTCGGGGGCATACCCTCTTGTAAACCGTAAAGATTGTGCAGCCAGACGATCGATATTGGGTGTTTCATAATAATCACTTTTCGAATCGGGCAGCCTGTCATCCATACGGAAAGAGAAACAGGACCAGCCAAGATCATCCGTCAGGATCAGAATAATATTCGGGCGTTGTTGTTTCTGTGCCTGTAAAACGGAGATTGATACAATGCCTAACAGCATCAGGCAAAGTAATTTCCGAATGATTTGCATAAAAGATATGGTACTGTTATACTGCATAGATTTTTATTTTTTAAGGTAAGCCGGATTATACTTACCCCGTTCTTTAAATCCATCAAAAGGGCGCATGAGGCCAAACCTTGGATACGCATCAAACACATCTCCCTTACCTGTCATCCGCGGATCACCTTGCAGGGTCAATTGTTGCTCCAGCTGTTTTCTGAGTGAGTTGCGGATTTTTTTCATACCAGGATTACCCGAAAGATCATGCAGGCAATCAGGATCTTTGCTGATATCATATAATTCTTCACTTCCCCTTTTGGCGAAACCCAGCTGAAACAATTCGGGAAAGAGTGATTTGTTTTTGATGACAAAAGATTTGGTTGGTGAATCATCAATGTCTTCATATCCTTCCAGGATCGGCTTCATATCTGTTTTGCCGGTAACAGATCTTTGTTCCGCAGGTGGCGGATCTCCCAATGGCCAGCGATCGGGTTTATCATTTTTAATAAACAGGTATTGTTGTGTTCTGATGGCACGTGCCGGGTAACCCAGATTATCCGGCCGCGCATGCGAATGCCGTTCCCTTCCGGCCAATATGAAACTGCGCGAAGGGTCTGTGATTCCGGATCGGGCATCTGAAAAAATAGGCATTAGTGTTTTGCCGGTGATGCCGGCAAAGTGATCCAGTTGTGCAATATCCAGGAAAGTGGGCGCCAGATCTGTCAGGCTGACGAGATCGTCGATTTTTCTTTGTTTACCGGTTACCACAGGACCGCATACAGCAAGCGGCACATGTATACCATACTCCTGCAGGTTGGCTTTTGCATATGGAAAAGCCATCCCATTATCGGAAGTGATCACAACCACCGTATTGGCCAGCTCGCCCCTTTCCTTCAGCAGTTGCAGCATTTTTCCTAACTGCGTATCAAACCATTGTATCTCCAGTGCATAATCCAGCATATCATTTCTTACCAGAAGTTGATCGGGCAGAAAAGCGGGTACATGTACTGAGTCGGGATGTAAACCAGCAGCAGCGCCGGATCCTTCTTCGTAATTGCGATGCGGCTCCTGTGCGCCAAACCAGAAAAAGAAAGGCTGGTCAGCTGATTTTGCCGACAGGAAATCCTTAAAATTGGCAACATAATCCGTTTTACTGATGCCCGTTGTGGGGGGCTTTGTTAATTTTTTTGAATTGTATTCGGGACCCACCGGATTTCTTTTCCAGCCGCCTGCGAGATAATTGCCCGGATCCCATGGCTTACCTGTATAACCAATCAGGTAACCGGCTTTCTCCAGTGCATCCGTAAACACAGGAAACTTATCAGGGAAAATACTGGCATGCGTTCCTGCCTCTTCCAGTTGCCAGATATGCCTGCCGGTTAAAATGGCCGCTCTTGAAGGACTACATTGCGGAGCCGCTACAAAAGCATTGGTAAACAAAAGGCCGTTGGCAGCAACACTATCAAACACCGGAGTATGAAATACTTGCTGACCATAAGCAGATGAATGCGGATAAGACTGGTCGTCTGAAATAGCAAACAGAATATTAATATGCGGAACAGGATGGGTCTGCTGTGCCCGGCCTGTCAGGCAACCGGCCAGCATAGCCAGCAGTGGTAGACATCTAATTATATGTTTTATCTTCCTTATCATAATCAGTAATCCGGTTTACCGGATCGGTGGCAGCAATTGATCACCTGTTTCTGTGAATGTTATTTTACCGTTTACCAGTTCTATCAGTTTTGAGCTATTGGCAGTTTTGCCTTTGTATGTATTTCCCATAAAACCGAGTTCTTCGCCATAGGCAGTAAAAGTCACTTTACGCACCATAGACTGAATTTGCAGATGGGGTGCAAGATCGCTGGATAGTGCCGCTTCAATTTCCCAATCACCTACGGTTATTTTCGTTATTCCGTTTTCGGTAGTAGCTTCTTTGAAACCAATAACTGCTCCGTTCTTATCTACCTGAATAATGGCAAGAAAACGCAGTTGTTTGTTCCTCTGCCTGTTGGTTGCTTTTAGATGCCATTGTGTTTTTTCATATTTTTTGGTCATCATTCCTGTATAATTCCTGTATACCACTGCCGGCACAGCAAAAGTGTCCGTAATATTCCAAGAAAAAGGTGCTGAACTCCATAACCTGCCAACACCTTTCCAATCCTCCACCGTAGCGGTAAAGCTGTTATGCACTGTATCCAGCTTCATGTTTTTTAAACTATGGATCAGCCATGACCAGCTTACCTCGTTTTCTGCCTTCAGCTCATCATAGATTACAATGACACCAGGCTTCAGCAGCACTGTATGACGGTCAAATTTTGATACACCATAATCTTCTTTGGTTTCCTTACTTTGGTAGGCATTGGCTGCATTCCCTTTCATATAAGCCAGTTCTCCACCCTGCAGAAACCTGCTGAAATAACCGTTCGATTCTACGCTGTATGGCTGGCCTTCACCGTTAATCAGCATGCCATTCATACTCCTGGTATGTTTGCTCCACTTCAGTCTATGCGGGTCATCCATGGCTACTTTATACCCTGTTCGGTAGAATAAGCGTTTACCACCGGCAAGAATGTTGAATGTATTCTGATCAGCGAGGATATGACCGTAGGCACCGAACGGACTGCTTCGCATCGTTACCATCACATCATTCTTCGTATTCGCAGGATTTGTGTGCAGTGCCGCAACACCCGTTTCTCTCGATATATATCCCATCGGAAAATATTGGGGGTTGGCGGCGGCAGGCATGCTGAGATGACTGGTATACTTCATCCTGAACCATCTTAAAACCAATTCTTTGGTAAGATCAGGTTGTTGATGCTTGATTAACTGACCTGCATACCAGGCATATTTTCCGTTCTGCATCAGTTTGGCCATCACTGTTGCAAAAGAGGCATAAGAAGCCGGCGGCTCAAACAGATCTTCGGTATTATCGCCATAACCGTCTGCAGAAGACAAAGGAGGGAAATGATAGATCAACCAATCAGCCTGCTGTTGATACCAGGGATGTGCTTTCATGAAATCAAACCCGGTATATTGTTTAATGAATGCAGGTATCTCTACCAATGTTTCCATATTCATCTGGAAATAAGAAGCCCCTTCGCCCCAGCCACCGTCTGCGCCTCCCAAAACGGGCGATCGGCCAAGGAACAATTCGTAGCCATAGGAAAGCCAGGTCCCTGCCGCTGCTTCATGACCGTATAAAGCCAGGCTTGATTTAAAAAATTCATTCAGTATGAGCTGCCATACATGCCCGCTCAAAACTTTTGATTCAATGTTATTTACCCAGCTGTTATAAAATTTTGATAGTCGTAGTGCGATAGCTTTTTGCAGAGTCTGCCGCTGGATTGGGGAAAGATCATCATAAAAGGTATCAAAAACGAGTGCCATATTGTACATACACATCCCGTCTGTAAAATCACGCGAGCCGGAAACGCCTTCCGGATCCCATTTAGCCACTTCCATACCCATAACAATGGCTTTATCCCTGTATACAATTTTACCTGTGAGCAGGTAGGCCTGGCATAAGGGCAGCACCATTTTATATACATGGTTGCCAAGCGCTACAATAGCATCAGACAGAATTTTTTTATCCTGCCCGGCATTAAAGCCTTTTACCGCAGGTTGCGCATCTGCTTCTGTATAGATTCCCCTGTTAAGAGCCCGGTCTGCTTCTGAAAGAATTGTTCTGGCGTCTGGTGTATTTATAAACGCTGTTAGTTTATCCGCTTTGCCATTGGCCAGAATCCGCGGATGTTCATTGGGAACTGATGCTAAAAATTTTCCGGCCGTAGGAGATATCATGGATACAGCTTTATCTGTAACCCTGAAATGATACACTGTTGACCAGTCTTTACCTGAAACCTTATAACGCCAATACCAATTTCCTGTAGCCAATGCCTGATGCGGATTGTACATGGCTCCACTTAGTTTTTCAGCAGTAAGTGTGGCGTTTTTTTCAAAAGTACTGCTGGGCGAAAGTTGAACATCATAGGTAGCCCGTTTCCCTTTCTGAAAAGGCCAGCGTAACACTGGTGCATTAAAAAACACCTCAGTTCCATTGGCAGGTATCGGTTCTTCGAGAAACATATTATAGACAGCCTGCTGCGCAGATGAGTTGTTGTTAAAGCCAACAAGAAAGAATAAACCTGCTACTGCCAGACCATACGCATACCGGTGAATAGATCTGGTGTTCCGGGTTTGTACGTTTTTACTATTCCCTGACAGAAAAGCATCATGGCTACAAGTGATCTTATCTACTTGCTTCTGAAAATCTCCGGAACCGTTTACACCGGGGTTTAGCTGGTAAAGTAATTTTCTTTTTTGCATGAGTTGTCAGGATAGGCAGAATAATTCATTGATACCAAGCGGCTACTATTTTTTGATTTTGGGAGAAGACTCCCTGATAATGATCTCAGGTTTAATAATCTCTCCCACTGTCATAGATTGTTTCTGTTCTTTTTTAATCACTTTTAACAACAGTTCGATGGACTGGATTGCGATTTCCTTAATAGGCTGTGCCGCCACCGTGATGGAAGGAGACAACAGCCGGAACAGGTCATTATCATCAAAACTAACTACCGCAATATCTGTGGGAATGGTCAGCTTGCATTTCTGTAAAGCATCAATTCCCATCACACCGAGATAGTTGGTGGCAAAAAACAAAGCATCCAGCTGGGGATTGGCTTTTACATATCGGGTAATGGTTTTGATAATCTTTTCTTCGCTGTCAGAAAAATTTACTTTTAGGATTGATTTGGCCGGAACGGTAAGTTTCGCATCAGTCATAGCCTGCTGAAATCCTTTTTCTCTTTCTGCCATCATCGACATTTCGCTGAAGATGGAAATGAAACCGATCTTTTGATACCCATTATCGATAAGATGACGGGTAAGATTATAACTACCTGAATAATTATCGAGTATTACATAATTGGTTTCCACATCAGGAATTAACCTGTCTATGAGTACAAAGGGAACATTTTCCTTTTTCAGCTTAAGTATCTCTTCGCGTATGCCCTGTGTAGCCGTAATAATATATCCATCTACAGAACTGTTACGCATTTTATTGATCAGCTGACGCGCTGTATCATCATTATTTTCGGTGCTGCTGAAAAAGACACTGTAACCGTTTTTATTGGCTTCTACTTCAATGATCTTGGCAATATTTCCGAAAAAATAGTTCCCGATATCTTCTACAATGAGTCCAATGGTTTTGGACTTGCCGGTGCGTAACATTCTGGCAGCACTATTGGGATTAAAGCCTCTTTTCTTGATAAGGTCACGCACTTTTTTTTCCGTAGCCGGACTGATACCCATTTCGGCACTTTTTCCGTTGATCACAAAAGAAACCGTTGTGATGGAAGTATTGAGTTCCTGGGCTATATCTTTCATTGAAATTTTCTTCATAGGAATTGTTTTCAATTTCTTTTATTTAGAACCCGACATGGAAGGTGGTGCTTTGCTCAGATCACTGCCCCATAACTCGTTAGGACTTGCATCCATGTCGAGCACAAGTTTTCCTCCTTTCACCAGCGTATCATGCAGAAACCAGGGTTGGTTCCAGGATATTCCATTGAGGCTCGCTTTCCGGATGTATACATTGCCCGGCGCGTTGTTTCTGGCTACTATCACAAATTCTTTTCCTGGATAATATTTGGGATGCAGTTTAATGGTGATCTTATTGAAAACAGGGCTACTGATCTCATAAAAAGGTTTTTCGGAAGTACCGCCATTAGTAGAGAAAAGTCCGATCTTAAGTAAGACCGCCAGTGATCCCATCAGGCCCTGGTCTTCATCGCCACTATATCCTTTCTGCGGAGAGATGCCACTGTATACCGAATCAATCAATTGGCGGGTCCAGTATTGTGTTAACCAGGGTTTTCCCGCATAGTTGAACAGGAAAGGCGTTTGCATACAGGGCTGGTTACCGTAATTGATATACACTCTGCGCAGTAATTCCTGGTCGGTCGGATTCTCTGATTTACCCGAAACAAAACTGTGGGTTCTGGCTTCGAGAAAAGAGCGGTTCAGTTTATTGGCAAAAACTTCTGCACCACCCATCATGTTTATCAATCCTTTTACATCATGCGGCACCCACCAGGTGTATTGGGCTGCATTTCCTTCTTCAAACCCATGTTCATACTGCAGGATATCGATGGGTTGGTTCCATTTTCCCTCGCGATTACGTGTCCACATCCATCCTGTATCTTTGTTAAATACATTCTGGTAGTTCAACGCCCGTTTGCTGAATACTTCATAGTCTTCTTTTTTGCCCAGCACTTTGGCCATCTGTGCCAGTGCATAATCCTGGTAAGCATATTCCAGTGTCTGGGTAGCGCCATCCATATGGAATCCGTATTTGATCTTGCTGAGCGGATAAGGCACATATCCCAGCTCCATATATTCTTCAATCCCCCCACCTTTAAAAGTAGTGTGTTCATATCCTACCTTACTCATCATGCCACCCGGGAAATGATCCTTGCGCATACCCTCGTAAGCTTTGGCAATATCAAATCCCCTGATGCCCTTCAGGTAAGCACTTACAATAAACGGTGTTGTTGCAGCACCCGTCATCACATACGTATAATTGCCGCCGGATGGACCGCGGGGTATCAGCCCACCATCATCATACATTAATAAAAGCGAGTTGATGAACGATTCAGTCACTTCGGGATACACCAGGTGCCACAAAGTGTTCAGCGACCATTGTGCACCCCAAAAAGAATCGGAATTGTATTCATTAAATTTCGGCTTGCCGTTTGCGCCCAACGGAATCTGGCGCTTACGGGGTTGTGCCCCTGTGTTGTCGATGTAGGTGCCGCTGACATCACTCACAATTCTCCGTCCCTGCAGTGCATGCCAGAGATCAGTATAAAAACGTCTTTGCTCGGTAAGGGTACCTCCTTCTACCTGTATTCTGCTAAGCCACTCGTTCCACTCGTTGGATGATTCTTTTACGATGCGGTTAAAATCCCAATGTGGTAATTCAGCCTGCATATTCTTTCTGGCCTCTTCAATACTTACGTAAGAGATGGCTACTTTCATCTGTCTTATTTCATTGGCTGCGGTGGCAAAACTTACATAGACACCGTTATGCGAACCAGATACCTGTTCCTGCACACCCGTCAGTTTGCCATCCTGCCAGCCGTTGAACGACTCGAAGGGTTTATCAAAATCGGTAACAAAATAAACGGTAATGGGTTTGGGTCGGCGAATGGTTGCTGCCATCGTGACTTCTCCCTCTATCGATTGATTACTTACTTTTTTCACACGGGCACTCTGTGTTTCGGAAGAACCGAGCATGGTGGTGAAATCGAAAAGGATATGACTGTCCGCCGATTTTGGATACGTGTATTTATGAAACCCTACGCGGGTGGTTGAACTGAGTTCTGCTGTAACCCCATAATCTTTCAGTACTACTTTATGATAACCCGGTCTGGCGATCTCCTGCTGGTGCGAATAACTGGAGCCGTAATTGTCGGGGCCTAGCTGTCCTTTGAACGCGCCTGTAGTAGGCAATACCGGAATCCCGGAAAGCTCCCAGCAATGAATATGGCTGAATACCTTGATGGTATCCTCGTTGTAGCGGTAACCGGTATTCCAGGTGCCCTTGAGTACCATATCCGGACTCAGGTTTACCATTCCGAACGGGCGCGAAGCCGAACTGAAATAAAAAAATCTGGAATGGGCGGCATCTACCATCGGTTCTACCAGGTCTACAAAACGAGGCTTGGGTTTGCTAACGCCTTGTGCAGAAGAGACTGTACCCCGTAAAAGGAACAGCGAAACCAATAAGACAATTTTACTGCATCTCATAGGAGGATACTTTTCTGGAAAATGATTGAAAAGATTACTAAACTATTTAAATCGGTTACACAAAATACGCTACAACCAAGATCACTATCCGGTGCATATAACCATACTATACATCAGTTTCACAGGTAAAGAAAAAGGACCTGTTCAGCAATAGGAGACATAACCCACTGAACAGATCCTTTTACCAATAACCATTAATAACCAGGATTCTGTGACATAGCAGGATACGACAAGTCTATCTCACTTTGTGGAATCGGTCTTAAATAATGTATGTCTTTGATGCTGTTGCTCTTCTTGGCCCAAGGGTTAAACCTTAATACCCGCTCAATCAGTTTACCTGTTCTCTTCAGATCAAACCACCTGTCGTATTCACCCAGCAGTTCCCTGGCTCTTTCATCCAAAATCAGGTCAACAGAAATATTGGCAGCAGTAGCACGGTAAGAAACGGCAGCCTGCGATTTGATATCTTCCGGCGCCTGTGCACATTTAGGATCAGCACCGGCTGTGGTCAGTGCCCGGTCAAGTACTTTGTTATAGTACACTTCTGCACCACCTAATTTACCACCGGTAGCCCCTTTTACAATGGCTTCGGCTGCAATCAGGTAAGCTTCTGCAGCACGGAAAACAGATTCGTTAAAAGTTCCGTAAGCATCACCGTAAGGAATGCCCGGCTGCCAGAACTTCCACATGTTGGGTTCGCCGGCGGGCAGATTGGTAACCGATACACCTCCCACAATCGCATATCCACCACCCCATTCATCGCAATTGATAACAGAGTATTTACGCGTACCTCCTACATCAACACCTCTTTCAGCGGAAGTAGTAGCAGGTCTGTTCCATGGACGATAATAAACAACTGTATCGCCAGCTTTGAAATCTACTTTTACGGTTGTATTATTTTTGATAGGCAAAAATCCGGTTACAGGTAACAAGGCATAACCCACATCCAGAAAATTATGATCATACCGTGAATCTATCTGCGGATCATACATACGGTAGATAGCTGCACCCAACGGATAAATAGGTTGTGAACGGTTATAATCACTGGTTCTTCCTTTGGTGCCGGGGAAACCTTCGCCACCACCGCCAAATACTGAATGCAGGTTATTACCACCTGCCGCATCCTGTGTAAAAGCAGGATCGGTTTTATTGGTGAGTACATCAGAGTTCCACTGAATAGAAAAAATAATCTCAGCATTTTTATCATTCTGCGCACCGGTATACTGTGTTAACGGATTTTCGGAACGAACAGGAAACAGGTCTTTGTATTTCGCAGCCAGTGGATACGCAGCGATTACTTTATCAGCATATTGCAGGGCTGAATTAAAATCTGCCGGTGTACCGCCTAATGCATTCTTAAAGTTCCATCCCCGGGTCAGGTAAACCTTAGATAATAAGAACTGTGCTGCACCTTTAGTAACTCTTCCATAATCAGAAGCAACGGCAGGCAGACTGGCCTCGGCCTCCAGCAGATCATTGATGATCTGTTTGTAGATATCAGCAGAAGGAACTCTCTTGGCTTCTTTACTCGCACCTTGTGTTTCTGTTAACGGCATCGGAACATCTCCCCACTGCTGTACCAGGTAGAAATAAGATAAGGCACGCAGGAACTTGGCTTCAGAAACCCTGGTAGCTTTTAAGGCATCCGTCATACCGCTAACACCTGGCGCCCTGGTAATGGCTGTGTTGGTACGGCCGATCTCTGCATAAAGAAAGGTCCAGAGCGTACCGAGATCAGCGAGAGAGCCATTCAGTCCCACATCGTACTGGTTCAGCGAACCGGCATTGGCAGGCGATGTGGCAAACTTGGGATCGTTATAACCACCCGGGTAAAAAAGGTCGGTACCATTCAGTACCAGCGATCTTGCCTGGTGAATATTCCGCAATAAAGGGTAACAGGATTTCACCAGGTCATCAAAACCGGTGGCTGTTTTATAATACACATCCGTTGTAAGTGTAGATACCGGATTCTCATTCAGAAAATCCTTTTTGCAGCCGGTACCCAAAACACCCGCAAAAGCGAAGGTGATGACTGCATTCCGTATATTAAATATTGATTTCATAATGATAAGTTTTGATGAAGTTTAGAAACTGACATTAAAGCCGAACGTTAACAATACAGATGGTACATCATCCTGATAGATCGCAGAATTGAATTCCGGATCAAATCCTGTGTACTTGGTGAAAATAAAAGGATTGGTAACCTGTCCATAAAAACGGGCACTACTGATTTTCAGTCTATCTAAAGTTCTTTTGGGCAATGTATAACCCAATGTTATATCAGATACACGCAGGAAACTGGCATCCTGGTAATTGATGGCCGATCTGTAAGGATTGGCTACATAGGGTGAAAAATAAGTGTTGGATGGATTGTCTTTTGTCCAGTAATTCAAAGATGCCAATGAATTGTAACGTGTGCCCAGCTCTCCGAAAGTTCCGGACAAAGTTGAGTTACTATACTGAACGCCGTTTCTGTAATACAGGAAGAAAGAAAGATCAAAATTCTTGTAATTGAAGCGGTTGGTTACACCCAGAATCCAGTTGGGCATTTGTGTTCCCAGATAAACCCTGTCATCAATATTATTTGAGGAAGAGATCTGGTTATCGTTATTCTGGTCTACAACCCGAACAGAACCCGGTAACTGCTTATACACTTTGGCAGCATTCGAATCGGCCAGTTGCCAGATACCGGCAAACTGGTAATCAAAATTGGCTCTGATGGGGTAACCTACAAACAATTTATTTCCTTTATCCACCAGCTGTCCATCGCCATATAGTTCCAGTAATTTGTTTCTGTTAAGTGTAAACGCAAAAGAACTGTTCCATCTGAAATTCTCTTTCGCAATGTTCACAGTATTCAGGGTAAGTTCAATACCCTTGTTCTGGATCTTACCTACGTTGGCCGTAACCTGGTTAAAACCGGTTACATTCGGGATCTTCTGGTTCAGGATCAGATCCACCGTTTTTCTGCTGTACAATTCTACGGAAGCGGTAACACGGTTCTTCAACACACTGAAATCAAGACCCAGGTTCAACTCCTTACTTCTCTCCCATTTCAGGTCTTTATTGGCCAGGTTCAGCGGCGCAAAACCCATAGCAGCGGCACCATCAAAGTCATAACCCGTATTCAGCAAACTGGCCTGTGTACTGTAAGGATTAACTGTTGAGTTACCTACTTCTCCATAACTCATCCGCAGTTTTACATTAGAGAAAACATTCTGTTTCAGCATAAAATTCTCATCTCCCAATCTCCAGGCCAATGCTACTGAAGGGAAGAAAGCCCATTTATTACCTTCGGCCAGCTGAGAAGCTCCATCCGAACGACCTGTTACTGTTAAAAGATATTTCTCATTAAAAGTGTAGTTGATTCTTCCCATATAAGATGACAAAGAACGTTCTACCAGTGAGCTACCCTGTGCCGTAATGGTTCCGGTATTTAAGGCATACCAATAGGATACATAAGGCAGGTCTTTTACAGCAATGGTAGAAAGTTCATCACGCTGGTAAAAAGCACTCTGTAAACCGGTAATTTCCAGTCTGTGTTTGCCGAATTCTTTTTTATAATTCACAATATTATCAATGGTATAATTGGCTGTTTTCCTGTTATCCAACTGGGTACGAGGTTTGGTACCAATCTGAGATTTGGACCAGGTTCCTCGCCAGTCGCCGATCTGCTGTGTATTATAAGAAGCAGAAAGGGATGAACGGAAAGTAAGTCCCTTGGCAATAGCCACTTCCATATAAGCATTGGTAATGGCAGACAAAGTGGTGGTCTGCAGTTTAGAAGTAGTAGGATCAATATCACTCAAAGGATTAGGCACCTGTTTGTCATTGATTCCCATCCAGATGGCCAGACCATTTACATCAATGTCACCATTCTGAGATGGATTGGTCAGGTCTTTATAGTAAACAGTACCGGTAGGTCTTGCACGGAAAGCACCACGCAGTGATTCCTGAGAACCCCAGTTCTGGTCGCTGTAGGTAAGATAAGAAGTGAACCCTACTTTTACATGTTCACCCACTTTACTGTCAAGTCCGGCATTCAGGTTATACCGTTTGAATCCGGTATATAACACATTACCTTTCTCATTCAGGAAACCACCCGAAAAACGGTAAGTGGTTTTTTCACTACCACCCGAAACGCTGATATTATGGCTGGTTTGTAATCCGGGATCGGTGGCAAGATCTACCCAATCAGTGGTTTGCCCCGCATCAATCTTCTGCTGCTCTGCTGTAGTGAATACCGTTCCCGATAAACCCGCTGCAACCCTGTCTGTAAAAGCTAACTTATAAAATTCAGGAGTTGTTCTCAACCTGGGAACATGTGCCAGGTATTTGGTACCCACATATCCATCATAGGTTACTTTGGGTTTGCCAGATATCCCTTTTTTGGTGGTAACGATTACCACACCATTGGCACCACGGGCACCATATATAGAGGTGGAAGAAGCATCTTTCAGCACATCCATTGTCTGAATATCGTTCGGGTTCAGGTTATTGAGATCACCGCCCATCAAACCATCGATCACGATCAGGGGTTGTGTTGAGTTATTGATCGTATTTTCTCCTCTGATAGTAATACTGTAACCGGCACCGGGTCTGTTACTCGATTTGGTTACCGTAGCGCCTGCTACCTGACCTTGTATAGCTTTGGCCGCCTGTACCGGGTTGGCACGAACAATATCTTTGGATTGCACCGAAACCAATGCACCAGTGAGGTCGCGCTTTCTTCTTTCACCGTAACCAACTACTACGATGTCTTCCAGCGATTTGGTTTCTGAAACCAGGCTTACCGTTAAAGTAGTCTGTTTTTCTACATACACTTCCTGGCTGGCAAAACCAACCGAAGCAATCACAAGGACCGTAGTCCCGTTCGAGGGAATACTGATGGTAAATTTACCATCTGCATCTGTAACCGTGCCGCGGGAAGTACCTTTTACAGTAACACTGGCACCCGACAGAACCGTTCCGTTTTCGTTGTTAACAACGCGCCCGGTTAGCTGGCGGTTTTGGGCCCAGGCCATGCTGGCTATGGATAACAGCAGCATAGAGAGGAGGAGGACTTTTCTCATAATAGCAATTTTATGTTTAGCAATTGTTGGTTCCATTACAACGTCATACAGTGCACGATCGGAGTAATGGTGAACTAAACTTATTAAATCCTTTTAGTAAAACGTTTAAACCAGCTCAAAATAAGTACGAAAACGATTTCGGAGAATAGGGGCTTCTGCGCGGTAAAGAAGCCCTTAAGCGTGTATATTTATTCAAAAAGAGCATGAAAAAATACTTCGCCCTGCTGTTATATAGTCTCCTGTTTCTCTCTGGCAGCCTGCTGGCGCAGCCCGCTACCGTAACCTTGGATTATTTCTTCAATAATGAATACAAAAAGAACGCCCAGGGTGTAGTGGAGCGTTTTCACTATACATGGGAAGATAAAAGCATCAATGGTTATTCGATCTGGGCAGATAGTTTCAGATCAAAAAATGCCGTCGTAAAAAGTCTGCCGGTAGCTCCCACCGCAGCCAGTCTGAAGGGAACAGATATCTATATTATCACCGATCCGGATACGGATAAAGAAAGTCCGGCACCCAACCTGATGACGGCCGCCCATGCAGCAAATATCGCAGCATGGGTAAAAAAGGGAGGCGTTCTCGTAATGATGGTGAATGATTCTGCCAACGCCGAACTGCATCAGTTTAACCTGCTGGCAGATCTGTTCGGTATCCATTTTACAGACAAAGTGCGTAATTCGGTACAGAAAGATATTAGTGTAGGAAAAATCATGGTGCCCGCCCAACACCCCATTTTTCAAAAAGGCAAACAACTGTACCTGAAAGGGATCTGTACCATTGCCCTGCAGCCCAATGCAAGGGCGGTACTGGAAGACAAAGGGGATGTGATCATGGCTACTGCCCGGTATGGCAAAGGAACCGTATTCGCTGTTACAGATCCATGGATCTATAATGAGTATATCGTAAACGACAGGCTCAACACCGATTTCCAGAATGCAATAGCCGCCGGCGAATTCAGCAACTGGTTGCTGCAACAGATTCCAGCCCGTCGTTAACAGACGGGTTACAACAAATACATACTAACTACCCATCAGGGCAGGTTGATGCGGTTCTGCCCCCTTCTAATCACTGTCTTCCAGGTGCAGTTTCTGGTGGTGTGCCCCGGCTGCCAGGTGCAAGGCAAAACCTGCAATAGCTGTATCATTCAGCATATTGATCAGTGCCATGGCTCTGGTTTCGGCGTTACCGGCATTCAGATAATTGGGCAGGTGAATGACAATCACAAATACAAAGAGCAGTATTGCCAGCAGGTAACCTGCCATTTTTACCCACCGGTTCAGTATAAAAGAGAGCCCACCCAGGATAAAAGCAACACCTACCACATGTACCCATAATACACCACCCGGAACATAATCGGGGATATATACAACAAGATCATGTGGTTTGAATAAGTGAATGAAGCCGTAGGCAATCATCACTGCTGCTAACAGATAGATAGCGATCCGGGAAACAATATGATACTGTTTCATGGGATAAATTTTGGTTGCTAAAAGTTACAACAGTTCCCAGCCAAATGCAATAGCTGCCGCATCTTTATTTTAGTACCTATCAGGCAGCAACAAACGCCTGTGAAGCCATCTTACAGGTTCTCGTAATAAGGGATCTGGTCGTGTGGAAACCGTTCTTTCTGTTTCCAGTAAGCCAGTGTTACAATTCTGCCATTACTGGTTTTCAGTAAACGGCCAAATATGGCATTGGTGGCATTGAACATCACATCGGTAACCCCAATGGTAAATGTTTCAGGTGCGGGAGGTGGCGGAGGAGGTGCTTCGGTGCCTTCTGCTACAGGTGCAGCCGGGGCGGCTTTGGGTGGCGGACTGGCTACCACCACTACGGTATATCCATTGGTTTCGAGCAGGGGCTTCAGAAAATCGACCCTGTTATGAGAAACATTCTTCTCTACGATGGCGCATTTTACACCATCCAGCTCTTCAAATTCGTGATTCTTATTGATGGCCATATTACCGGTATTTATAAGCCGTAGCTGAGTGAGTAAATATAATCATAGACCATACTGGCCAGTCCTGTAATAATGATACCTGCCAGGCAGATATACAGCGAAAGTCTGGGCAATGCCGGGATCGTCAGTTTGGTGATCGGTGTTTCATTCGCATCCATGAAAATGGTTTTTACTACCCGCAGGTAATAATAAAAGGAAACCACCATGTTCAGCGCTGCAATACCAATGAGCCAGTAATTGCCCTTGGCCGCACCCGCGATCAGTAAAAAGAATTTACCAAAAAAGCCCGCAGTAGGCGGCACACCTGCCAATGAAAACAAAGCAATCGTTAATACCCAGGAGAGAAAAGGATTGGTGGCATAAAAACCCTTGTAATCGGCTACTCCCTCTTTACCCGTTAACGCACTTACCAGCGATACCACCCCAAATGCGGCAAGGTTAGAGAATACATACACAAGGATGAAGAAAATCACCGAAGCCATACCTGCCTGCGAACTACCGGAAATACCCACCAGTATAAAACCTACCTGTGCAATAGAAGAAAAAGCCAGGAAACGTTTCAGGTTATTCTGCCGAAGCGCAAATAAGTTACCGATGATGATGGTTACCAGCGCCAATACAAACAAAACATGGTACCAGGTTTCTGCCAGCGGCTTGAACACCGTATACAGGATTGGCACGAACACAAATAATACAGCCGCTTTCGATACCACTGAAAGGAAAGAGGTAACCGCTACCGGTGCACCTTCGTATACATCAGCCGTCCATAAATGAAAAGGCACGGCAGAGATCTTGAATGCGATACCGGATAATACCAGTACAAAAGCCAGTATATGCAATGGATCGGCAGAAAGATGTGCCGGAATTTCTGCAAACACCAATGTACCGCTTACACCATACACCAACGAAATACCCAAAAGCAGCAAACCGGAAGAGAAAGCCGATGATATGATCATCTTCATGGCTGCTTCAGAGGATTGACGTTTGGTAAGATCAAAATTAGCAGCAGCAGCCAGCGGAATGGTAGACATTTCCAGTCCGAGGTAGAACATCAGCAGGTTACCGCTGGAGATCATAAAGAACATACCGAGCAAAGAGGTTAACAGCAGCAGGTAAAACTCGAGTACATGTTTATGCGTTTGTAACCAGCTATACGATTGCAAAGAGATGATCCAGAGGGCCAGGTTCAGGATATTTTTTTCCAGGTTGATGAGTGAATTGGTCCGGAACATCTCGTTAAAGAGCATACCCTCCTGGTTACCGAAGAAACCAGCGGCCAGGTTCAGGAACAGCAGGAAATTAATGATCGAGAGGATCGATTCATTGGACCGGTCTTTACCCAGTTTCAGGAATAATAACAGGAAAATAATGGCGGTGATCACCAGTTCCTGTTTCAGTAATATGAAGAATTCAGTTACCATGGGTCAGTTTCATTTTTGGGTAATCGCTTTTCCTACCTGCAGCATGATTGTATCTGTTCCGGGCATGATGAGTTGGTTGATGAGAAAGGGTGCCACACCTATCAGTACAATACCCACGATCAATATAGCTGCCGCCAGTTTCTCGTTCCAGGTGGCATCGGTTAACAGATTGTATTTCTCTTCAATAGGCCCCATCACTGTTTTGCCCGCGGCACGTAAAATATACACCGCTGTTACCACGATGGAGGCACAGGCAAGGATAGTGGCAAAACGATACCAGCCATCCGGGTTCTGCCAGGCACCCATGAATACGGTCATCTCGGCCACAAAACCACTAAAGCCGGGTAAGCCCAGCGAGCAAAGACCTGCTATCACAAATACGGTTGAGATAAAGGGCATCACTTTTAATAGTCCTCCCAGCTGTGCCACCAAACGGGTATGGGTTCTGCTGTAGATCATGCCAATGGCGGCGAAGAAAAGGGCCGTCATCAATCCATGCGATACCATCTGCAATACCGCACCATTGATCGAAGTGCGTGTCAGCATGCCGATACCCAATATCACAAAACCACAATGGCTTACGGAAGAATAGGCGTTGATATATTTCAGATCGGTCTGCATCATCGTAGCAAATGCACCATAGATGATCGCGATCGTGGCTAATAAAATAATGATCCAGGAATAGGCATGTGCCGCATCTGGCATCAGGAAAGTGGCTACGCGCAAACAACCATATCCACCCAGTTTCATCGAGATCCCCGCCAGGAACATAGAAGCTGCAGTGGGAGCAGATGCGTGACCATCCGGTACCCAGGTATGAAAAGGAAACAGCGCACCAAATATGCCAAAGCCCAGAAAGGCAAAAGGGAAAAAGAATTTCTGTACTTCCAGCGGAATAGCCGTGGTAGCGATCTGCATCAGGTCAAAAGAACCTGTCTGGTAATATACACCCATCAATCCGATAAATACCAGTGCCGAGCCGCCCATCAGCATCAGGGCCAGTTTCATAGCGCTGTACTCTTTTTTACCGCTTCCCCAGATCCCGATCAACAGGAATTTGGGGATCACAGCTACTTCGAGGAAAAAGAACAAAGTGAATATATCGAGCGAGATAAAAAATCCATACGCCCCCATGCTTAACAGGAGCAGCAGGAAGAAAAATTCTTTACTCAGTTTTTCCATGGTCCATGATACGAGGATGCCCGCCACTACTACCGAAGCAGTTAACAGGATCATGGCAATGGAAATACCATCTACCCCGATATGATAATTGATATGCAGACCGGTAAACCATTCGTGTTTGCTTTCAAACAACATGGGTGATGTGTTACCGGCAGCTCTTTCATTACTATACAACAGCAACAAACGTAAGGATACGGCCAGTTGTGCCACAGAACCTACCAGTGCCGCCATACGAACCTGTTTCAGTCCGTTGCAGAAAAGGATCACAACAGCGGTGACCAGTGGGAGTAAGATGAGTAAGGACAGGTTCATAATAAGCTCATTTCCATATATAAATAAATAGTACCGCCAATGCGGCTACCCCTCCAAAGAAATACAGCGCATAGCTCTGTACCCTTCCGGATTGTAGCCCTTTGATCCATTCAGAGATCTTAGCTGTAACAGCCGCCAGCAGGTTCATCAGTCCGTCTACAATATTTTTATCGATCCACGCAATCGGCGCACCGATGAGCGGGAAAATTATTTTTTGGGTGATGAACAGGTACAGTTCATCCATATAAAATTTACGGCTCGCTGCTCTGTACAAACCACCCATGGCGGCAGCCAGCTTCGTTGGTTTATCATTGGCCACCCGGTACATAGATGCCGCCAGCAGAATAGCGAGTACCGATAAGGTTACAGGCGCAATAGAAAAACTCAGATCCGTATGTGTTTCCAGCGCCGCGCCATCAGAAGTGATAAACTGCGCGAAAGGAATAAATCCTGCTGCTACCGCACAGGTAGCCAATACCACCAGCGGAAACTTCATAGAGAAAGTTCCTTCGCCATGTTCTGTATGCAGATGTGGTGCTTCTTTGCTCCAGAAGATAGAGAAATACAAACGGAACATATAAAAAGAAGTCAGTGCCGCCGTAAACAGGGCCACACCAAAAATGAGTTTGTTGGAATGATAGGCCGCCAGCAATATTTCTTCCTTACTGAAAAATCCGGCAAACGGCGGAACACCGGCAATGGCCAGGCAACCGATCAGGAAGGCGATATGCGTGATAGGCATCAGCTTGCGCAGTCCACCCATATCTTTCATATCATTACTATGCACTAAATGTATCACCGCACCGGCGCCAAGGAATAACAGTGATTTAAAGAAAGCATGTGTAAAAAGATGGAACATGGAAGCCATATAACCCAACCCCCCTTCACCCCCCTGTTTGGCAATACCAAGCGCAAACATCATATAACCGATCTGCGACATGGTAGAATAAGCCAGTACCCGTTTAATATCTGTTTGTGTACAGGCAATTACGGCCGCGAGTAAAGCGGAGAAAGCACCTACATACGTTACTACCTGCAGCGCACTCGCATCCATGGAGTAAATCGGGAATAAACGGGCTACCAGGTATACACCAGCCACCACCATAGTAGCAGCGTGGATCAATGCGGATACAGGTGTAGGACCTTCCATCGCATCAGGTAACCAGATATGCAGGGGGAACATGGCCGATTTACCGGCACCGCCGATAAATACCAAAGTTAATCCCCAGGTAAGCATAGATACACCCAGAAAACCCGCGGTAGCCATACCGGTGAATTCGGTGGATTGTGCCGATGTTAATCTTTCGATCAGGGTAGCAATATCGAGTGTATGTCCGTAAAAAGCCAGTACCAGTATTCCCACCAGGAATCCCAGGTCGGCAAAACGGGTAACGATGAATGCTTTTTTGGAAGCTGCAACAGCAGAAGGTTTGTTGTAATAATAACCTATCAGTAAAAAAGAAGAAACACCTACCAGTTCCCAGAACATATAGATCTGGAACAGGTTGCCGGATAATACCAATCCCAGCATAGAAAATGTAAACAGACCGAGATAGGCATAATAGGTAGCAAAGCGCTCCTCTCCTTTCATATAACCAAGACTGAACACATGCACCATCAGTGAAACAAAAGTAACCACCACCAGCATCATTACAGAGATCGGATCAACGATGGCGCTGATATCAATGGATACGCCGGGCGAAAACTCGAGCCAGGTAAATTTAAAAGCAGTGATCTTCTGGTAAACACCATTCAGCTTTCCATCGCCCAGAAAATACTGCCTGGCGGCCAGTAAGGATAAAACGGTGGCAGCAAGCAAGGAGCCCGTACCCAGGATACCGGAAAAAGTTTTCAGGTATTTTCTTCCAAACAGACCCAGCACCAGGAAAGTGATCAGTGGCAAAAGCGGGATCCATACTATGTAGGAATAGTTTGACATCGTTTTAATATTTCAGTTCCGTGGCATCTTCCACATCTATAGAGTTATGGCTTCTGTACAGGTTAATGATAATGGCAATGGCCACCGCCGCCTCGGCAGCAGCAATGGTAATGATGAACAATGTGAAAAAGATCCCGTCCAGCTTTTCGGGCCAGAGGTATTTATTGAAAGCTACAAAATTGATGTTTACACTGTTCAGCATCAGTTCTATCGACATCAGCATGGTGATGATATTACGGCGGGTAAACAAGCCATACATGCCAATGCAGAACAGTGCGGTACTTACAAACAGGATATGCGCCAGGGGTACACTATTCATATCAAGCCTCCTTTTCTGTTGTGGATGAAGTAAAATCTGAATGAATCATCAGTTTGCCGGCCGGCGGTTCAGCTGCTTCCAGGTTGCCGCTTTTGTTTTTCATGGCGATCACAATACATCCCACCATGGCCGCCAGCAATAACATACTCACAGCTTCAAAGGGCAGGATAAAACCGTGTTCGGTAGTACTCAGCATCTGCATACCAATTTCTCCCACTGCTACCTGGAATGGTTGGGATGCCTGTTCGGCAAAACCGTATTCTGAGATCAGGTTATAGATCAGTGCCAGTCCGAACAAAACGGCCAGCAACGAAAACAAGACATGTTTACCCGAAGGTTTGGCCATTTCTTTACCCGATTGCTGGGTAAGGAAAATGGAAAAAATGATCAGTACCACAATACCTCCTACATATACAATGATCTGTACAGCGGCTATAAACTCTACCTGCAGCCAGAAATACAAGGCAGCAATGCCTACCAGTGAGAACAGCAGCCAGATGGCAGACCGGAATATTTTTCGTGTGGTAACAGCCAGTATACCTGCTCCGAGGATAAAAGCTGCTATGCAATAGAATATGATGGCAGATGCTTCCATTATTCAACGCCCTCCCTTACTTTAGAACCTGGTTTATTTAATTTTTTGGTGAGTTTGTTTCTATCGTATACACTGTGCTCAAAATTCTGCGCCATGCTGATGGCACCTGTTGGGCAGGCTTCCACACATAAATTACACATGGTACAGAGTTCAAGGTGATAGATGAATGTATCGATCGCTTTTTTCTTTTTCCCTTCGGGAGTCATGTCAAATTTGGTAATGATCTTGATGGTACCGTTAGGGCAGGCCAGTTCACAGGCAGTGCAGCCCGTGCAGGCATGTTCGTTATTGGCATCATGCGCCATTACCACTTCGCCACGGAAACGCTCGGCCAGTTTCAGTGTGGCGCGGTTATCGGGATATTGCTCGGTGATGATCTCTTTGGGATGGAAGAAATAATAACCGGTCTTCCGCATCCCCTTCAGTAAAGAGGTTACGCCACCATAAACATCTTTTATGTACTCTTTCAAAAACATGTATCCTGTTTTATTTACTCTGTGATCCCCGGTAGCTCCTTGTCTTTGTGTTGAAAATATTTATTTACGAATAATACTTTTTCAACACAGAGACACAAAGAACACGGAGTTGCACGGAGCGTTACTGAATAAAAGCCCCTCACGCTCAACCTAAAAATGCCATCCCAATATTGCTATCAGTGTTACCAGTAAGAGGTTGAATAAACTTATCGGTAACAGGTATTTCCACTCCAGGTTCAATAACTGGTCTACCCGCAAACGCGGGAAGGTCCACCGGAACCACATAATTAAAAAGATGAGGAAAAATGTTTTTCCCAAAAACCAGACAGAGGAGGGGATATAATCCATCACGTGGTTAAAGCCTTCCCAGTTGCCGATATGCAAAGGCATCCATCCTCCCAGAAACAGGGTGGCACCAATGGCACACACAATAAATATGTTGATATATTCCGCCAGAAAGAACAGGGCAAATTTCATCCCCGAATATTCTGTATGGAATCCGGCTGTTAGTTCTGATTCCGCTTCTGCCAAATCAAAAGGTGCCCGGTTGGTTTCTGCTGTAACAGCGATCAGAAAAATCACAAAAGCAATGATCACCGGAATATGCCCCTTAAACAACCACCAGCCATCCTGCTGCGAAGCAATGATATCAGAGATCTGCAGGCTGCCGGTTAATACCACTACGGATAAGATGGCCAGTCCGGCAGACAATTCATAACTCACGATCTGTGCACCACTGCGCATGGCACCCAATAAAGAATACTTGTTATTACTGGCCCAGCCTGCCATCAGGATCCCGATCACGGAAAGGGAAGAAACCGCAGATACATACAACACTCCGATATTGATATCCCAGATCTGAAAATTTTTAGCAAAAGCAATGGGTGCCAGCAGCAGCATGGCCACGATCATCACTACAAATGGGGCGAGATTGAACAGGAACTTATCCGCCAGATCGGGGGTAAGCCCTTCTTTCATGATCAGTTTCACTGTATCGGCCACCGTCTGGAACATACCACCCGGACCTACGCGATTAGGCCCCAGCCTGATCTGGATATGCGCGGCCACTTTTCTTTCCATCAGTACCAATACCAATCCCAGCACCGCAAACAAAGAAATGGCCAGCAGTATCACAATGGCGCATTCAATCAACAAAGCCACCTGCGGGTTGAATGTGTTGAGCAACCAGTTCTGTACCGTGCCTGTAATGCCTTCTAAACTGAACATCGTTTATAAATTACTTTCGTTTATGATCGCGTTATTGTGAATGGTCAATTGTCAATTACCTATTCACCATTGCCCATTGACAATTCACTACTGACTACTCACCACTCCCTACCTGTCAATATCCGGTATCACCAGATCCAATGTTCCCATCGTGGCCATCAGGTCTCCGATCTTGCTGCCCCTGGCCATATGATCCAGCGCGGAAAGATTGGAGAATCCGGGTGAGCGGTATTTTATCCGGTACGGCGTGGTTCCTCCCTCACTTACCAGGTACACACCCAGTTCACCACGGGCTGTTTCTACTCTTGTATAAAACTCTCCTTTCGGTGGTTTCAGTACCGCTTTTGTTTTGGCCTGAAATTCTCCTTCCGGAATGGCATCAATCAGTTGTTCGATGATCCGGATAGACTGGTTCATTTCTCTTACCCTTACCATATAACGGGCAAAAGAATCTCCGGCAGTATCCAGCACTTCATCAAATTGCACCTTATCGTATACTTCATAAGGATAGAGCTTCCTGATATCACAACTTACCCCACTGGCCCTTGCTACCGGGCCGCTGCAACCATACGAGATCGCATCTTCCTTGGATAAAAAACCTACCCCTTTGGTACGGCTCTGGAAAATCACGTTATTGGTAACCAGGTCCTCGTACTCAGTTACTTTATGCTTGAACTGCGTTACAAACTCTTTTACTTTTTGCTGAAAGGAAGGATGGATATCATACATCACACCACCCGGCACCATATAGTTCATGGTTAACCTGGCGCCGCAGGTTTCTTCCATGATATCTGTGATCAGCTCTCTTTCGCGGAATGCGTAGAAGAAGGGAGTGAAGGCACCCAGGTCCATAGCCATGGCACCGATCCACAGTTCGTGCGAAGCAATACGGGTCAACTCATTCATCAATACCCTGATCACTTTGGCACGTTCGGGTACTTCTATCTGCATGGCTTTCTCCACCGTCATGGCACAGGCCAGGTTATTGATATGGGCAGAGAGATAATCCATCCGGCTGGTTACATAGGTAAACTGGCGGTAGGTAAGACTCTCCGTCATTTTTTCAATAGAGCGGTGAATATAACCCAGGTGGGGTTCGATTTTTTTGATGGTTTCGCCGTCGAGTGTGATCACGAGATGCAGCACGCCATGTGTGGCAGGGTGCTGCGGCCCCATATTAATCACCAGTTCGCCTTCAGGACCGTCTGCTGTGGTATCTTTTATCACATCTGTTTGCGTATACATGCCCGGCTACAGTTTTATCATATTAATAGGATCCTCAAAATCTTTCCGCAAGGGGAATCCTTCAAAATCATCTGTCAGTATCAGCCTGCGCAGATCCGGATGGTTCAGGAATATCACACCAAATAACTCAAATACTTCCCGCTCATGAAATTCTGCCGTACGCCAGATATCGCATACCGTTTCAATTTCTGGTGTGGTCCTGTCAAGGTTGGCTTTTACTACGATAGTATGTCTGTGTGTGGTGGAAGAAAGATGGTACACCATGGTAAGGTGGGTTTTCCAGTCAACACAGGTGAGACAGAAAAGGTAATCAAAGTGCATCGCCGACCGGCGCAGTCCCTGAGCCAGTGCTTTCCATTTGGCAGGTTCTACGAGAATATTCAGCCACTCGCCGGTTTCGTCAAAACTGACGGAAGGTTCCAGGGCGAGGATCTGTTCTTTGAGTACTTCGTTCGTCATACAGTTTCTTTATACTAGGCTTTTGATTGCTCGCGGATCTGTTCGCGGGTCAACCCACTTTTTATCTTTTCCTGTAAACTGATCATGGCATGCAGCAAAGCTTCCGGTCTGGGCGGACATCCAGGGATATATACATCTACCGGAATAATATGATCGGCTCCTTTTACTACTGAATAGGTATTGTAAAAGAAAGGTCCGCCGCTGATAGCGCAGGCACCCATGGCAATTACGTATTTGGGATCGGGGATCTGGTCGTACAAGCGTTTCAGCACGGGTCCCATTTTATTAACGATGGTTCCGGCAATAATGATCAGATCGGCCTGTCTTGGTGAGGCGCGCGCCACTTCAAATCCAAAGCGGGAAAAATCGTATTTGGCCGATGCGGTAGACATCATTTCGATGCCGCAGCAACTGGTAGCAAAAGTGAGGGGCCATAAAGAGTTGGAGCGTGCCCAGTTAATCAGGCCATCAAAACTGCTGACAATGATACCACCGCCTGCTGTGGGAACAATTTCTCCCGGAAAATCAGCCCGTTCCTGTAATGTATCGGTTAACTCCATTTCAATGCTCCTTTTTTATGTGCATATAAAAAGCCCATGAACAATATAAATATGAAGATGAAAATCTCTACCAAAGCAATGATCCCTATTTTCTTTACCACCACGGCCCAGGGATAGAGGAAAACCAGCTCCACATCAAAAATGAGGAACAAAAGGGCAAACAGGTAATAACCTACATGAAACTGGTGCCAGGGAGATGTTTGTGTCGGGATACCACATTCGTAAGGCTGGCCTTTCTGTGGATTGGTACTTTTCTTCAGCAGGAACTTTCCAACCAGGATGCCGCCGGCAGAAAAGAGGATGGCTGCCAGACCCAAAGCGATCAAAGAAATGGCTCCCATATGCAAATTCGGGTGTGAATTTTATACCCACCCCAAATTACGGAATTTCATACCAAAAAAATGATGTAGACAAAGAATTGCAACGCTTATTTCAAAAAAAACAGAAATAGCATAAAATCATCGGAAAACCTTTCTTTCCAACAAATGACTTTCATCATTTTTCTGACAAGCCTCTGATAATCTGTAGAATCGTTTCCGTTTCCCGGCGTGTGTCTGATAGGAGGCCGGCAATAGACGTTTCATCAAATGCTGTTAATGCATCTATCTTTTTGGCCAACTCCGAAAGTAATCCCAATCCTGCCGTTAACGTAGTTCCTTTTAATTTGTGCCCCCCGCTTTTCAGTGCGGGCAGGTCTTTTTGTCTGAAATTTTCTTCCAGTTCAAGGATGGATTTACGGATCTCTGTTTCTATGGAAGACAAAAATACGTTCAGCATGGCATCATCGGCCCCCACTATATCCCGGAGCTTGTTCAGGTTAATATGCTCTTCTATCTGATCCATAGTGTTTACCGGTTCTCCTGTTTCTGAAGGTGTATGAGAAGCAATGGCCCATTTATTAAAAACAGTTCTAACCGTGTCTTCTATAATCGGCTTTGCGATAAAATCATTCATACCCGCCTCTATACATGTTTCCCTCTCTCCTTTTACATTACCCGCCGTTACCGCGATAATAGGCACTTCTTTGCCGTTTTCGAGCAAGCGTATTTTGCGGGTAGCTTCATACCCATTCATTTCAGGCATCTGGATATCCATGAAAATGAAATCTGGCATCTGCCCGGTACAGATCCGCAACGCTGCTTTACCATTTTCCGCTTCCAGGATCTCTGCATTGGGTGCGATTCGCTGGATGATGGTTTTTGCCAGTAACATATTCACAGCCCCATCTTCTGCAATCATTATCCGCAGAGCGTTCAGGTTGGCCACGGGTAAATTGGCTGCTGGTGCCACTTCCTGCCCTTCTTTCTGTAAACCCAGCCTCGATAAAGCCGTATACAGATCCTGCATTTTGATCGGTTTTACCAGGCGAAGCGATACCTGCAGTTCCTGGCATTTGCGAACCAGACCCTCATCATCTGACGAGCTTGACAGGAGAATGATCGGCTGCTCTTCGGCCGTTGCATAAAAACTCTTCCTGATCTTCTGGATGGTCTCGAGTCCGTCCATGATCGGCATATTATAATCCGTAAGAATCACATCATATTTTTTTCCGGTTCCCAGTATCTGCAGGGCTTCAATTCCATTCTGGGCCAGATCGGCCTGAATATTCTGCAGCAGGAGCATCTGGGTAATGATCGTGCGGTTATTCTCATTATCATCTACAATCAGCACTTTTTTGATGGAGGAAATATTCTCCCATCGAAGGGGTTGCCCCTGTTCGGCTGCCAGTTGCAGGTCGAAATAAAAACTGCTCCCCTTTCCGGGACTGCTCTTCAGTTGTAACTGGCTTCCCATCAGTGCCAGCAGGCGGTTGGATATGGTGAGTCCCAAACCGGTTCCGCCATATCGTTTGGTAACTGTTCCGTCTTCCTGCGAAAATGCCTGGAAGATTTTTTTCTGTTTATCTTCCCTGATACCGATACCAGTATCTCTTACTTCAAAACGGACCATGATTTCTTTATCTGATACCGCGTGTAACAATTCAATTTTCAGTTCTATCTCTCCCTGTTCTGTAAACTTAGATGCATTGCTCAGCAGGTTAATGAGGATCTGTTTTAGGCGAACCGCATCGGCCCAGATAAATCTCGGTAACTCAGCAGAAATATTCAGCAGCATTTCCAGGCGCTTTTTCTTTACCTGAAAGCTGATCATATCTGCCGCCTGACTGGCAATTTCATAGAGATCACATTTTTCCATTTCCAATTCCAGTTTTCCGGCTTCGATCTTGGAAAAATCGAGAATATCGTTGATGATACTCAGCAGGGTATTGGCCGATTGGTTAACGATAGACAGGTACTGCTGCTGGGTTTCGTCCAGTCTGGTTTTCAGTATCAGGTCGGTAAAGCCGATCACACCATTCAGTGGGGTGCGGATCTCATGACTCATACTGGCCAGAAATTCAGACTTGGCCTGATTGGCCTGTTCGGCGGTTTTCTTGGCTGTTTTTAATTCATCGCGCTGCAAACAGATTTCTGTGATATCCTGGGTAAACATCATGATACCACCAATGGATCCATCAAAGAGATACCAGGGTCTTACTTCCCACCGCAGGTATTGATCATGCGTCCATCCCGGCGGACGCCATACATCTTCTTCATTTTTTTCAATGGCTCCTGCCAGGCAACGGGCATGTATTTCTTTCCAGTGCTGTGAGATATTGGGGAATACCTCGTAATGCGATAAACCGATAATATTTTTACCCACCAACTGGTATTCTTCCATCCAGCGGTTACTGATGGCAATATATCTCACTTCCCTGTCGAACATGGCCACTGCCGCAGGAGCATTCTCTACAAAAGCAGAGAGGCGGGCTTTTTCAACGATCAGTTCCCGCTCGATCTGTTTTCGTTCAGAAATATCCTGGATTACCGAATACACACGTTCTTCCCCGCTTTCATCCGTAAACCTGATCCCATTCAACAGCACAGGGATGGGATGCCCATCTTTGTGCAGGTATACTTTTTCGTATGGACCATACCGGCCGGTATCTGTGAGCGACTGGCGATGTTTGATCTCCTCTGCATCGTATCTGGCGGGGGTTACATCATGGTGACTGAGTTGCCTGTATTCTGCTTCCGTGTAACCGATCATATTGTACAGTGCCTGATTGCCATCGATGAATTTACCATCTGCGTGGCGATTAATGGCTATGCCAACCGGAGAGTTATCGAAGAAAGCGCGGTATTTGGCCTCATTGATCTGAAGCGCCAGTTTGACTTTTTTCTGTTCATCAATATCCTGAAAAGCGCCAAAGATTCTTTTGCATTTCCCATCTACCATTTCTGCCTTACCCAATACCCGCACCCATCTTTCGTTACCTTTGGCAGTAACCAGTTGCAATTCAAGATCCCAGGAACCACCCGCTTCCATGGCTTTCGACACGACTTCTTCGATCAGCTGCCGGCTCTCACCTTCTTTGTAGAAATGAATGGCAGTAGTAAGGTCGGGCACAAAATCTTCCGGCACTTCATGAATCTGGCAGGTAACAGGCGACCAGAATATTTTATTTTTTTCTGGTAAAATCTCCCAGGCACCTATGCGGGCTACCTGGTTGGTATTTTCCAGAATTTCTTTGGTTCGCTGCAGGTCTTTTTCAAGGCGTAACCTGTCTGATATGTCAACCGAATTACCGATCACATACAAATTTCCTTCCCCATCCCTTTCCACCGTATTGTTATACAGCCATACCCGCAGAGAACCGTTTTTATGCAGAGTGGTCATCAACCCTTTCGATCTTCCAGTGGTTTCCATTTCGGCCAGGTAAGTATGTATCGAAGCATGGTGAGCCGGTGGAACAATATCGAAAAGTGTTTTCTCAAGTAACTCAGCGGGTGTATAACCCAAGAGCTCCGCACCCGCGGTATTGATACTGATAAATGCCCCGGTCATATCATGGGTACACATTAATCCCTGCGAATTCTCGAAGAAGGACCTGAACTTACTTTCACTGGCCATCACTTCCTGCTCCTTGATTTTTTCAGAAGTAACATCACGGCCGATGGCAAAAAGATAACCACTCTGGGGCTCGGGTGTGGCTACCCATTGAATGATCTTATACGAACCATCTCTGGCGCGGAAACGATTGCTGAAGTTGATCGTTATCTCACCTGCCGCCAGTTTACGGATCTCATTTTCTGTAATGGCTATATCATCCGGATGAATAAAATCAAAAAAACTACTGCTGAGGAAAATGGCTTCCTGCCAGCCTAATATTTTTTCAAATGCGGGGTTAATTCTTTTAAAATAACCATCTGTAGCTGCCACACCAATCATATCATTCGACATGGTAAAGAGCTTCTCGAAATTCTCAAGCTCTTCCCGCTGGCGTTTTTCTGTGATCAGCGACATGACTTCTTTGGCCAACAGGGAAAGCGATTCCTGCTGGTTGGCAGTCAATTTTCTGGGAACACGGTCTATCACACACAAAGTTCCCAACGCATAGCCTTTATTATCTATGAGTGGGAAACCCGCATAAAACCGGATATGGGGGTCGCCGGTTACCAGTGGATTATGCTTAAAACGTTCGTCAAATGAAGCATCTTCTATCTCAAACAGAGATGGCTGCAAAATGGCATACCGGCAAAATGCCTGCTCGCGGGGTGTTTGGGTAATGGAAAGTCCTTGTTTGGATTTGAACCATTGCCGGTCTTCATCAATTAATGTAACCAGTGAGATGGGTACGTCGCAGATCAGCGAAGCCAGTTTGGTAAGGCGGTCATAGACTTCTTCACCCAGGGTATCCAGTATATGATACGCTTTTAATGCCTCCAGTCTTGCAGTTTCATTTATAGGCTGAATATCATCTCGCATTGTCTGGATATCAATAGGATTTGAGTTGAGTTATCCTATTTTGCCGATGGCATAGCAGGATAATGGATTCTGAAACAAGATACAGAATTATTGAAAACAGCATTGTCAAAAAAAAGAGGCAATTACTTCCTTTTACGGTTACCAATAGCTCTCCCCGACCCTCAATTCTGCCAAACCAAACAATTTGCGTAGCTTACCCCGCTGTTGGATGCAAAAACAGCCTTTGGGGAGAGTTATCCAGCCATTAATCCTACTATTTTGAAGCAAGGCAATTTTGAATATATCAACAAACACAAAAGCCGTAGTTCTGCAGACCCCAAACAACGGATCACGTATAGCTTTCATAACAAAGAATATACCATTATTGGCCAGGTAGAAGAAGAAGGTAACCTGGTCTGTATTTACGAATACCGCGGCAAATATATTGGTACCGAATTCCTGATCTCTTTCTCTAAAAATTCTGTTTCGTACAGATTGATCAATGTAGATGAAATAGGCAATGAACCCGTACAATAATGTATATGGCTTGCAGGGTTAGGATCCCGGCTGTATCTTTTTCACATACACAGCATTCTCCCTGAACATTTGTAAACCGGAAGCAGTAGACAGATAAGGCAGATGGTACCTGCGGTGATTCTGCCTACTGATCTCTAACAGGATATGCCAATGCCGGATAATTTCTTTCCAGGCAAAAAATACAGAATGCCGGGGATCATACATATGTGTAGGCTCACTGCCTGCACCGTTTAATTCTATAATGGAAAAGTGTTTCCCTTCCTTCAGCTCTTCCCAGCTCCGGTAACGGATATCCAGGCGGCCAAAATAAAAACCGGGCACCTGCTTACAAATTCCATCAATCATAGAAACAAGCTTTCCATCCGCCCGGTCACTGTCATCCAGAAACAAGGCTCCGCGGGCATGGTTACCATAAGGAACCAATACTTTTTTTTCGCCGGCTGGTACTACTTCGGCCAATAAATGCTGCATGGTTTGTTCCAGAATAGGCAACTGTAGTATGTACCGGGGATCACGCAGCAGCAGTTCCCTTGTCGGTGTTTTTCCATCACCTGTTACCGCCAGGAATTCTTTTTTCACGATGCCGGAAATATGGCCCGAAGCTTCATCAGGATAACGATAATAAAAGATCCCGATCTCATTTTCATAAGGCACATATTCCTGCACCAGAAAATCAACCTGGCTTTCCTGTGCATACAGTAATGCTTCTTTTTCATCAGCTAATCTGGCCACAGCCAGGCCACGCATCCCAATGTCGGGTTTGGCTATCAAAGGAAAAACAAAACCGGCTGCTCGTATCTGTTCGATCATCTGTTCAACCGGGATACCGGCTGTAAATAACATTGTCTGGGGGTAATAGCGCTCAGGAATCAAATCATAGATCTCCTTTTTGCTTTCCATCAGAAAACCGCCGTTTTTGATACTGGGGTTAGCTGTATTAAAAAAGAAAAAAGAACGGGCCCGGGCACAAAGTACAAACCAGTAGAGGTAAATCGGGCCATACAACATATTGAACGACCAGTACTCCCAGTGCAGCAATTTGATCAAAAAGGGATGATTCAGGATTTTTTTCATCTGCAGATTTCGTTACGAAGAAACGGATTGTAGCGTAAATGGAAGCAGTGACTGGTCGTTACGATTTGCTAACAGATCAAAGTAAGTCATCTTGCCCGCCAGTGGATGAATTTCCATACTCGTAATACTTACTGTAAGCATCCGGTTATCACGGTTCATCCTGATATCATTGACCGGATCACCATCGCCGGCAAAACGATGAAAAAGCAGGATATCTTCCATAGTTGGAGCGGGATACTGTTTCAGCCATTCCGCAAACCAGTATTTGCGTTTGGCGATAACCGCAGGTTCGTATAAAGTTACGGATGACCAGATATGCGGCTGCTCCTGCGATAGTACACGGGTATGCTTGCGGGAACCATCCCAGCAACATTCATAGAGATTTGTCTGGGATAATAAAACAAGGGTAAAAGGCTGGATCCGGAACAGATCTGCCGTGAGAAAACTATCCAGGGGACTTTCTGCCGATAATATCTCTACAAAAATCAGTCCCCGGCTCTTTCGGTACGGTGGTGTTTCAACATGTTTGATAAAACCGCCATTTAACAGCACGGCAGCATACCCGCTTTCGTTGATCCCTATCCAACTGCCACCTGCATCCCCATCTCTGGGGAACAGGATTTTCTTTCCATTAACCATATAGGTTTGTGGGGGCAAGGCAGGCAGGCGGATATTTTTTTCATCGCGGTTAGATGTGATATAATACCCATTATTGGCAGGCAAAAAACTTACTGTGCACATGAGGCTCTGTATTTGAGTGTAGAAGAAGCTACCCCGAAGCCATCGGGCAACACCAGTTCCGTTACTTCTGCTACCGCTACCCTGATCAATGCCATATGATGCACCGTGTGTTCCAGGTTATACAACAGTTCCCGGTAATAGTTGGTAGAAATCGTAATGGTTGCTCCTGAAGAACTTTCCCCGGAAAACTCGAGTAAGAGTGAGGCATCTGCTTTTCCTATCCGGGCATACAGATTTTGTAAGAGGTCTGCAGCCATGGCTTTATCGGTTTCGATCTGTATATCTCTTTTCCGCTTTTCATAATTTACCACACCATGGGCATAGCCCATTTCCAGACAAAGAAACAGTTCGATCACATGCCGTACATGCTGGCCGATAGTAGCCCCGGACAGGCGCTGACTCGCTTGCCTGTATTGTGATGAAGATATATTTGCGAGTACATCCTGCAACTGAACGAATACATGACCGATAGCTTCCTGTATAAGCATAACAAAATTAATTTTGTACTTGTATTAGTGAACCGGTATTAGCGCATGCATTATGCTGATTATGCCGGATTAAATTACTATTTGTTCCAGATATTTATTCAACCACCGGAACTATTTTCCTAACAAAAAGAACAAGGGGGTACCGGGCCGTTTTCGGTACAGCAGCACCAATAACAGGCAGGCCATAAAAACCACACAGGCATATATAAAAAGCAGGCCGCCATCACCCATCACCTCAATACCTAATTGAGTGAAATGCGAAAAAAGAGCACCGGCCATCAAACCCATTCCCAACAGTGCCCCCCAGGCCGTTGTGCGATGATACAGGATCAATACCGATGCCAGTAACTCCATTACACCAACACCAATCCGTCCCCATGGCTCCATGTGAAGGGTGGTGAATATATAGACCGACTCTTGCGAAGCGGTAAATTTAAAATAGAGTGTCTGCAGCATGATAATAGCCGCCAGCAGACGAAGTATCCACACAAGTACCGTAGATTTTTTTTTCATAGCAATCAATTAAGGGATCAACGATTGAGGTGTTGCCAGTTGGCATCTGCCTGGTTTTTTAAATTTGATTCACTCCTGTTCCAGTCATTCAGTGTGTTGTTAAAGAACTTGTTATAGAACAGATACAGTTTATGTTGAATGATTTTGAATGTACCGGGATCCACTGGTACTTTTTCGCCCTTGGCTCCCATGGCATAAGCACACCAGCCGCCATAGGCCGGTTCGTAGGTTGCCGGTGCCTGTTTAAAAGCCTCCTTGTTTTCCAGCGTGGCAAAATAGTAGGTGACTCCTTCATATAATGTAGCCAGTTCTTTTTTCCCTTTTACGGCTTTGTTCTGGGTAAAATAAGCCACAGGGTCGTAACCCTGAATAGCAACCCCTTTTTCCAGGTTATTGTGCTTTTTACGCAAGGCAACTGCATCCTGCGCCTGCAGACCTGATAGTAAGCACAGAACAAATACGATCAAGAGCAAAAATCGGTTCATGGTTTTCATAATTTTTAATAGTTACGATGTTATACCGGAATGAAGACGAGTGAATAGCGGTTTCCTTACCAGAGTATCTGTTTTTTATTTTCCGGTATAATGGCTACCGGCTGTAAGGAAATTTTCCATGCTTCGTCCATATCAGGGTAACTATATTTTTCCAAGAAAACCAATTGTATGCAAAAGATCTTTCTTTCGGTATGCCTTCTGCTCAGCATGGCAGCTACTGCACAAAACAGTCCTAAAGGATTGACACTCAACGAGCAAGCCCCTGATTTCAGTTCCTCAGATCAATATGGAAAAACCATTTCTCTCAGCAATGAGTTAAAGAAAGGGGCAGTTGTATTGGTCTTTTACCGCGGCCAATGGTGCCCGTATTGCAATAAGGCACTGAAACAACTGGAAGATTCTTTATTATTTATTAAAGAAAAGGGGGCATCTGTTATTACCATCACACCTGAAAAACCGGCTTACATCAACCAAACCATCAGCAAAACCAAAGCCAGCTATTCCATCCTGCATGACGAGGGACTGTTGATCATGAAAAAATATGACGTAGTCTTTCAGGTTGATGAAAAGACCATTGAAGCCTATAAAAAATACGGTATCCATTTTAACGAGGTGAACGGAGAAGCGAATGGAGCCAATTTACCAGTACCGGCCGTTTACGTAATTAACAAACAGGGTAAGATCGTGTACCGCTATTTCGACAAAGATTACCGGAAACGTTCCTCCGTTAGGGATATACTCGCGCATTTATGATCTCAGCTGTTGCCAACCACCCTACGATGGAAATTGATCTGACCCAGATGATAGTTGAGATGCGCCAATGTATGTACCAGGTAATAACCGGTGGTCATGGTGTAATCAAATACTTTTTCAGGATATTCAGTTTCCATTGTTTCTGCAGACAGTGAGCGGATGGTTTTGGTAACGATCGCCGCGGTATGATCCAGACTGAGAATCATATCAGCTCTCGGAATATGTTTGCTGATGAATTCTACGGGCCGGTTTCGTACATACCCGCTGCTTCCCAGTACGGCACCAATATAATGCTGCAGATTACCCAGCAGGTGCAGGCATAAGTTGCCCCCTGAATTGGAAGTACCCGGCGCTACTTGCCATAACAGTTCTTCATTTTCATATAAACTGATCTCAGCTTTCAGTTTCAGTATATCGCGCTCGTATAATTGGGCGAGGTTTTCTGTGAGCATAGTTATTCTTTATCAGGCGTTATTATACACTTTATACACAGACTCACGCAAAGGCGCTCCGGCATCAGACACAATAAACTCGAGTATGGCCGCCAACGCTTCCGGTTTTACCCAGCTATCCGGATTTACATCCGGCATCGATTTACGGTTTAATGCCGTATCAAGCGTAGAAGGAGCCACCACCGTGGCGGTTACATTTTTTCCTTTGGCTTCTTCGTTCATATAATCGGCTAATGTAAACAGGAGAGATTTACTTAACCCATACGCTACCAGATTCTTACCTGCAGAAGGCTCCAGTGCGGGACGCGCTCCTATAAACACCACTCTGCCCTGCCCCTTTGTCAGCATGTGCTGAAACAACGGCCGGGCCACATGGTAAGCGGTTTTGAAATTAAGTGACACCTGCTGATCAATGTCGGCAGAAGAAGTATCCGCTACAGACCCCATAGCAAATCCACCCACCAAAAGTAAAGCCGCATCGATGGAATGGTATTGGTCGATCACAAGCTTTATGAAATTTGCTGCGGCTGTCTCATCGGCCAGATCCACCACATGTACATCCAGTTGTGGCGCAACTGTCAGCCCGGCTTTCATGGCTTCATTGGCAACAGTGGCAATTACCTGGTAATCTTTATCAAGAAAAAAACGGGTAACAGCTGTACCGAGATTTCCATTGGCACCGGTGATAATAACAGTTTTCATGGGTAAAAAGGATTATGCTATGAAAGGAACAGGAACTGGTAAATTACTCATTTTTCAGGAAGATTTCTGTTTGTTAAGAACTAGTTAACAGCTATATCTGCTTAAAATTACGCCTTGCAACAGAAAAATAAAACGGTTCTTTGTACTTTGAATCTATTTTTGAAAGACAATATTACGCGGATGAAACAGGTTTCTTTACGCTTACTGGCCTTACTGTTTACTGTACTGCTGGCACAGACAGGAAAAACACAACTGATCGATTCCATGATGGCGGTATATGCCGAACAGTATCCCACCGAAAAAATACATATCCATTTCGACAAAAGCATTTACAACAAAGAAGAGACCATTTTTTACAAAATTTATCTCTTATCAGGCACAGAACTGAGTTACCTGAGTAAGAACATGTATGTAGAGTGGTATGATACCACGGGTAAGATGATCAAACAAACAGTGGCACCACTGTTTCAATCAACCGCCAAAGGTTCTTTCGAATTACCTGCTGATTACACTGGCAATTTTATCCGTATCAAAGCTTTTACCCGCTGGATGCTGAATGACGATCCTGCTTTCCGGTATGAAAAAGATATTACACTCAACATCAGTGCCACCCCTACCCCCAGAAAACCGGTGGCGTATAAAACAAAAGTGGAGACTTTTCCTGAAGGTGGCTTTCTCGTTAGTGGATTAACCACCCGTATCGCTTTCAAAGCCACCAACCAGTTTGGCAATCCGGTTTATGTGAAAGGTGTATTGGTGAATGATAAAAACAAAGTACTGGATACCATCAAAGCCAGGCATGATGGTATGGGTAGCTTTTTTTTACTGCCTGCACCACAGGAGAATTACAAGATCAACTGGACAGACGAATACGGCAAAACCGGCAGTACTCCTATACCGGTTACCAAAACACAGGGTGCCAGACTCACTATCAGAACCACCAACGAAAAAGCATTGGTGCAGGTAGAAAGAACCGCGGTTGTACCCGAAAATTTCAAACGGATGAACCTCCTCGTTCACATGAATCAGGTTCTGATGTATAAAGTAAGCATGAACGCCTCGGAGAAATTATTATTGAATGCAGAAGTGCCGATTGATGAACTGGCTACCGGTTTATTGCAGTTCTCTTTATTCACTTCTGACTGGATACCTGTTGCAGAAAGAGTGATTTTTGTGAACAACCGTTTACACGAATTCAATACCAAACTGAATACGGCACTGGTTAGTCTTGACAAACGGGGCAAAAACGTATACGAGATCTTTGTATCAGATACGGCCAGCACCAACCTATCAGTATCTATCACCGATGCCAGTATCGGCGAGCCGGATGAGCGTACCATTTTTTCGGATTTGTTACTCAGCAGCGAGATCAAGGGTAAGATTCATAATCCCGGTTATTACCTCAGCAGTGATGCGGATAGTGTAACAGCCAACCTGGATCTCGTAATGCTCACCAATGGCTGGCGCAGGTTTGACTGGGATAAGATCAAAGCCGCTGTTACACCTACCCAACAATACCCGGTAGAAACAGATTTCATGAAAATTACAGGTAAAGTATTTGGCGATAAATCTGTGATTGCAGGGAAACCGCTTTTGCTGAACCTGATTGTTACAGGTAAAGACAGCAGCCGGAACTTTTTGTTTCTGCCTGTAGACAGGGACGGTAATTTTGAACAGAAAGGCGCTTTTTTTTACGATACGGCCCGCATTTTCTACAGCTTTAACGGTAATGATAAACTCACCGATCTGACACAGGTGAAATTTGAAAATGGTTTGTTACGTTATACCCCCAAATCCATCCAGTTTGGAGATACCTATCGCCCCCTGCGCTACAGCGACAGTATCGCGAAAGCCAGGCTGAATTATTTTCTGAATGAGCAGGAGTTATTGAAAAAAAGGATGGCTTCTACAACGCTGCAGGAAGTAATTGTAAAAGCTAGGGCCAAAACAAAGGAACAGCAACTCGATGAAAGATATGCACGTGGATTGTTTTCGGGTGGTGATGCATATTCCTTTGATTTAACAGAAGACATCGGGATCGGCGGTGCTATGGACATCTTATCCTACCTGCAGGGAAAAGTACCCGGATTAATGATCAGCGGATCCGGCGCCAATATGAGTCTGAGCTGGCGTGGTGCTACACCCGATCTGTATCTGAACGAAATGGTATCTGCTATAGATATGGTACAAACCATCAATATCCGCGATATTGCCATGATCAAAGTATTCCGTCCACCTTTCTTTGGTTCTTTCGGAGGCGGCAGCGGCGGTGCCATTGCCATCTATACCAAAAAAGGCAATGACGCAAAATCCAGTGCACCTAACAGTAAGGGACTGGAGAATACCATCCTCGGAGGTTATTCCCGTTTCAAGGAGTTCTACAATCCTTCCTACGAAAAAGCCAGCGATAATTTTGAAACAGATAACCGTACCACTTTGTACTGGAACCCCTACCTCATCACCAACAAAAAAAATCCAAGGGTAAGATTCCAGTTTTACAACAATGATGTAAGCAAAAAACTGCTGCTGGTGCTGGAAGGGGTTAATTCAGACGGGAAAATGACTCGGGTGGTGAAACTCTTAGAATAAACATTAAACAATCACTGTTGTCTGGTAAAACCTGTTTGTATTACTTGAAAATTTTACCAAGACAAGCAGTTTAAAGAGCTGACTATCTCTATGCTCCTCTGTTGCTCTGCGACCTCTGTGTAAAAAAAAGACAGTTATCATCAGGTAATCGGAATAAAGTATTTTTTTCAACTCAGAGATCTGGAGCTACACAGAGGAAGCAGCTTTTTTCAGCGGACAACAATGACTATACAATCCCCATCTGTTTCATCAGGTACGTGGCATTTTTGCTTTGTGCGATCCCATTCCGCTTCCTGAAATCGAAATGGAGTCCGGTTTCGGTTACTTCGCTTTCAAAACAGAAATTTTCTACCATGCCTGGGTATTCTGTGGCCAGTATACCTAATTCGATATCATGGGTAGCAATCAGTGTAAGACAGTTCTGCTGTACTATTTTTTTGATCAACAGGGCCGTACCATCATGTTTATCAGTAGAGTTGGTGCCACGCATCACTTCATCCAGCAAAACCAATGCAGGCTCCGGCGCCGCAAGAGATTGTATGATGGTTTGCAGGCATTTTAATTCAGCATAAAAATAAGAAGTGCTTTCCTCGAGCGAATCGATATGGTGAAAAGAAGTTAAGATCCTGACCGGACGGCAGCTGAAACTTTGGGCAAATACCGGTGCACCTAACTGTGCCAGAACCATGTTCAATCCTACTGCCCGCAGAAAAGTACTTTTGCCCGACATATTGGAACCTGTAATCAGGTGTAATCTTGCCGGCTCACCAATAGAAAAATCATTGCACACCGCCCTATCTGTTTTCATCAGTGGATGGCCGAGACCGGTAGCGTTAATCACTAACTGATCTGTAACAATCTCCGGAAATATGAACGAGGGATGATTGTACTGAAAATTAGCAATGGAGTTCAGCATTTCCATTTCTCCCATGGCATCAAACCAATCTTTAAATGCAGATTGATAACGCTTATTCCATTGCAGGTAGGCAAGGGCACAGATCAGATCGGATAAAAAAAGCCCGTTCACAAAAAACGAAAACAGGCTCAGGCGCAGGTCAAATACCCCGGTTAAACGGGCCAGTTTACGGAAAGCGCCGGCCGCTTCCGCCAGTCTTTGTTGTTTTTGTTGCAGACCGGGATGTTCCAGCCGGGCCGCACAGATCCAGTCAAAACAAGCGGCATATTGGGTAAAGAGATAACTCTTTTTAGAGATATGATTATACAGCAGGGAAATTTTACCGAACACCAATGATAACAATAACAATCCCGATACAGTAAACAATAGTAACCAGTTGTACTGATCAACCCAGATCGAATAGCCGATAAGCATTACGCCAGCAATGGGCCAGATCCAGGCTAATTGTTTCCACGGACTTTGCTGTAATGCTTTACCTGCCTTTTCGGGTAAGCCTGCCATCATTTGGGGTAAGGCCTCTTCCTCCTTTAGCAGAAGTGTATGGGCCAATAGTGTTTGTCTGAAATGGATCTTGTCCGATAGTTCCTGCACACTGGCCTGTTGTTCTTCGATCTGCTGTTTGTTCAGCGAGGGCATCAGTAGTGCGGCAGCCAGCTTTTGTTTACCCGGTTTACTGCCGGTACGGTTCAGCACATGGTAGAGAGAATTCTTTCCGAAAATAGTCAGGTCGTTTGCAAAACCCTGAGAACGCAGTACTTCTGTTCCATCTTCGAAACAGGAGGACTTACCATCGGCAATACCTATCTCATTCTCGTTGATCAGGATCAGTTGCTGTTGAAAAGCGATCCGCTGTTTTAACACAGCTGCCCGCGATACCCAGAATAGAAACACAGCTATGCAAAGCAATGCATACCCTAATGCAAAACCTTCGAAACGTTGGCGGAAAGCGGTATATACAAACCAGGCGAATAGTAAAAAAAAGACCAGCCTGAGTAAACTGTTCAGAGAAAGTTGTTTCGTGAGGGATTTCTTTTCTGCCCTATACAGGTCCGCTCTCTCCTGGTAAACAAGAAGCAATGAATCACTCATATGGTTACTATTGACGTTCCGTTAGCAATGGTAACCATATAAGATTTGGGGATCCGGCCAAAACTAACTTCATATGATTTTTCTACCTCTTTTATCAACGCTTCTACAGCATCTTTTTGCACAAGATTAATGGTACAGCCCCCAAATCCACCACCCATCATTCTGGCTCCCAATACTTCGGGGCGATTCCGCACCAGGTTCACCAGTGTATCTGCTTCAGGGCAACTTACTGCATATAAATGGCTGAGACCATCATGCGTAGCAAACATTTTCTGCCCGAAAGCGATCAGGTCATTGTTTATCAGGTCATCGCAGGCTTCCTGTAAACGGCAGATCTCTTCTACCACAAACCGGCAGCGGTTATATACAACGGGATCTCCACCCTGTAAACATTCGTTCACCATATAGGGTGCTGCATCGCGCAGGCTCTGTACCTGCGGATAGGTTTTCTGTATCATGCGTACGCCTGCCTCACACTCTTCTCTGCGCAGATTATATTCCGAAGAAGCCAGCGAATGTTTTACGCCGGTATCAAACAGAACAATCCGGTACGCATCGGTAGCAAATGGCATGTACGCAAAGTCCAGTGAACGGCAGTCCAGGCGGATCACATGCCCCTCCTTGCCAAACATACTGGCAAAGGGATCCATGATCCCACATTGTAGTCCTACGAATTCATTCTCTGCTTTTTGTGCGGTCTGTACCATGGTCAGTCGCGCCAGTTGCAGGCCGAACAATTCATTCAAAGCAAATACAGTGGCGCATTCCACTGCTGCAGAAGAAGAGAGGCCCGCTCCCAGTGGAACATCGCCCATCACTACAGCTGAAAAACCGCTGATCACATGCCCGGCTTTTTGCAATTGCTGCACCACCCCAAGTATAAAATCGGGCCATTGCTGGCCAGACTTGTTCAGCGCATAAAGGCTTCCTGTATAAAACTGATCAAGATCCGCAGCATACAGCAGTATCTGATCATCAGCTCTTTTATTGATAGCGATGTAAATGGCTTTATCGATGGCGGCGGGTAAAACAAATCCCAGGTTGTAATCGGTGTGCTCTCCGATCAGGTTGATCCTGCCGGGAGAACGTACAATTAACGCGGGATCACCAAATTGCTGCTGGTAAATTTCCCGAACCCGGGAAGAAATCGGAACGGTAGCTTGCATGTAGGCTGTTAGTTATTTTTTATTCTCACTGTTCAGAAACAGATCATAATTCAGTTTCAAAATGCATTTCAGGTATAATCACTTCTTTAAATCCCTTGCGAACCAGCCTGCGTGCAAAATCCTGCTGCACATCATACTCACCATGTACGAGGAACAGGCTTCTTACAAGGGCCGGATCCTGGCAGGCCAGAAACTGGCACAGATCATCATAATCGCCATGGGCACTCATGCTGCGCATCTGCCCTACTTCCGCGATCACCGGATACATTTCTCCGAAGATCTTCACTTCTTTGGCCCCGTTCATCAAACGGCCACCCAATGAGCGCGGCTCGCAATAACCCACCAACAGAATGGTATTCCGCTCATCTTGAATATTGTTCATGATATGGTGTTTCACCCGGCCCGCATCAGCCATACCACTGGCTGATATGATCACACAGGGTTGTGGCAGATTATTCAGATTCTTACTTTCCTCTACCGTTTTGATAAAATTGAGTCCTGCAAAATCAAAAGGATCCGCATCATCCTGCATAATCTTTCTGATGCGTTTATTAAAATACTGCGGATAGTTTTTTAACAGACTGGTGGCTTCCCGGCTTAACGGACTATCCACATAATAAGGCACAGCCGGCAGGCGATGCTCCAGTTCCAGCTGATTCAGCGCATACAGTAACTCCTGTGTTCTTCCCACACTGAAAGAAGGAATAATCAGTTTCCCTTTTTTCTCAATACAGGTTTTATGGATCCAGTCGTGCATCGCATCCACTGTACCATGTACTTCATCATGCAGTTTATTCCCGTAAGTGCTTTCCAGCAAAATATAATCAGCCTGCGGAAAAATATCGGGCGAGCGGAGAATGGCATCATTGTAACGCCCCACATCTCCACTGAAACTAATACAAGTAGTTTCTCCCGCCTCAACAATCCGCAGATGAACCGCTGCACTACCAATGATATGCCCTGCATCAGTAAACATCACTTCAATGCTTTCATCAATGCGGGTCCACATATTATAATTCACCGTTTGAAACTGCTCCAGCGCCTGCGCCGCATCTTCCAGATCGTACAAAGGTTCGTAAGGTGGCAACCCTTGTTTGGCCCTACGCTTATTGATGAACCGGGTATCATCTCTCTGAATCTGCGCAGAATCTTCGAGTAAAATACCGGCCAGCTCTTTGGTGGCAGGTGTGGCATAAATAGGTCCTTTAAAACCATGTTTTACCAGGTGCGGCACCTGTCCGCAATGATCGATATGCGCATGCGATAAAACCAGATAATCGATCAGTGCCGGATCAAAACCAAAATCTTCATTCATGGGCCCGGTATCCTTACCCAGTCCCTGAAAAAGACCACAATCCAGCAATAGATTTTTTCCATTCTTCAGTGTGATCAGATGTTTGGAGCCTGTTACCGTTCTGGCCGCCCCATGAAATCCTATTTTCATATTACCTCCACTTCCCTGCGTCTGTAATGCGGTTATACATTACTGCCGGGTTTTATCTAATGAGTAAAAACAACACCCGTTTATTTCATCATCGGGCGGAATTCGATTTCGCTTTAAAACTCCAGGTAATCAGGAATTCCGACACCTGTTCTCCCGCCTCATTCCTTCCTACAGAACGGCAGGTAATGGTTTTACCTTCACCGGTGGCAATGGATGCTTCTATCACTGCATCAATCGCATCGCCATCTTCACAGGTAAAGGCAATGAGATCTGTTGCTTTTTTGAAAAATCTGGCTTCCAGTCCTACCACCAGCATACTCACTGCCGGGTTACGCTGGTATACCTGTCCTGAAGCCAGTAAGCCCGTACTCATTTCTGCCGCCATTGACTGCACAGCAAAATACATGGAACGGAAAGGATTTTGTGTGAACCATTTATAGCGTACCGTAACCACTGCCCTGTGTTCGTCAAATTCCCTGATGCGCAAACCCGCGAAAAAAGCCGAGGGTAATTTCTGCAACATAAACAGCCGGAACTTTACCGGGTTACTAATCTGTTGACGAAAAGAAGCAAATGCCGGGTTCATGTATCGCTGACAGTTTGGTGAAATAAACAGACCTACAGGCAACAAAGCGCCATACCTACCTAAATGTACCAAGTAGCTGCTTGAGTAAAAAATTTAATACAGGAGTTGTTACAACAGCAGGGCAGCCAATGCATAATCGGCCAGCAGAATCAGGATACAGCTCACCACCACCGCACTGGTACTGGCCCGGCCTATCTCCAGTGAACCGCCTTTTACATTGTATCCGAAATAAGCAGGGATACTGCTCAGGATAAATGCAAACGTATACGATTTGTATAAGGCAAAATTGATATTATACAGGTTCAGGTTCTGGCGCAGACCAATATCATAAATATCCGTAGCCAGAATGCCCGACAAAGAACCGGCAAACCGTCCACCCCAGATCCCCAATACTGCAGAAATCACTATCAAACAGGGGATCACCACCAGTGACCCCAGAATTTTGGGAAGTATCAGGTAACTTTTGGTATTAATGCCCATGATCTCCAGTGCATCTATCTGCTCGCTGATGCGCATATTACCCAACTCACTCGCAATTTTACTGCCTACCACACCCGCCAGTACAATACTCACTACCGTAGGCGATAATTCGAGGATCATACTATCCCGTACAATCTGCGCAATGGTAGAAGCCGGCACCAGCGGACTCACCAGCTGATAGGCCGTCTGAATCGTGGTTACCGCACCCAGGAACAGCGAAATGATCACCACAATCGGCAATGCACCTACCCCGATCTCTACACACTGGTGCATAAACTCTTTCCAATACATACGCCAGTTCTCTGGTTTGGTAAACATCCCTTTTAACATCAGGAGATAGGTGCCGAAATGGGTGAAAAAAGACATCTTGAAAAATTAAAAATTAAAAATTAAAAATTAAAAATTGAACAGGGAGCAGTCAACTGTAATTGTTAATTGCTAATTGTTAATTTTTAATTTCCTTATTTTTTGCGCTTCTTCAGGCGTTTCCACCAGGCGCTTCTTTGTACTACATCATCTGTATTAATCCTGCATTTCAGCTGGGCATCTACTACGGCTACCAGGGCCATGTTAATGATGCTGCGTACCGTACTGCCTAATTGTAATACGTGAACCGGTTTTTTTAGTCCGAGTAATATCGGGCCAATGGCGTCTGCGCCGCCTACTTCTTTCAGCAGGTTGTAAGTTACGTTACCAGATGTTAAATTAGGGAACATCAGCACATTCACATCTTCATCCACCAGCTCGCTGAAAGGATAGTTATCGCGCAGGATCTCTTTGTTAAAAGCCAGACTACCCTGCATTTCTCCATCCACAATTAACTGGGGATTGCGTTGCTTCAATATTTTGGTAGCTTCTGCCACCAGCCGCGCTTCGGGCGAATCGCTGCTGCCGAAATTACTGTAACTCAGCATGGCAATACGGGGCACAAGGTTAAAGTTGCGCACTTCTTTGGCTACCATCATGGTAATATCGGCCAGCTCTTCTGCAGTAGGGTTAAAGTTCACCGTGGTATCTGCCAGGAACAAAGGTCCTTTTTTGGTTAAGAGCAGGTACATACCGGCAATCTTCTTCACGCCCTCTTCCGTACCAATGATCTGCAGGGCCGGACGGATCGCTTCTGCATAGTTTTTGGTCAACCCTGATAACATGGCATCGGCATCACCCGTTTCCACCATCATACAACCAAAATGGTTGCGGTCTTTCATGATTTTCAGGCTCTCATATTTGTTGATACCCCGGCGATGGCGTTTCTGAAAAAACAACTCACTGTAAAACTCCCGCTTCGATTCCATCTCATCACTTCTGGGATCAATGATCGGAATATCGGTCAGGTCAATATTATTCTCTTCCGCAATCCGGTTAATTTTCGTTGGATCTCCCAGCAAAATCGGATAGGCAATGCCATCATCATACAAAATGCTGGCAGCTTTCAGAATTTTCTGGTTATCGGCTTCTGCAAATACCAGTCGTTTCGGATCCCTGCGCGCTTTGTTACCAATCACACGGATCAACTGGTTATCCAGTCCCAAACGTTTGTTCAGCTCCAGGGTATAGGCATCCCAGTTGGCAATTGTTTTCTGTGCCACGCCACTTTCTACAGCGGCTTTGGCAACAGCAGGCGCTACGGTCGACAATAATCTTGGATCGAGTGGTTTCGGAATGATATAATCCGGACCAAAAGCCATATTATGCTGGTTATAAGCCATGTTCACAATATCCGGTACCGGCGATTTGGCCAGGTCTGCCAGGGCTTTTACAGCAGCCAGTTTCATGGCTTCATTAATCTGTTTGGCACGCACATCCAATGCCCCGCGAAAAATATAAGGGAAGCCCAATACATTGTTTACCTGGTTGGGATAATCCGTTCTGCCGGTAGCCATGATAATATCCTTCCGTACAGCCGTGGCATCTTCATACGTAATCTCCGGATCGGGATTGGCCATCGCAAACACGATGGGATTTTTAGCCATGCTCTTCACCATCTCCTGCGTTACCACATTACCCACACTCAATCCCAGAAATACATCCGCATCTTTCATCGCCGTCTGTAAGGTCCAGTCGCTTTTTTTAACGGCAAACTGGGTTCTGATGGGACCCAGATCGGTTCTTCCCAGGTGTAATACACCATCTTTATCAAACAGGATAAAATTCTCGTAACGGGCGCCCAGTGCAACGTATAACTGTATACAGGCCATAGCAGCCGCACCGGCACCATTGATCACGAATTTTACTTTCTCAATTTTCTTTTTCTGCAGTTCCAGCGCATTCAGCAAAGCGGCACTGCTGATGATGGCGGTACCATGCTGGTCATCGTGCATCACCGGAATATTCATCTGCTTTTTCAGCTCCTGCTCTATGTAAAAACATTCAGGGGCTTTAATGTCTTCCAGGTTAATACCGCCAAACGTAGGTTCCAGCGATTTTACAATCTGTACAAACTTCTCCGGATCCTTTTCGTTGATCTCAATATCAAACACATCTATATCAGCAAAGATCTTGAACAATACCCCCTTCCCTTCCATCACGGGTTTGCTGGCTTCGGGACCAATATCGCCCAACCCAAGTACCGCGGTACCATTGGTAATCACGGCTACCAGGTTACCCTTGGCCGTGTATTTGTACACATCTTCGGGGTTGGCGGCGATCTCTTTACAGGGTTCGGCCACTCCGGGACTATACGCCAGTGAAAGGTCTCTTTGTGTTTTGGCTTCTTTGGTGGGAACTACCTCAATTTTTCCGGGGCGTCCGCTGGAATGGTATTCCAGGGCCTGCTCCCTTCTCAGGTCTGTATGTTTGGCCATAGCTTTTTTTTAGGTTACCGGCAATCCCGCCGAAGGCGGGATCACTCACTTCAGGGTCCGGTTCGCTATTGAACCGCCACCTTGGCTGAGGGGCAAAAATACGATTTATTCGGATGAGAGGGAGAAGGCAGTTTTATGGCCCTTTATAACAAAACGGGGCCGTTGGCCCCGCATTTGATCTGATTGCTCGCCAGCTAATGGCTATTTTTTATAGTTTGTAATCAACCCTACCCACTACTTCCACTTTAACCGTTTTTACAGGGGTACTTATTTCTAAAACCCCCTTCCGGAGAGAGGTATTGATAGGTGAACTGCGGGTAGTTGTCAGCCTACAGGTGAAGCCATCCCCACGAAATATTTCTCTACAAACACCCTTCTGCAGGTATTCAACCTTGACCCGTTTTACATAAATATGATCAAACTGACTTTTGATAGCAAAAAAGGCTCTTTTAAATCGATCGATAACAAAACAGTTCAACTTTTGGGCCGAATCAGTATTCCCGTTTTGAAAGTCATAGATTCCGCAACCACCATCAATTTTAACACGGTAATCTTTGACCGTGTCTAATTGAAAGTCGGTTTTAGTTGTTTGACTAAAAGAGGTGTGGGAGATTGTTAATAGTAATATATTGAATAAGTATTTCAATTTTCTAATGGCTACTTAGGCAAGAATTTTAAATAGTTGAAGAATATACTTTCGTTAGCCCGTCTATTGCGTCTGAATATATGTACAATATCTTAATGATATTTTGCTGACGAGCTGAGTAGGGTAAGCTGAAAATTCAATCTGAAATCTATACCGGTGATGAGCATACATATCAAGCCATAAATGCAGTAATACTTATGTTGATTGTTGCATTTTCCTTTCTTCTTGTTTTGCTGTTTTGTTTCTTCCAAACTTTTTCATAAATAAACCAAACACTAATCCTCCGATTATCCAAAAAACCGCATTCATGAATAGTTTCTTCCAGGTAAATATATCTTGAATAATTAAAAAATCAGAAATACTCACAAAGATGAACATAAATAACGCATAGCTAAGTCCGATATACCACCATTTATAGTCAGGTTCTGTCAAAACCAATGGCTTAGAAAAATTTTCCTTTTGCATATTTAACCATTTCTGCTTCCACTTTTCTTTAAACCAATACCAAATGGGGAATGTAAGAGCAAGTACTATAAAACTTGTCAGGTTTCTTACACAGGGAATTATTTTACCGCAATTATCGCAGTATAAACCAAACCAGTTTTTGAAAGCCGTGTTATTCTGAGGTGTCCATTTTAAACCGGGATGTAAGGTTTCACAATGTGGACAAGGAACATAACTTCTTTCTGCCAAGCTTTTTTTACTGCTTTTTTCAACCAATGTAATTTTTGGAATTCTCTGTCCAAATATTAACTCGTTAAAAGCAAGCCCAGGGTTCAAAATCCAATGAAGTATCAACGGATGTGTCCAAGTCCAAACCTGGTATTTCTTTTTGTCAAAATTCATATTTTCAAACTTTAGCAGTTGTCCTAACATTACAGACGGTTCTTAAATATACGCAACCACTCATATCAAAACAATAAATTACGAGTCCGTTTTACTCTGTTATCCGCTAACATAGATTATACGTGAGAGGTTTCGCTACAAGCATAGCACAAAGAATTGTTTCTGAATAACTTATAGTTTCAGCCTTGGGTTTGCAGAAAAAAGTAAAGCAAAAGGCGTTCAACATCCGAATCTCGTCTCGGGTTGTAACTCAAAGGTCAGGGCTAAAGCCCACAAACACATTAGCCACCCAACCCCCATGCTAAAGCATGGGGTTATACATGATGGATTTCATACCGAATGCAACCGCCAAACCAGCACTATCTGTAAAGAAGAAAAAACTGCCGCCTCTCCCATTAACCCCAGCCTTCAGGCTGGGGGAATCCATCACTATTCTTACCCGGGCTTCAGCCCTGACCTCAGGTGATGTACCCACAAGCTTACTGCGAGCCGATCACTATGCTACAGTATGGGGCTATAAATGATAGATCATTATCCTAAAAGAATAGCAGCACCAACAGTATCTGTAAACAAACGGCTCCCCCCATTCAGCCAGGCTTTTAGGATAGAAGTCTATTTCATTATTTTTCACTTATACCTTCCCATGATAATTTGGGTCAAAGTCCACCATCCATTCAATACCATATTTGTCTCTGAACATACCAAAATAAGAACCCCAGGGGCTATCAGTCATAGGCATTTCTATTTCTCCACCTGCGGAAAGTCCATTAAATAATTTATCAGCTTCTTCTTTGCTTTCTGTACTGATTGAAATTTTACTCCTATTCTCTTTCTCGTTTACTTTCCCCATGAATTCCGGAACATCATTTGCCATCAGCACATTATTTTTCCCAATAGGCAAAGCGATATGCATGATCTTATTTTTCTCATTCTCTGCTATGGTCATTCCAGGACTTTCAATATCCTTGAAACGAACAATTTTGGCAAATTCTCCGCCAAATACTGATTTGTAAAACGTGAATGCTTCTTCAGCATTACCGTTGAAGTTGATGTGAGGATTGATAAGTGCCATCGTTTTATTTTTGGTTATTATCAAATGTATCACTTATCCAATACATACATAAGGTATGAAAGCGTCAAAAAAGAGGTTCTCTGCGTCAGGCAGTTACGGGGCTACGTAAACTTAAAGCAAGTAAGTTGCCGGTTACAATGAGGCCTAACGCTTAAATATATGCAACCACTCCTGCCAAAACGAGTAAATATCAGTTTGTTATTGTTGCGTTATTCGATAGCGTAGCTATCAGTGAGAGCTTGGGCCGCAAGCTTAACGCAAAGAATTATTTCTGAATAACTTAGAATCAACTATTACCCTCATAGAAAAAAGTGCTGAACACACCTTTCATTCATTACACGCTATCCAGGCTGTAACCCTGCCATCAGGGCTAAGGCCCGCTGGCCAATCAGCCACTCGATCCCCATACCAAAGAATGGGGTTATACTTATTTGGTGATACTATTGAAATAATAAGCCACATCAGAAATATTAATAAATAAGAAAAACACCCGCTCTGTTTTACCTGAATCCAATCCTATCCCTTTCAGCCCAGCTTTTCTGTTCCGTTTTCTCTTCCAGCAGATTCTCAATAGCTGCATAAATCTGGTTCAGTTGCTCATTATGGTTCGAAACAGACGCTTTTATCGCATGAACCTGATCTGCCAATTCATTATACTGAAAAAGGAACCTGCGCATAGCGATAAATGCCCGCATAATAGAAATATGCATATCAATAGCTGTATCAGAATGAAGTACCCCACTTAACATAGCGATCCCTTGCTCCGTAAATGCAAAAGGCAGGTATTTTGAATGGGCCCCACGCCCCCCATTCTTTAAGGTCGCAAATTGCGACCTTAAAGATTTGTATTCATTTTCAGTAAGTTCATACATAAAATCGGGAGGAAATCGACGAATATTTCTGCGGACAGCTTCTTTCAAGCGGCGGGTTTCTACCTGGTACAGGTTAGCCAGGTCAAAGTCCATCATCACCCTGTGGCCTCTTACTAAGAAGATTTTTTCCTGAATTAGCTCTATATCCATACATGGCGGCTTTCGCCAAAAATAGCAAGCACTTAGAAGGAATGGCAGCGTATTTATACGTAGTTTTTAAAGCTACAAAACGGTAGCTGCCCCCAGCCAGGCCATCATGCCCATACCGGTTTCGATGGCATTTTCATCTATATCAAATCTGGGGGTATGCACGTTGTGAATGATGCCTTTTGCTTCGTTCCTTACACCCAGGCGATAAAAACAACCCGGGATTACCTGGGTATAAAAGCCAAAGTCTTCGGCACCCATCCTGATCTCAGTTTCTTCTACGTACTCCTTACCCATATACGTTTCTGCCAGCTGCCAGCCTTTGCCGGTCAGAACAGGATCATTGTCTACAGTAGGATAACCGATATCAATATGCAGCTCTATCTCCGCGCCTGTTGCTTCGGCCATACCCGCTACCTGTTTGCGGATCAGTTCATGCGCTTTCGTGCGCCATGCTTCATCCATAGCACGGAAGGTACCCATCAGTTTTACCTCACTCGGTATCACATTGGTGGTATGTCCGCCTTGAATAGAGCAGATGGATAATACTGAAGGAGACAACGGATTATTGTTCCGCGATATAATCTGTTGCAAACTAACAATCAGCTGCGAAGCCACCAGGATGGTATCTACCGTTAAATGCGGTGCCGCTGCATGCCCGCCTTTGCCTTTGATGGTAAGATATAATTCATCCGCACTAGCCATTACCCTTCCTTTCCGGAAACTAAGTTTGCCCAATGCTAATCCGGGATGTACATGTAACCCATAAATACCCTGCGGCCTCGGATTTTCAAGCACACCCTCTTTTATCATAAAACTGGCACCACCGGGATTTCTTTCCTCACCGGGCTGAAACAGCAGTTTCACTGTTCCCTCCCACTCATCTTTTAATTCTGCCAATATCTTAGCCGCTCCCAACAGGATCGTGGTATGCACATCATGCCCGCAGGCATGCATGACACCAGGATTCTTTGACTTATACGACACTTCGTTCTCTTCTGTAATCGGCAGTGCATCCATATCGGCACGTAAGGCAATGACCCGGCTATCCGGGTTCTTGCCTTTGATGATTCCCAATACACCGGTAGTGGCTTTTATTTCAAAAGAGATTCCGAATGACCGTAGTTTTTCCTGTACATACTTACTCGTCTCAAATTCCTGGTAACTCAATTCAGGGTGGGCATGCAGGTGCTGCCGAACGCTGATGAATTCTGCAGCATATTGACGGGCAAGGTCTTTTATTTTTTGTTGTAACATCTTCGTTATTGATTGATGATATCCTCTTCTTCTTTGGGTATATACTCTACCCCATCTTCTACTATATACACACCCTGCGAATAGATTTTATTCAGCAGGATTTTGAATTTCTCTGCCTCTTCTTTCTTCAGAAAATTTCCGATCCGTACTTTAAAATTAGGCGACTGAAAAATCACATATACTTTCTGATCCGGGAAACGCGACATCAGTTCAGACCTTCTGGCAAAAGCATCACCTCTGCGCGGCGTACTTGCCAGCTGTATGCGGTAGCCTTTGTACAGCCCATTAGGTGTCATCATAGCACTGCGCTGGTTGGCCTGCAGTTGTTTCAAACTTAATATGTCGAGGCGCGGATCCTTTTTTACCATGACAGTGTCAGCCGCATACAAAGTAGCGCTGCAAACAAAAACCAATCCCCCTATGATGATCCGCTGTATCATTCTCACTGTTAAATTACACAATCCTGTTTAATACCCGCCTTCCGTCGCCAGTTGCCCTTTCACAATGGCCACCCCGGCACTGCAACCCAATCGGGTAGCGCCCGCATCTACCAGCTGTTTGGCAAACGCATAATCACGGATGCCGCCCGAAGCCTTGATCTGTATATTGGCCGGTAAATGCAGCCTGAATAATTTCACCGCTTCCACCGTAGCCCCTTTCTCTGCATAACCCGTGGAGGTTTTCAGGTAATCAATACCTGCTATACCATAGATCTCACAGCATTTAATGATCTCCTCATCTGTTAAAATGCCACTTTCAATAATGATCTTGATTACTTTATTCTTACTGCGGATGATGGGCATGATATGATTGATCTCATCGGCCAGGTACATCCAGTCGCCATTTTTGATGGCGGAGATATTGATCACCACATCCAGTTCATCCACCCCATCCACAATAGCCAGCAATATTTCCGCGATCTTGGCTTCCACAGCCGAATACCCAAACGGGAATCCGATCACCGTTGCCACTTTCACCCCCGAACCCGCCGTCAGTTCCTTCGCCTTCTTCACAAAATTCGGCGGCACACATACGGCGGCGAAACCGTATTGTTTGGCTTCGGAGCAGAGGGATGCGATGTCGCTTATTAAGGTAGTAGGTTTTAGTATGGTGTGATCTATGTAAGCAGCGATATTCATGAGTTAAAAGTTAATAGTTAAAAGTTAATAGTGAATAGTTAATAGTGAATAGTGACTATATTTTGGTAGATTTTACTATGGCGGCTAATATTCTGATGATTTCATTTATTTCCATCTTTAAAGAAGAGGAAAACTTCTCTTCAATAATCCCACATTCTATTAAAAGCCTTATCCAGTAAGAAGCTTCACGAGCCTCTTTGTATACAAAGCTCATTTTAGCTGAAAAATCTCTCTTTGAATGCCCACCCAATGCTTCCTCTACATTAGCTCCTATCGAAGAGGAAGCCCTTACCAACTGATTACTCAGACTAAATACATATTTCTCTCTTCTACAAATATCCAAGTGAAGTCTAACTATCCTCACTGCAAAAAGATATGATTTCTCAGCAATGATACTCTCTTTCATAAAAAATGAGTTTGCACCAAAATACAAACTCATTTTACATCCAGCTTACGTATTAATACCTATATCACACCATCTTTTCACTATTAACTATTCACTTTAGACTATTAACTGTTAACTGCTAACTCTCCCTCCCATGACAAGCTTTATACTTCTTCCCACTCCCACAAGGACAAGGATCATTCCTTCCGATCTTGGGTGCTACGTGGATGGGTTGTTGTTTGGCGGGGGTTGGATCGTAATAATCGTTTTCTGTGGGCGGCGCATCCATGTCGTCTTTGTTGGCACTCATGCGGCTCATGTCTGTTTTTTCCTGGCGGCCCTCTTTCAATGCATCACCATCATTCAAAGGAATGCTGGCGTGGCAGAGAAACTGAACAATATCCCTGTTCACTTCAGAATCCATTTTGCGGAACAGTTCAAAAGCCTCCATTTTATAGATCACTAATGGATCTTTCTGTTCGTAAGTAGCGGTTTGTACACTCTGTTTCAGATCATCCATAGAACGGAGATGTTCTTTCCAGGCATCATCTATGAATCCGAGTGTGATACTTCTTTCCAGTGAGTTTACCAGTTCAGCGCCTTTGGTATCAAGGGTTTTGTTCAGGTTAGCCAAAGCCTGCATCGCCCTTCTTCCATCGGTGAAGGGAACAATCACGTTTTCGATATGCGATCCCTGCTGCTGGCGGATATTTTTAAATACAGGAACGGCCTGTACCATTAACTCCTGTTTTCTGCGCTCATAATTGGCAGCCGCTTCGCTGTAGAGTTTTTCGGCCAGTTCATGCTCGGGCAGTTTGGCTAATTCTTCAGCTGTAATGGCTGTATCAATACCAAAATTCACAATGGCTGCCATACGGAAACCTTCATGATCAGTCTGCTCTTTAAAGGAGTTTACCACACCCTCTGCTACAGAATACAGGGCATTGTCGAGGTCAAGCGCCAATCGTTCTCCAAACAAAGCGTGGTTACGCTTGCTGTAAATCACGGTACGCTGTTTATTCATCACATCATCGTACTCAAGCAAACGTTTACGGATGCCGAAGTTATTCTCTTCTACTTTTTTCTGTGCTCTTTCGATCGATTTGGTGATCATGCTATGCTGGATCACTTCGCCCTCTTTGTAACCCGCAAAATCCATCACTTTGGCAATACGCTCGCTGCCGAACATACGCATCAGGTCATCTTCCAAAGATACAAAGAACAGGGAAGATCCGGGATCTCCCTGGCGACCTGCACGACCTCTTAACTGCCTGTCTACCCGGCGCGATTCATGGCGCTCTGTACCGAGAATAGCCAAACCACCGGCTTCTTTTACACCTGGCCCGAGTTTAATATCGGTACCACGACCCGCCATGTTGGTAGCAATGGTTACGGCACCTGCAAAACCCGCTTCGGCAACGATCTGTGCCTCGCGTGCGTGCTGTTTGGCGTTCAAAACATTGTGAGCAATCTGTTTCTGTCGTAGCATACGGCTCAGCAATTCACTCACTTCTACCGATGTGGTACCTACCAGTACCGGCCTTCCGGCTGCAACTAATTTTTCTATCTCATCTATCACCGCACCGAATTTCTCGCGCTTGGTTTTAAACACCAGATCCTGCTCATCTTTACGGATGGCGGGTACATTGGTGGGGATGGTTACTACGTCTAATTTATAAATGTCCCACAACTCTGCTGCTTCGGTTTCTGCCGTACCCGTCATACCCGCCAGTTTGTGGTACATACGGAAATAGTTCTGCAGGGTTACCGTGGCATAAGTTTGTGTAGCCGCTTCGATCTTTACATTTTCTTTCGCTTCTATCGCCTGGTGCAGTCCGTCGGAATAACGGCGGCCATCCAGGATACGTCCTGTCTGCTCATCTACGATCTTCACACCACCATCCATCACCACATACTCTACATCCTTATCAAACAAGGTATAGGCTTTCAGCAATTGCTGAACGGTATGGATCCGGTCAGCTTTCACGGAATAATCGTTAATGATGGCTTCTTTCTGCTGCAGTTTCTCTTCTGCACTCATTCCGGTATTGCCATCAATGGCTGCCAGTGATAAACTGATATCCGGCAGCACAAAGAAATTGGGATCTTCACCGGAACGGGTGATGAGTTGAATTCCTTTATCTGTTAATTCAACCGAATTATTTTTCTCATCTATATAGAAATACAGTTCTTCGTCTGCTTTTGGCATTTCGCGCTGCTGATCGGCGAGATAATGGTTCTCGGCTTTCTGCAGTTTTACCCGCATGCCGGGTTCGCTCAGGTATTTGATCAGCGCATTGTTCTTGGGCAAACCACGGTGGGCGCGGAACAGGGCCAGACCGCCGTCTTTGGGGTCATCATTTCCTTCTGCTATTTTTTTCTTGGCTTCGTTCAGGAACTGATTAGTGGCTCTTTTCTGCGCATCCACCAGTTTTTCGATCCTTGGTTTCAGTTCAAAAAACTGCTGTTCGCCGGTTACATGGCCAATCGGACCAGAGATGATCAGCGGTGTTCTCGCATCATCGATCAAAACCGAATCCACTTCATCCACCATGGCAAAATGGTGTTTGCGCTGCACCATTTCCTGTGGTGTATGCACCATATTATCACGCAGGTAATCGAAACCAAATTCGTTATTGGTACCATAAGTAATATCCGCGAGATACGCGTTACGCCTGGCTTCGCTATTGGGTTCGTGTTTATCGATACAATCCACTTTCAACCCCAGCCATTCAAAAATGGTTCCATTCCACTCACTATCACGTCGGGCCAGGTAATCGTTCACCGTTACAATATGTACCCCTTCTCCCGCCAAAGCATTTAAATAGGCTGGCAGGGTAGACACCAGTGTTTTACCCTCACCGGTAGCCATCTCAGCAATTTTGCCCGAATGCAGTACGCTACCACCAATCAGCTGCACATCATAATGCACCATGTTCCAGGTAACGGTACCGCCGGCGGCGGTCCAGGTATTTTTAAAGATGGATTGATCACCACTGATCTTGATATAATCTTTCTTCACACTCAGGTCGCGGTCCAGCTGGGTAGCCGTTGCCACGATCTCTGTATTCTCTTTAAAACGGCGGGCAGTCTCTTTTACCACGGCAAAAGCCTCAGGCTGGATGGCAGCCAGGGCCTCTTCAATTTTTTTATCCCGGTCTTTTTTCAGTTTGTCTACTTCCTGGTAAATAGCATCGCGGCCGTGGATGTCTACATCAGACAAAGCTTCTGCTGCCTGCTTACGCTCTTCTATCTGGGCATCGATCCCGGTCAGGTGGTCCTGTATCCGCTGGCGGAATTCCTGGGTCTTATTCCTGAGCTCATCGTTGGTTAACGACTGGTATTCCTGGAAAAACTGGTTGGTCTTAACTACGATGGGCATGATCTGTTTCACATCCTTCTCGCTTTTGCTGCCACCGAATAATTGGGAAATAAATTTCAACATATAGCTTGGTCTGGTGTATTATGAAAAATTTTAACAGTCAAAAAGGGTGCGAAAAACAATTTTGAGCCAATTTGGCACCCCGATTGAGAGCCGCCAAAGGTAAAGAATTTGCATTCAGGGAGATCGTCATTTCCGGAACCCTGCATCTTTATCAATTAGTTAACGAAAATCACCCCCATGAAAAAATTGTTGCTTGTTTTTTTTCTCCTGCCATTTTTAACCGCATCGGCCCAACCTGCCTTCCAGGATTCCCTTGCCACAGAGCGGGTTACACTGGTCAAAAACAATCTATGGGTATTGGGCGCCTGGGCCGGGGCCAATATCATCCAGGGCAGTATTTCAGCGGGTAATGCCGAGGGCAGCGGCCAGTATTTTCACCGCATGAATGCGTATTGGAATACGGTAAACCTGGCCGTTGCAGGTATCGGACTGCTGGCCATCAAAAAACAACTGGCCGGCCCCCATAGCTTTGAAAGGAACCTCAAAGAGCAGCAAAAGCTGGAAAAACTGCTGTTATTGAACACCGGACTGGACGCAGCATATATTATGACAGGTATGTACCTCAAAGAAAAAGGCCTGCGGCAGAACAGCGACCAATCGGTGGGTTTTGGCAACAGCCTGCTGCTGCAGGGAGGTTTTTTACTGGCTTTTGACCTGATTCAGTACTTCCAGCACCGCCGCAACAGCAAGGCTCTGGAGCAGAACCGGGCCGGATGGGAGCTGGGAAGTACGGGAAATGGGGTGGGATTGGCGTATCGGTTTTGAATATCGAACACCGAACAGGGAATATCGAATGTCGAAGGAAGTGGCTTTGAACTGAGATTCGACAGCTCCCGACGGGTCAGAATCGAGCCTTCGATGTTCGATATTCCCTGTTCGATATTCGATATTCTGCGGTTTTATCCACTTCAAAGGGATTTTTGCCCGAACTACTGGAATTTCAGGGTGATTCTGCTACTTTTGCAGCCAAAATAAGAGTTTGGAGTTTGGAGTTTGGAGTTTGGAGTTTGGAGTTTGGAGTTTGGAGTTTGGAGTTTGGAGTTTGGAGTTTGGAGTTAATAGTTAATAGTTAATAGTTAATAGTTAAATAGTAGGGAGTTGGAGGGTTGAGATGTTGTTTTTGACTTTTTACTTTTGCATTTTGAATTTGAATTGAAATTTATACCAACATGGCAGGACAGTTAAAAGAGGTACGTAACCGCATCAAAAGTGTGCAGAGCACCCAGCAGATCACCAAGGCGATGAAGATGGTGAGTGCGGCCAAATTGCGCCGGGCACAGGAATCCATCACCCAGATGAGACCCTATGCACAGAAACTGCAGGAAATGCTCAGCAATATTGTGAGTAACCTGGATGGCAGTATGAGCCTGAAACTGGCCGAAGAAAGAGCGGTGGAAAAAGTTTTGTTTATTGTGATTACCAGCGACAGGGGTTTGTGCGGTGGTTATAATGCCAATATCATTAAACTGGCCAAAAGCACGATTGCCGAGAAATATGCGGCCCAGCAGCAGAAAGGAAATGTAACGGTATGGAATATCGGTAAAAAAGGATTTGAAGCCATGACCAGAGCCGGTTTCAAAACCGATGCTACCTACAAGGATATTTACCTGAACCTGAACTTCGAAAATGTACAGGCTGCCGCCAAAGCTGCCATGAAGGCTTTCGAAAACAAGGAATTTGATGCAGTAGAGATCGTATACAGCGAATTCAAAAATGCCGCTACCCAGCGTTTTGTGGCGGAACCCTTCCTGCCCATTCCTAAAACACCTAAAAAAGCAGGTGCCAAAAAATCCGATTTCATCTTTGAACCAGCGAAGGAAGAACTGATTGCCGAGCTGATGCCCAAGATCCTGAATACCCAGTTATACAAAGCCGTTCTGGACGGAAACGCCAGCGAACATGGTGCCCGTATGACCGCTATGGATAAGGCCAGCGAAAATGCAAACGAATTACTCAAATCACTCAAGATCAGCTACAACCGTGCAAGACAGGCAGCCATCACTACCGAACTTACCGAAATCGTAAGTGGTGCCGCAGCATTGCAGGGATAAGCCCTATTAAAAATTAATAATTAGCAATTAACAATTGATGAGTAGTTTTCATCGGCTTGCTGCACTTTATTAATTTTTAATTTCTAATTTCTAATTTTTAATTATCACATGGAAATCAGCCAGATCATACCACACATTGAGGTTCTCATCTTCGCCAGTGAAAAACCACTGTCGTCGCTGGATATTGTGGAACTCATCAATAATACCTTTGGTTTTCTGGAAGAAAGAGTAACCCTTGACCAGGTGGAAAGTGCGCTGGAAGGTATCCGTGAGAAATACGATTCCGAATTCTATCCTTTCGAAGTAAAACAGAGTGGCGGTGGCTGGCAGTTTTTGACCAAACCCTCCTTCCACGCTACCATCGCCCAGCTGAACGGCGATAAATTCCTGAAAAGATTATCCAATGCGGCGCTGGAAACCCTCGCCATCATTGCCTATAAACAGCCCATTACCAAGGGCGAGATCGAAGCCATCCGTGGCGTGAACAGCGACTACAGTATCCAGAAATTACTGGAGAAAGAACTGGTACTCATCAGCGGACGTAACGAGAATATGCCGGGTAAACCATTGGTATATGCCACTTCTAAAAATTTCATGGATTATTTCGGTATCAACTCTGCTGCCGACCTGCCCAAGATCAAGGAAGTACTGGCCGACCAGATTGTAGAAGGTACTATGATCAACCCATCAGATTTTACCGACCAGAACGTAGCCGATACCGTAGCAGAAGAACCGGAGATCCTGCCCGGCGAAGAAGGCGATATCTCCGTTGTTGCAGTAAATGAAGACGGAGAACTCATCATTGAAGTGCAGGAAGAAGATAACGACAACACCGACAACAAGCCCGAAGATGAATCACCTGAGCAAACACCTGAATAATTTGAAAATGTACTGATTTGAAAATGGTTCTACCCTCCATTTCCTAGCTTCATTTTCAAATTCTCAAATTTTCAAATTCTCAAATTGCCTTCATGGTATCATCCCTTTCACACGAGCAACTTCTCAGCATAGCCAACGAATACGGCACACCCGTATACGTGTATCATGCCGAAAAAATCAGCGAACAGTTTGCCAAACTGCAACAGGCATTCAGCCAAACCCCTACCCGCTTCTTTTATGCCAGTAAGGCATTGACCAATATCAATATCCTTAAGCATATTAAATCACTTGGCTGCCATGTAGACTGTAGCTCGATCAACGAAGTAAAACTGGCCCTGTATGCCGGATTTGCAAAAGAGAATGTATTGTATACGAGTAACGGTATCGCTTTCAGCGAGATAGAAGAAGCTGTATCGCTGGGCGTGAACGTGAATATTGACAGCCTGAGCAACCTCGAAAAATTTGGTAAAAAATACGGGCACGATTACCCGGTAGGCATCCGCCTGCGGCCCAATATCATGGCTGGTGGAAACCTGAAAATTTCTACGGGGCACGAGAAAAGTAAATTCGGAATTCCTATCGAGCAGCTTGACCAGATCCTAACACTGGTAAAAGCCACCAACCTGCATATAGCCGGTTTACATGTACATACCGGCAGCGAAATCAAGGATGTGGAAGTATTCATGAAAGTGGCCGACATCTTTTACGACCTGGTACCCCATTTTCCGGAAGTCCGTTTTCTGGACCTCGGCGGTGGATTCAAAGTGCCCTACAAAGAAGGTGAAACCGGTACAGATGTTCCGCTGCTGGGACAGAAAGTGACCGAAGTAATGCAGAAACTCTCGGCCACCTATCACAGGCAATTCGAAGTCTGGTTTGAGCCGGGTAAATTCATCGTGAGCGAATGTGGTTATTTTATTACCGAAGTAAATGTGTTGAAGCAGAATGGTAATACTGTTTTTGCCGGCGTAAACAGCGGTTTTAACCATTTGATCCGTCCCATGTTTTACGAAGCTTACCACCGGATCGAAAATATCAGTAACCCGGACGCACCTAAACATCCTTATACCATAGTAGGTAATATCTGCGAAACAGACACATTTGCCACCGACCGTCCCCTTGCCGAGATCCGGGAAGGAGACCGTCTGGTTTTCTTTAACGCAGGTGCCTATGGCTTTGAAATGGGCAGTAATTACAACTCGCGCTATAAACCGGCACAGGTTTTGGTAATAAAGGGGCAAGCCCACCTGATTGGCAAAAGGGATGTATTTGAAGACCTTCTGCGTAACCAGGTGGAGGTTTTGTAAACCGCTCACCCTAACTTTCTCGTCCGGGCCAAAAAGAAAGTTATCTTGCAGTAGCATGATCGAAATAAAGAACATACACAAACAGTTTGGCGGGCGCGTGATCCTGGAAGGGATCAGTGCCGTAATGGAAGCCGGTAAATGTAACCTGATCATTGGAACCAGTGGCAGTGGCAAAACCGTACTCACCAAATGTATGGTAGGACTTTTTCGTCCCGATAAGGGTTCCATTCTTTACAGCGGCGTAGAAATGCTGACCATGGAGAATGAGGAACGCAAACAATTGCGCCAGCAGATCGGCATGCTTTTTCAGGGAACAGCGCTTTTTGATTCGATGACGGTGGAGCAGAATGTATTGTTTCCGCTGGATATGTTCACCAACTGGACACTGGCCCAGAAAAAGAAACGGGTGGATGAAGTGCTGGACCGGGTAAACCTCAAAGATGCCCACAAACGCTATCCTTCTGAGATCAGTGGCGGTATGAAAAAAAGAGTGGGTATTGCCCGGGCCATTGTACTCAATCCTAAATACCTGTTCTGCGATGAGCCCAATTCGGGACTGGACCCGCAGACATCGATGGTGATCGATAAACTGATCCAGGAAATTACGCGCGAATACAATATCACTACCATTGTGGTATCGCATGATATGAACAGTGTGATGGAGATCGGCGATCATATCATTTACCTGCACCAGGGCCGCAAGCAATGGGAAGGCAGCAATAAGGACATCATTTTCAGTAAGGATGAGTTGCTGAATAATTTCATATTCGCTTCTGAATTCCTGCAGGATGCCAAACAGATGCGGATGATGGAAGCAGCTAATCCCAACACATCCAAATAAAGCAAGTATTTTTATGAAACAGCTGATCGGTTTTTGTGTAGCCTTGATACTGACTGGCACCTTGCAGGCGCAGGGTACTACCGAAGATATGGCACCCTATAAAAAAGACCCGACCATTCCTGCTTTCAATATCCAGCTGGTAGACAGCAGCTGGTTCACCAAAGAACAATTACCTACGCAGTACGCGCATACCATCATCATCTATTTCTCGCCCGAATGTGGTCACTGCCAGCACGAGGCCAAAGAGATCGTGCAGCATATGGATAGCCTGAAAAACACTTTTTTCCTCTTTGTGGCCTATAAACCGCTGGAAGATGTAAAAGGTTTTGCCGCGTATTACGGCCTGGACAAACTGGCCAATGTACGGATCGGACGGGACCCGAAATATTTTATCCCCGCATTTTACCGGGTAAAATACACCCCCTTCCTCGCTATTTACAACAAAAAAGGGTTGCTGGAAAAGATCTACGACACGGAAAATACCCCCCTGCCCGAAACCAGCGAACTGATTGCCTTTGTGAACCGGAATTAATGTATTTTTTGCATAGTTCCCATGCCTGCAACCCCTACCTTTGCTGCGACAAAAATTCCTCATTCAAAATAGTCTTTTTATGAAAGTAACTGTTGTAGGTGCCGGTGCCGTAGGTGCTACCTGTGCCGATAATATCGCCCGTGCCCAACTGGCTGATGAACTGGTTTTATTAGACATCAAAGAAGGTTTTGCAGAAGGTAAAGCACAGGATATGATGCAGACCGCAGCCCTGCTCGGTTTTGATACCCGCATATCCGGCAGCACCAACGATTATTCCAAAACAGCGAAATCTGATGTAGTGGTGATCACTTCCGGTTTGCCCCGCAAACCCGGTATGACCCGCGAAGAACTGATCGGTACCAATGCAGGAATTGTAAAAGGCGTAACAGAGAACATCCTGAAATATTCACCCGATGCCATCATCATCGTGATCAGTAACCCGATGGATACCATGACCTACCTGGCCCTGCAATCTACCGGCTTACCCAAAAACCGTATCATTGGTATGGGCGGTACACTGGATAGTGCCCGTTTCAAATACCAACTGAGCCAGCACCTGGGTTGCAGTCCGGCAGACCTGAACGCAGTTGTAGTAGGCGGTCACGGAGATACCACTATGATCCCATTAATCCGCCTGGCTACCTGGAACAGTGTTCCGGTAAGTAAATTCCTGAGCGAAGAACAGCAGAAACAGATCGTGGCCGATACCATGGTAGGGGGTGCTACCCTTACCAAATTACTGGGCACTTCTGCCTGGTATGCACCCGGTGCTGCCGGAGCTGCGCTGGTAGAAAGCATTGTGCGTGATGAGAAAAAACTCTTTACCTGCTGCGTTAGCCTGGATGGCGAATACGGACAGAAAGATATCTGCCTCGGTGTTCCCGTAGTCATTGGCCGTAACGGCTGGGAAAAGATCCTTGATTTTGGATTGAATGCAGAAGAACAGGCGCTGTTTGATAAAAGTGCCGAAGCAGTAAGAAGTATGAATGATGTACTGAAGACTTTATAATTACCACATAATCATGCGATTGAAAAGATCACTGTAAAAGCAGGAACCGGCAGAAAAATCTGCCGGTTTTTTTTATCCTTTTTTTTCTGCCGTTTATCCGTCGATTAACACAGCTCATCCCTAATCACATCTTTTGGCTGTAACATTTGGAAGTCCTTTGCGTCACATAAGCACAAAATAACAACCATTATGAGACGAATTGTATTAACCGCATTGGCAGCCATCGCTTTTACCACAGTGGGCTTTGCACAAAGCGGTATCACTGTAACAGGAAATGTAAAAGACCTTTCCGGTAAAAGCCTGCAGGCAGTGAGTGTTTCCCTTTTACAGGCCAAAGACAGCAGCCTGGTAAAAGCTGATATTACAGATGCCGCTGGTAAATACCAGATCGCTTCTGCCAAAACAGGAAAATTTCTATTGAGTTATAACCTGATCGGTCATGAAGTAAAATATTCAGCCGCTTTTGAGATGCAGGATGGCCAATCCTATGAGGCTCCGGCAGTTACATTGGAAGCAGCCGCTAAAAAACTGCAGGATGTAACGGTTGTATCGCGTAAGCCATTGATCGAGATCAAAGCAGATAAAACCGTTTTTAACGTAGAGAACAGCATCAACGCCACCGGCAGCAATGCCATGGAACTGCTGCAGAAAAGTCCGGGCATACAGGTAGACAACAACGATAATATCACCATGAAAGGAAAAACCGGTGTAAAGATCTATATCGATGGAAAGCCTACCCAGATGAACAGCAAAGACCTGGCAGCTTACCTCAAAGGCATCAACAGCAATGATGTGGAAGCGATCGAAATGATCAGCAACCCCAGCGCCAAATACGATGCCAGTGGTAATGCAGGTATCATCAATATCCGTTTAAAGAAGAACAAAAAATTCGGCACCAATGGTAGTGTAACCACCGGTTTTACACAGGGTATCACTCCCAAAGGAAATGGTTCCGTAAACCTGAACTATCGCGATAAGCAGGTAAACCTCTTCAGTAATGTGAGTGCCAATATTGGCCGCTATGAAAACGACCTGAGCCTGTACCGGATCCAGCGCGATTCCATCTACGACCAGCGAAGCATTAATGCCAACTATAACAAGAACCTGAACCTGAAAGCCGGTGCAGATTATTTCATCAACAGTAAAAATACACTGGGTGCACTGGTTACCACCAGTTTCGGAAGTTCTGAATGGACCAATAACAGCACCACAGGTGTTTATTACCAGCCAACCAACCAGTTTGTAAAAAACCTGAAAGCCACCAACTCCATTCCGGGCAGCCGCACCAATGTAAATGCTAACCTGAACTATCGCTATGCAGATACCAGTGGACTGGAAGTGAACGTGGATGCAGATTATGGCCTGTTCCGTGGTGTAGGCCGCAGCTACCAGCCCAACTATTATGTAGACCAGAATGGCGCACCCTTATACCAGATAGTAAACCGTAACTATACCCCTACTGATATTGATATTTATACGTCTAAAATTGATGTGGAGCAGAACAAGTGGAAAGGTAAACTGGGATATGGTGCCAAGTTCTCGTATGTAAAAACCACCAACACCTTTGATTTCTTTAACGATATCAACGGTACACCGGTTAAACAGTTAAACCGAAGTAACAGTTTTGCCTATACAGAGAATGTAAATGCTGCCTACGTGAATTACAACCGTAAGTTCAGTGATAAATGGAGCATACAGACAGGTGTACGGGTAGAGCAGACCAACAGTGAAGGGGTTTTGACTCGTGCAGATGGCGTTATTCAGTCTGACAACACAGTGAAGAGAAATTATATCAATCTCTTCCCCAGTGCAGCCGTAACCTGGACAGTGAACCAGAAGAACACGTTGAACCTGACTTTCAGCCGCAGGATTGACAGGCCCAGTTACCAGGATCTGAATCCGTTCGAGAACAAACTGGATGAACTGACCTACGAAAAAGGAAACGCGTTCTTACGTCCGCAGTACACCAATAATATTGAACTGACGCATACTTTCAAATCAGCCATCAATACCACCATTGGTTACAGTCACGTAAAAGATTATGCTACGCAGATCACCGATACGGCCAACAATGCTACTTTCATTCAGCAGCAGAACCTGGCTACACAGGATATCATCAGTTTCAGTATCGGTTCACCCTTACCTATTGCCAAATGGTGGAACGGGTATGTGAACGTATGGTACAACTACCAGATTTTTGATGGTAAGATCGGTGCAAAAACAGTACGCACAGAGATCCCGTTATATGGTGCATATATGCAGCAGACCTTTACCCTCGGTAAAGACTGGAGCGCAGAACTGAGTGGCTGGTTCAGTGGCCCTGCCATCTGGGGTGCTACCTGGAAAACAAAATCGCAGGGTGGTGTAGACATCGGTTTCCAGAAACAACTGATGCAGAAAAAAGCGACCCTGAAAGTAACCGCAACCGATATCTTCCATACCAATCCATGGTCATCATTAAGTGAGTTTGGCGGATTGTATATCAAGGGACGCGGTGCCTGGGAAAGCCAGACCGTACGTGTAAGCTTTACCTTCCGCTTCGGAAGCAACCAGGTAAAAGCGGCACGTCAGCGTCAGACCGGTCTCGAAAGCGAAAGCAAACGAATTAAATAACAGTTGATATAGCAGTTGAGTTTTGGGTTGATCCCTCTGAAGTAATTCAGGGGGATCTTTTTTAGTAAGGTAGGATCAGAGATAGGATTGAACCAAACTATTCAGGTGTGTCACATCCTGCAACTCCATACATTTAAAATGACCTTTCGGACATTTATGATACCCTATTTTACTGCAGGGTCGGCAGCGCAGGCCATGCACTTCTGAGATCTCACTCTTCACGGCTGCATTTCCGTAGTATGGTCCCATCCCAAATGCAGGAACCGTATTACCCCAGATACTTACGATCGGTTTTTTGAATGCAGCAGCTATATGCATCAAGCCGGTATCGTGTGTAATGATGAGGTGCGCTCGATGCACCAGGTCGGCACTTTCGTTCAGGCTGAATTTACCACAGGCATTATAGATCTTGATGGGGTCTGTGGCAGCAATGGCATCACCATTTGCCCGGTCTTCCGGACCACCCAACAATACAATCGGATAATGAATAGCTGCGCAGAGTTCTGTGAGTTTATGTACCGGCATTTTTTTGGTTTCCAGTGCCGCACCTATCACCAGGCCCACAAAACCAAAGAGATGTGATACGGGCAGGTCTTGGGAACTAACCTTATCCTGTTCCGTATAAAAATAATCCAGTCCCTGCTGGTCATTCACTACACCGAAACTTTTTACAGTATCGAGGTAACGGTCTACGATATGTACATCCGGCAGCCGGTTAATGTTGAATGCGGTGAGTAGCCACTTTTCAATATTCAGTTTATCGAAAGAAAATGACTTTGCTGTTTTCAATGCCCGTTTAATACGCAGGGTACGAAGGTTATGGTGCAGATCAATGATATAGTCATAGTCTTCATACTGTAGCTGGTGCATCAGCAGTTCCCAGCTACTACCCAGCACCTGCACTTTATCTATGTAAGGATTATTTTTTACCAGTGTGCGGTAAGTTTCTTTGGTCAGAAAATGGACTGTGACACCCGGCACCTGCTCTTTCAAACAACGGATCACCGGTGTGGTAAGAACGATATCACCAATGGAAGAAAAACGGATGATGAGGAACTTTTTACCAGTTCCTTTCCCCTGGCCCTCAGAAAGAAGGCTGGTTGGGTGAGCAGGGGTACTGATGTTACTCTCGAACATGGTTACAAAGGTAGTCCAATTAGGGGTTCCTCCCTTTCTGCCTGGCAGCGAAGATCAGGGGTACTCTGTAGCTTCTATATAATTGAGATCCTTATGAAAAGTTTCTTCGGTAAAATAGAAGGCGATCAGGGTAATACCCATCACCACTATACCGGTAACAATGGCACTCTGTAATAATCCCCAACTCCAGGTTTTCTGAAACAGGTTCAGGAACATGAGATTGATCAATGGCAGGGCGCCACGCACCATATTCGGAATGGTAGTGGCAGCTGTGGCCCGCAGGTTAGTGCCAAACTGCTCCGCTCCCATGGTAATAAAAATAGCCCAGAAGCCGGTACTGAAACCCAGCATGGCACAGATGGCATACATGCGGCTATCGCTGTTATTAAAGCCACTGAAGAAAACAAAGAGAGAAAAAATACAGAGGACGAAAAAACAAAGCAGTGCTTTTTTCCGGCTTTTAAAATACTGACTCACCAATCCGATCAGGATATCACCCACGGCAATACCCACATACGCGAACATGATGGCCCGGCCGCTTTCTACCTTATTATCACCATACAGTTCGCCGGCAAAACGGTTGCTCAGGTTTACCAGGATCCCGATCACATACCAGGTAGGCAAACCGATGAGAATAGCGAGAAAATATTTTTTGAATCTTTTTTTATTATTGAAGAACATCAGGAAATTACCCCGCTGCACACCCACCTGCTGTTTCACCTGGTGAAACATGCCACTCTCTGCCACTGAAATACGGAGTAATAACAATACAATACCCAGTCCGCCACCTATTTTATAACAAAGGCGCCAGTCGTTGGTAGCTTTGTAAATAAAATAAGCGAACACCGCACCAAACAATCCAATACCCGCCACCAGCGAAGTTCCCACGCCTCTTTTCTCCTTAGGCAGCAGCTCGCTTACCAGCGTAATACCCGCACCCAACTCACCCGCTAAACCTACACCTGCCACAAAACGTGCCCAGGCATACTGGTCTACGGTTTGCACATACCCCGTTAAAAAATTAGCAATCGAATACAATGCAATAGAGCCGAATAACACACTCAGTCTTCCTTTTTTATCACCAATGGTACCCCAGATCACACCACCAATCAACAAACCCACCATCTGCCAGTTGATGATCTTGGTACTGGCCGCCAATACCTGTGCCTTTTCACTTAATACCACGCCAATCCCCTGTAAACTCGGCTCCCGCACAATGGTAAACAGCAGCAGATCGTAGATATCTACAAAATACCCCAATGCAGCAACGATCACCGGAACAGATAAGATCCCAAATTTTTTCTCAATCATAATAACAGGCTTTAGCAATAACAATCAAAAACAGGAACATTCACTCATTCACTCACCCACTCATTCACTCATTAATTTTCCTCCACAAAATTCATATCCTTTCCAAAACTCTCCTTTGTATAATAAGCTGCCGCTACTGCCAGCAGCATAATAATTCCACCCGTCATCCATGCACCGGTAATATAACTACCTGTCAGACTCCGTAATCCGCGATGCAATAATATGATCAAGGGCAGTACACCCCGCACTACATTCGGAATAGAAATAGCCGTAGAAGCGCGGAGATTGGTGCCAAACTGTTCTGCCGACATGGTAATATACAAAACTGAGAAGCCCGCACCAAAACCCAGGCAACTGCAGATCAGGTACATGGATTGAACAGTTCCCCATCCGCTGTCCTGCAAAAAGAATACAATGATGAACAGACTGAGGATACCGAAGAAAGTAAAGAGCGCTTTTTTCCGGCTTTTCAGATAATTGCTGAACAACCCTGCACTCAGATCGCCCAGGGCAATGCCTACATACTGGTACATAATGGCTTTACCTGGCTCTACGCCTTCTATCCCGAACTCTTTGCCGAACTTATCAGAAAAAGTAACGAGTATACCGATGGCATACCAAACCGGTAACCCAATGAGTACACCTTTCAGATACCGCAACGCACGTTCTTTTTTATTAAAGAGCATAATAAAACTCCCCCGCACCACTCCGGAATCCTTCACCTGATCATACATACTGCTCTCCATTACATTGGCACGGAGTAATAATAACAGTAAGCCCATTACGCCACCGATATAAAAACAGAGACGCCAGTCCTGGAAAGTCTGGTACACAAAAAAAGCGGCAATCGCCCCAAATACACCCACTACGGCAATCACCGATGCCGCAATACCTCTTTTTTCTTTCGGCAACATTTCTGCCACCAGGGTAATACTGGCACCGAGCTCGCCAGCCAAACCAATCCCTGCTATAAATCTTAAAAGAATATACTGCGGTACCGTTTGCACCATGCCATTGGCAATATTGGCAAGAGAATATAAAATGATGGAGCCGAAGAGTACACTCAATCTTCCTTTTTTATCACCCATAATACCCCAGATCACACCACCCAGTGTGAGACCGATCATTTGTACACTGATAATGATCTCTCCCTGTGTCAATACTTCTTCCGGAGATAGGTGTAAAGATTCCAGGCTGGGTTTACGGATAATAGAGAAGAGCAGCAGATCATACACATCCACAAAAAAACCCAATGCCCCCACAATCACAGGCAGCGAAAGAACACCATATTGTTTGGGGGTTACACTCATGCCTGATCGGTATGCGGAGGGTCTTTGTGTTTGTTGAACAGCAATTTGTAGATGATGGGAGCAGTGGTTACCAGTACGATACCCAATACAATTATTTCGAGATGGTCTTTCAGATCAAAGCCAAACTCTGCCAGGATCCACTTCTGCAAAAAATGCCCACCAAAAAGCATACTGAAAACCCAGGCCACACAGCCAATAATATTATAAAAGACAAATTTCTTCCGGTCCATTTCCACAATACCGGCTACAATGGGTGCAAAGGTTCTGATAATGGGAATAAACCGCGCGATCACGATAGCTCCACCGCCGTGTTTCTCATAAAAATCATGCGCCTGACGTAAATATTTTCTTTTGAAAAGCATATTCTCTTTCCAGCCATACATGGCCGGACCCACTTTGCGGCCAAACCAATAACCTACCATATTACCGGCAATACCGGCCAGTGAAATCAGTACCAGTAATAAAAACAATCCCACGTATTCGTTATCCGTTTTAATGATCTCATTGGCAATATTAGAGCTATAGATACCGGCCACAAACAACAGGCTATCGCCCGGCAGAAAAAAACCGGCAAATAAGCCTGTTTCTGCAAATACCACAAACAGGATCAGCCATAAGCCGCCATGTTCAATATAAAACTGGGGTTGTAATAACTGGCTCCAGTGAAAAGAGGATAACAAAATATCTGCTAACATAATGATCGCTTATTCGGTGATGGCAGCTGCCGGTTCCAGAGAATTTTCCCATTTGCTTACCACGCTGGTGGCTAAAGCATTACCCAATACATTGGTTGCTGTTCTGAACATATCACAGAAATGATCGATCGGCAATATCAATGCAATACCTTCCGGCGGAATATTAAACATGGCGCAGGTAGCGGTTACCACTACCAGCGAAGCCCGCGGTACGCCGGCAATACCCTTACTCGTCAGCATCAGTACCAGCAACATGGTTAACTGGGTTCCCAGATCGAGGTGTATGCCATAGGCCTGGGCAATGGCAATGCTCGCAAAAGTCATGTACATCATACTTCCATCCAGGTTAAAAGAATAACCCAGCGGTAAAATGAATGCCACAATTTTATCCTTACAACCGAATTTTTCCAGCTCATCTGTCAGCTTCGGAAAAACCGCTTCACTGCTGGTGGTACTGAAAGCAATGATCAGCGGCGGGAAAATTCTTTTGAGCAATTCGGGCAATCGTTTTCCCAACACAAGAAAACCTACCAGCAGTAATACCGCCCACAAAGCGGCGATACCTATCAGGAAGTACAACAGGTATTTTCCGTAGAAGATAAACACTTCCAATCCCTTGGTGGCGATCACCGCTGAAATAGCACCGAATACACCCAGTGGTGCAAAATTCATCACATAATTTACCATACGCAGAATCACATGTGCCACAGCGTCTAATCCTTTTACCACCACTTTCGCTTTATCGCCCAGGGCCGCAGTAGCGATCCCGAAGAAGATACTGAAGATCACCAGTTGCAGGATCTCGTTATTGGCCATGGCCTCAATCACACTTTTTGGAAAAACGTGTTCGATAAATTTCTGGATATTGAATTCCTGGGTTTTACCCACCAGGTCTTTGGCCCCGCTCACATCCGCATTACTCAGGTCTATACCGGCACCGGGTTTGAACAGGTTCACCAGCATCATACCGAGCAACAAACTCACCAGCGAAGCGGTAATGAACCATAACATGGCTTTGCCACCTACCCTACCCACGGTTTTCAGATCGCCCAGTTTGGCAATACCCACCACCAGCGTTGAGAATACCAATGGCGCAATAATCATCTGTACCAGCCGCAGGAAAATGGTGGTCAGCAGCTTGATATTAATGGAAAAGGATTTGATGAATTCCGGACTCGATTGGGTATGAATCAGATAGCCCAGCAACACACCGGCAATCATTGCCACAATTATATAAAGGGTAAGCCTGTTCGATTTCTTCATTTGGCGGCAAATTAGTGTCGCAATATAAGATTTCTGCTGAAATGGCCTGTTGTGATACCCTATTCACCGTTTTATAAATCTTTTGAAGCGGAAATGGCAGAATTGCCTATTTTGCCGCTACTTTTTAATTAAAGAAAACTTAACTACTGTACTTATGAGTTTATTCAGAAAGAAATCTCTGACAGCCATGCTGGCTATGGCAGAAGATTCAGAAAAGGGTTTAAAGAGAACGCTTGGTGCGGGTAATCTCATCGCATTGGGCATTGGTGCCATCATTGGCGCCGGTCTGTTTGTAAGAACCGCTGCTGCCTCTGCTGAAGCTGCCGGTCCTGCAGTTACCTTATCATTTGTAGTAGCCGCCATCGGTTGTGCATTTGCCGGATTATGTTATGCTGAATTTGCTTCCATGATACCCATTGCCGGTAGCGCGTATGCCTACAGCTATGTAACCATGGGCGAACTGGTAGCCTGGATCATTGGCTGGGCCCTGATCATGGAATATGCATTGGGTGCTGCCACCGTATCTATCGCCTGGAGCGAGTACCTGAATAATTTGTTGGGGGGGACGATACCGTATGAATGGTGCCACTCCCCGTTTGAAAGTCTGCACAAAGTAACCGGCGACGCTGTTAACCAGATCGTAGCCGCCATGCCGGAAGTAGCCAAATCTGTCAAGAATGGTGTTTTATTATTAAGCGATGACCAGTTTAAGGTACTGCCTGCTAACCTTACCGGTCTGGTAGCATCTACCACCGGTATCATGAACGCACCGGCACTGATCATCCTGTTATTATTGACCCTGCTGCTAATCAAAGGATCGCAGGAGTCTGCTTTTGTAAACATGATCATCGTATTTGTAAAAGTGGCCATCGTTTTATTATTCATCGGTTTTGGCTGGCAGTTTATCAAACCCGAAAACCACACACCTTACCTGATTCCTGAAGGAACCATCGGACACGACGGATTCTTTAAATGGGGATGGGGTGGTGTATTGGGCGGAGCCGCCATCGTGTTCTTTGCCTTTATCGGTTTTGATGCTGTGTCTACCGCCGCACAGGAAGCCAAAAACCCAAAGCGCGATATGCCGATCGGGATCCTGGGTTCGCTGGTGGTTTGTACCATTTTATACATCCTCTTTGGACACGTATTAACCGGTGTGGCCAACTATACCGAATTTAAAACAGCCGGTAAAGAAGCTTCTGTTGCCTATGCCATCCAGACCTATATGAAAGGATACGAGTGGCTGGGTACCAGTGTAACCGTAGCCATCCTGGCCGGTTTCTCTTCGGTGATCCTGGTGATGTTGATGGGCCAGAGCCGTATTTTCTATACCATGAGTAACGACGGACTGATCCCGAAAGTTTTCGGCGATCTGCACCCTAAATACAAAACCCCTTACAAAGCCAACTGGATCCTCTTCATTTTCGTGGGCCTGTTTGCCGCTTTTGTACCGGGTAGTGTGGCCGGCGATCTGACCAGCTTCGGTACCCTGTTTGCCTTTGTACTGGTAAGTCTTGGTGTATGGATACTTCGCAGAAAATCTCCGGAAATCCCCCGTTCTTTCAAAACACCACTGGTTCCGCTGGTGCCGATACTCGGAGCGGTGATCTGCCTGGGTATGATCGTGGCACTTGACCAGCAGACCCTGAAAGTGGCTTTTGGCTGGATGGCACTGGGCCTGGTGGTTTACTTCCTCTACAGTAAAAAAAGAAGTAAACTGAGCAATCCGAGCGAGATCCTGCCGCACGCATCTGATTTCGAGAAACATTAATCTGTTGCATATCTTCAGAAAACCGTTCCGGGTAGTGCCGGAACGGTTTTTTTATGCCCTTCGTTGGTGGCTAAGTTTCATTCCGTTAATTTTGCCACCCCACTAATACTCATATTGTAAACAGAATAGATCATGGGAAGGATTTTTGAAGTACGTAAAGCCACCATGTTTGCCCGTTGGGATAAGATGGCCAAACAGTTTACCCGCATCGGGAAGGAGATTGTGATTGCTGTAAAAGCCAGTGGGCCCGATCCGGCTACCAACCCTGCCCTGCGCCGTTGTTACCAGAATGCGAAGAGTGTAGGCATGCCCAAAGACCGGGTAGAAGCGGCCATTAAACGGGCCATGGGGAAAGATACCAGCAACTACGAGGAGATCCTGTATGAAGGATACGCACCGCACGGTGTGGCCCTGCTGGTAGAAACCGCTACCGATAACCACGTTCGTACCGTAGCCAATGTAAAAAGTCATTTCAATAAAGGACATGGCGCCCTGGGTAACAGCGGTTCCGTTAGCTTCCAGTTTAAAAAGATGGGAGTGTTTAAACTGAAACCGGAAGGTCTCAACATGGACGAACTGGAGCTGGAACTGATAGACCATGGTCTGGATGAACTGGGAGACAGTAACGACGACCAGGGTAATCCGATCATTGTATTACGTTGCGCTTTTGTAGATTTTGGTAACCTGCAGAAAGCACTGGAAGAAAAAGGTATTTCACCCATCAGCGCCGAGCTGGAATGGATCCCTACCACCACCGTTCCTGTTACCGACGAGCAGGCAGAAGACGTGAGTAAACTGATTGAAAGATTAGAACAGGATGAGGATGTGAATAAAGTGTTTCATAATATGGCATAATGTAAGGCAAAAGTTAAAATTAAAAAGTCAAAAAGGGCAGCGATAGCCGCTTTTGACTTTTTAATTTTGACTTTTTAATTTCCCCACATGATCAACCTGCAGACACTCAAAAATCCTGTCATTTTCTTCGATGGTGTCTGCAATCTCTGCACCGGCTCTGTTCAGTTTATCATCAAACATGATCCGAAACATTATTTCCGGTTCGCTTCTTTACAAAGTGAGTTAGGGCAACAGTTCCTGCAGCAAAACGGCCTCTCTGCCGATACATTCGACTCATTTATTGTATGGGAGGACGGGAAATATTACACCGAGTCTACTGCAGCCCTGCGGGTAGTGAGAAAACTCAATGGACTCTGGTCTGGGTTGTATACTTTTATCCTGCTGCCTGCTTTTATCAGGAACAGTGTATACAAACTGATCGCCAGAAACAGGTATCGCTGGTTTGGGAAAAAAGAAGTCTGCTGGCTGCCTACAGCAGAATTAAACAGCTTATTTATCAGCCGGTAGCTTTCAGCCAATCCTTCACTATTTTTTTGATCTTGATTTTCTTTTCCTGTACTTCTTCCAGGCTGAAAAATTTCGCAACAGCTCGTTCATTGGATAACCATTGCAATAATCCGGTGCTGTCTGTAAAAAGCGGAGCATCACTTTTGGTCTCTTTACCTTTGGCGCCGCGATGAAACACCACGAGGATCTGATCGTTCTTATGCAGGTTAAACGTGATCCTGTCGTCTCCTCCGTAACAGAAACTGGGACCATTCCATTTGATATGTTCTGTAATTGTTTTGTCTGAGTCAAGGATCAAATTGCGCAAAAATTCCATCGCCGGTTTCAGCGGATGCTGACAGCTGTCCAGAAATAAAAGCACTTCGGCTGTTCCGGAAAGTTTGGGAGCGGCAGCTTTTGTCATAGGTATTGAATGGGGTTGGTATCAATGTCAAAAACCTCTCTCACGGCTGCTATCAACAGCATCTCTACTCCTGCATCATTTCTTTGATTACAGTGATGATCGTTTCTGCATTGGGTTTGCTGAAATAATCTCCATCACTGCCATAACCCGGTCTGTGTGCCTGCGCCGTAATGGTTCGCGGCGCCACATCCAGCCACTGGAACGCTTTCTGCTCTTCCATTACTTTACTGAACATATAGGCAGCTGCCCCACCCGGCACGTCTTCATCTATAAAAACAATACGGCTGGTTTTTTTGAGTGATCCGAGAATCACATGATGGATATCAAAAGGCAATAAAGTCTGTACATCAATCAATTCACAACTGATCTCCATCTGTTGCAAACGTTCTACTGCATCTTCTACAATACGAAGTGTAGAACCATAGGTTACCAGTGTGATATCAGATCCCTCTCTCACTATTTCCGGCACACCCAGTGGTACGGTATATTCCAGCAGGTTGGCCGGTACTTTTTCTTTGAGTCGGTATCCGTTCAAGCATTCAATGATCATGGCAGGATCATTACCGCGTAACAAAGTATTATACATACCCACCGCCTGCACCATATTTCTCGGTACGCAGATATACATACCCCGCAGCGAGTTGATGATCATACCCAGTGGCGAACCACTGTGCCAGATCCCTTCCAGCCTGTGACCACGGGTACGGATAATGACCGGGCAGCTTTGTTGTCCTTTGGTGCGGAAATGCGTAGTAGATACATCATCACTCAAGGGCTGTAAACCATACAGCAGGTAATCCAGGTATTGGATCTCCGCAATCGGGCGCAAACCACGAAGCGATAAACCAATGGCTTGCCCTATGATGGTTAATTCACGGATCCCTGTATCAGAAATCCTGTCTTTACCATGTTTATCCTGCAATCCGGCAAATCCCTGGTTCACATCACCGATATAACCCACATCTTCACCAAATGCATACACATAGGGATTGCTGGCAAACAAGGCATCAAAATATTTATTCAGTACTTCATACCCGTTGGCTACCGGCGCATCAAAAGCGATCAGCGGTTTTACCTCCGGCACTTTCAGGGCACTTTTCACACCTTCATTATACAGATCGCTGTTGTAGAGGGCACGGTTCTCTTCCAGCAATTCGTTGTAATAACCCTTCAGTTCAGATACAGTAGGAGAAGCAGGCGCTGTTTCCATGGCCAGGGCCAGTGTGCGCAGCACATCGCGGCGTAAAGGTTCTTTATGACTCTGCAGTTCTGTGGCCAGTTTTTGTAAATGATTGTATTTCTCCATATCATTTACCATCATGCCCCTGATCAGTTCTGCAGCAAGGGCAGCAGCTTCTTTGATGGGTGCCTGGTATTTTTCCCAGGCTTTGTTACGGCTGTTGCGCACATATTCTTTGGCACCCGCTTCTATCTCGGTCAGCTCTTCTGCATTCGATAAACCGGTTTCGATCAGCCACTCTTTCATTTTTTTGATACAGTCCCACTCTTTCTCCCAATCCAGTCGCTCCGGTGTTTTGTACCGCTCGTGACTACCGCTGGTTGAGTGGCCCTGTGGCTGTGTAACTTCTTCTACATGGAACAAAGCAGGTACATGTGTTTCGCGCATCTGCTGTAACGCTTCTTCAAACACTTCGCACATGCCGGCATAATCCCAGGCTTTTACTTTATAGATCCGGATCCCGTTCGTGGTTTCTTCTTTTTCGAGGCCACGCAAGGCTTCAGAAATGGAATTTTTAGTGGTCTGGAATTTTTTGGGAACCGAAATACCATACCCATCATCCCAAACAAATACCGCCAGCGGTACCTGTAATACACTGGCCGCATTCATGGTTTCCCAGAAATGGCCTTCCGAAGTACTGGCATCACCGATGGTACAGAAACAGACCTCGTTTCCGTGGTGACTCAATGATTCAAACTGATCAGTATGACTGGCACTGCGGAAACATTTAGAGGCCCAGGCCAATCCCAAAGCCCTCGGCATCTGCGAAGCAGTGGGGGCCATATCGGAAGAAATATTTTTACGGTTAGCCAGATCCAGCCAGTTACCGTTCTCATCTACAAACTTTGTGGCAAAATGCGCGTTCATCTGCCGGCCCGCGCTGAAAGGATCATTTTTAACATCAGGATCGGCATATAATTGCGCAAAAAACTGCTCCACACTGGCCAGTCCGGCAGCAAACATGAAAGTCTGGTCGCGGTAATACCCGCTGCGGAAATCGCCGGGCTGAAAAAATTTCGCCATGGCTATCTGGGCCACTTCTTTTCCATCACCGAAAATGCCGAATTTACCCTTACCGGTCAGTACTTCTCTCCTGCCCAGCAAACTCACTTCCCTGCTCACTACCGCCGTTCTGTAATCATCCAATATGGTATTGCGAAAGCCCTCAAAAGAAAGCATATCATCTTTGTACCCTAGTGCAGATGTTTGTTCCATTGAGCAAAAATAACATTACCCGCGGAATAGACTAACGTAAATTAGTTTATCCGCTAAAAAACACGATTTATCCCCAATCGGGGGCGGGGGAAAGCCAATTTTAAAAATTCAGCTAAAAAGCGGGCTTTGGCACAGATTTGGCTTTCCGTAGTTCCTGATTCAGTAATTTTACCTTTTAAATCAATCCGCACAATGAAAAAGATCCTCTTTATGGCCGCCCTGCTGGTAGCCGGTTTTGTTAACGCACAAGCATCACCTGATATCGTATTCCAGAAAACCACACACAGTTTTGGCAAGATCAAACAGAATGTGCCCGCCACTTATATATTCACTTTCACCAATAATGGCAACAAACCCGCGGTGATCGAGTTTGCCAATGCAGAATGTGGTTGTACCACACCTGAATACAGCAAGGACCCGATCCTGAAAGGCAAATCCAGCACCATTAAAGTAACTTATAATGCAGCTGCAATGGGTACTTTCAAGAAAAATGTGAATGTAAAATTTGCCAACCAGCAATTACCCATGGTGCTCACCATTGATGGTGAAGTGATTCCTGCGGCCAAGGGCAAAACTAAATAATAGCATACCGTTTCGCATAACCACAGATACGCAACCAGTACCGGTTGCGTATTTTGTTTTGACAACGTTGCCACCCCAACTATCTTTGCAAAATGTTACAGATCAGCCAACGCGGCCAGCACATGCCCGCCTCCCCCATACGCAAACTGGTTCCTTATGCAGAAGCAGCCAAAAAAAGAGGAACCAAAGTATATCACCTGAATATCGGTCAGCCGGATATCGAAACACCCAAAATGGTGCTCGATGCCGTTCGTAACAGCGATTTTAAAGTGCTGGAGTACAGCCATAGCGCCGGTAACGAAAGCTACCGCCGTAAACTGGTGGGATATTATGAAAGCGTAGGCATTCATGTAAATCATAATGAGATCATTATTACTACCGGCGGTAGTGAAGCCATCCAGTTTGGTTTTATGGCCTGCCTGGATGCGGGTGATGAAGTCATCATCCCGGAACCTTTTTATGCCAACTACAATGGTTTTGCCGTAGCGGCTGGTGTAACCGTGGTGCCTATCACTTCTCATATCGAGAATGGATTTGCCCTGCCGCCGATTGAAGAGTTTGAGAAAAAGATCACCCCCCGCACCAAAGCCATCGTTATCTGCAACCCCAATAATCCTACCGGTTACCTGTACAGCGATGCAGAAATGCAGCAGCTGAAACAGATCATCCTGAAACATAATCTCTTTTTGTTCTCAGATGAAGCGTATCGTGAGTTCTGCTATGAAGGCAAACAGGTAAGCGCCATGCACCTGACAGGGGTTGATGAGCATGTGATCATCATGGACACCATCAGTAAAAGATACAGTGCCTGCGGCGGCAGGATCGGGGCATTCATCACCAAGAACAAAACCCTGCTGGATGCTGTCATGAAGTTTGCACAGGCGAGACTGAGTCCGCCCAGTTTTGCGCAGATAGCCGGTGAAGCTGCGATTGACCTTCCTGCTGATTATTTTGATACTACCAAAGCGGAATATAAATCCCGTCGCGACCTGATTGTACAAAGGCTGAATGCCATGGAAGGGGTATTCTGTCCCAATCCCGGTGGCGCTTTTTATGCCATTGCCAAACTGCCGATCGACGATGCGGATATTTTTTGCCAGTGGTTACTCGAAAGTTTCTCTTTCCAGAACCAAACCGTGATGCTGGCACCCGCTACCGGCTTCTACGGAACCCCCGGATTAGGCAAACAGGAAGTAAGATTAGCTTATGTATTAAATTTAAATGACATAAATAAGGCAATGGATTGCCTTGAAGTGGCATTAAAAGAATATCCAGGCAAAAAGTAGACTGTTAATCAATACTTTATTTTAACAAATAAAAGATGTTTAACCATTTATGATAATATATTACAAATAATTACATATTATCATATTCTTATTTTTTTGCCTAAAAATGTCAAAAAAATGTAAAAAATAATTAATTATTGAATAAAATACTATGTTATTTGATTTTCCCTTATCTTTACAGCAGAAACAAAAATACAGATAGACAGAAGGTTTACTGTTGATTTCAGGTTAATGAATTGATAATTATCTCTTTTCTTATATGGCAAGCAATCGAAGACGTCCCCTGTTTCTACAGGGGACTTTTTGTTGGAAGAAAGGAACAGAAGAACAGATGAACAAGGAACAGACGAGCGGAAGAGGTAAGAATTGGCTTGCGCTGCCTTAGAACTTATCACTTAGAACTCTCGTCTATTCTGAGCTGTTTTCTACATATTCCCCCCTCTCATTCTTAAGAGAGTAACATAAATTGGGGTTAATTAAACCATAGAGCCGGCCATTGCGCATAACAAAGCTCATATAGGGTTTACCGTTTTCGCGCCAGCCTTTTCCCCATTGTTCCTTACCCTGGTGGTATGAAATATGCTTGAATGGCTTGCCGGATGGATACCATTCTTTGAAATCGCCTTCGTATTCGCCGTTCCGGTAATGATATTCATATTGCAGTTGCCCATTCAGCCACCAGCCCCGGTGTACGCTGTCTTTTTCTCCATTGTGATAAAAACGTTGGGCCTCCCGGTTGCCATTTTCATAAAAAGACTGCATCAGTCCTTCTTCTTTTCCGGTATAAAATTGTTGGGATAAACGGATCTGTCCTGACATATACCAGGTTTCTATGGTTCCGCTGAAAGGCTGGCCATTCCATAGCCAGACACCGTTTACAAGATGCAGCGCAGTATCAGACCTGTCTACGGTTATGGCAGGAATCTGCGGTGACTGATATACAGTTGCGATGAGAGCAGGTTGTTCGCTGCAGCTGGTTATCAGTACAACTAATATTATTGCGAAGACAATTTTCATTCTTCCTGTTTTAATAACCTGATATCCGCGATCAGGTCGTTCACATCTTTCAGCGAAGTGCCTTTGTACACACCCCTGATGTGCCGGTGCCGATCAATCAGTAACAGGTTCTCAGTGTGAAGGAAATCGCTGCTGTTCTTTTGTATACCCATATCCTCATCCGCGAAGTATGCTTTGCGCGCGAGGGTATAAATCGAATCCCGGTTACCCGTAAGCAGGAACCACTTATCGCTCACCACTCCATAATCTGCAGCATACTGCTGCAACCTGGCAACACTATCTGTATCGGGAGTTACGCTATGTGAGAGGATCCGCAGATCATCATCAGCGAGATAGGCTTTCTGCACAAGCGCGAGATGATTGGTTAACCGCTTACAGATTCCCGGACAGGCGGTGAAGAAAAAACCTGCTACATAGATCTTACCGGCCACTGTTTTCGCCGTAATGGTTTTACCCTGCTGATCAGTGAATTGAAAATCGGGTATGGCATGTATTCCGCTGTATGCCGGATCAGTAGTGCTGATCCATTGCGGCGTGAAATCAGCACTGGTATAAAAAGGCAATACCTTCTCCGCCTGTTCCTGTTGTTCAGGTGTTTGGCAGGAGGAGAAGGTAGTAACGAATCCTATCACACAAAAAAAAGAGAATGCTTTAAACATGTTTATTGTTTTGGCGCAGGTGGTGGCATGGGTTTACCTTCTTTGTTACCTGGTACAGGCGGGCGCAAAGATTTTTCCATAGCGGTATATTTCCGGAACTGTGTTTCAGTCAGCATCGCTTTGATCTTTGCATCACGCGCTGCACTGAGCTTCTCTGCTGCTTCTCTGTTAACAGGTGGTGGTGGAGGCGGTGGTGCAGTCGGTCTGCCTTCTTTTGACCGGATTTTTTCCATACCATCAAAAAACTCACTGTAAGCTGCTTCCAGTTTGGTTTTTTGCGCAGCTGTTAAGTTAATCTCTTTGTTGATCTTTTCTGTAACGTGTTTCAGTCTCTCCGATTTCGAAGGAGGTTTGGGTGGTTCAGGTTGTGCGATCACCATTGTAAAACCCAATAATGCGAATACTGTCAGAAATTTCTTTTTCATACGATTGATAATAAATGAAATAATATAATAACAACCATCAGATGTAATTATGAATTGCCAACCCTTGCCATCACTTGTTAGCGTTTTCCTAAACCGTGAACAGCATTACTGTGTCACAGATCCTTTGGTACCATAGAAGCCCACTCCATTGATATAAGGCGCATCGGCTGTAATATGATAATGATAAATGCCATTGGGATAATCAGCGGTAACAGCGGTATGACCATGGTAAGTATCCAGGTCTGCACTCACCAGTGTTTTTCCATTTTCCAGAGGACCATAAACAGGAAATCCATCCAATAAAAAACCGATCAGCGCACTCTTTGTTTTATTCAGCGTGATATACAAAGGTTCTACATGATAATGATAAGTGGCACTTTGATCCGGATGACCATTATACTGATCGAAGGAATTGATCTCATTGGTTAATGGCTGGTTGGGACCCGCATACTGGTTATAAATAGCCACACCGTTAATAGCCACACCAATTGGCCCCAATGGGGTAGCTTCATGCGCTGAATTGACAGCAGGTGAAGCAGGAATCCTGAACGTAAAACTTTTCGTTCCGATACTGTTGGGATTTTTGGAGAAAGCATTATTGCTTCCGTTATATGCCTGGTAGCGGGCATCGGAACTAGCAAAATAACAGCTCTTGTGGTCGGGAACACCATCACTCTTGATCGTGATCGTGGTTCCATCAGAAGAAACCGTTACAGTGGAATTGAACTTCTTAAACACGTCGGGAACCGAAGCAGTGGCGGTTACGATAGTGGTGGTAGCAGTAGCATCCTTCTTACAGGAAAAACCCAACAAAGCTATTGCCACCAGCCCTGTTAGGCCGGCAAATTGTATCCTGTTCATAATAAATGATTTTGAAGTTAGATGTGATGGTTGCTGAAAAACCTTCGCCTTAGTTAAATGATTATTGGCTTGGTGGCGGTGGTGCCTGCCCTTCTTCGCCGGGCGGCGGACCGTCTTGTTTTTCACCGTTTCTGCCGGGAGGTGGCCCTCCTTGTGGTCTGCCCGGCGGTGGTGGTGCCATCATCCGCAACACTTGTCTTAGCACAGATTCAAACTTGACTTTCTGTTCTGCCCTGCACAAAGCGCGAATCTGTTGAAAATGACGGAATGTAAGCATATCCGTTTCTGCATCATACCGCGCAGCTTCTTTGGCTGCCGCTGCTAAAGCTGTATCGGAAAGATCTTCCTGTTGCAGGAGATCAAAAAAAGCGTTCTTGGCATCCCGGTTATAACGGCGGATGGCCTGCATCTGCTGCCGGTGCTCATCCCGCAAAACGATCAGTTGTTTTTTCTGCGCAGAATCCAGTCCCAGTTCTTTCACCAGAAAATCAACCAATGCGGGCTGGTTGCCGTTGGAACGTTCGGCTCCCCTTTCGTGCATGATCCACAAAGTACTAAGGGTGATAATATTGAGTGCGATCAGCACCAGGAAAGCTATGGCGGTCCATTTATTCCTGTTAAAATAACTCATCATCAGTTTTCTTTTTCGTTATACACAGTAGAAGTACCCAATCCGTATTCATCTGCAAATGTTTGCAAGCCGGTTGTTTCCTGTACCTGGGCAGATGACGGTGTATGCAGGTAGGAACGGATAACAGCTATATTCAGGATCAGCAGTAAAGACAAAGTTCCCAATGATACCGCCGGCCTTGTAAGCAAGTACCAGAAATAACCGGCGCCCTCGTTTTTTTTATTTAGCTGTGCCTGCAGGCGGGTATAAAAAAACGGGGGCATTTCGGCACGACTGATACCATTGAGGCTGTTCAGTATCTGTTCCAGTTCTTCGGGGTCGGGTCTATTGGTATGCATGTTCACTTATTTATCGGGGGTATAATAATGTTTCAATTTTTGCCGAAGGTTTTCTTTGGCGCGATGCATCAGCGCTTCTACCGCTTTTATGCTGAGGTTCATGATGGTTGCCGTTTCTTCGTAACTCAATCCTTCTGCTTTGATCAATGTAAAAGCGATCCGCTGGTTTTCCGGTAACTGCTGCATGGTTCTGAAAAGAAGTGCCGCACGTTCTTTATTATCGAGTGCTACACCGGGATGATGGAAATGCGCCAGGTTCTCTTCTTTTTCGCCCAAACCAATCCAGGAACGCAGGTTGGCCATTCTTTTTTTGGTTTTCTTTTTCCGCTCCGCATCCAGGGCCTTGGTTAGTGCTACCCGGTACATCCAGGTAGAAAGTTTGGCCTCGCCCCTGAAATCTTTCACAGACTGGTATATCTGGATAAACACTTCCTGCGAAAGATCTTCCGCTTCCTGCCTGTCCTGCACAATGCTGAGCACAGTATTGAATACCATGTTCTGCCAGCTTTCTACCAGCTGTTTAAATGCCAGTTGATCGCCGTTTTGCAGTGCCCGGATAAAGTCCTGTTCGCTCAAATAATGCCGTATTGGTTAGTTAGATGCAACAACCTACAAAAACCTTCGCCCAAAAACAGAAAAAACTGCCGTATTTTGACTTCGCGAAGGATTTCAGAACCTGAACCGGATTGTACGGGGTGGCGTTCTTTACAAAATCATAAAAAATTCCGTTCGGGCTGCACAGTGTAACCTGCGGGTATCAAGGGTAGATATGCATACAAAAACCGGCTTCTTTATTAGCCTCCTGCTGTTGTTTTCATCGGTAAAACTAACCGCCCAGGGTTACCAGGCTTTGCATGGATCTGCTTATACGGGCAGTACTGCTGTTTTCAATAATCCGGCCTCTTCTGTTAACTCGGTTCACAAATGGGACCTGACCCTGTTTTCTACGCAACTGAAGATGACCACCAATTCACTTTACCTGAAATCAACCAACGGAACAGAGGAACTGTCAGTAAAAGATGATCGTAACAGCAAAATCAACCATGCCAACGCAGATCTGAGCCTGTTTAATTTTTTATACCGGATGGATAACAGGAGCGCCATTAATTTCGGTATCAGGGCCAGAACCTACCTGCATACCAAAACAGCACCTTTCAGATATACCGATTCTGTGACCAGTTTGCATAATTTTCTCATCGCCAACAATAATCTTCCCTTCTTAGAAGGATTTGCTACCCAGACCGGATGGCTGGAAGCTGATCTGAACTATTCGAAAGTATTATTTGAAGACAGCCGTTCACGTTTAAGCGGGGGGATTACTTTACAGATCATGAAAGGTTTGTCGGGGGCATTTGTAAAACTGAACAGGGTCAGTTATTTCGAATCCAAGAATGCCACAGATACTATTTTTTCGCTGACCGATGGCAGTGGTTCGCTTGGGTATTCGGGTAATTATGATGAAAGTTCCTTTAAAGATTTTTATAAAAAATCCCGAACAGGTCTGGGACTGAGCATGGGGATTGAATACATGACCTATAACGATGAAACCACAGCCGGGATTGGGAATAACAGCTTGAATTACGACTGGAAAATTGGCCTTAGCCTGATGGACCTGGGTGCCAACCAATTTACCCCGGGCACGGCTTCTGTGGAATTATTCGGTCCTAATTTTGCGCTAACGGATGCTACCATTGACAGGAAATTGACCGGTGCACGGGATCTCCAATCCTTCAAGGATTCACTGCGAACCATTTTTACCAACAGTGCCGACATCACCGCACCATTTAAGATTGCCAATCCCACACGCCTGATCCTGAATATCGACAGGAATCTCGGTAATCATTTTTATGTGAATGGGGAATTGAATATGAATTTCTACTCCAGTTCCAGTTATACCAAACTGCGTACCCGGGAGCTGAACCTGCTTACCGTAACACCCCGCTGGGAAACCCTGAACTGGGGAGCGTATTTACCCGTTCAATACAATACACAAGGACAATTATGGGTAGGTATGGCCGTAAAAGCCGGGCCATTGGTAGTAGGTTTTCATAATCTCGGGATGTTGAAAAAAGAACCCATGCTGAATGGAGGTGGTTACCTGTTATTATCAATCCATCCCTTTAACCGTAAAAAGGTCAGGGACATCATGGATTGTGTGGAATAAGACGGGCGGAAGTCCTGACATACAAAATCTCTGTATTCCCGGTTCAATTACTCAATCCGGGAACACAGAGATAGTTCAAAACCGCAGATTGTGCGGCTGGGGATCAAAAAAGATTATTCGGCAGACTGAATATTAGAAGCCTGTTTTCCTTTTTTACCATCTGTTATTTCAAATGATACTTTTTGTCCTTCTTTCAAGGTTTTGAAACCGCCCATATTAATGGCAGAAAAGTGAGCAAAGAGATCTTCACCACCATCATCTGGCGTGATGAATCCGAAACCTTTTGAATCATTGAACCATTTTACAACTCCTGTTGGCATAATTTTAAAATTTAATCCTTAAATGTAGTGATTTTCGCGGGTTTTGAAGCTTTTCGGCCTTTTGTCTTTCCAAAAAGGCCTGTTTTGACCCCAAAATCAGTCATTCTGAGCAGAATGAGGGGGTATCAGCGTCAAAGAAACGCCAGAATCCTACACAAAAAAACTTAGGGGAAGCTATTACCGTATCTTCACCGGGTTACCCTCATTCGTCTCAAGTAAGAACAGGCAGGCAGTACATGAACATATCACAAACCCGGCTGGAAGTGATGCATTTCCTTGGCCAAAGCATGGATAGTTTTATTGACAGTTTTTTAAAACCGATCGATACCAACTGGCAACCCTCAGATCTGTTACCCGACAGCGCCAATGAAAATTTTCTGGCAGAAGTAAAAGAACTCCGTTTGCAATGCAGAGAACTTCCTTATGATTACCTCGCCGTATTGATTGGCGATATCATTACCGAAGAAGCTTTACCCACTTACGAAACCTGGCTGATGGATATTGAAGGGATAGGCCAGACAAATAAATCGGGCTGGAGCAAATGGATCCGCATGTGGACGGCAGAAGAGAACCGTCATGGTGATCTGCTGAACAAATATGTTTACCTCTCGGGCCGTGTAAATATGCGGCAGATGGAGATCAGCACCCAATACCTGATAGCAGACGGAATGGAAATCGGTACCGCCAGAGATCCCTACCGGAATTTTGTATACACTTCTTTCCAGGAAATGGCTACCAATATCTCGCACCGCAGAACGGCCAGTTTGTCCAAGCAATATGGCAACAACCAATTGTCGAAGATCTGTGGCGTAATTGCGGCCGATGAAGCGAGACATGCGAAAGCGTATAGAAGTTTTATCCAGCGCATATTTGAAATAGATACCAGCGAAATGATGCTGGCATTTGAAGATATGATGCGCAAAAAAATCGTGATGCCTGCCCATTTTCTGCGGCAGCAGGGCGAAAAGATCGGCACTACCTTTTCGCATTTCAGTGATGCGGCACAGCGGCTGGGGGTGTATACCACCATTGATTATACAGATATCCTGGAAAACCTCATCAAAGAATGGGATATCGGCAATATGCGGAGTTTGACCGATGCAGCTGAAAGGGCCAGAGATTACCTGATGGGCCTGCCCGACCGTTTCCGCAGGGTAGCCGAAAGAACCACGATCAAATCACCGCTGGAATATGAGTTTAACTGGATTACGAGATAAGAACTATGTTCTGAGTTGTATGTTCTAAGTTTTAAGGCGTATAGTCCCAGTTCATCTGTTCGTCTGTTCCTTGTTCATCTGTTCATCTGTTCTTCACATATATAAAAGAGACCTGCAAGTAATTACAGGTCTTTTTTGGCATAATATGATGTAGTGAGATCATTTGGTAGCAGACATCACTCCTTTAAAAAATCCGATAGACTCTGCCAGGCCCGCCATCGGATCTGTCATGTCTTTTTCGAATTCGATGCTGCATACTCCTTTGTAACCGATCTTATTCAGTGCTTTCACGAGTGAAGGGAAATCGATGGCTCCTCTGCCGATCTCAATGGCTTTACCATCTTTGGCAGCAATGCTTACATCTTTGATATGCAGGTCGAATAATCTGTCCTTGTAGTCTTTCACCGCTTTTTCCGGAGCAGTACCGGCACGTAATGCGTGACCGATATCGATGCAAAGTCCCATTCTGGGGTCACGGTTCTTGATCCTGTCGTACACATCTTTCGGACCGGGATACAAAGCATCTTCGGGTCCGTGGTTATGGATGGCCAGTTTGATATCGTATTCTTTCACTTTCTGTTCGGCATAATCCAGCAGATCATAGCCGGGCACACCTACAATCATAGGTACTCCGCATTTTTTGGCATAGGCAAAAGCCTGGTCCACGGCTTCTTTGGTTTTCATATAGATCACCCCAACTGTATACACATTGATATCAGCTGCTTTGTATTTGGCCAATGTGGCGTCAATGGTTTCCTGGCTGCTGTTCAGCGGTAGGTGAACATCTTTTACGGAGAGATAATGAATACCCAGCTTTTTCATCATGGCGATGGATTTTTCCAGGTCGAACCGGAAAAAAGTGTAACCGGCAATCCCTACCGGCAGCGGATCGGTACCATTTACCGCGAGGGTATTTCCGGGTGTTACCGGTGCAGCGTATGCTGTATCAGCCAGCGCTATAACCAGGGCCAGTAAGGCAAGTGGTTTCCGGAAAAATTTTCTGAATACTGACATGCAATCGTTTTTATAATTGAGGAGATGAGAAACCTGCTCTACTATTCCTTACAGACAGAAACAGTACTGTGAATTTTGTGTTTTTTTGTCACTAACTGCTATTGCATCGAATCTATATTTACGAAAACGATGTAGTTTACCGGTTGAGAAAAATCGGCCACAGTAATCACTTACTTGTGGTAAATGAATAACTTTAAGCCTACTGAATTCATTTATGTCTATCCATTCTTCTTCAGATAACCAGACAACCCTCCGCTGGGGTATTATTGGCTGCGGCAATGTAACTGAGAAAAAAAGCGGGCCAGCTTTTAATAAAATACCCGGTTCCTCGCTGCTGGCTGTGATGCGGCGAGATGGCAACAAAGCGAAAGATTATGCAGGAAGGCATGCTGTACCCAAATGGTATGATGATGCACAGGCATTGATTAACGATCCTGATATCAACGCCATTTATATTGCCACACCACCCGATTCGCACGAAGTGTATGCGATTGCCGCTATGCAGGCAGGTAAACCGGTATATGTAGAAAAACCAATGGCAGTAACCACTGATGCCTGTTTACGCATGCAGGAAGTGGCCAATGCTACGCAGGGTAAACTAACCGTTGCCCATTACCGCAGGGGTTTGCCCATGTTCCGCAAAGTGAAGGAACTGCTGGCAGAAAAAATTATCGGAGATGTAAGGACCGTCCGTATCAGTATGCTACAGCAACACAAAGAAGCGATGAATAATAGCGCCGATAACTGGCGTGTAAACCCGGCTATGGCGGGTGCGGGTTATTTTTATGATCTGGCACCACACCAGCTGGATCTGGTAGTGCATTTCTTTGGCGATCCTGTGAACGCAATAGGTTATGGTGCCAACCAGGCTGGCTTCTATCCCACCGAAGATGTGGTAAGTGGCGTAATGCGTTTACCGGGTGATATACTTTTTACCGGCCAGTGGTGTTATACCGTGGGGGCTGGCGGGGAAGAAGACCTGTTTGAGATCCAGGGATCGAGGGGAAGGATCCGCTTTCCGGTATTCGGAAGAACCGTTTCTTTACTGGTAGATGGAGAAGAAAGTATACTTGATTTTGAACCACCCGCACATATACAGCAACCCATGATAGAGAGAGTGGTACAGTATTTTACAGGAAAGGGGGGCAATCCCTGTTCTGCAGCGGATGCACTGGTATCGATGCGGGTGATGGAAAGTTTTGCGTATAACCGCCCCTTAGCAAGGCAATAACACCCAACCATCCTATCATTCAAATAAACTGCTTATGCCAGTCCAGCAACGGAGAAGATTCCTCCAGACAATACTTACCGGTTCTGTTGTTGCCGGCACGGCACCCATGGCCTGGGCAAAAGATCATCGTCTGCAACCAACCGGTTTTGCTGCCGGCAATCGTTTTAAGATCAGTCTCAATGCCTATTCTTTCAATGCACCTCTTGTGGCCAAAAAAACCACACTGGATGATGTGATGGAGTTTTGTGCGAGAGAAGGTTTTGATGCCATCGATATCACGGGTTATTATTTTCCGGGTTATCCGGAAATTCCTTCGGATGAATATATTTATCACCTCAAAAATAAAGCGCACCGGCTGGGTCTTGGTATCAGTGGAACGGGAGTGAGAAATGAATTTGCCGATCCGGATGCTGCCAAACGCGCCGCAGATGTACTACTCGTAAAAAACTGGATAGATGTTGCCGCCAAACTGGGCGCACCCGTGATCCGCATTTTTGCCGGAAAAACCTTACCCGCCGGATACCAGTGGGAGGAAGTGGCTGGCTGGGTAACAGAAGCTATCAAAAGCTGCGTGGCCTATGGCGAACAGAAAGGGGTGATTGTTGCTTTACAGAACCATAATGATTTTGTGAAGACCGCCGCACAGACCATCGACCTACTGCAGCGGGTGAACAGTGAATGGTTCGGACTGGTACTTGATACCGGCAGTTTTGTTACAGAAGAGCCGTACAGTGAAATTGAAAAAACCACTTCGTATGCTGTAAACTGGCAGATCAAAGAAAAACTGAATTACAAAGGCACGGTGTCTGATATGGACCTGGACAGGTTATGCCGTATCATCCACGCATCTACCTACCGCGGTTATCTTCCGATTGAAACGCTTAGTCCGGGAGATCCTTTTCTACTTGTTCCTCCTTTTCTGCAAAAAGTAAAAACGGCACTCTCAAAAGCCATAGCCAATACATAACATAAAAAACCACGGATTCACAGTATGTATCAACTGTAAATCCGTGGCAGGAAAATGATCTTATTTTTTCTCTTCTAGTATCCGGGATTCTGTTTCAGATAACCCGGTAAGTTACTGGCACCATCAATCGCCGTTTGCGGTATCGGGAACAGACGTTTGTTTTTATCCGTATTGTTTTTTTCTGTCCAGGTACCTTCATATTTTCCAAAGCGGATCATATCAGTACGACGTTGCATTTCCCAATACAATTCAAACCCTCTTTCGCGGAAAAGAATATCCAGTGTAAGTGTGCCTGTTAATGGCGCGGGTTTTACGGTATAAGCTGTGCGCGACATACGAACCGTATTCACATCCAGTAAAGCACCAGCCGCGTCATTTTTACGCAGTTTGGCTTCTGCACGCATCAGGTATACATCTGCCAAACGAATGATCGCAATATCTGCTTCTCCAAAATTACGGCCACTGACAGACTTACGGCTGAATTCATATTTCTCAACCCGGAAGCCGGTTGAGTAATCGCTGCCGGCAGTAGTAAAATCAACTGCTTCAGTAAAAATAACCGGTTGCGTAGGTCTGTTACGGGTGGCATTGTACAGCTTACCCACTTTGAATTTACCATCCGGACATTTTACAAAAACCCCATTCTGGCGAATCAGACCATATTGTTGTCCGCGCAGGATTCCACGGTCAATATTGAAATCTGTTACACAGGAATCGCCCGGATTGGTATAGATAGAGATGTTTTGCTTATAAAACCTGGGGTCGGCCGCTGCCGGATCAACCGGTGCATAGGTATTTGCCCAGCTTCTGTAAAAGTCAGGTGTAATGGCCGGACCATCTGTTCCATTCGCAGAAGGGAAAGCGGGCAAAGGAAACTGGTCTCCTGATAAAGAGAAATACGCCAGACGGTTATGTCCATTCAGATCGGCTCGCTGGTCTACCGCAAAGATCAATTCCTTATTATCATGGTTATTATCATTGAAAATAGAGAAATAATCTGCCGCCAGTGCATATTGGCCTGAAGCTGTGATCTTATCACAATATTTGATCACTTCATCCATGTCTTCTGTTTTGAAAGCGGGTGTACCCGAATAATAAATATCACGGTAAGCCGCTGCATTCAGGTGCAGGCGGGCGAGCAAGCCCCATACACCGGCTTTGGTTAAACGGCCGGGACCGGTGGTATTATCCAATACCGGTTCAACAGCGAGCAGTTCGCTCTTGATATACTCAACCGCTTCGGTTCCGCGAATGATGGTAGAGGTTGCACCCGGATCGTCTTTTACAAATGCAACACCAAACAGATCCAGGCTCAACAGGTTGTAAAAAGCCCGCATACCACGCGCTTCTGCGATATAGAGTTTTACGTTCGGATCGGTATTCGTTTTTAAGGAAGAGATCGCGGTAATAGCTCTCGAAATTTCCTGCGTAATCAGGTTCCAGGTATCACGCACATTGGGATCAGTGCTGGCTGTTTCATGTTTATGCAAAGACAGGTAAATCCCATTATCCCCCCAGTCTGTACCACCGCGGTAAGGCAGGATGGCTTCATCAGTTGAAATTTCCTGTAAGGCAAAATAAGTGGTATGCTGGTAAATATTCGGGAGCCTCGCATATACGGGTGCAATCAGTCCATCAGCAATCTGTTTCTCTGTTTGACCGGTTACAGAAGACTCATCCAATACATTTTCCTGCAATTTGGTACAACCTGTTGCCGTAGCTAACAGGGCTGCAATAGCAAATAGTGGAATGATATTTTTTTTCATAGTAGGTTCTTTAGAATGATACGTTTAAGCTGAATATGAATGATCTCGCTTTCGGGTAACTGAGATAATCAATACCATAAGAAGAGATTCCATTGATGGTTCTGTCTGTATTCACTTCCGGATCATAACCGTTGTATTTGGTAATCAGGAAGAGGTTCTGTCCGGTAACCGATACACGCAGACCGGTAATGTATTTATTGATACCCAGTTTGGCGGTATTAAAAGTATAACCCAGTGCCAGGTTATTCAAACGAAGGTAAGAGCCGTTTTTAAGGAAACGGGTACTTACCGGTGCGGCATTGTTAACCGATTCCTGCGGACTGGCGATAGCTTCGCTTGTGGTATTGATGCCTTTAGACAAACGTAGTTTATAAAAGTTGGCATTGGCAGTATTATCGTAGATCTTGTTTCCGGATACACCATTAAAGTTCACGGAGAAATCAAACTCCTTATAGGAAAGCGTACCAAAGAAATTATAGGTGTACTTAGGAAGGGCCGAACCGGCAGCTATCCTGTCTTTATCACTGATAATTCCATCTCCATCCGTATCACGGTACACGCTCAATCCGTTATTATCAAATCCTATGAATTCTTTCAGGTAAAAAGTTCCGATGGGTTGGTCATTGATATAACCATTGATGGTGGCAGAAGTAAGTCCGGAACCGGAAGCAGAGCCGGAAGGAATCACTGTATAAGGCGACTTCGTTACTTTGTTTTTCTGGTAAGTGAAGTTACCACCTACTGAATAGTTCAGTCCCTTTTCTGACCGTACCCTGTATTCCAGTTCCATTTCTACCCCATTGTTGGTGATGTTCATATCCTTTACATTGGTCCAGAAACTGCCGGCAGGTTGCACTGGATCGGCCGGAATAACTTCGAGCAGTATATTGTTGGACACTTTGTTGAAGAAGTCGACAGACCCACTGAATCTTCCTGCACCAAAATCAAGACCGATATTAGTCTGGTTAGATACTTCCCACTGAATATCCGGATTGGCTAACCTCGAGAAAATAGTTCCCGCAGGATACGCACCCGTTCCGCTGAGTGGGTAGCTGGTGGTTGCCGATACGGATGAAGTATACAGCGCCTGTGTGATCTTGGAAGGAATTTCCTGGTTACCCGTCTGGCCCCATCCGGCACGCAGTTTCAGGTTGCTGAACAGGGAATTTTTCATAAAATCCTCTTCAGTTATTTTCCATCCCAGGGAGAAGGAAGGAAAGATCCCATATTTATTGTTGGCTCCAAATTTGGAAGAACCATCTGCACGCACGTTAATGGTAGCGAGGTATTTGTTCTTGTATTGGTAGTTAACCCTGCCAAAATAAGATTGTAACTCGTTGATGAGTGCATAACCACCCGGACGGTTATTGGCCAGTGTCAGGTCCTGTCCTAAACCGGGATTGTACTGCGGTTCCACCGGCGAAATGGCAAAACGGTTGATGCTGTAATTACGACCCTGTAAAAAGATCTTCTGGTAAGAATAACCCGCAAGGGCAGACACCACATGATTTCCTTTGGTGAAATTATACGTGAGGTAATTTTCGAACAAAGTATTCCGGTTAGTGGTGTAATAGGTTTCCAGTCTTCCTTCTCTCAGGGGGACCGCATTGGGTAATGACTGTATATCGCGGGTGCCACCGGAATTATCGATACCGAAATTCATTTTGAAGGTAAGTCCTTTGGCAATTTTAAGTGAAGGAGAGATATTTCCTACGATGCGGTTGATCTTGGTGATATCCTGATCCAGTTTAAAACTCTGCATAGGGTTATTGATGTTCAGGTACTGCGCTGGATTACCTGCTGCATCGTATACCGCATAAGTAGGATTATTGGAGATGGCATCACCAATAACACTGGAAATGGGCGGACGTGTATTATAGGTTCCGGTAACACTCAGGTTCGCTTCTACAATGAGTTTGTCTTCCAGAAATCTTTGGGTAGCATTAAAGCGGCCCGTGTACCTGTCGAGTGTGTTGTCTCTGATGATCCCTTCCTGCTTCTGCATACCGAAAGATGCATAGTAAGTCAGTTTTTCTGCGCCACCGCTTAAAGCCAGGTTATGGTTCTGTGTTTGTGCAGTGCGGGTAATAGCTTTTTGCCAATCTGTATTGGCACCTTTATCATCCAGTGTACCACCCAATGCAGCAACCTGTTTTTTATATTCTGCGGCATCAAAAACAGCAATCGGCCGGGCAATATTGGAAACACCATAGCTGGTAGAAACATTGATGGTAGAGATACCTGCTTTACCACGTTTGGTAGTAATGAGGATCACACCGTTGGCACCTCGGGAGCCATAGATGGCCGTGGCAGAAGCATCTTTTAATACATCGATCGATTCTATATCCTGCGGATTCAGAAAATTCAAAGGATTCCCACCACCGGTGCTGGAATTATCGAGTGCCAGTCCATCTACTACAAACAAAGGCGTACTTCCGGTACGAACACCACCGGGTCCGCGTACAGTAATGCCCAGAATACTCCCGGGTTCACCACTGGCAGAAGTTACGTTTACGCCGGCCACTTTACCCTGTAATAACTGCTCTGGCGCATTGATGATACCTTTGTTAAAAGCTTCACTCTTGACAGATTTTACTGCACCGGTAACATCCCTCCGGCTTTGCGTGCCATAACCCACCACTACTACCTGGGTAAGATCCTGCGCAGCTGGTTTTAATGAAATGTTGAGAGTAGTGCCGGTTACAGCAACTTCCTGGGTATTGTATCCCACATAACTGACCACCAGCACAGCTTTACTGCCGGTAATCCTGATGGCATACTTGCCTGATGCATCTGACGATACATTTACTTTGGTTCCTTTTACGGAAACTGTGGCACCGGAAAGCGGCAGGCCTGTATTGGCATCTGCAATGGTTCCTGTAACCAGTTGATCTGATTGGGTCTGATAAAAACCCGGTGTATATCGGGTACCGGCTGCAAAGGATTCCGCATAATGGAATACAGTTAGCAACAGGCAACAACACACAGCAGTTGCGTTGTGTAATGGTTTCTTCATGAGCATTGGTTTACGTAATTACAATTTTAAATGGCAAAACTATTGTGGCGTGAATGTAAAAAAAAAATATCTGGATGTATAACATTTTGATAATGTAAATAAAACGGAAGCATAATGCTACAGATTTAGCGCGATGAGTTCATTCTGAGAAAAATGCACAATATTTGACTCTCCAAACCAACCTGTATGCGCATAACTCATTCATTCCTACTTATATGTCTTTGTTTTGTCTCCTGTACCCTATCAGCACAAAGCAGCACTTATACGCTTGCCAATGCCCATTCGCATAATGACTTTGAACAGCAGCATCCTTTCTACCAGGCATACCAGGAAGGGTTTGGCTCGATGGAGGCTGATATTTTCCTTTTCAACAAAGCCATTTTAGTAGGTCACGACAGTTCGCAATTAACGCCATCACGCAATCTGGAAAACCTGTACCTCCAGCCCATGGCAGAGAGTATTAAGCGGAACCGTGGCAGTATTTATAAAGATGGCAACCGCAGACTTCAGTTTCTGATAGATCTGAAGACAGACGGGCTCATCACTTTACCGGTGTTGATATCGGTACTTGAAAAATATCCATCAATCATCCACAACCAAACAATCCAAATCGTAATCTCCGGCAGCAGGCCGGCAGATTCCTTATTCCACCGTTACCCGTCTTATATCTGGTTTGACGGGAAACTGGGGCAGTCATACCAGGCAAAAGCCCTATCACGTATTGCTATGCTGAGTGAGAGTTTTAGTAAGTTCTCCAAATGGAAAGATGCTGCACAAGCTTTTCCCGAGGAAGATAGACAGAAAATACAAAAAGCAGTTTCGCAGGCGCATAGTTTGAGCAAAACAGTCAGGCTATGGGCCATGCCCGATCATCAAAGAGGTTGGGAAGAAATGATGAAGCTGGGTCTGGATTTCCTGAATACCGATCGGATCGCAGATCTCGCTGATTTTCTGGGCAAACAAAATAATACCAATCAGACGCTTCCCTATAACAGAACCATCCGTTCGGCAGGTACTGTAGTGCGCTATGGTAAACCGGAACTGGAGAACCATGCACTGGATCTGGCTTTGCTGCCTGCATCTGATGTAGTGGTGATCGAAGACAGGTATGGCATCAGTACATTAAACATCCATGATAAAAAGATCAGTAACCGCTGGAGTTATACCGATATGCCCGTTTATGCAAAGTTGATGAGTACTTATTCGGGCATTAAAGCATTTACCGATAAGGGAAAAACATGGGTGGTTTGGAGCGCTGCAGAAAAAGACAGCGATAAATCCTTTCTCATGATCGCCGAATGGGCCAATGAGTTCCGGCAGTTTGCTTCGGTTCCTTTCGCAAAAAAATCGCCTTCTAAAAATGCACTTCCAAATGATATAGTTGTTACCAAAGAACAGGGAGAAGCGTTTTTATATATTGTTCTCAACGGAAACAATGAGCTTGTCAAACTACGCTGGAGCGACCGAAGCATCGTGTGGCAAACTAATACAGGTGTAGCGCCCTTTGGATTAACTGTAGCCGCCAATAAAGTATATGTAAGTAACTGGGCAGGAAGCACCGCTACCGACAGCAGCCGCGAAAGAGCAGGTGTTCCCTGGGGGCTTGCTTATACGGATCCCAGAACCGGTGCTACCGCCAGTGGCTCAGTAAGTGTATTTGACACAAAAACAGGCAAACAACTTAGCGAGATCAACACCGGTCTCCATCCGAACGCAGTGCTTGCTTCGACTGATGGCAAATTTGTATATGTGGCCAATGGAAACAGTGATGAGATCACGGTGATAGAGACCGCTTCAGATAAAGTGGCAGCAACGATTCCGGTGGGTCTACTTACTAAAACAAACAATTTGCAGGGTAGTAGTCCGAATGCACTGGAACTGAACAAAGACAACACAGTGTTATATGTGGCCAATGGTATGGACAATGCGGTGGCACTGGTACAATTGGGCAAACAGGCCGCCAGTTTGGGAAAAGGAAAAACAAGATTGTTGGGATTGATCCCTACGGAAGCCTATCCCGGAGGGTTGAAGCTGATCAATAAGACACTGGTGGTTACCAATCTCGAATCTGATGGGGCCAATGTAATAGATGAGAAAAGAAAAGCAAGATCTATTCATAACCAACTGGCTTCTGTAAGTATGATTCCTGTTCCGGGTGCGGCCCGCTTAGCGCAGTATACGGAGGAAGTAACTACATTGAATCTAGTGAACCGTACCGAACAGTTTGCACCCAGAAAAAACATAACCCCGGTGCCCGTTCCGGCCCGTTTAGGAGAGCCTTCTGTGTTTAAACATGTGGTGTATATCATCAAAGAAAACAAAACCTACGACCAGGTTTACGGTGATATGCCTGCGGGCAGGGGCGATAGTTCCTTATGTATTTTCGGAAAAAAAATTACACCTAATATGCACGCATTGGCGCTGCAGTATGGCTGGATGGATAACTATTACGCATCGGGTAAATCTTCTGCCGAAGGACACCAATGGACGGATGCGGGCATGGTATCTGATTACGTGGAGAAAAATGTACGCGCATGGTTTCGCAGTTACCCGCACAGGCAGGAAGATGCGTTGGTGTATAACAAAAGTGGTTTTATCTGGAATCAGGCCATGGATCATGGAAAAACTGTCCGCATTTTCGGCGAAGCCTGCGAAACCGAGTACGACAGAAAACTGAAATGGCAGGACCTCTATAAAAACTTCCTCTCAGGTAAAAAACCGGTTTGGCATAATGAGAGCACCATTGCAAGGATCAGACCCATCATCTCTTCTACTTTTCCGGATTGCGACAATATCGCTTTCAGCGATCAGCAACGGGCCGCAATTTTTATGGACGAATGGAAACAGGCAGAAAGGGATAATCATCTCCCAAACCTGATGGTGGTTTCTCTCCCCAATGATCATAGTGCCGGCACTTCTCCCGATTTCCCTACACCCAATGCCATGGTAGCAGATAATGATCTGGCTGTAGGAAAAATTGTAGACATGATCAGCAAGAGCAAGTACTGGGATTCTACCGTGATCTTTATCACACAGGATGATTCGCAGAGCGGATGGGACCATATTTCCGCGTACCGTACAGTAGGTCTCGTTATCAGTGCGTACAGTAACAGTAAACTGGTAACTACGGAATACAACCAGACTTCCATGCTGCGCACCATAGAACAGATCCTGGGCATTCCGCCGATGAATGTGATTGATGCTACCGCCAGATTAATGACCGATTGTTTTCAATCCACTAAAAACAGTCTGTCTTATCAGTTTCTACCCAACAATATTCCACTGGACGAAATGAATAAAAAGCTGAATGTACTCAGTGGCAGAGAAAAGAAAATGGCCCTGCAATCGCAGCACGAAGTCTTTAATGAAATAGATGGTGGTAAAGATGATACCATGAACCGGATTATCTGGTATTATGCGAAGGGGGACACACCTTATCCTACTGCCGGACAGACAAAAAAATAAGATCTTGTGTACAGGTATATAGAAGCTGGATGTACCATCAGCATGCTGTATAACCAGGTGGTTTATTTATGCCGGATAAGCCGGAATGCGATTTCACCGTAATTATCCCTCTCATATAAAATGCCAATCTCTTTTTTCCCAACCACGGTAATATCCGAATAGGCGGTTGCATCACCCTTCCTTCTTTTATTACCCGCTTCTATCAACCATGATTGCGGCCAACTGCGGCCCTCATCATAACTGATCCGCAGTGTAAGGCTATCCCTTCTTTTTTCCGATGCATTGTTGCTGAAAGCCAGCACGGGTTTTCGTTTGCGTGGTGTAAGATTCAGGATACTTCCTTCACAAACAGGATCGGGTAATTGTTTGTCAAAATAAACCGTATCCCATTTCTGTCCGCCGTTATGGCTCAGGGCAATAATTCTTGCCCGCTGATCGCCATTCTGGTTACGGATATTCATCATCAGTTTGTTTCGTGGTAACGCAACGGCACTGGCTTCATTAGATCCGGGAAGCGACACCACATCACTGAGATGAAAACTTTCGCCATGATCATCTGTATAAAATCCATGCGCTGCATAATCTCCCGCATCCGGTTTTGCAGCACCGGCACTATGATTGGCCGCTATATAAATCCTACCCCGGTAAATACCTGTCTGAAACTGTTCTCCATGTCCGGGTGTATTGGCATAACAACGCCAGTCTTCTGCAAACCGGTAGACCGGATTGATGGAGGGTTGCAAGGGCTTATGCACCTGTAAGGTAATATCTACGCCTGCAGACCAGGTTTCGCCTCCATCAACAGAAGTTGTATACCATACCTGTTTATATCCTTTTCCCTGGCGGATTTCATTTTCGGTAACATTACCGGTATTATAAAAAAGAAAGATCCGGCCTTTGGGATAGCGGGGATCGGTGAGATCGATCACAGGGGCAGGATTACCTGATTGCAAAGTATCATTATCGGTTATCTTCTGTAAGGGTAACCAGGTTTTGCCCTTGTCCATACTTTTCTTGAGCACAATATCAATATCACCAAAATCGGCACCGTCCTGTACACGCCCCTCAGCAAAAGCCAGTAATACACCATCCGGCCTTGTTATAATAGCAGGGATCCGGAAAATCTTATACCCTTCTGTTCCGGAAATAAAAACAGATACCGCGGCCGGTTGCGCAGATACCCGGATAGATAGCAGGGCACACCCGATCAGTAAAAACGGGCTTCGGATACTTCTCCGGTTCATGGCACTTATCTGGCAGGCGTAATGACAATATTCCGATACTCAACCGGACCATGATCGCCCTGAATCAGGATAGGTCCAGGTTCTCCTTCTTTGCTGTTCAGTGCACCGCCTGTAATGCCGGGTATTACCTGATCTGCAATTACTTTTTTGCCATTCGCTGTTACGGTAACTCTTCTGCCTACTAAAGTGATATCAAAAGATTGCCATTCTCCTGCTTTTTTGGCTGCCATCTCGTTGGGTGGCAGAAATCCATATACAGCACTGAACAGATCAGGCAGCGGTGCCATTCCATAGCTATCTTCTACCTGCACTTCATACCTACCCCGAAGGTATACGCCACTATTACTGCCTTTGGGATAACGGAATTCAATATGCAGTTTAAAATCATCGAACTGCTTTTCGCTCACCAGATTAGCCCCGGATTTAGGGCTGCGTAAAACACCATTTTCCACCATCCACTGGTTGGTACCCATCGCTTTCCAGCCATCCAGGTTTTTACCATTAAAAAGTTGTATCGGCGTTCCCCATACCGGTTCCTTCGCTCTTACCAATGAAGGTGCCCTAACACCTGTCCATTCATACTTTTTACCATCTGTATAGATCATAGACCCTTTTAAACCACCCTCCGAAAGGATAAATTCAAATTCCATTTCACGGGAACCTGGCTCCCATTGCGGGGGAATGGAAAAAGAATAGACATTATTGGTATGTTTTACCTGTGCTATCGGCCTGGCGCTTCCAAATGCATACACAAACCGCCCAACCAGTGTGCTTCTGCCCGAATGACTTACTTCTAACCAGGAGGGCAAGGATTTCCCCTCCTGTTCAATCACGAGATCCCACCGTCCTTCAATAGCGGCGTCTACTTTTGCCTGAGAAAAGGCTACAGAAAAAAAGCCCGACAGCAGTAAGGCCAACAGGCCTGTTCTTTTCAGATAATTTTTCATGGAGATATTATTTTGCAGGTACTGAAAGTAAGCAAAAAACAGGATTCTGCTATCTCTTCTTTATATCTCACACAATATTCCATCTCAGAAATCATTTCACATTGTGGAATGATTTCTGGCCGGATCCGGTTTTCCCATTTACAAAAATCATCTCACAATAAGTGTCAAACTACTACTTCAGCTTTTCCGCCCTTCTTGGGTAGGTAGAAAAAAATCAGAGACCAGCAGAATATGCGTAACTAAATGATTTTGATTGTAACTTTAATAAAACCCCCAGTTGTAATGAAACCCATCCATATTCTGCTTGTTGAAGATAATGAAGGTGATATTGTACTAACAAAAGATGCACTGGAAGAATATAAGATAGCTACGAATACAAGTATTGCCCGGGATGGCAAAGCGGCTATTGAACTGCTGGAGGAATTATGGAACAAAGGACCCGCTTTTTTACCAGACCTGATACTACTCGATATTAACCTCCCCAAAAAAAACGGCCAGGAAGTGCTGCAAACCATTAAGAGTGATAACAGATTTAAAGAGATTCCTGTCATCATGCTTACTACTTCTTCTTCTGAAGATGATATTTTGCGGGCGTATCAAAATCATGCGAACTGTTTTATCACGAAACCTGTAGAAGCAGAACAGTTTCTGGAAGTAGTTTCTTCTATAGAGAACTTCTGGATCTCAATCGTTAAGTTACCTGTACGTAAATAGCAGCTACCATGATCAAGGATGAAAAAAAATACCGGATCCTCGTGATCGAAGATAATCCAGGAGATTTTCTGATTGTGGAAGACCTTTTATCAGAAGAAATCCTTGACCCTGCAATTATACAGGCAAAAAACTTTAAAGAAGCCGTTGCGCTGCTCAGTTCGCAGGAAAACCCGTTTGATATTATCCTGCTGGATCTGACCCTTCCGGATAAAAGCGGACAGGAACTGATCAATGAAATATTACTGGCCGCACCCAACTATCCTATAATCATTTTAACAGGCTATACGGACATGGACTTTAGTATCCGTTCCATTACCCGGAATATATCCGACTACCTGCTCAAAGATGATCTGAACGCTACAACCCTTTACAAAAGTGTGCTGTATGCCATAGAACGGAATAAGTATATCGCAGAAATCAGGAAATCGGAAAAAAGGTATAGTGATCTATTCCGGTTAAGTCCACAGCCCAAGCTCGTATTTGATGAAGAGAGTTACCGTCTTGTACAAGTGAATAAAGCAGCAGCAGATAGCTATGGGTATAGCGAGCAGGAGTTTCTTGATCATTCTCTTCTGGATATCATACAAGAGGGAGATATCCCTAAAATCAAAGAAATGCTGGGAAGCGGTACAGAACCGGAAAAAGAAAAGCTGAACGGGATTCGATGTACGCACCGTAAAAAAAACGGCGACCTCATTGAAGTGGAAATGTATAGCAATCCTATTCTCATCGGGGAGAAACAATGCAGGTCAATGATCGCGATCGATATTACCGAAAAGATCCTCCACGAAGAACGTGTTATCCAGGCTATCCTTAAAACCCAGGATGAGGAACGCTATGAAGTGGGCAGTGAACTGCACGACAATGTTTGCCAGATCCTGGCAGCAGGCCAGATTGGTCTCGACAAACTGGAGGAAGTAATACCAGCCGAAAAAATGAACTGGTTCAATTATTGCAAAGATCAATTAGCGCTGGCATTGATGGAAATCCGCAACCTCTCCCATCGCATGGCACCCGCCTTTCATAGCGATACTACGGTAGAGTTTGCTTTCAGAAAACTATTACGCTCATTTGATATTGAAGGAAGGTATAACATCAATCTATCCATTGATGACACTGTGCAGCATTACCAGATTACAACAGATGCACAACTGAATCTTTACCGTATCCTGCAGGAACAACTCAGAAATATTTCCAAACACGCAAAAGCAACAGAAATCCTGATAGATGTAAACATAAATGATGATCAGTTTACCATGTCCATAACAGACAATGGAATAGGTTGTACGCAGGATACTACCATACAAGGCATTGGTGTAGCCAATATGAGGAGGCGGGCAGATTTTTTTTCGGGAACACTTGATATCAGTTCTTCACCAGGAAAAGGTTGCCGTGTTTTGGTTAAGATCCCACTTAAAAAAATTGTAGTTCCGTAACCGATAGCCCATTAAATTTTTATTTGGGAATCGTAAATGAGAATATACTTCCTCTACCAGGTTCAGATTGTACCCGGATTTTTCCGCCCATTGTCTCTATAATTTTTTTAACAAGCGCAAGCCCGATACCCGTGCCACTGTATTGATCTCTTCCATGCAAACGCTGAAAGATTACAAAAATCTTATCAAAATATTCTTCCTCAATACCAATACCATTATCCTGTACAGAAAATGTCCAGAAATCACCTGTATCACTGGCTGACACTTCTATCAAAGGCGGCACCCCCTCTTTGTTGTACTTGATGGCGTTACTGATCAGGTTCTGGAATACCTGCAACACAGGTGATTTAAGCTGGTAAATAACCGGAAGGTTCTTTGTAGTAATAATGGCCTTCTTTTCTTCTATTGCTTTTTTCTGTAACAGGCAAATCTCATTGATGAGTAAATTCAGGTCAATACGTTCTTTCTGGCTGTTGACTCTACCAACCCTTGAAAACTCCAGTAATTCAAGAATGATCTGTCGCATCCGTTTGGCCCCATCTACTGCAAAAGCGATGTATTGACGGGCTTTTTCATCCAACTGATTTCCATAGCGTTTCTCAAGTTGTGTCAGAAAACCTGTTACCATACGCAAGGGTTCCTGCAGGTCGTGAGAGGATACATACGCAAACTGTTCCAGTTCCTGGTTAGAAATAGCCAGTTCATTATTGATCCGTTCCAGATTGGCATTCAGTTGCCTGAGCGATTCTTCCTGCCTTTTCCGTTCTGTTACATCGGCAATAGACCCAATCATCCGGATGGCTTCGCCTTTTTCATCTCGGATGATGAGCCCTTTATCATATACAAATGCATATGTGCCATCGGCTTTCAGAAAACGGTATTCATCCTCCCAATGATCCAATGCAGGGTCTGATAGGATTTTTTGTCTTTCTGTATGAATTCTCTCCAGATCATCCGGATATACATGAGCCGCCCAGAACTGATCGTCTGCATCTGCCGTTTCTGCATCGTACCCAAAGATTTTTTTGAAATTATCACCGGACCTGACAACCTTATTGGTACGCAGATCCCAGTCCCAGATAGAATCGTTGGTTGCCTTGGCTACATAATCATAGCGTTCATTGCTTACCCGTATGGCTTCTTGTGTTTTTTTCCTTTCTGTGATATCTTTCAGGTATACAGATGCACCTTTTTCGGATGGATACGCACTGATTTCAAACCATCGTTGTACAAATTCAAGATAACGTTCGTAATGAATCGGTTTCTTTTCTTTTACCACCATTTGGTAGTACTCGTTGATATTGGGAGATAAATTATCTCCAAAGTATGTCAATAGATTTTTACCTATCATTTCAGCAGCACTTACACCCAGCACTTTCGAAGCCTCGTTATTCCAGTAAGTAATGATCCAATCTTTATCCATCGCAAAAAAAGCATCTCCGATACTTTCCAGAATAGTATTCCGTTCTTCCAGCGTACTTATAAAAGCAAGCTGCGCCCGTTTCCGCTCGTCAATATCCTGAAAACTACCATATAATCTTATACATCGCCCATCTTTCAGTTCTGCCTCACCTATTGTCCGTACCCATTTTTCGTTACCCTTAGCAGTAATAATCTGGAGCTCTGCCGAAAAGGAACTCCCGTCTTTGATCGACTGCTGCAACAGTTTGCGGATAGTTTCGCGGTTCTCTCCTTCTTTGTAAAAAAGAATAACCGATTCGAGTGAGGGTTCAAAATCTACAGAGGTTTCATGTATCTCCCGTGTAATCAACGACCAGGATATTTTGTTAGTTACCAGGTCCAGGCTCCAAACACCCATTCTAGACAAACGATATACTTTATCCAGTGTTTCTTCCAGTTCTTTTTTGCCGGTAATATCCTTCCCATATCCATAGAGTAACCCGTTTTCATCAAATACTTCAGAGGAACTCCATGAGATCCATTTCCATTCTCCGGATTTTGTCCGATATCGATTTTCAAAAACATAGGTCAAGTTATCGTTAAAAGCATCTTTGTGCGAAATAATAGTTTCGGTGACATCATCAGGATGCACAAAATGCATATAAGGATTACTTGTTAATTCCGCTTCTGAAAAACCAAGCAGGTTAGTAAATGCCGGGTTTACCTTTTTGAAGAAACCATCCCTGCCAACAATACAAAGCAGGTCGGGCGACTGGGTAAAGAAACGGTTCAGTTCATGTTCTGTTTTCTTACGTTGAATTTCTCCGGCCAGGTGCGATAGCAGTGAATCCTCCATAACCACAGATGCGGAAAGATGCTGCTGTTCCTGTGTATCATAAAAAATCAAAACAGCGGTTACCGCACCTTTAAAAATAACGGGTATAGCAGTTGCCCGCAAAAAACCATGAGATGCCGCCCATTCTTTTCTGATATAGGATCCATCGTTTTGCAGGTCTGCGAGAAAAACGGTTTCTCTTCTCTCCCAGCAGATGCCCGGTAAACCTTCTCCCTTATTGAAAATCAGCAGTTTCTCGGGATCGGTATTCAGCTGATCAACAAAATAAGTGGACTCAAGAAACAGCTGGTTCTGATCCATTCCGGTTAACCAAACTTCGCCAGCCTGTTGTTTAAAATACCTGCAACATAACTCCAGCATCTTTACCAGACATACTTTTATGGTTTCCTCCGTACTGAATACTGCGTTGATCTGTAGCAGCAATTCTTTTTCCTGGTGGTTATGCACCATATCAGTAATATCTCTGCTGATACCAACCACCCCGACCACCTGTTCATTTTCCATAATCGGGATCTTGGTCGTATTCAGCCAGCGTAATTCTCCATTAGCCAGGTACAGGGGTTCCTGTTTATTGATAACCGCTTTTCCGGTAGCAATCACTTCGCGGTCATCTTTCAGGTAAACCGCAGCTTCATCTGGCGGGAAAAAGGCTTCCAGTGTTTTATGCAGTGTCTCTTCTTCTGCTTTCGCACCCAGCAACTGCACCATTTTTTTATTATTGAGAAGATGCCGGGTCTCTCTGTCTTTCACATACACATAATCCGGCAGGGTATCTACCAGGATACGTAAAAGGTTTCTTTCTGCGGCCAGTTGTTTTTCTTTCCTTTCCAGGGCTTCATCTGCCTCCCATCGCTGGGTCACATCCCTCACAAAACCCATATAATTACCATTGGATAATACACTCGAAGTGATTTCTGCAATAAAAGTACTACCATCTTTTCTTTTGGCCTTACGCGCTGTAAGCAAAGACCTTTTTTCCAGCAACTCTTTTACCTGCAATACAGGATCAGTTGCTGTTATTACCAGTACATCGGGTAAATGCAATTCAAATAACTCTTCGCGGCTATAGCCTAACAACTTTAATGCTGCTGAATTTACCTGAACAAAACGAAGCGAAGGATCACAGATCACAATACCATCAGAAGCCTGCTCTACCAAAATGCGGTAACGTTCTTCCGACACCGCCAATGCCTCCATAGCCTCCCGTTGTTCGCGGGTCTTTATCTTCACTGCCCTCCGAACCATGATTCCATACATCAGTATACCGGCAAACAAAATCGCTACGATCCCCAATACAAAAAATCCGATATTTTTTACCGATTCATACAGGCCAGGTTTTTTTTCATAGATAAACCCATTCAGTTGCGTTGTAGCCGGCATCAGCCCCAATGCTTTGTGAATATCAAGAATATGGCTCCATCTCCCCTCATTCATATGTCCCATATCTACCAATTCAGGCAGAATCAGTTTCTCCATTTCTTTCGCCTCAAACAGCAGTGCCTCTTTGGTTGTCTTTCGGGCCAACACACCCGGCAGGGTAAGGATATAGTTGCACATTTCTTCCTGATGACTCATGGCATATTCCCATCCCAAACAACTGGCCCGTCTGAATTTTTCAACAGTTTCAGGGTTGTTTTTTACAAATTTTCCGGAAGAAAAAAGAATATCACCATAAAAATCAACGCCATAGTTTATCGGTTTGATGAGCACAGGCGATATACCACCCAACCGTTTGATCTGGTAGGGTTCTACTGAACTATAACCAGTCATTGCATCTACTTTGCCATTCACCAGATCCTGGTTATCCCAGCTATGCTGGAGCACAGCAAGATGAGAAAGATCAATCCCTTCTTTTAAGAAAATCGCTTTCAGTTCCACCCATCCCTGGTTTTCAGATGCCATAATAGATTTACCAACCAGATCTGAAGGAACCCGGATTCCCCTTCCGGGCATCGACATAATTACATACGGGGAATGTTGAAAAATGGCAGCTACTGCCACCAGCGGTTTACCCTTTGAATACTCGATGAGGAGGTCTGAGCCGGTAATACCGAAATCGGCTCTGCCCAACAAAACCTCTTCGGTAACGGGATGTATTGCATCGCCCTCTATCAGTTTTACGGTAAGGCCCTCCTGCTTATAATACCCCTGCCTTATCGCTGCATAATATCCGGCAAACTGGAACTGATGCCACCATTTTAAACGGAGCGTTACCTCCTGCTTCTCCGCTAATCCATTGAGTGGAAGGAAAAGAGAAAAAAGGCATACCCAAAAAACTCCGCGGAATAACATAGGCCTGGCAATCTGAATACAGCAATAAGATACTAAAAAAACTGCATATTTTACAAAAAACTACACGCCCCCATCTCTGCTTTTTTTATGCAGAGATGGAGGTATACAGATAGTTCCGTCTTGTAAGGTTACTATTCGGGAGGGGAAAAAAATGACTTTCGTCAGCTGAGAAGCAGGATACATGTATTGCGTATCCGTATTAGCCCTGGCAGAATTTGAACATTTATGTCATGGCAAACCGGCTGTAATGGTACAAATACAGTTCGAGACCAATTCTCTCATTCAACACACAAAGTGCCTGATATCAACTTATCCGCAGCAGGCAAAAAGGGCATTAGCAGAGATTTTACACGAGATCGCCACTATGTGGGCAATTGGTAGCCCATGAACCCGCAGCCGGTTCCCGTTTATCTTTGATGGGCCTGTATTATAAACAAACAGGCCTCCTGGCAGGTAATTCAGTTACTCCAGTCTTCCGTTAATGCCACCCATTGAAAAGCGGAAGGTGCACCGGGAACAGTAGCCGCACAGGTACTGCAGGCGGGTTCGCTGATCTGTTTCTCAATTAATCTGATTTTGATCACCAAACCCTTTTTATCTGCTGTAAGCGTCTGCATTTTAGCCATATCGGCGCAGGAAAAACGGGTGGTAAACACGTGATCGTACGTCGTATCCCTACTTACAAAACCATTTACGCCGTACTGATACAATGCAGGATCCTGGATCTGAACAACCGCACTGCTACAGATCTCATCTATGATCTTGACCCTGAATACTTTTTCTGAGATCTCAGACTTCGTACAACTGCTGGCTACCAATAAAAATGATAGCATTACTACCCAAATATTGTTTTTCATGACACTTGTTTTGGGATTGACACAGGGTGGATAGGATTCGTTGCATGTTTGTTTCCAGAAAAAATATTCTGCGGCAAACAGGCAAACTAACTTCCTACCGTCACACAAAAAAGCCCCGTTGACGGGGCTGGTTGTATGTTTGAGTACACGCTTCATTAGTATACGTTCTCGGAGTTATGAATCCGCAGAAGGTAAATTCTCCAAATCATTCTGATGGATTTGATGGTACGATTACCATTATTCGTTTCTTGACTTGATGGCAAACCTGGTTTTATCCATACGCGGGGGCGAATGCTGGGAATAGTTAAAAGCGATACTGTTTAAATAAGCCGACACGCGCAAACGCTCTTTCCAACTTATCTGCTGGTAATAAGTAGCATGATCTGACGCTTCCTCCACCGTTTGCGCTTTGAAAGCAGTTCTATCTAACTTGTATGAAGACATAACCGAATATACAAAAACATAATTGTTTAAGCGAGCAACACGAATACCAGAAGGAAACCTGTATCAATATATCCGAAAAAAACTTGTAAATTTTGTTTTCAAGACTATTTTCTTACAACTAACGAGATCGGGATTGGAGCCCAGGATCTGCGCACTATTTATTTTTTGCCATAATACTTATTAGTTTATTTTTTATATATTGTCATTAAATGAAACCATCATGGGAAACTTAAGCTTTACAGAATTGGTTATTATTTCCGTTTTGTTTTTGGTGATTGTCTTTTCGGTAATCAGAGGAATTAAAATACTGTTCAAACGTAAATAAGGAATCTGTACTGAATCAAAAAGCCCATCAAAATTTGATGGGCTTTTTTGTAGCAAGTATGAGCGTTTATTAGAACTGGAAGACGACTTTCTAATTGAACTTCAAACGATTGTACGATCAAAGAAGCATCAGATTGATGAATTGATACAAGCAAATTGTATCACGAAAGAACCTTGACCCCAATCTATAATCTTTTGAAAACGGGAGGCCCGGCATCTTCTAATAGATAATGTATACAAACCTTATCCGCATATTTAGCACGTATATGTTCCTGCATCGTCCCCGCATTACCATTATACGATAGATAAATCTGTTCCTTAGACGCATTGGTCCAGCCTGTGATCATTTCGACCAAAATTCCTACGGCTGTCGAAGCCAGGACGCCGTTCGGCCAAACAACTTGCGGTCTACCCCCTACTTTTCCATATTTAGCGGCCTCCTTCGCAAGGTTTTCTTCAGTCAGGAAACCGAAGCACTTAAAGCAGGAACAAGCAGGAATCGAAGCCACAACCTGTCCTGAGATTAGATAATCACTATCCTCTTCTTTGTGAACATCCATGCCAATATCGATCAATGGAATAAGGTAGCGTCTGCACTCAGCTTCCAACTGTTCCCGTTCAGCATAGGAATCAACGTTTCCCATAATGATATCACAGCTATGAAGAAATTCAGGAGCCTCCTGCCACCTTTTCGCAACAGGCACCACCACCGCATCAGGAAGAACTTTTTTAATAGCTCTTTTTGCAATCTGAGTCTTCAACGTTTTTTTTACGAGATCGATGAACCATCCGCCGATTAAACGATTTAAATTACTTTTTTCTATATGGTCTTCGTCGAAGACAACAATATTCTTGATACCGATATGTGCGAGTTGTTGCCCGATGTGAGAACCTCCTCCCCCATAACCAACGATTCCTATGCGAACATTGGAAAATAGCATTTCGGAATCAGCTCCTAAAAACGATTGCCGAGTATATACATCTTTGTTGGCAGGCACTATCGGATCATGATAAACTAACTTCATAGGTGATCCCACTACACTGAAGTTTGCAATTGCACTTGAAGTTTTTGCCTTATCAACAAATGCATTCGCAAAAAATGAATTATCGCTCAGGATCAGAAAACCCGTTGAGTGAATACCGGAAATTCCCGAAAGGCTTTTTGACAACGCAGGAAGGCTTTCTTTGTCAGTGTAGCTTGGATAAGGCTTACCAAATCCTTCATGCTTGTGAACGTGAAAACAACCACACTTTTGATCAAACATCAGTTGCATGATTTTCCTTATCGCTTCTGAACTTATTTTGGCTCCAACGCTGTTGTCCTGAACATAATCTTCATCTGCAACCGGCACATAACCTACTGCAACAATAATCTCAGTTCCGAATGCAACTTTCATAGATCTTGTCAGTAAGAAGCCTACACGTTCGTATGCAAATTCATGTGGCCTATCCAGATCATTATGCATTGCCTTGTACATTGACGAGGTGGTGCGCAATTGTATTTTTATTTTTCTTTTTTTCATGGCCTTAGTGCACTTAGGTGAATTAATAACATATCTACTAAGCTCAACCCTGCGTTCACTTTCCAGGACACGGCATGCCAATTTTTACTTAGCACACGGATGTTTCCATTCCAGTTACGGGCTGGGCCACCGGTAATTTGCTGCGCAAAAAATAATCGGGATTGATATCCATCGCGTGGCACAGGACACAGCAATACATCAACACTTTTGGGTATGCAATGATCCGGCAGAGCTAAATTGGGAATCAATATATAAGAATACCCCCCTTCCTGAGCCAGGCTCAGGTCAGGGGATATCTTTTTCAATTCCGCTATTTGTTCGTCAAAATTTTTATTAGACATAGCGGAAGGTTTTAGGATGAGGACCCGTCACGTACGTGGCCAAAAAAGATTTCACATCCTTTGATCAACACAGTCGCATCATCAGCCAAAGGAGTAAGCTTTCCATTGATCAGTTCTTCCAACACGTAAGTCTGTGGTAGTCCTCCGATCTTTTTGATTTCACTTACCGTGTACTTACCTCTTTTAACAGGATACCGCACTTCGTTGATCTCGATTGTTACATTCAGATCTTCGTCATGTTTCTTGATGATAAAGCGCTCAATACCTGGGCGGGCAAGATCCACTTGCGTTTCATCTTCAATAACCTCGTCCTCCCATGGTCTTTCGATAGCCAGCAGGATTTTGTCCGCTTCTGTTGCAACGGCGATCTTACGCAGATCGAACCCCGTGATGTACTGTTTAAACCATTCGTGTTTGGTTTCATTGATGAAAAACTCCAGCTTTTTCTTGCAATAAAAATGCTCGATTTCCGGACGCGCGAGATCGACACGTTTGTCATTTTCGATCAATTCATCTTCCCAAGGGCGTTTGATAGAAAGGAACAGCTCTGTCGGAAAGGGAATTCCGGCCATTTCTTTCAATTCTTTACCTGTTACATACTGCTCCTTCCATTCGAAGGCCTGTCCATTAATGATTAAGGGGAGTAATGGATGCTCACCATGGTTTACTAAATTTTTCACTTTTTTAAATTTTGCCGGCGCCGAAAGAAGCTGGATGAGGAAGGTGCCGTTTTCCTTTTCCCAGGATAGCGCGGCAGTATTGTGGGGATCAGAATAATCCTTTACATTGTGTCGCGAAACTTAACAAGGACGAGGTGATGAGCCTCGCAAGTAGAAAGCGCTAACTTTCCACTTCGACCCGGCCAGCTGCTATCATTGCCTGTCCGGGTTATTTTTTTCATCGGCAACCTATTTAATGGGTTTGCTTCACAAAAATAGCGATTTCTAATTATAATTAGCAAATCTAAATTTACTTACTTTAATTTTAAGCAAATCTTAATTCACTTACCATATTATTAGCAAATTTTGGTATTCTGAGCAAATGGCAATATTTTTGTATCTCCAAATTCAAAAAGTCCCCATGAAGTCCTTAGGCAAAACCCTGAAAGAGCACAGAGAGAGAATTCCGTTGACGTTGAGACAGGTTGAAGAAGCTACCGGTATTTCAAATGCATATTTAAGTCAGCTGGAAAACGAAAAGATTAAAAAGCCCTCTGCAAATGTGTTGCACAAACTGGCAGGCTTATATAATGTAGATCTGAATGATCTATTGGCGGCAGCCGGTGTGATAGAAAAAACGACTCCAGGAAAAAGCAGGTTACTGGATACTGCAGCGCTTTCAGCCAGACAACTGACCAATGAGGAAGAAGCGGCATTGCTTGAATACCTGGATTTTATGAGATATAAATCGCGGAATGGTTGATATTCACAGCAGGAAGGACATTGACAAAATTTCTTATGAGATTTTAAGAAACAGCAAAAGTTTTGATGTTTTTCCTACTCCTATTGACAAGATCGCCGAATTTTCAGAGCTCATAATTAAGAAGGATATAGACATATCCCAGGTTCACGAAAGCTATCTTCAGAAGGCAAGTTCTGTGCTCAAAAGTGCCTTATCCAAAGTCAGTGGACTTTTCGATCACAAACAGAAAACCATTTATCTTGATTTATCACAGTTGCCTACCAAGCGTAATTTTGTCCAATTACATGAAATTGGGCACGGAGTATTGTACTGGCAGACCGATGTGTATGATTTTATGGATGATGATGACCAGTCGTTGAATGGTGAATACACGGAAGAATTTGAGGCGGAAGCCAATTATTTTGCCTCTGTAACTTTATTCCAACACGACAGGTTTGATCATGAGGCTAAAAAATATGGGCTAGGCATAGAAGCATCTATGACCATTAGCAAACACTTTGGTGCTTCCATACATGCGACTTTACGCCGCTATGTTGAAACCTCAAAAAAACGTTGCGCATTAGTTGTTTTGGAAAATATTTCCGGCAAAGGCCAGCCACCCAAATGTAATATCAAATCCATTAATGAATCTGCAAGATACATTGAGGATTTTGGGTTGTTAACATTACCGCAGGAATTAGGTTTTACGTGGGAGTTTGTGAAAGACTATTATTTCAAAAGAAGACTCAAGATGGACGGTAAGATAAAAATCAAAACAGACAACGGAACTATAGATTTTCATTACCATTTCTTTTACAACGGATATAACGGGTTTGTTTTTCTTTACCCGATAGGTGAAAAGAAGAGTGCCACGACAAAAATTATTATAGCAAATCATTCCTCTTAAATACTTCGATATGGCAAACGCTGAGAATTTAGTAGGTGTAAAGTTGAACAATGATTGGATTGTAACAAAGAAGTTGACTAACAAGCCCTTTTCAACGGGTGGAAACTTTTCAATTTGTTATGTCGTAGAACGAGGCGGTGAGGTTGGCTTTATGAAAGTCCTTGACCTTAAGCGATTACTAAGGGCCAAAGATGTTATGCGGGTATTAGAATTAGCCATCAAGGCACACAACTATGAATCAGACATACTTAAATTATGTGCTGAACGCAGAATGTCAAAAGTAGTATATGTTATTGAACATGGTGAGATTCTTGCCGAAGAAGGCGAAAGTGATCTGCCTGTTCATTATTTGATATTTGAACTGGCTGACAAATCGGTAAGAGATCACGTAGCGATTAGTGAGGAATTGGCAAACTCATGGCTGATGCGTTCTATACACAATGTTGCCGTAGGCTTAAGCCAGTTGCATAAATCAGGAATAGCTCATCAGGACGTTAAACCGTCAAATGTATTATTGTTTAATAAATCAGCCACATCAAAAATCGGTGATCTTGGTAGAGCAGAAGCTCAGCAAAGGGAGTCGGTTTATGTATACTACACTGTAGCAGGTGATCCAGACTATGCGCCCCCGGAATTGCTTTATAATTATATTGAACCGGATTGGAACAAGCGCAGAAAAGCAACTGACTTATACCATTTGGGAAGTTTACTGACTTTTTATTATATGAAGTCGCACATGACAGCGCTTCTAAAAACATATTTACCCAGTGAATTTCACTGGACTAACTGGGATGGAGAGTACAAAGCAGTACTCCCCTATGTAAATAATGCATTTGAGCGTGTTCTGGAAAAGACAGCAGAAGAAATGAAAATAAAAGTGAAAGATGAAGAAATAACAAAAGAAATCATCACAATCATCAAACAACTTTGCCATCCAGAACCAGACAAACGCGGACATCCTTTAAACCGAATGATTGAATTAAACAAGTATTCTCTAGAAAGATATATAACACAATTTTCAAGACTCACTAATAAGTTTGAAGTAAAGATGATCTAATGTCAATTATCTTAGAAGATAGAAACCGAATCATTATTCCTACTTGGAGAGAGTACAAAACCAACAACCTTTCCCAGGAGCACCTGCCTGCTTTCCTTCACAAACCAAAGCCAAAACCGATTGGAGAAGGTTTATTGATAAAATTGGAGGAATGGAAAGGTGAGCCCAGCCTATCAACCTCCCTTGAATTGGTAAACTCTGCCTATGCAAGCAATCAACATCAAATAGCTGTTGATGCCGCCAAATTTTTGAAGGTACATGGCAATAACTTCCCACAACAGTTTCATAGAATTATTGCAGAAATACTTGAGGAAGACGTTGATCAAGATCATACAGTTTCGCAAGAAATCGCAGAACTAGATAAGCTTCTCAGTTACATAGGCAAAAAAATCAATCATACCCGGAAACGATTAGTTGAATATCCTGATAATCCATTTTTATGGATGGAACTGGCTAGACTACATTCAATTTTAGGGAATGCAAAAAAAGCTGAGAAGAGTTTGCTCGTTGCAATGCAACTTTCTGCTGGACTGAATCGGTATATAGTAAGAGCAACTTCACGCTTCTATTATCATATGGATGAATATGAGCAATCGAGTCGAATTATTCGTGCATATCCAAATCTTAAAAATGATCCGTGGTTACTGGCATCTGAAATAGCTTATTCCAGAAAATTGGAGCGACATACCCCTTATTTAAAAATAGGTGGACAATTAATTGACTCAAAAAATTATTCGAATGATTCAATTTCAGAATTAGCCGCAATGATTGGGACACATGAACTATACGATGGGACTTTAAAAAATGCCAGGAAATTCACTAATAGATCACTTTTAGCTCCTAACGACAATTCATTGGCACAAGCAGAATGGCTATCACGGCATATCAGTGAAATTCATTTCAACTCATGGCTTGATAAAATCGAATTTGCTTATGAAGCCAGAGCTCATGAGCTTTTGTTTACAAAGGATTACAAACGATCGATGGAGGAAGGATTTAATTGGGTGATCGATCAGCCGATCTCTAAACGTGCAGTTGCTTTTGCTTCATATGTAGCGTGTGGAATTATGGGCAATTATGATCAAGCGGTGGACATTTGTAAATTCGGTTTGAGAACCAACCCTAATACATTTTTAATTTTAAATAATCTTACCTATTCTCTCGCTTGCAATAATCAACTCTCTGAAGCCACAAAGTATTTTGAAAAGATGGCGACATGCATCGACGGTGATCTTGATCGTGTAGTTTATCACGCCACCGACGGCCTGATTGATTACCGTTCAGGAAATCCAAAATCAGGCCGAGAGAAATATGAAAAATCGATCGAGTTGGCACTCAAACTTAAAGATGACAGTGTTGTACTAAAAGCAAAGATGAATTTTATACGAGAACAATGTTTTGCCGGAGAACTTGATGAAGAAACAGCAATGAGAACAATTACAAGTGTTTACAAAGAATCTAAAGCTGGCAACAGTGATGAGTTGAAATTGGTAATTACAAAAATTGAAGAGAAAATAAAGATAGCTGGCAAACAAGATAATTCAGTCTACCGCCTCAAGACATCCGATTAATTCAAGACCATGCACTTTTTGCTCAAGCATTTTCAATCTAATTTCCGGCGATCATCTAATTGCCTGGTAGTTGTCCATGCGAATGATCAGCTATTAACATCGTGATTTTTGCGCCATTACCCCTAATGGTTACATAAATACCGTTTAAAAGCTGGATTATGACTTATATAAAATTCACGAGACGCAAATCATTAGCACTTCTTAGGCTAAAAGAAAGTGGAATGCCAGTTACTGAACTTTGCAAAAAACAAAAGATTAGCCGAGCAACATTTTATAATTGGATGACGACGCTTCGGATACAAGCTCTAGAGAAAGAAAACATACAGCTCAAAAAAGAAATACTGCGTTTAAAACCAAAAAGTAAAACACCGACAATCCAAACAAAGTTAGAAAAAGATGACGATCAGGAATTCTTTGAAACAATAGCGACGATTATAGCGGATATTATTTTAAATAACAACTATAACAATCCAGAAGAATTCTTGAAAAAACTAAAAAAATTCTAGCTTGGTCCTAAATCTTCTCATTCATACCTGTAAGAGACTTTATAAAAACCTATTGAAAACAAATGTATTATACAGCCCTAAAAATGAAATTTCTAAGACACGTTTTAACAAATAAGTAGTTGATTATAAATAAAATAGACCGCAAACAGCGGTCTATTTTAACATTTTGTTTAAGTAGCGAGAACGAGATTTGAACTCGTGACCTCAGGGTTATGAATCCTGTGCTCTAACCAACTGAGCTACCTCGCCAGGTCATTTCCGCCGGAAGTTTTCACTAACGGGCTGCAAATATAGGAGGTTTGGGCAAAATGAAAACCCTTAGTAGGCTAAAAGTTTGTAGATCCGCTCCATCAATTTGTCAGGAGTGGGTAACATAGCCGCTTCCAAAGCCGTATGAATAGGTACTGCAGGCAGGTTTTTGGCCCCCATTACCTCCACTTTGGCATCGAGAAAATGATAACATTGGTTGGAGATCCGGAGCGATAAAGCCTCGGCAAATGAATTATGCTGCTGTTCTTCACTCAAAACCAGCACTTTTCCATGCCGGCGCACGGCTTCAAAAACCGCTTCCTCATCCAGCGGAAACAGGGTGCGCAGGTCCAGGATCTCTATTTTTCCGGGCATGCGGGCTTCTACGGCTTTGGCCCAGTAAACCCCCATTCCGTAAGTGATAATACAAACCGTTTCGCCTTTCCGTAGTTTGGCGGGATCAGCTTCCTGTACAATGGCGGCCTTGCCAAGGGGCAGTACATATTGGCGGTCGGGTTCAATGGTTTTGGCATCCTCTGTACCGGGTACTTTGCTCCAGTAAAGGCCCTTGTGCTCCAGCATAACCACCGGGTTTGGATCGAGAAAAGCTGCTTTCAGCAAACCCTTCATATCTGCCGCATTGGATGGATAGACCACTTTGATCCCTTTTACACTCAACAGGGTACTTTCTATACTGCCGCTGTGATAGGGCCCACCCCCTCCATAAGCCCCCGTAGGCACCCGCAAAACCATCTGCACAGGAAACTTACCATTACTGAGGTAACAGGATTTGGAAGCTTCTGTGATCAACTGGTTTAAGCCGGGGTAGATATAATCAGCAAACTGCACTTCTACAATAGGTTTGATACCCAAAGCCGATAAACCTACTGTTGACCCTACAATATAGGCTTCCTGAATAGCGGTATTGAATACCCGGGTAGAACCAAACTTATCTCCCAGGGTAGCCGCTTCTCTGAATACACCGCCCAAACGGGCCCCTACATCCTGTCCATATAAAACCGCTTCGGGATAATCTTCCAAAATCTCTTCAATCGCATGAAGGGCTGCATCCACCATCATTACTTTCTCGCCGTTTTTGGGTGCACGTTTACCCTTTTCTTCTGTAACCGGTGTGGGAGCAAATACATGCTGCTCCACAGAAAAAACATCCGGCTCGGCCGCCTGCTGTGCCAGGGTAAAATCCTGCAGCACTTTTTCACGGGCAGCCGATTCTACCTGGTTAATCTCGTGTTCGGGATAACCTACCCCGTTCAATAACATCCGCAGCTTAGGCGCCGGATCATATAATCCATGTTTTAACAGGTCTTCGCGACTCCGGTAAAACTCTTTCCGCACCCCACTGGTATGGTGGCCCAGTAAAGGCACTACGGCATGCACCAATACGGGTTTGCGTTCGGTGCGGGCATAACTTACCGCCTGTGCCATGGTTTCATAGCTCTTGATAAAATCACTGCCGTCGCACTGTAAACGTTTCAGGCCTTTAAAGCCGGCGGCATAATCATACGCATTACCCGAACGGATCTCATCAGCCGTAGCGCTGATGCTCCATTCATTATCCTGTACCAGGTATACGATCGGTAATTCTTTAAGCACAGCTACCTGCAAAGCTTCGCTCACCTCTCCTTCCGATACACTCCCATCTCCCATCGAGCACACCACCACGGGCAAACTGCCATCTTCTGCCTTCCTGAAAAGCGGCGAATTGATCTTCTCCAAAAATTGTAACCCCTGCGCCAGCCCTGTAGTGGGTATGGCCTGCATACCGGTGGCACTGCTCTGGTGTATGATAGAAGGTTTATCAGTATCCCGGCTGCTCGGATGGCAGTAATAAGAACGCCCGCCCGAAAAAGGATCTTCTCTTTTGGCCAGCAGCTGCAACATCATTGCGTAAGGGGTAAAGCCGATGGTTAAGAGGATACTGTCATCCCGGTAATACGGACTTACCCAATCGCAGGGCAGTAACTGCATACCGGTGGCTATCTGTATCGCTTCATGTCCGCGGGAAGTGGAATGTACATATTTACACACTTGCCGGTTGGCATCATAGGTATCGCCCATGGCGCGGGCCGTAACCATCAGTTGATAAGCGTGTAATAAAAGTTCTGGCGTCAGCATCTGGCGGTTCGTCTTCGGATAACTTGGTAAGAAATAAGGTATTATTTGATCTCGAGGGCGAATACTTTCTCTTTACCATAAAACCCTTCCAGTACATCATCGGTTACACATTCGCCCACACCGGCCGGTGTACCTGTATAAATCAGGTCGCCGATATTCAATGAAAAATACTGGGAGATATGAGACACGATCTCGTCAAACGGAAAGATCAGGTCTTCGGTAGTACCGCTCTGTACGGTTTCTTTGTTTTTCTGGAGTGAAAACAGGATCGGTGCATTCCGCAATTCGTTTGTAAAAGGGATCCACCGGCCAATAATGGCTGAATTGTCCCAGGCTTTGGCTTTCTCCCAGGGCAGGCCTTTTTTCTTCAGTTCTGCCTGTACATCCCTTGCCGTAAAATCAATCCCAATCGTAAATGCATCATAATATTTATGGGCAGATTCTTCATCTATATATTTCCCATTTTTGCAGATCCGCAGTACTACTTCTGCTTCGTAATGCAGTTCATTGGTAAACTCAGGGTAATAAAAGGGGGCGTTCGACTGCATCAGCGCAGTCTTGGGTTTCATAAAGATCACCGGTTCTTCCGGAACCGCATTGCCCAATTCTTTGGCATGATCGGCATAATTCCGGCCAACGCAGAAAATTTTCATAAGGTAACAGTTTAAAATACTAACTAAATAGCCGGATTACATGGATACGGAGGCTACTTATATTATATTTCTCCTTCCGCAAAACGCTCAGAAAGCCATTTTATTGCCCGAAAACAAGGTTATTTACCTGGTTCATCGTTCTTTCGATTCCGATTGCTGCAAAAGACTCAATCACTTCAACACATCTATCTATTTTTTGTTGCACAACCGGCATTTCAGCCGGCGTCCATTTTCCCAACACAAATTCAACCTGCCTTCCCTTGGGAAAATCATTGCCGATCCCGAAGCGGAGTTTGGGGTATTGATCGGTGCCAAGGGTTAACTGGATATCTTTGAGTCCATTATGTCCCGCATCGCTGCCTGAGCCACGTAAGCGTAATTTATGCAGGGAGATGGCCAGATCGTCTACAATCGTTAAAGTTGCCGCGATCTCGATCTTTTCTTTATCCATCCAGTACTTAAAAGCCTTGCCACTCAGGTTCATGAAAGTGGTGGGTTTGATACAGACAAAGGTCTTACCCTTCCACTTCACCTCTGCTACTTCGGCTAACCTGTCTGTTTTAAAGAAACCACCATGTTTGAGCACAAATGCAGAAACCACATCAAACCCGATATTATGCCGCGTATGCCGGTATTCATCACCGATATTACCCAATCCAACAATGAGGAACTTATTCATAGATACCCCAAAAGTAGCGGGTAAACCGTTATGCACAAAAGCCATTTCGGATAGGCGTAATCCTGTATACACAACTGTTTTGGAGGGGTTGTCCTTTTCCTGTTTATTTTCGGGGCAGTTATCTTAATTTTACAGTAAGCCCACTATCCGTTTATGCAAAACCCGATCAAACAGCTTACACAGTTCTTTCACTGGATAGCCAATATCGGGGTCACGGACTCCATCGGTTTCTATGAGAAGAAAAAAACACAACTGATCAACCTGGCAGTTGCCCTGGGAATACCGGTCAATGTATATTTTGCGATTAAAAATTTTTCCGAACAAAGAACTACCCTGGCCATTATCAATGTTTGCCTGATGACCGGGGCATTCGCTATTCTCCTGATCAACAGCTACCGGAAATTCCTGCTCGGACGCGCGGTCCTGAGTTTTTTGGCGAGTATTCTTTTTTCAGCAAGCGCCATCCTGTTCCGGAATGGAGGCGAATATTTCCTGCTGCTGAACGTGGTTATCATCATTACCTTTTTTAATGATAAGAAATTTCTCATCAGTTTCACTGTTTCTAACATCCTACTTTTCATAGGCATAAAAATATTCCTCAACAGCCCGGTGGTATATGATGAAGTTCCCTTCAGCAGGGTGCTCTTCAACCTGATCTGGGCACTGATTACGATGGTACTGGCCCTGCTCTTTTTTAAAAATGAGCAACTCTCCTATCAGAAACAGGTAGAAGAAAAGAACCATGAACTGGAAGAACTGAACAATACCAAAGAAAAATTATTCTCCATTATTGCGCATGATCTGCGTTCTCCCATCGGACAACTGAAGTCATCACTGGAACTGGTAAACAAGGAATACATTACGCCCGAGCAGTTTTTGCCGATAGCCGGTAAACTATCCGTGCAGGTAGACCAGTTACACAGCACCCTCGATAATCTTTTACGCTGGAGTATCAGCCAGTTTCAGGGTATACAGGCTGTTCCGGAGTATGTTTCACTGGAAGATGTGATCGGACAAAAAGCCATTCTATTCCTGAAACAGTCTTTTGACAGGAAGAATATACAGTTGCATACAGAAGGATTGCAGCAGCGGGTCTGGGCCGACCCCGATCACCTGATGCTGATCTTCCGTAACCTGGTGGCCAACGCCATCAAATACAGCTACCAGGATGGAAAAATCAGTATCCGGGCTTACCGGAAAGAAAATAACGTGATTGTTGAAATTGCGGATAATGGCATGGGCATGACAGAAGAAGTACAGAAATCTGTATTCAGTTCTCCTACCATGATTTCCAATACCGGCACTTACAATGAAAAAGGAACCGGGCTGGGATTAAAACTCTGTAAAGAATTTATCGAAAAGAACAAAGGGAAGATCTGGCTGAAAAGCGAACCGGGTAAAGGCAGTACTTTTTACGTATCGATACCCGCCACCCAATAAAAAACCCGGAAGATTTTCCGGGTTTTTTAATAAAAGCTATGGGAAGATTATTTCTTCTTCGCGTCTTTTTCTGCAGTAGCTTCTTCCTGTTTCAGCTGGCGGGTTAACACCACTGAAGCGATAGGAATACGTGGAGAGTTCAGAATTTCCATTCCGTCCACTTTTACATCTTCTACACGGATATTACCATTCAGATCCAGGTTAGTGATATCCACTTCGATGTTCTCTCTCAGGTCTTTAGGCAAGGCCTTTACTTTCAGAGATTTGATCTTGGTAATCAGTTTACCACCACCTTTCACACCCACAGAAACACCTGTGAATTTGATAGGCAAAGTAGCAATCACTTTTTTGTCGCCAACCAGTTCCAGCAGATCCACGTGGATCAGGGAATCACTTACTTTGTCAAACTGCAGATCTTTCAAAATGCATTTGTACTTTTTGCCGTCTACCGATACTTCAGCCAACTGAAATTCACCAGTGTACACCAAAGGCTTGAAAGCCTTCGCAGAAGCATAAAAATTAACCTCTTCGGCACCCCCGTAAATTACACCCGGCACATTTTCCTGAGAGCGAATCTGGCGGGCGGCTTTTTTGCCATGTTCGGTCCTCAGGTGACCTTCGATTGTAATTGTTTTCATGTTATTATTTTTGGACGGCAAAGGTAGGGAAATAGCAATTAAAAATTAACAATTAAAAATTAGCAATTGACAGGGTTGCACAAGAATGAAAATTGCCCAACTATTTAATAGTCAGGCAATTATTTATAAAAAATTTTTAATTTCTAATTTCTAATTTTTAATTACTTGTCCCTCCCCCTCAATTGAGAGTGTATAAACAGGCTGGTAATGCTCTTATTTTCATAGGCATTCCGGATAGCGATGGCGAAGAGGTCGGCCACCGAAATCACCTTGATCTTGGGGCTGGGCTGCTTCAGCGGAATGGTATCGCAAACCACCAGTTCTTCCAGTACACTGTTTTCGATATTCTCGTATGCTTTCCCGCTCAGCACCGGGTGGGTAATCATGGCGCGAACACTACGGGCACCCTTCTCTTTCAGCAAACCGGCCGCTTTGGCCAGTGTACCGCCGGTATCGCAGATATCATCTACCAGGATAATATCCCTGTCGGTTACATCTCCAATCACCACCATACTGGCAATCTCATTGGCACGTTTCCTGTGTTTATCGCAGATCACCATTTCAGCATTGAAATAGCTTGCAATTTCACGAACACGGTTGGTACTGCCTACATCCGGCGCGGCAAAAGAGAGGTTGGCCAGCTTCAGTTGCTCTATATAAGGAATAAAAATCGCTGAACTATCGAGGTGATCCACCGGCACGTCAAAGAAAGCCTGGATCTGCGGTGCGTGCAGGTCCATGGTAATGATCCTGTCGGCACCTGCCGCCTGTAAAAGCGTGGCAATCAGTTTGGCGCCAATAGCTACACGGGGTTTGTCTTTTCGGTCCTGCCTCGCAAATCCATAATAAGGGATTACAGCAATAATTTTGTGTGCACTGGCTCTTTTGGCTGCATCAATCATCAGTAACAACTCCATCAGGTTATCTGTGGGTGCGTAGGTACTTTGCACCAGAAAAACATAATCGCCACGGATACTTTCCAGGAAAATGGGCTGGAACTCGCCGTCACTGAATTTCTGAATGTTGATTTTTCCGATAGGCGCACCAAAACGTTGCGCAATTTTTTCTGCCAGCTTCTGAGAACCAGTGCCGGAGAATATCTTGACGGATGGGTTCATAATGTGTGGGGATGTGCCGCGAAGATAGAGATAAGGCGAAGAAATTGTAATTTGATTTTCCTATAATTTTTCCTTATGCGCAAATTTTCTATCAAAAACTGGGCATCGGATGACCAGCCCCGGAAAAAGCTGTTACAGTTGGGAGCCCCTGCGCTCAGCAATGCAGAACTGCTTGCCATCCTGATCAATAACGGATCAGGAGGTGATACGGCAGTGGATGTTGCCAGAAACCTGCTCTTATCTGCCGAAAACGATCTGCAGAAACTGGCTGGCCTTAGTGTGAAAGAAATGGTGAACAGAAAAATCAAAGGATTGGGGGAAGCCAAAGCCATCACCATTGCCGCCGCACTCGAATTAGGCATTCGCCGGAATGCCGCCGGAAGATTAAAACCCCGTGTTACGCGCAGCGAAGATATTGCCCATTTTCTCCGGGCTACGCTGGAGCACAGGCAAAAGGAAGTATTTGCGGTGGTGTACCTGAACAGTAACAATACCATTACCCATCTGGAAATCATCAGTGAAGGTGGTCTCACCGGCACCGTTGCCGATCCACGGGTGATTCTGAAAAAAGCGCTTGAACACAATGCCACAGGACTGATTCTCTGCCATAATCATCCCAGTGGGAACCGCCGCCCCAGTAAAGCCGATGAGGCCCTCACCCAAAAAATCAAACAGGCCGCCACCCTACTCGACATGATGGTGATGGACCATATTATTGTAAGTAATGAAGGATATTTCAGTTTTGCAGATGAGGGGATGTTGTAAGAGTTAACAGTTAAAAGTTAATAGTTATGCTTCACTATTAACTTTTAACTATTAACTCCTAACTTTCCTACGCCTGCGCCGTAGGCCCGCCAAAATTCATCGGGATCTCTATCTGTTCCAGATCTTTGATAGCACCGTTAGCGGCTTCATAACGCTCTATATTTTCCTGTAAAGCACGCATAAAACGTTTGGCATGCATAGGGGTAAAAATAATTCTTGATTTTACTTTGCTTTTGGGGGTACTGGGCATCACATTCACGAAATCTATTACAAATTCAGCATTACTATGGGTGATGATGGCCAGATTGGCATAACTGCCTTCTGCTACTTCTTCACTGATCTCTATATTCAATTGGGTAGGTTGCTGTTCCATGTATATATTATTTGTGTGGCAAATGTAAAAAATGAAACCCGTAAACGGGCAGGATTATTCTGCGCCTACATGGAACACATAGACCCTATGCTAAATAAGAAGGCCGGCAAAACTGCCGACCTTCTGTAAAATATTCCTAAGCTACGCTTTCGGGGAAATTAGTTAACGTCCCAGAAGATTTTGCTTGTAAACGGATTGATAGTGCCCTGTGCAGTAACATTGGCACCGTTAGAACCCAGTTCACTGGCAGGATAATAAAATCTGCGAGGTCTGTCTGAATTCACCACCTGTAAAGACTGTGGTGTATTAGGCAGTTGAGTTCTTCTGTATTCTGTCCAGGCTTCAAAACCATTGAAGTTGGCCAGGGCAAACCATTTCTGGGTAGCAATAGCAGCCAGCTTATTAGTAGAGGCAACAAAATCACAGTTGTCAATTCCGCTGGTTAACAGCGTAGTTGCCTGTGCAGTGGTGCTACCTACCAGACGGAAAGCCTGTTTAACACCCTCTTCGTAATAAGACTGAGGAGTTCCAGATAAGGTAACTGCAGGGAAACGCTGTTTCAGTTCTGCCAGACAGAATTGTACTTCTGCTGCAGACATCATTACCAGCGGTCTTGCATACTCACCTCTTACCAGCAAGCTTGGCCCTAAAGAAGAAGCTGCAGAAGGCAGGTAACCAGCACTGGCGCCGAAAGGAATACCAGTATAGTTGCTGGCATTTTCAGCTACAGCACTTATACCTGGGGTAGAAGAACTTTCACCACCGTTGGCATATCCAAAACGCTTCAGACGGAAAGTGTCATTGTTGGCTTTAAGAGTATTAACAAAATACTGAGTCAGACGTGGGTAATTGTTCAACGCTCTTTTGGCATTGGTCTCAGAATAACCCCATCTATCGTAAATTGGGTTAGTGTGACCGGCTACTGCTTCGTAACCTGGGTTAATAGAGGCTTCTGCTCCGGTTAACCAGCCACCAGCACCTGTAACTATCTTGTTTACTTCGGTAGTGATGTAACCATCCCTTCCGGTAATTCTGGCCTGGTGAGTCAGGATACGCAGTTTCAGTGAGTTCGCAAACTGGATCCATTTGGTGGTATTTCCCTTAAACATGATATCAGAACCTGCATAGGCATTGGCAAATGCATTGGCTTTCAGGTCAACGATAGCCTCATCCAGTAAAGTGATAAGTCCTTCGTATACTGTTTTCTGATCATCAAACTTAGGAGCCAGTGAAGCAACTCCTTTCAGCGCATCGCTGTAAGGAACATTACCATACATGTCTACCAGATGCTGGAATACAAAAGCTTTCATCACTTTTGCAGGCCCTTTCAGGTAAGCCTGACCGGCAGCATCCGCACCAGTGATTACATACTGGTAATCCTGCAGGTTATCGTAGAATCCATCCCAATAGTTAAAGTCTCCATTGGTAAAGTTATAGGCAAACTGGGTGGTAGAGATAATGTAACCGTTTGACTGGGTCCATTGTCCAGACCAGTAAGCACCCAGTTCATTAGGTCCTACCATGTTATTACCTGTTACGTTAATTGCATTTGCAATTACAAATGCAGGGGTAGCTGATGGGAGTGAGTTCGGGTTCGTATTTACATCAAGGAATGATTTGTTGCAACCCGTACCAAGAACTGCAGCTAACCCGAGGATATATAATGATTTAAGTTTCATTGTCATTTATTTATTGGTTAGTGTTGTAATTAGAACGTAAGGTTTACATTAAAGCCATACTGACGAACCGGTGGAGTCTGGTTGGTATTGTTGATACCGATACCATTACCAGTTGTGAAGCTATACTCAGGATCAGTGTAGTAGTTAGCCTTGTCTACGATAGTAAACAGGTTTCTTCCGTACAATGAAACGCTGGCAGCAGTAAACACTTTGGTTTTTCTGATCAGGCTGGAAGGCACATTATAAGCGATGTTTACATCTCTCATTTTGATAAACCAGGCTGAGTTTACAAAGTTCTCAGAAATCAAACGGTAGTTGTTAACCCATAAAGCATACTCTGGCTCACGAACCTGTACGGTTGTGTTTGGTACCACTTTACCGCTACCATCAAGATAAGCTGAGTTAGCGAAGATCTGAGGAGCCCTGTTCTCAGTCCATTTACCAGCACCGGTAAAGGTCATCTGACGGCCCAGATCGCTATACATCACGTTTCCACCGCGGTATTCGAGGTTGAAAGTGAAAGAGAAATCGTTGTAAGATATTCTGTTGGTGAAACCGGCGATGTGACGGGGCAGGGTACCACCTCTCTCATTCAATGTAGCATTTCTTAAAGGATATCCTGTTGTAGCATTCACCAATCTCATACCTGAACCATCTGGCGCATATTGATAACCATCTGTTTTCAGGATAGGGTAACGTGAACCTTTGATGATATTGGTACTTGCATACGCCTGATAACCACTGAGGAAGAACTCGTTGATGCCTGGGTACAGGTCAACCACTTTGTTATCGTTGAAAGAGTAACGAACACCCACATCCCATTTCAGTTTGCTCTTACGCAGGATCTGTACTTTCAGGTCTGCTTCATAACCCCAGTTTTTCGCTTCACCTACGTTGATCAGCAGGTTAGAGAAACCGGTAGTGTTAGGAACTTTAACGGTGATCACCTGTCCTTTTGAATTCTGATTGTAAGCAGTTACATCCAGGTTAACGGTGTTGTTAAATAACTGGAACTCACCACCTACTTCGTAAGAAGTTACGAACTCAGGCTTCAGGTTAGCATCAGGTAATACGTTACCAACAGTTAAACCTACGGTGCTACCATAAGGGAATCCACCACCATTAGGATAAGTCAGGTCCAGACCATACAAAGGCACGTTATCGTTACCGTTTTTGTTGTAGTTCAGACGAATCTTAGCATAGTTCAGGGTCTTGCTCTTCAGAGAAGGCAAGGCGTCTGTAGCGATGAACGCCAGGGCCACACCATAATAAGGATATGAGTAGAGGCTGGTAGCTCTGTCTGCTTTGAAGAAACGGGAAGTGGCATCATAACGGAAAGTACCATTCAGGATCAGATAACCTTTGTAGCTGGTGGTTAAATCCGCATAAGCACCCCATTTACGCTCAGTAGAATTACCTTCAGAACCGGCAACGTTACCCTGCCTGTTGGCAATATTGTAAACGCCGGGTACTACGATAGAGCTGGAAGAAACACTGATAGATTTGGTTTGTCTCTGGTAAACAGAGTAACCCAACACCAGTTTATTTTCAAAAGAACCGAAATCTTTTTTCAATTGTGCCTGAAACTCATTGTTCACTATATTCTCAGTAGAAGAATAATCGTTTACAGAACCTAAGACATCAGAAATCGCACGGTAGATACCGGGATAATCATCATCATGCTGCCATGGAGCAGGAATGTAGGCAGAATTCTTTGCAAAATCAGAATACAAGAACTGCTCTACGATGTTCTTACCGGTACGTGAATTATTCATCATACCTAAACGGTTAGTGAAAGTTAACCATGGTGTAGCGCGGTAAGCAATGTTGAAGTTACCGGAAATGTTTGCATCCTTATAACGGAGACGGTTGATGTCTGCGTTAAAGTAAGGGTTGTTATAGTAGTCATTATAGAACCCATTAGGATTGGCGAACTTGTTGTTTCTCCAGTCTCTTAACTCGTTCAATGGAATATGACTCGCGTTGTTGATGATGTCGTTGTAGAAATCAGAACCGGTTCTGTCATAGTCTGCCTGTGTATAGCTTACGTTGAAGCCGGTGCTGATCTTGTTGTATTCTTTGGTAGCTGCCAAACGAACACCAGTACGCTGGCTACGGTCGTTGGGAACGATACCGGCAATTTTCTGGTTTTCAACAGACATATAGTAAGAACCGGTTTCATCACCACCCTGGAAACTTACCTGGTTGTTGATAGAAACACCTTTGTCGAAACTCTTACGGCGTCCATTCTCAACATTTGCATAAGGAACTACCAGTTTGTCGCCGGCTGCGTTGATCACACGACCGATGATTCTCTGAGAACCATCATACGCATCACCATACTGCTGGTTTTCATAAGGCCTCCAGTTTTCTTTCATCCTTACTTTGTAATCAGAACTGTAACCAGCCTGGCCGAATACATAAGGATAATACTGAGAACCATTACCATAAGTTGTCTGGAACTGAGGCAGGAAGCTGATCTCTTCAAAGTTGGTTGAGTTAGAGAAGTTCACTTTCAGTTTACCTTTTGTACCGGTTTTAGTAGTAATTACTACAGCACCATTGATACCTGCAGAACCGTACAGGGTTGCTGCCTGACCACCTTTCAGGATAGTAACGCTTTCGATATCGTTAGGGTTGATAGTAGCCAGTACAGTAGTGGTGGTTGCATACCATCCAATACTACCAGGGCTTCGTTATTACCGGTTAAAGAACGGTAACCACGTAATACCAGTTTGGTTTGCGGGTCAACGCTGTTGTTTACGTTGTAAACAGCCAGACCAGATACTTTACCTGATAATGCCTGGGCCAACTGAGGAGAACGACCATTGGTCACTTCATCGTTGGATACCCTTGCATAAGAGTAACCGATCTCCTTGGTTTTCTTTCTGATACCCTGGGCGGTAACTACCACATTCTCCAGTTCATTCACTGTTTTAGACAGTGAAATGTTAAGCACAGAGGATTTTCCTACTTTCTGCTCAACCTCGTTGAAACCTACGGCAGAAAATACCAGAACTGCGTTATCTGCAGCACTGATCCTGAAATTTCCGCTGGCGTCACCTACTGTTGCAGTAGTAGTACCCTTGATTTTAACTGAAACACTGGGAACAGGAGCGCCCTGTTCATCTTTAACGGTACCCGTGATCGGACGTACCTGTGCAGTAACCGCTATCGAAAAACATAGCAAGGCCACTACAAGTGTGGATACAATTTTCTTCATGTTTTTAGTTTTTGGATAAACTTTTGAGTGGACGAATATAACCAAACATGTCAAATGTTAAAAAAAAACTAATTCAACAAAATTTACAATCAGTTAACACGTCCGCGAACGGGAGATAGACCACCCTAAGTTGGTAATTGCTGCGTAAAACAAAAAAAATAGTTAATATTAAAAAATATTAACGTATAAAATATTAATTATCAATCTATAAAATAGCCTGATATATCCACGTATTTTAATGCAATTAGGTTTACACGCTTTAACCGATCTGTTATCACAAAGTAGCCTTGAGATAACGGAGATTCTGGTTGGAAACCGAAACCAATCGGGACGAGTACGGATCTATCAGATTATAAAAAGAGACTACCTAAAAATATCTTAACAATTTGTTTAACAACCACTTAGGCTATAATAAATAGGATAGTTGGGTATCAAACTAATAAAGAGGCTGTATCAAAAGATTGATACAGCCTCTTTATTATCTATTGTGTTAGGCCTTCGGGTATCAACTCAATGGCACATCAGATATCCGGGCAGCCAAAGAACCATCTGCCTTTTTGATGAGACTACCTACAATAATCCTGTTACCGGATCCTCCAACATCTAATGTTGTAATATAATTGAGTATGTGCGGCGGATTATAATCAACCCGTACCGATGCATTTACATCTGGAGGTAAATTCCACTGTACCTGAAAAATCAGTTGCCACGCCGCATTCAACTGATTAGCATAGTTGTTTCGGTAGGTATCCACTGCTGCCCAGTAACTACCTAAGTCCGGGAAAAAAGGTGCCATATAAATAGATGGAACCTGAAATATAAATTGATTACTTGGGGCATCCGGAGCAGCTATCAAGCTCCATTGGCTGGAGTTATCATTAGGGTTGAATGAAACAGTAGCATACACCGGATCTCCTTCTTTGGGTATAAGCGGAAGTCCATTGGCGTCATATAAGATGTCATAAATGACATTGGTGAACTTAATTTCAGCACCAAAAATAATAGCCGTATAGGAGGCATCGGCAGGGTTGTAAACAAGCGGAACTTCAGTGCTACCAGGGTTGGCTACATCCGTACGCTTAACAATGGGACCGAGATTATCCTTGCTTTCCAGATCACTTTTTGGCGGAATATTCTCTTTTTTACAAGCAGCGAAGAGAAGAATAATTGCGAGTGGCAGGAAAAAAAATTTTTTTTTCATTGGATTGGATTTTAAATAAATAATTTATTTGTTAGACAACTAACACAATAGATTTGCATAAATATAATATAATAAAAATGTAATAAGAAGTAAAAAGCTACCGCTGGAAAAATTAAATATGCTGGCAGACAGGAAAGAAATATTTTTGTGTTAATGTTACTACTCGACGGAAAAACCGCATCCGCAGCGGTTAAACAGCAAATACATGCAGATACCCAACTACTTATACAGTCGGGCAAGCGTGCCCCGCACCTGGCCGCCATTCTGGTAGGTACCAATGGTGCCAGCGAAACCTATGTGGCCAGTAAGGTCAAGAACTGCGAAGAAGTAGGGTTCCGCTCTACCCTGATCCGCCTGGAGAGTGATGTAGCCGAAAACGTACTACTCGAAGCCATTGCCACCCTGAACAATGATAAAGATGTGGATGGCATTCTGGTGCAGTTACCCCTGCCCAAACAGATCAGCGAACAGAAAGTGATCGAAGCCATTGATCCATCAAAAGATGTGGATGGTTTTCATCCCAGCAGCGCCGGTAAACTGGTGCAGGGTTTACCGAGTTTTATCCCAGCTACTCCTTACGGCATTATGCTGATGCTCGAACTGTTTGATATCCCCACCAAAGGCAAACATGCCGTTGTGATAGGACGCAGCAATATTGTAGGCAGACCCATGAGTATCCTGCTCAGCAGTAACCAAAAAAGAGGCAACTGCACCGTAACCATCTGCCACTCACATACCCCTAACCTGAAAGAGATCTGTTTGCAGGCAGATATTCTGGTAGCCGCGCTGGGCCGCCCTGAGTTTGTAAAAGCAGATATGGTAAAAGAAGGTGCCGTGGTAATTGATGTGGGCATTACACGCGTAGACGATGCTACCGCTAAAAAAGGGTTCCGCATTAAGGGGGATGTGGCATTTGCAGAAGTAGCACCCAAAACATCCGCCATTACGCCGGTACCCGGTGGTGTAGGCCTGATGACCATTGCCGGATTATTGAAAAATACGTTACAGGCATATAAACAGAACCAGCTATAAGGAATGTCGAATATCGAACAGGGAACACCGAACGCCGAAGTATCACTCCGATCTGCATTCGACATTCCTTGTTCGATATTCGATATTCAATTGCAGAACTCGTAAGTACCCCATTTCTGATATGACTACATCTACTCTAAATACGCTTCCCGTTATGGAAGCTTTCTACACCATTCAGGGAGAAGGTTTTCACCAGGGCCGGGCCGCGTATTTTATACGGCTGGGAGGTTGTGATGTGGGTTGCGTATGGTGTGATGTAAAAGATAGCTGGGACGCTACTCAACATCCGCAAAAATCTGTAGAAGAAATCGTAGCGGCCGCTAAAACATTTCCCGGTCGCCTGGTCGTTGTCACCGGTGGTGAACCCCTGCTTCATAACCTGGATGCGTTAACACAGGCATTACATGCTGCCGGTTTTGAAACCAATATGGAAACCTCCGGTTCTTCGCCTTTGAGTGGAGAATGGGACTGGATCTGCCTCTCGCCCAAAAAATTCAAACCCCCGTTACCCGCTATTATTCCGCTGGCGCATGAATTAAAAGTGGTCATTTTTAACAAACACGATTTTGCCTGGGCCGAAAACTATGCAGCGCAGGTAAACAAAGATTGTAAACTGTATCTGCAACCCGAATGGGACAAAGCCGCAGAGATGACACCGCTGATCATCGAGTATATCAAAGCCCATCCGCAATGGGAACTGAGTCTGCAGGTGCATAAATACATCAACGTTCCCTGATTGTCCGCTCATCCCTGAGTCGGATAAGCATCCTAACTTTAACAAGTTGCTGTTTCCCTTTTTTACGATCTTGTTCCTGCTATGAAAGTCATTTTAATCAGTATTTTGGTTTTCTCATCCACCCAGGTTTTTTCGCAGGTATATGTGCCCGAGCGGGTGAATCCGAAAGCCGTTAAAAATTATGAGAAAGCGCTGGACCTGCTGCAGGACGGCCAATTAAACGAAGCTGTTCCCGTGCTGTTACAATCCATCAAAGAAGACAGCAATTTTGTAGATGCCTACTTATCACTAGCCGGCGCACTGGGGCAACTGAAAAGATATGACCAGTCGGTAAAACTCTATGAGAAAGCAAGGGACAAAGACACCAGCTATTTCCTCTTATACAATCTCCCCTATTCCATCAATCTGGCCGGACTGGGCAGATTTGAAGAAGCATTGGCAGCCGTAAAATCTTTTCTGCGTTATCCCAAACTGAATGAACGCAGTATCAAAAGCGCAGCGTACCGGATCCGTTGTTACGAATTTGCTATTCGTTATGCGAAAGAACATCCATCCACTTCTTACTTATTTACCCCGGTAAACCTGGGCGATAGCGTGAATACGGCACAATCGGAATACTACCCATCTGTTACCGTAACAGACAGCCTGCTGGTTTTTACCCGACTGGGGCAACGTGGGCGCGAAGATTTTATAGAGAGTGCCATGCATAAAAAAGGATTTGGCAAATGGAAACTGATTGATGGAGACATCAATGAGGAACCCAATAAAGGTGCCTTATCTGTTTCGCAGGATGGCGAATGGATGATATTTGCCGGCCAGCTCAGTACACAGAGCTACCGCAGTTTTGATATTTACATTTCTTATTACACCCCGCAGGGCTGGAGCGAACCCCAGAGCCTGGGCCCGAATATCAATACTGATGCGTATGAAAGCGGACCTACATTGAGTCCGGATAAGCGTGCCCTCTATTTTATCAGCAACCGTCCCGATGGTTATGGTGGAAGCGACCTGTATGTAAGTTACCGGCAACCCAATGGCAAATGGGGGCCGGCTGTGAATATGGGACCGGATATTAATTCTGCCGGAGATGAAAAAGCACCTTTTATTCATGCCGATAACCAGACACTTTACTATACTTCTGATGGCTTACCGGGATATGGCGGATCGGACCTGTTTGTGATACGCAGGAACCTCAATGGTGATTGGGGTAAACCGGAAAACCTCGGCTACCCGATCAATACCATTGAGAATGAAGGCAGTCTGGCTGTTTCAGCAGATGGATTAACGGCGTATTATGCCAGCGACAGGAGTGATAGCCGCGGAGGCCTTGATCTGTACAAATTTGATCTGCGGCCGGATATACGTCCTTACCGTACTTTATATGTAAAAGGAAAAGTGACCGATAAAAAGACCGGAAAGCCATTGCCTTCTTCTGTAGAACTGGTAAACAACAGCAATAACAATTTGCTGATGAAAGTGCAGACAGATGAGCTGGGTGATTACTTTATTACATTGCCAACCGGTAAAGACTACACATTCACCGTTAACCGTAAAGGATATCTTTTTTACAGTGAATTGTATGCATTGGGCAGCATGGAAGCTGATAGTGTTTACCGGAAAGATATTTTATTGCAACCGGTAGAACTGAATGCGGTCAGTGTGTTTCAGAATATCCGGTTTGCCAGTAATTCATTTGAGTTACCAGCCGGTGCATTGATTGAGCTGGATCGTTTACTGCAGGTATTAACCGAAAATCCCACCCTGAAAGTGGAGATCAGCGGACATACAGATAATATTGGCAGGGCGGAAGATAACCAGGTACTGGCCACCAACCGCGCCAAAGCCATCGCGGATTATTTGAAGGGAAAAGGAATTGCAGCTGACAGACTTACCTATAAAGGATATGGCGCTACCCAACCTGTTGCTGATAATACTACCGAAGCAGGCAGGGCTCAGAACCGGAGAACTACGTTTACAATCACCGGTTTATAGCGTATAAATACCTAACCGGAATCCTCACATTTTGCAGACATTGAACAGGATTAAAACTGTTTGTATGCAGGATGAATTGTATTACCAGGTGGCCCTTACCCTGGTACCCGAACTGGGAGCCATCCGCGCCCGCCAATTAGTGGATCACTTTGGATCGGCGGCAGCTGTTTTCAAAGCAAAGAAAAAAGAGATTGCTGCGATAGACGGCATTGGAGAAAACTGTGCCAGATCAATTAAGGAATGGAATGCTTTTGATGAAGCAGAAACAGAGATCCGCTTTACAGAACAACACAACATACAAACCTTCTTCCTCACCGATCCGGCCTACCCGCAACGTTTATTACACTGTTACGATCCGCCCACGCTTTTGTATTATAAAGGCACTGAAGATCTTAACCATCGTTATATCGTCAGTATTATCGGTACAAGAAATCATACAGAGTATGGCCGGCAGGTTACGGAACAATTGGTGACAGATCTGCAGGAGCAAGAGGTAATGATAGTGAGCGGACTTGCTTTCGGGATTGATGCCATTGCACACCGTTCGGCTTTACAATATGGTTTACCCACCATCGGGGTGCTGGGGCATGGATTGGATACAGTATACCCGATGCAGCACAGGTCGCTTGCCAGAGAGATTACCGGGCATGGTGCACTGCTAACAGAATTCCGCCGGCATACACAACCAGACAAACACAATTTTCCCAGGCGAAACCGGATTGTGGCCGGGATGGCAGATGCCACCATTGTGATAGAAACGGCCAATAAAGGAGGCAGTATGATTACAGCAGAACTGGCTTACACCTATAACCGCGATCTGTTTGCAGTACCCGGAAAAATCACAGATTCCAAGAGCAGTGGTTGTTTGCAACTGATCAAACAGAACAAAGCCATGGTATACACAGGCGCTGAAGATTTACTGAATATACTGGGCTGGAAAGAAAAGAAAAAGCCGGTTGTTAAAAAGCAGAAAGAGCTGTTTATAGAATTGACTCCAGACGAAAAAATCATTGTTGACCTCTTATCGGAACAGGAAGGAACCCCTATCGATATACTGTACCTGCGAAGCGGTTTAAGCAGCAGTACCGTAGCGGCGGTTTTGCTGAAACTGGAATTGCAGAATATCGTAGTGTCGCTACCGGGTAAAATATACCGGCTGCTTTAACTTTTGGAAAGTGTCAGCACTTTCCAAAAGTTACTTATTCAGGCAGATCATACACCGTTGGTTGCTGTTCCTGCAGCATGTTTTCTTTTCTTCGCCAGTTCAGTAGTAATAACATGGCCACCAATGCCAGTAAACCGGGTAATAAAAAAGCATACAATAAATTCTCTAACCTGTTCCGGTAAATCCAACCCGAGATCAATGCGCCGCTGCCGATGCCCAGCTCCAGCGCAATATACACAGATGCTACGGCCCTGCCGCGGTTCTCCGGTTTGCAGAGGTCTACTGTCCAGGCCATCAGCGTAGGCCCGTTCATCCCTACACTGAACCCCAACAGGCAGGCACTGATGATAACCATGGTAACGCTATGTGCCAACGACAATACCACCATTGCAACCAACATGGTAAATGATGAAAAGATCAGCACAATGATCCGTCCGTGACGGTCAGAAACTTTACCGGCTGCGAAACGGATAGCCAGAGAGGCAATCGTATAACAGGCATAAAAGAAACCTTTGTTCTTCAGACCCACCGACTCACTGAGATCGGGCGATAAAGTAAGTACCACCCCAATAGAGAAACAAAGCAGTGTCATAATGATAGCCGGACGAACAGAAGTATTATCAAAAATTTCATTCTTTTTAATATGCAGCAGACCGATCGTAAAAGGTTGTGGGTTGGGTAATGTTTCCTTAATATTATACAGGATGATGACAGAACCTAATGCAAAAACAGCAGACACAATAAACATGGTGTTGTAGGAATAATGCATCACCAGAAAACTACCTGCCAGCGGACCGATAGAAGAACCAAGACTGTAACCGATAGCCAGTGCACCCAATGCTTCTCCCCTTCTTGATTCGTGTACCACATCTGCTCCATAGGCCGATGTAGCGGTTGGTTTAAATCCGGTAGAAAAGCCATGAAAGAACCGTAATAATAAAAATCCACTCACAGAAGTCAGTACAGGATATAACAGACTGCAAACCACACATACCAAAGAACCAAAGATCATCACAGGCACACGTCCAACAGTATCGGTTAGTTTTCCACTGAAAGGTCTTGAAATACCTGCCATGAGGGTAAACAGTGCAATGATCAATCCTTTGTACTCGGCACCTCCCAGGCTGGTTAGGTAACCCGGCAATTCAGGGATCATCATGCTGAAACTGGCGCTGAAGAGAAAATTACTGAAACAGAGTAAGCCGAACTGTAAGTTAAAATAAGGGGTATCTGCAGCAGGGGCAATTCTTGTCATCGCTCAAAAGTAAAAACAAATCCATTGGCAAATAGGGTGATTATTCCTGCCAAACCCATGCTGTTACAGGCGGTTATATAGCTGTATGAAAAAGTTTTGGACTGAATTTACCTGCAGCACTATCTTTGCACATGGCAACAAGAAATACTCCTCCCCGCACCAAGTCTGCTTCTTCCAGGTTATTCGGCGAAGGTCTCACATTCGACGATGTATTGTTAATGCCCGCTTTCAGCGAGATCCTGCCCCGCGAAGTAGATATCCGTTCACACCTCACCAAAGACATTGTACTGAATGTACCCATGCTGTCTGCAGCTATGGATACCGTAACCGAAGCCCATCTGGCCATTGCGCTGGCGCGTGAAGGTGGCCTGGGTATCCTGCACAAAAACATGAGCATTGAACGTCAGGCAGAACAGGTACGGAAAGTAAAAAGAAGTGAAAGCGGGATGATCGTTGACCCGATTACCCTGTTAATCGATGCCACTATCGGTGATGCACTGAAGCTGATGAAGGATAATAAAATAGGTGGTATTCCGATTGTAGATGCCGGCCAGAAACTGGTGGGGATTTTAACCAACCGCGATCTCCGTTTTGAAACAGATAAGCGCCGGAAAGTAAAAGAAGTGATGACGAAGGAAAACCTCATCACCGCACCGGAAGGCACTGATCTGAAAAAAGCAGAAAAAATCTTACGCCAATATAAAATCGAAAAACTGCCCGTAGTTAACAGGCAGGGAAAACTGATTGGTCTGATTACTTATCGGGATATTCTGCAACTGCGCAATTATCCCAATGCTGTAAAAGATTCGATCGGCAGGTTACTGGTGGGTGCTGCGCTGGGTATTACCCAGGATTTGATGGACCGTGCCTCCGCTCTTCAGTTTGTAGGAGTAGATGCCGTTACCTTAGACAGTGCCCATGGCCATAGCAAAGGGGTGATTCAGGCCCTCAAAGCCCTTCGTAAAAATTTCAAAAATTTACAGATCATTGCCGGTAATGTAGGTACCGCCGCCGGTGCCAAAGCATTGGCAGAAGCCGGCGCCAATTGCGTGAAAGTAGGTATCGGTCCGGGTTCTATCTGTACTACCCGTATTGTGGCCGGTGCCGGTGTTCCGCAGTTAACGGCTATTATGGAAGCCAGTAACGCTTTAAAAGGAAAAAATATTCCGGTCATTGCCGATGGCGGTATCCGCTACACTGGTGATATGGTAAAAGCACTGGCCGCAGGTGCCAATGTGGTGATGATGGGTAGTGTATTTGCAGGGGTGGAAGAAAGTCCGGGCGATACCATCATCTACGAAGGAAGAAAATTCAAAGAATACCGCGGTATGGGCAGTCTGGGTGCTATGAGCCAGGGAAGCGGCGACCGTTATTTCCAGGATGTAGAAGCAGATATTAAAAAATATGTACCGGAAGGTATTGAAGGGCGTGTAGCTTATAAAGGTTATCTGAACGAGATTGTTTACCAGTATGTAGGGGGGTTACGTTCCGGCATGGGTTACTGTGGTGCCAAAGATATCAAGGCATTACAACAGGCCACTTTTGTAAAAATCACCAATGCGGGGATGAAAGAAAGCCATGCGCATGATATTGATATTACAAAGGAAGCGCCGAATTATAGCAGGAAGTAATCGGTAGTATAAGTTCTATGTTCTAAGTTTTAAGTTCTGAGCTTTACAAGTAATCAGAAACAGGTGACTCGGCTAAGGTGTCACCTGTTTGTTTTTTAGGATATGGGCCGAGCTGGCCGATTAAGGAATTAGGTAAAGGTTGATTAACCTCAATCCACTAAAAGCGATGTATCTTTCCAAAAAAAAATCTGGTGAAAAAGATTGTCCTGGTCTGCCTGCTAATAGGCATATCGTTTTGCAGCAGTTTTGCGCAAGGCGGTCCCTCTCATCTCCGTATCAGTGTACTGACCTGTGCACCGGGACAGGAACTCTATTCTACATTCGGGCACACGGCTATCCGTATCATCGACAGCAGCCGTCAAACAGATCTAGTATATAATTACGGCACTTTTGATTTCAGTGATCCGGATTTTTATTCCAAGTTCACCAGGGGCAAACTCGATTATTTTTTATCCGTGGCACCGCTGGAAGATTTTATGTATGAGTACCGGTCTGAGAACCGTGATGTACACGAGCAGGTTCTGGCAGTAACCGATAGTACCAAAAAGACCATCCAGCAGGCATTGGCAGAGAACCTGGCGGGTCCGGCACGTTATTATAAATATGATTTTCTGTACAACAATTGTACTTCGCGGGTACGAGATATTTTGATGAAATATGCCGGTTTGAAAGCAGACCAGGTATTGGTGCCAGCCGGAACCAGTTTCCGGGATATGCTGCATGAATACCTTGACAAAGGCAACCAGGCATGGAGCAAACTGGGGATCGATCTGGTATTGGGCAGTCCGATAGATCAGAAAGTGAACATAGCCGAATCTATGTTCCTGCCTGACTACCTGATGAAGGGAATAGATAGTTCTGTTCATACCCTTTCATCGATGGTACTACAGGAAAAAATACTGATCAATCGGGGCAAGGGTCAGCAAGAACCTTTTCGCAATACTCCCTTGATTCTTTTTAGTGTGTTGGCCATAGTGGCGGGAATGATCGCCTCTATCAAACATAAAACAGCCATTAGCCTCACAAAATTGATTGACTTTTTTTTATTCCTTTTTACTGGCCTGATCGGCTGTTTGTTGCTGTTCATGTGGTTTGGCACCGACCATGCCGCCTGTGCCGCCAATTATAATTTGCTATGGGCCCTGCCTTTTAACCTGGTGGCGGCCTTTGCAGTTTGGAAACAACCTGTATGGTTACAGCGGTACTTTACGTTGTATGCAGTGATCCTGCTGGTCGCTTTGCTGGGCTGGTTCTGGCTACCGCAGGAATTGAATACGGCTTTACTACCAGTTTGTTTGTGGTTATTGTTCCGGAGTATCCGGCTAAGAAAGAAGTCATAGATATCAACTATGGAAAAAACATTCTCCTTCCATTCCACCACTATCTCCTACACGCTCCAGGGAAAAGGAACACCCGTGGTTTTATTACATGGTTTTGGAGAAGACAGCCAGATCTGGAACACACAGGTTTCTTTTCTGCAACAGCATTGTATGTTAGTGGTTCCCGATCTGCCCGGTTCGGGTAAGTCGTCGCTGTTTACAAAAGAAATTTCCGTTGCTGATCCCGTTAGCATAGAAGATTATGCAGATCTGATCTATGCTTTGTTACAGACAGAAAACATTGTTTCCTGCATTATGCTTGGCCATAGTATGGGTGGATATATTACACTGGCTTTTGCAGAAAAATATCCGGCCATGCTGCAGGCTTTCGGGTTGGTACATTCCACGGCTTTTGCAGATAGTGAAGAGAAAAAAACGATGCGGGCCAAAGCGGTAACCACCATCGCGCAATATGGAGCAGTTGCTTTTTTAAAGAATACGATCCCTAATTTATTCGGCAAAGCTTTCAAAGAAGTCCACCCGGACAAAGTAGCCCAACTCATATCATCTGCTGCTGGTTTTACAGTAGCGGCGCTGCAGCAGTATTACATTGCCATGATGAACCGTCCCGACCGCTGCAAAGTATTGGCAGGCAACCCATTACCCGTACTCTTCGTTATGGGCACCGAAGACGTGGCCGCGCCGATGGAAGATGTATTGCAACAGGTTCACCTGCCCAGGATTTCGTATATTCATGTATTACCGGGTTGCGGTCACATGGGTATGTGGGAAGCAACTGAACCACTCAACCAACTGCTGCTGGCTTTTATCAACCCTTAACTATTAGCAGATATATGAAGAAGTATTTCTTCATATCGGCATTATTACTTTGTTTTCTTCCTTCACAGGCAAGACATGTGGCAGGAGGAGAACTGTTTTATGAATACATAGGCCCCGGAAATTTATCAGGATCTGCCAGCAGTGTTTACCGGATCACTTTACGTTTGTTCAGAGATTGTGCCACATCCGGTCCGGTACTGGAAGCCGAAAATGTAACTGTTGGTATTTATTCAAACGATAATAATCTCCTCGTATCAACGGTTCCGTTACCACTATTTAATGCAGTCAGTACCATTGCACTGAACACAAGTGTATTTCCCTGTTTGGTAGGCAATGTAAATGTTTGTTATGAGATCGGCATCTATACCGCTACCGTAACACTATCGGATAATGTAACAGGTTATACGCTTTCCCGAACCGGATGTTGCCGGGTAGACAGACTTTCCAATCTTGCCATCTCCACCAATGTAGGCAGCAATTATGTAACAAAGATTCCGGGAACGGGCGTTTTGGGTGCCGGGCATAATAACAGTCCGCAATTCTTTGTACGTGATACTGCCCTGGTATGTGCCCGTAAAAGATTCACCCTCGATTTCAGTGCGCGGGATGCAGATGGTGATTCGCTTTCCTATTCTTTTTGCGAAGCCTATTCTGCACCGTCTGGCGCCAACAATTCGGGTCCAACCAGATCGCTGAGCCTGATCCCATTACCCTACGCGTCTATTTATAGTGGTGCTTATCCGCTGGGGTCGGAAGTCAGTATCAATCCGGCTACCGGCATCATCAACGGGATAGCGCCACCGGAAGGACAGTATGTAGTTAATGTATGCATCACCGAATGGAGGGCCGGAAAACCCATCAGCGAGCACCGGAAAGATTTTATCCTGAAAGTGCAGAACTGCGATATTATTGAAGCGGTACTACCCGAAAAAATCATTCAATGCAAAGACTCCATCGTACATTTTGAGAACCAGTCTACCTCCGCATCTATCACTTCTTACCGCTGGGATTTTGGCGATGGCACGGGTAATTTCTCTACCAGTCCAACGGTAGATTATCCCTATGCAGATACCGGCATGTATATTGCCCGGTTAACCGTAACCGGTCCACAGGGTTGTTTGGGATCGGCCACTACCCGTGTATTTGTATACCCTGGATTTCAGCCGGCATTTTCTGTGCTCGGAAGTTGTGTGCAGAATCCTTACCAGTTCAAAGATCTCACCAGTACCCGTTATGGTACGGTGAATAGCTGGCGATGGGATCTGGGTGATGATGAAAGCACGGCAGATACATCGCTTTCCAAAAACACTTCCTACACCTATCCCAAACCTTCGGTAAAAGATGTGAAGCTGATTGTTACCAGTAGCAAGGGTTGTATTGACAGTGTGTTTCAACAGCTCACTGTAGCAGACAAACCAAGATTGCAATTACCATTCAAAGACACGCTGATCTGTTCTATTGATACCCTGGCTATTCCTGTATTGAACACAGGCAGTTTTTCCTGGCAACCCAACCGGAATATATTATTTGCGAACAGTTCTGCGCCATTGGTATTTCCCAAAGACACTACGCGTTATATTGTAACCCTTAATGATAATGGTTGTGTGAATAGTGATACTGTTACTGTGAATGTATTATCCTTTATCAAAGTGCAATTGGGCAATGATACACTGATTTGCCAAACAGATACTCTGCGGCTCAGGCCGGTCAGTGAGGCATTGAGTTACCGCTGGAGCAGTTCTTCAGGTGTAACCGTGAACAATGTAAAATATCCACTGGTACAACCGCTGGTGAATACACAGTATTATGTTACTGCCAACCTGGGCAAATGCCAGGACAGGGATACGGTACTGATCAAAGTGGCTCCCTATCCTATCGCCATAGCCGGTCCGGATACCACGATCTGTTTTGGCACAAGAATACAATTGAGAAGTACCGTAAGAGGCAGCTCCCTGAACTGGACACCTGCAAACTCTCTTATTGACCCTACCGTAGGTTCTCCTGTAGCGGGGCCTTCCAGAACTACCACGTATGTTTTGCATGTAACCGATACGGCAGGCTGCCGTAAAGCGGTTACAGACTCAGTAGTAGTAACCGTAGCTCCCCCCATACCTGCCTATGCAGGAAAAGATACCGCTGTATTAGCTAACCAGCCGTTGCAATTACAGGCATCCGGTGGATTGCGTTACAATTGGTATCCGGAATATGGCCTCAGCAATCCATCAATCCCCAATCCGTTAGCCACGCTGGATGCGAGCATCGACTCGATCCGTTACCGGGTTATGGTTAGCGATGCGGCGGGTTGTTATGCGTATGATGAGATCCTGGTCAGGGTGTATAAAACAGGGCCGGATATTTTTGTACCCTCTGCTTTTACGCCAAATGGAGATGGTAAGAATGATATTCTAAGACCGGTTACCCTTGGCATTAGCCAACTTACTTATTTCAGGGTATATAACCGTTGGGGGCAATTGATCTTTAGTACCAGCGAATTGGGGAAAGGATGGGATGGCATATATAATGACACCCCGCAGGCTGCCAATACCTATGTTTATGAGGCCGAAGGCACCGATTATACCGGTAAAACAGTGTACCGTAAAGGAACTTCGGTATTGATCAGGTAATTCAGTAAAATACAGCTGACAGGCAGCAGAATCTGCCTGTTTTCCCTCTTTATTGTTAAGTGTTGTGAGTCCGTTAAAACCAACAGGATTCTGTTAACGAAACGTTTACAAATAGTACTTTCACGTTTGCAATCACGCGTATCGGGATCAAATGATCCCAGGTTCGGAGAAAGATGCAGAACAGGAATATAGAAGATGAAAAAAGCTGTCTACACCATTGTTTTCGTATTAGCCATGCTAACCAGTTATGGAAAGCATATTACCGGTGGCGAGATCTACTATACCTACCTGGGGGCCTCCACTACCAGCCCCGGCAAACTTTCCTATAAACTCACTTTACTGTTATACAAAGACACTACGGTTACCGGTGCGGGTGTAGCTTCGCTCGGCGTAGCTTATCCGCTTTCTATTTTCAGAGGAGATAATAATACACTTGTAACCACCGTTACTGCCCGCCGCAGTAATTATGAGTACATGAATCTTTCTACTTACAACCCCTGTTTAAATACCAGACCACCGGTCCGTTTTGCCGTAGCCACTTTTGAAGCTACCGTTGACCTGGACCCTTTGGCAGCGGGTTATATTGCAGCACACTCGCAGTGTTGCCGCATAGACCAGATCGTTAATATCAATTCCCTGAATGTGGGAGCTACCTATTGGGTAAAAATCCCCGGCACTAACGACAATCCTTTTGCACCCAATAATTCGAATGCGGTTTTTAATAAACGGGATACGATCCTGGTTTGTAAAAGTTCTCCCATCGCCATCGATTTTTCTGCGGCAGATCCCGACGGAGATTCGCTGGTGTATAAATTTATTCCGGGTTATGTCGGAGCAAGCCCTAATCCAGCTATACCGCCGAACGCAGATGCACCACCCTATATTCCGGTTAATTATCTGGGTAGTTACTCATCTACGTTACCGCTGGATACCGGTATCACCATCAATTCCAGCACAGGGTTGGTTACGGGCATTGCCCCGGCCACTACGGGTGTATATCTGATGGCAGTGCTGGTAGAAGAATACAGGAATGGCATCAAGATATCGGAACACAGAAAAGATTTCCAGATCAGCATCAATGATTGTACCCTTACCGGTGCCGTGCTGAAACCCACCTATGTAACCTGTAACGGTACCACACTTTCGTTTCAGAATGAATCAACCAGTTCTAATATCAGTTCCTATCTATGGGATTTTGGGGTGCCTGGTATCAATACCGATGTTTCAACCAGCCCTACCCCTACCTACGATTATTTACAAAGTGGAAAAGACAGTGGCACTTACACCGTTAAACTAAAAGTAACCGCTGTGGGTGGTTGCCAGGATTCTACTACAGCTGTGGTAAAAGTGTATCCCGGTTTTAATCCTGGCTTTACGGTTACCGGTACCTGTTTCCTGAATAATTATGTGTTCTCAGATACTTCCAAAACAAAGTATGGATCTATCACCAGCAGAATCTGGGATTTTGGCGATACCAATTCCCTGGCTGACACAGCCCGCAGCAAAGACACGGCCTGGAAATATACAGCTGCCTCCAGCGTGCAGGTGAAAATGATCGTGGCCAATAATGTAGGCTGTGTTGATACGGTTACCAAAACGGTAACCATTCTTGACAAACCCACGCTGAACCTTCCCTTCCGCGATACCCTGATCTGCAGTAATGATACACTTGCCTTAAAAGTAAATATCAGTAGTGGCAGCGTTTTGTGGACACCATCTGTGGGCCCCAACAGCACCCGGATTCTTAACCGGGCCACCAATTCGCCATTGGTATTTCCCAGGGATACCACGAAGTACTATGTATCTGTTAATGACAATGGTTGCGCCAACACGGATACAGTAACCGTAAACGTGTTACAATTCATTTCGGTAAAAGCAGGCGTAGATACGGGTATCTGCCTAACGGATACCTTTCGGTTACGGCCGGTGAGTGATGCATTGAGTTATCAATGGACCAGTTCTTCGGGCGCAGCTATACAAAATATCAAAAACCCGCTGGTGCAACCCCTGGTAAACACTAAGTATTATGTAATTGCCAATCTGGGCAAATGCCAGGCAAGAGACTCTGTGGCTGTAACGGTGGCGCCTTATCCAACGGCCAGTGCCGGATCTGATATCACTATCTGTTACGGAACCCGCGCCCAGTTAAACGGTTCTGTTGTTGGCAACTCATTTAAATGGAATCCGGCCGCTACACTCATTAATGAAAATACCTTAACACCGGTTGCCGGCCCTACCCGTACTACAGCGTATGTTTTAACGGCTACCAATACAGTGGGTTGTCCCAAACCGGTTACGGATACCATACTGGTTACCGTTATTCCACCTGTAATAGCCAATGCGGGAAAAGATACATTCGCCGTTCCTACGCAACCATTACAATTGAATGCCAGTGGCGGAACGAGTTATGTATGGTCGCCAGCAGATTATCTGAACAATCCCAACATTGCCAACCCGGTAGCTGTATTCGACAACAACATAGATTCGATCCGTTATACCGTAAGAGTGAGTGAGGGTGCCTGTTTTGCAGAAGACCAGGTATTGGTACGTATATTCAAAAACGGACCGGATATACTGGTCCCCTCTGGCTTTACACCTAATGGAGATGGCAAAAATGATGTGATCAGACCCAGTCTTGTGGGCATCAGTAAACTTACTTATTTCAGTATTTATAATCGCTGGGGACAACTCCTATTCACCACCACTGAAGAGAATAAAGGATGGGACGGTAATTTTGCCGGCGTGGCACAAGCCAGCGGTGCCTATGTGTACCAGGCATCGGGTGTGGACTATCTCGGTAACACGGTATTCAGGAAAGGAACCGTGGTACTGATCAGGTAAAAAGCCCTTTTACTTATTCACTTTTCGGTAAGTGGCATAATGTAATAACTGCATTCCTGTACTTTTGTGATCCCTCTTTACTTCAATCTTTTATATGGATAAAATTATCTTGATTACCGGTGCCAGTTCTGGTTTTGGCAAAGCCATTGCCGAAAAATTTGCCGCTGCCGGATGGAACTGTATTGTTACCGGAAGAAGAGCCGACAGGCTGAACGCATTGGCTTCGGAACTGCAAACTAAATATCAGGTGAAAGCGTTACCGGTTGTATTTGATGTGCAGGACAGGAAAGCTGTTTTTGCTGCCATCGAAAACTTACCTGCTGAATGGAAAACGATCGATGTGCTGGTGAACAATGCCGGCCTGGCGCTTGGACGCGATAGTTTTGAAAATGCCGATCTTGACGACTGGGATACCATGATTGATACCAATGTTAAAGGCATGATGTATGTTACCAAAGCGGTATTGCCGTATATGACAGCACGCAAAAAAGGACATATCATCAACATGGGTTCGGTAGCCGGCAAGCTGGTTTATAAGGAAGGCAATGGTTATTGCGCGAGTAAACATGCAGTAGATGCACTGAGCAAAGCCATGCGCATTGATCTGTTACCTCACCGCATTAAAGTAACCGCCATTCATCCCGGTGCTGCAGAAACAGAGTTCTCCATGGTGCGTTTTAAAGGTGATGAAAACAAGGCCAAACAGGTGTATGATGGTTTTATTCCGCTGTACGCAAACGATGTGGCCGATATCGCATTTTACTGTGCTTCCTTGCCCGAGAATGTATGCATCAATGACCTGACCGTTTCGTCTGTTTCGCAGGCAGATGGCATTTATATTCATAAATAAGTAAACCCTGATCCAATGTTTAGTTCTATCCAACATTTTTTAGGTGTATGGGATTCAGAATCCGCAGCCACCATTTCCTGCTTTGAAAAACTAACCGACGAAAGTTTAACCAAAGATCTGGTACACGATCATCGCTCTATCCAACGGCTCGCCAACCATATTATTAATTGTGCTGCCGGCATCCCGCACGAAGCAGGTTTTCCGGTGCTGGGGTATGAAAATAAGGAGTACAACACAGCAGCAGAGATCGTAACCGCTTACAAAGCCGCTGTTGATAGGGTAAAGCAGGCATTACAAACCTGTACAGACAATACCTTACAGGACGAAAGCCCCATGTATGGCGAAACCTGGAAAAAAGGATTTTCGCTCTGGGTAACTGTGATGCACCAGATACATCACCGCGGTCAGTTAACCATATTAATGCGTTTAGCAGGATTACCCGTGCCCGGTGTGTACGGACCTTCCAAAGAAGAATGGGAAGCGATGGGGCTGCCGCAGGCAGACTGAGGTGGTGAGCAGTCAGTGGGGAGTTGTGAATGGACAATTGTCAATGGAGGGCAGCTCTATTTAACTGCCTATTCACTACTCACCACTGACGATTCACCACTGACGATTCACCATTGCCCATTCACCATTGCCAATTCCTGCAAAGCAGCCCTGTATTCTTCCCAGATCTCTTTCACAATTTCTCCGGCAGGGATAATATTTTTGATCAGGGCGCTTACCTGACCTACTTCCAGTTCGCCTTCTTCGAGGTCACCTTCAAACATGCCTCGTTTGGCGCGGGCGCGGCCCAGGATATGTTGCAGTTCTTCTTCAGTTGCACCCCGCTGTTCAGCGGCACGTACTTCTTCAAAAAAACGGTTTTTTAATAAGCGCACGGGCATTAGTTTTTTCATGCTCAGCAGGGTATCTCCTTCTTCTGCCTTGACCACCGCTTCTTTAAAGGCGATATGTGAAGAAGCTTCAGGACTACAGATGAACCTGCTGCCGATCTGCACACCATCTGCACCCAGTACCTGTGCGGCCAGCATCTGCCGGCCGGTAGCAATTCCACCGGCAGCGATAACCGGTATTTTTACAGCGGCCCTTACCAGCGGGATCAATACAAGGGTAGTAGTTTCTTCCCTTCCGTTATGACCACCGGCTTCAAAGCCTTCGGCCACTACGGCATCACAACCTGCGTCTTCTGCTTTTTTAGCGAACTTGCTGCTGCTGACCACATGTACTACTTTGATACCTCTCTCTTTCAGATACCCCGTCCAGATTTTGGGATTACCGGCACTGGTAAACACAACAGGTACTTTCTCTTCTACAATAATATCTATCAGTTCTTTGATGTCGGGGTACATCAACGGTATATTCACGCCAAAAGGTTTGTCGGTGGCCGTTTTACATTGCTGTATATGCTCGCGCAGCACGGCGGGATACATACTGCCCGCACCGATCAATCCCAGGCCACCGGCATTACTCACCGCACTAGCCAGTTTCCATCCGCTGGCCCAGATCATACCAGCCTGGATAATGGGAAACTGAATATTGAATAATCGGGTGATGGGCGAAGACATGGAAAGAATTTGAAAATTTGAAAATGTGGTAATTTGAAAATGAGTGAATCTGAAAACCATTTTCAAATTTTCAAATTACCTCATTTTCAAATTACTACCCAAAATCGATCTCTGTATTATCCCCGATATTCAGGCTGCGGCTCAATCCTTTTACAGAGGCATCGCTGCCGATGAGGGAATTATCCAGCACCACTTCGTCGAGGTTGGTATAAGAGCCAATGATACTGTCGCGCACGATAGAGTTTTTGATAGAGGTATTGGCACCAATGGCTACGTGCGGACCGATAATGGAATTAGAAATATCACATCCTGGTGCAATACTTACGGGAGGAATGATGATGGTTTCTTTGTATTCATGTCCATCTGTTGTGTTACCCCCGAATTTCTTTAAAAGGGTGGCATTACTTTCGAGCAGGGTTTCTTTTTTACCGCAGTCGAACCAGTTCTTCACTTTAAACGCTTTGAACCTGGCGCCGCGTTTGATCATACAGTCCAGCGCATCGGTAAGATTATACTCACCAAAGGTTTTGATATCCTGGGTAAACAGGTGATGCAGGCATTCGAACAGGAAATGGGTTTCCTTGATCTTGTATAAACCCACCAGGGCCATATTACTTTTCGGTATCGCCGGTTTCTCTACCACCTGTTCAATAAATCCTTCTTCATCAATAGAAGCTACCCCGAAATTGCGCGGGTCGTCTACTTTTTTAATACCGAGCATGCTGTAGGCACTATTCACCACTTCTTTCACATCGTACTCGCAGATAGTATCTCCGAGCACCACAAACACTTCATCGTTACCTACAATGTTCCTGGTTAATTCAATAGCATGACCGGTACCCTGCCGCTCGTTTTGGAATACAAAATGAGTGGTTAAATCGGGGTAAGTCTGTTTTACATAGTCCTGGATCTTTTCACCCAGATAACCTACAATAAAAATATATTCTGTAATGCCTGCTTCCCGCAACTGATCCACAATAAAACTCAGGATCGTTTTTCCGGCAATGGGGATCAGGGCTTTGGGTTGAGTATAGGTATGGGGTCTTAATTTGGTTCCGGCGCCCGCAACTGGGATGATTGCTTTCATGGGGGTTGTTTATGTTTGAACACTGCGTTGATGACTGCTTCACAAGATCATCATGTATAGCCAACACAATATCAGGCGCCGAAATTAGGAAAAACTGCCGATGGGGCAAGTTTTGGGGAAAATAAGCCCCTTTTGAGGCTGGGATACCCTCTGTTTGACACATTCTAAAAAAATTTCCTCATTTTATTACCCGATTATCCCCTTTTGGCACAAATCCATCTGACGCAACAGGGCACCTATTTGCCCACTGCTTATCTTTGCGGCAAAATCAATACAATGCAAAGAGATACCCTGGTTTTCGACCTGATCAAGCAGGAACTGGAAAGACAACGTCATGGAATTGAACTGATCGCCTCTGAAAATTTTACCAGCTTACAGGTAATGCAGGCCATGGGTGGTGTAATGACCAATAAATACGCCGAAGGGTATCCCGGCCGCCGTTATTATGCGGGTTGCGAAATTGTGGACCAGACAGAACAGCTGGCCATCGACAGACTGAAACAGATTTTCAACATAGAATACGCCAACGTACAACCGCATAGTGGTGCGCAGGCCAATGCGGCAGTAGCACTGGCCGTATTACAACCCGGTGATCCGATCCTGGGTCTTGACCTGAGCATGGGCGGACACCTTACACATGGTTCTGCCGTAAACTATAGCGGTAAATTATATCAACCCCATTTTTATGGTGTAACCCGCGAAGACGGTTTGGTGGATTATGCCATGCTGGAAGCCAAAGCACGTGAGGTAAAACCCAAAATGATCATTTGTGGCGCCAGTGCCTATAGCCGCGACTGGGACTATGCCCGCATCCGCAAAGTAGCAGATGAAGTAGGTGCACTGGTGATGGCTGATATTGCACACCCTGCCGGGCTGATTGCCAAGAAATTACTGAATGATCCATTCGATCATTGTCATTTTGTAACTTCTACCACCCACAAAACCCTTCGTGGACCACGTGGCGGAATTATCATGATGCGGAAGGATTTTGAAAATCCTTTTGGACTGAAAGATGTAAAAGGTAATATCCGCATGATGAGTAACCTGCTGGATATGGCCGTATTCCCCGGTATCCAGGGTGGTCCGCTGGAGCACGTGATCGCTGCCAAAGCCATTGCGTTTGGAGAGATCCTGAGTGATGAATTTACCGTTTATGCCAACCAGGTACTCAAGAATTCGCAGGCCATGGCCAAAGCATTGGTGGCTAAAGAATATCAGATCATCAGCGGTGGTACAGATAACCACCTGGTATTGATTGATCTGCGTAATAAAAACATCAGCGGTAAAAAAGCAGAACAGGCATTGGTACAGGCAGATATTACCGCCAATAAAAACATGGTTCCTTACGACGATAAAAGTGCCTTTGTTACATCCGGTATCCGCCTGGGTGTTCCGGCCATTACCACACGTGGTATGAAGGAAGAGCATATTCCGTTTGTAGTAGATGCCATCGATAAAGTGCTGATGAACGCAGATGATGCCGCTGTACTGCAGGCTGTAAAAAAAGACGTAAATGCCTTCATGGAGCAGTTTGTACTGTATCCGGAATTAGGTTAAAACAGTTAAATGGGTAAAAAGAGGTAAATTGTTGACATAGCATTTTATCCTGAAAACCAATAAACTTTTTCTATGTTACAAAGATTACAAACCGTTTGGCTGCTGCTGGTTGCGGTACTGGCTTTTGTATCGCTGAAAGTATCTTTCTTCAGTGGTAATATCCTGGTAGAGAATGCGAAGCAATTCCAGAACTTCACCGCCATGAGCAATATGCTGATCATGATACTGACGGTGGGTGTGGGTATAGCCTCACTAATCACCATCTTCCTGTTTAAAGACCGGAAACTGCAGATCAAAATCGGTTTTGCCGTACTGGCAGTTGCGGTGATAAATATTGTTCTGTATTATCTGCAAACCAAAAACTTCGTTCCCGAAGAATGGACATTTGATATCACTTCCCTGATCACCATAGCCATTCCCTTCCTGTTGTTCCTCGCCATTCGTGGAATTTACAAAGATGAAAAACTGGTGAAGAGTGTAGACAGGCTTAGATAAGAACAGAAGAATATCGAACAGACGAACAAGGAACAGACGAACCGAGGGATTATAAGATATTTCATCTGTTCCTTGTTCATCTGTTCTACAGATATTTCCCCGTATAACTTTCCTTTACTTTTTTAATACCTGCCGGTACCCCCGCATATACCAGGTTGCCACCCGCATCCCCGGCTTCGGGGCCAAGGTCGATGATCCAGTCGGCGGATTTGATCACATCTGTATTGTGTTCGATCACGATCAGCGAATGTCCCTGTTCAATTAACGCATTGAAGGACGCGAGCAATTTTTTGATATCGTGAAAATGCAGTCCGGTAGTGGGTTCATCAAACACAAACAGCATATGTCCGATGCCTTTGCCCTTGCCCAGAAAGCTGGCCAGCTTTACACGTTGTGCTTCACCACCACTTAAGGTATCGCTGCTTTGTCCCAGTTTGATATAACCCAGCCCTACATCCTGCAAAGGCTGTATGGCGGTTTTGATGGCTTTTTCGTCTGCAAAAAAATCAATTGCTTCATCCACACTCATATCCAGTACATCGAACACACTTTTGCCATGATACTGCACTTCAAGTACTTCTTCCTTGAAACGTTTGCCGCCGCAGGATTCGCAGGTCAGGTGTACATCGGCCAGGAACTGCATTTCTACGATCTGTTCGCCTTCTCCTTTACAGGTATCACAACGCCCGCCATCTACATTGAAAGAAAAATGTTTGGGCTGAAAACCGCGGGTTTTAGACAATTGCTGTTTGGCATACAGATCGCGGATATGATCGTAGGCTTTGATATAAGTGATCGGATTACTACGGGATGATTTACCGATCGGGTTCTGGTCTACCAGTTCTATCTGTGAGATATAATCCATATCACCCGTCAGATTTTTATGCAGCCCTACTTTTTCAGAGAACTCTCCCTTCAGTTTCCGCAAAGCGGGTACCAATACCTGTTTTACCAGTGTGGTTTTTCCACTGCCGCTTACACCGCTCACTACACACAAAGTATTCAACGGAAATTCAACGGTGAGATCTTTCAGGTTATTCTGCCGCGCGTTTTCTACCGTAATACTCCGGTTCCATTTGCGTACATTTTTGGGGGCATCTATACTGAGTGTACCCGTCAGGTATTTACCGGTTAGGCTTTCGGGGTTGGCCACCAGTTCCTCATAATTACCAACGGCCACTACTTCGCCACCCAGGTGCGAAGCCAGTGGACCCATATCAATAATATGATCCGCTTCGCGCATCATCATTTCATCGTGTTCTACCACCACTACCGTATTACCCAGATCGCGCAGCGCTTTTAATACACTGATCAGGCGAACCGTATCGCGCGAGTGCAGTCCAATGGAAGGTTCATCCAAAATATACAATGAGTTGGTCAGGTTACTGCCCAGACTCCGCGTTAGCTGGATACGCTGGCTTTCTCCGCCGCTTAAAGAATTAGCCAGCCTGTTCAACGTAAGATAACCCAATCCTACATCTATCAACGTCTGCATGCGCTGGTGTACTTCTATCAGGATCCTTTTGGCTACCTGCCGGTCGTGCGCAGACAGTACCAGTTTATCCAGCCATTTCTTCAGATCTTTCACCTGCCACTCGCATAACTCACCAATATGTTTACCGCCTACCTTCACATACAAAGCTTCTTTGCGTAAACGATAACCTTTACAATCCGGACAATTGGTACGGCCCCGATAACGGCTCAGCAGAACGCGGTATTGCACTTTGTACAGGTTCTGTTCCACTTCTTTAAAAAAATCATCGATACCCTGTACCACGCCTTCGCCCTGCCATAACTGGCGATACTGTTCTTTACTGAGATCGATAATGGGTTTGTGTATAGGGAAGCCGAATTTACCTGCATGTTTTACAAACTGTTCTCTCCACCAGCCCAGTTTCTCTCCTTTCCAGGGGGCAACAGCACCTTCATACACACTTAATCGTTTGTCTGGGATCACCAGGTCTTCATCAATACCCAACACCTGGCTAAAACCCTCACAGGTAGGACAGGCGCCATACGGATTATTAAAGGAAAACAGATTGGGCACCGGTTCTTCAAACTGGATACCATCGAGCTCAAATTTATTACTGAAATGAAGCAGTTCTTTATTATTGATCTCTACATACATCTCCCCCTCTCCTTCATAAAAAGCCGTACCGATCGAATCTGATAAACGGTGGATATCATCTTCTTCAAATTCTTTGGTTACGATGCGGTCAATGAGAACGTGAGTGGTGAGTGGTGAGTGGTGAGTGGTGAGTTTCTTTGATAGTTCCTTATCGGTTAAAGCCAGTAAGTCTTCAATACGAATCAGCTCCGCAGATGTCGCTTCCCTCACTGACGACTGACGACTCACGCCTGACGCCTCTCGAATATACATTCTCGAAAACCCTTTCTGCATCAATATATTCAGCTCTTCGCGGGTGGCTCTGTTGGCATGTTGTTTAAAGGGTACAATGATCACCAGTTTGGTACCATGGGGCAAAGCCTGTATGGCTTTCATTACATCGGCCACATCATCTTTCTGCACTTCTTTGCCGCTGATGGGCGAAATGGTTTTGCCGGCACGGGCATACAGGAGACGCAGATAATCATAGATCTCCGTCATACTGCCCACCGTACTACGGGGCGTTCTTGTGATCACTTTCTGTTCGATGGCAATGGCGGGGCAGAGACCTTTGATAAAATCCACATCCGGCTTTACCATCCGCGCCATAAACTGGCGGGCATAGGCACTCAGGCTTTCTGCGTAACGCCTTTGTCCTTCGGCAAAAAGCGTATCAATGGTTAAAGATGATTTGCCGCTGCCCGAAACTCCTGTAACAACGATCAGTTTATTGCGAGGAAAGCTGACAGTTACATTTTTGAGGTTGTGCACGCGTGCCCCTTTCACGATGATGCTGCCGGAATCGTCTGTTGTCTTTTCTATTTTCGGGAACTTTGTCTTTGTTGCCATAGGGTCAGCAATTTAAACAGATTATCCGCGCAGATGTTTAGAAAGCCCTGCAGATGCGGATTTTTTTTACAAATGGCTACTTTATTTCTTCCTTTCGGGCCGGCCCCTCGGCCACCTGAAATGTGTATAACCCAAAACCCGGAAAACATAATTTCCACAAAACTTTCCAGACATAAAAAGATGTATAATTTGTTGTTGAAAGTTAATGAGTTAGTCGGGGCGCATTCAACCAAAAGTTCTAGTAAGGCCCGGCATAAGCAGTACACAACTCAAAAATGATGATATGAGACCAGCAGAACAGGCATCTGATACGGAACTGATACGGGCATTCCAGGATGGCGATACTGCCTCCTTCGAAACCCTTATCTACCGGTATAAGGATAAGATCTTCTCTTCTATACTTTTCTTTGTGAAGGACAGTTACCTCGCCGAAGACCTTTTCCAGGATGTGTTCATCAAGATCATCGACACGCTTAAGAACAAGCGTTATACCGAGGAGGGCAAGTTCCTTCCCTGGGCCCTGCGCATTTCACATAATCTTTGCGTGGATTATTTCCGCAAGGTAAAACGCACCCCCGCCATCCGCACCAGCGATAACCAGGATATTTTTGAAGTTTTGCAGATCGTGGAAGAAGGACCTGACAGCAAGATCATGCAGGGTCAGAGTCATGAGCGGGTACGTAAAATGCTGGACCTGCTGCCCGAAGAACAACGCGAGATCATTGTATTAAGGCATTATGCCAATATGAGTTTTAAAGAAATTGCCCTCATCACCAATTGCAGCATCAATACGGCATTGGGCCGGATGCGCTATGGCCTCATCAACCTGCGTAAGATGATGGTGGAGAAACAGATTGCCTTATAGGCAGGAAGCCGATTTCCAATCGATGAAAAAATCATGAACCCTTCATTACGATGAGGGGTTCGCCTTTTATAGATCGGGATATTATTGGCCTTTATCAAAAGCCGCTTTACCACACTGCAGCCATCTCAGGTATTCGGCAGCATTGGGGGTATAACCCACCGGGTGGTTCATGAGTTTTTCGCTGGTATCCAGGATCCCGTAAAGTGGTTGTGTGGTCTGGTTAAAATTCTCCGCTTCAAATGTGGCCCATTTATCACCCACGGTAATGATGTCTTTGGTATCACCATTTTTGGTCTTGTAATTCAGGATCCGCTGTTCGGCGGGCAGGTTCTTCCGGTCGTCTACGTACAGAGAAACGAGGATATAATTTTGTTTGATGTAGTTGTACACTTCGGGTTGTGTCCACACATTCTCTTCCATCTTACGGCAGTTCACACAGGCCCAGCCGGTGAAGTCGATCAGGATGGGTTTGCGCTGCTCTTTTGATAAAGCTACTGCCTTGGCATAATCGTTCACCACGTTGGCTTCCAGTCCTTTGCCATGCACATTGTCTGTTCCGTAAATACTATAACTTAATGGTGGTGGAAAACCACTCAGCAGTTGCAGGTTGGCATATTTGGTGGGGGTAACACCGGGCAACAGATAAAGTGTAAACAGCAATGCGAGTACACCCAGCGCTTTTCTGCCTTTGCTGATCTTCATTCCCTTGTAATCGTGCGGTAAACGCAGAATACCAAACAGGTATAAAGTTAATCCAGCACCTACCAGGATCCAGATTCCGATAAATACTTCACGTTTGAGTAAACCCCAGTGCATGACCAGGTCGGCATTGGACAGGAACTTGAACGCCAGGGCCACTTCCAGAAAAGCCAGAATTTTTTTCACCGTATCCAGCCAGCCACCCGATTTGGGTAGTGATTGTAACCATTCAGGAAAAATGGCGAACAGGGCAAAAGGCAGGGCCAGGGCCAGGCCAAAACCTGCCAGCCCCGAAGTTAGTTGCCAGGCACCTCCACTTAAAGAACCTACCAATAAGGAGCCGAGAATCGGACCGGTACAGGAGAATGATACAATGGCCAGTGTTAAAGCCATGAAGAAAATGCCCCCCATACTTCCCAATCCGCTTTTCGAATCTGCTTTACTGGCAATACCACTGGGCAGGGTGAGTTCGAAATAGCCAAAAAAGGAAATAGCAAAAAAGATGAAGATGATGAAAAAGATAACGTTGAGCCAGGAATTGGTGGAGATATTATTGAAGATCTCCGGCTGCACATTGCCAAGAATATGGAAAGGCAGGCTGGCCAACAGATAGATCAGGAAAATAAAGAACCCATATATGGCTCCGTTCTGGATTGCCTGTTTACGGCCGGAGGCTCTTTTAGTAAAGAAAGAAACCGTTACCGGTATCATTGGAAATACACAAGGCGTCAGTAAAGCAATCAGACCGCCCAGGAACCCGAGCAGAAAAATGGCCCAGAGACCACTCTCAGCCACTTCATTTTTGGCACCACAATCAGCCACGGGATTTCCGAGATCAATAGCAGCGATTTTTAGTTCTGCGGCAGAGGCTTCCGTAGCTGCACCACCTTCCAGCGATACTTCAAAAGGCTGTTCAGATACAATGAACTCACCCGCTTTGGCCATACTGGCATTAATGGTTCCCTTTAATACGGCAGGTACAAAACCATTGATTTTGATCTGTTGCCTGATTTCTATCTCACCCTTATATACATCCACTTTACTGAACAGCGGATCGTTAATGGTACTGGGCTGAATATTATAGCGGATGCTTTCCTGCAGCACCGCATTCTCGTAAGCAGGTACAAATTTTACCTGCTCCAGTCCCTCAGCTTTTGGATTATTGCCATACACATACCAACCTGTCGGAATCGTTGTTTTTGCCACCAGTTCATACATACCATTACTCAGCTTACGCGATTGGGTTTGCCAACGCAATAAACTGTCTGTCTGACCAAACACCAGCACGCATGCCAGCATCGTTACGCAAAGCAGGGAGAGTTTTTTCATTTGTACCGCTTGTTTATTGAAGCTTCAGGTCAAATGATTTTTTAACAGGGGGTAAACACTGGCTTTCATCGCAAACCATGTATTCAACAGTACCACTCAGGTTGGTTTTGATACCGCCTTTTACTTTTACCAGTTGCACAAACTTTACTTTATCGGAGAAATAGAGTACATCGGTATTGAAGTTCTTATCGAATACTTTTTCGAGTTTACCCAGTTCTTTTACTTTACCGGTTTTAGTAACCAGTGGATTGGGTTTAAAAACAACAGTGGTTGGGATAGGACCTCCTTTACCTGTATTCTGAGAGTAGATATGCCAGGGCTCTTCTACCGTTGCGGTTAACACGATTTCGTAGGTATCGGCCGATTTTTTGATAGCTTCATAATTCCAGCTAACGGGATTCTGCCTTTGTGCAAAGGAAAAGGCAGTTACGAGTAAGGCTATAACAGAAAGTGACAATCTTTTCATAAAACAATGCTGTTTACAAGTATGACGCAAAGCAAAACCTATCCTTACAACTCTCCTAATTCAGTCCCAGTATTTCAAATACTTTAACACCATCCAGGTTATTCAGGGCTTTGGATGTGGCCCTTTCCGGGTGTGGCATCATCCCAAATACGTTATTCTGTTTGTTCCGGATGCCGGCAATATGGCGTTCGGCCCCGTTAGGGTTAGCAGCTGCATCAATCGTGCCATCTTCTGTACAATAACGGAAAATTACCTGTCCATTGGATTCCAGCTCATTCAGTGTTGCTTCATCAGCATGGTACCTTCCTTCGCCATGGGCAACCGGAATTTTCAGGGCTTCGCCGTTTTCCTGTTTGATAAATACATTTTTGCAGACAAATTGTTGATTGGCATTCTGGAGCAGCACCCCCGGTAACAGACCACTTTCGCAAAGGATCTGGAAACCATTGCAAACACCCAGCACTTTCCCGCCACGGTTGGCAAAATCAATTACACTTTTCATCATCGGACTGAAACGCGCAATGGCGCCACAGCGCAGGTAATCGCCATAAGAGAACCCGCCGGGCAGAATAATGCAGTCATCGGTGGTAAACATACTCAGGTCCTCGTCTTTGTGCCAGAGCATGATGACTTCTTTACCAAGGTCCTGCTGAAGGGAATCCTGCATGTCTCTATCGCAGTTAGATCCCGGAAAAACCACAACGCCAAATTTCATAGGGGTGTATTTTGTGCTCGAGTAAGGAAAAAACGCTTGCGCGGCAAAGGTAATAACTGACCGGTTAAGAAGGGGCTAATTTTTGCACACCCGGCTACTTGTAATAGATCAGCCACCAGTTATTATAGGCGATAATACCGGCTGCCAGCCAGAACAGGATATTAGGCAGTACCAGTCGCCGGGGGTAGGAAAAGCTGTTTCCGGCAAATGCTCCCAGCGGAACCAGGCTCATCAGGGCCGATTCCATACCCGCTTTCATGAAAATAAAGGGGATGGGCAGGAGAATAATGAGCATTACCGCCATTACCCCCCAATTCTTCCGGATCTGGATCACCATACGGGCACTGGATACCTGCCAGTAATATAGACCGGTTACCAGAAAAATGAACATTACCGACAAACTGATCACCAGCGGTACACTCCATTGCAGCAACGGCAGGTTCCATTGCAGGTAGGGCAGATAAAGCGAAAATTTGCCAAGCTGGTCCTGCATAAACAAATAGGCTCCAAGGAAATAATAAGGTACCAGGATGCCCATTAACAGGGTCAGCCATTCGGCCAGTTTAAACGGGCGTACTACGGCCAGCGCAAATAATACCACCAATACCAGGATGGCGGTAGGATGATAACAGAGCACAGCCACCCCTACGATCAACCCGGTATTAAACAGGAGGGTTTTGGGAGAGGGATGATTATACAGCCTGCTGAGTTTGATAAACAGCCAGATCAGCAGAAAATTGGCCAGCAAAGCAGGCGTAATGCTGCACCACTGGGTAAATAAACCGGTTAACAGCACATAGGCCATGGCAGTAGTGTAGGTATTGTGCTGAAACATCCGCAGATCGTTCAGCACCATATTCAGGCGAATGGCCTGTACCAATACTACTGCATGGTATAAAAGAAACAGTACCGTAGCAGGTAACCCTGCTATATATTGGTGAAGCACCGTAGAAAAGAGCCCGTCTGTAGTACTGCTGATTACCAGCGGTGTGTTAATGAACAGGTGCAGATGAACGGCAATGCTGAGAAGCAGCAGGAAAAACAGGTTAATGATCGATTTGTCTCGGAATAAAAAAACCACGGCAGCAGATTAAAATTCTAGTTTGGCAAAACAGGTAAAGCCCCTGTACTGGCAGGGAACAATGGCTTGCCTTGCCCCTACCTGTTTGGCATGACGCGGCATAAAATCATATCCTTTATCAAGATTCTTGAAGGTCGGATTCCTGTCAAGCTGGCCATTGGGTGCCAGGCTCTGTTCCGACAATATCATATTCCTTTTTTCCTGGATATTAAAAATAAAACGCAGCTGGTCGCCGGTATTGAATAAACCAAAGCCGATATAATTATCAGTATTATCATCGTATTGCGATTTGCGTATCACATTACTCCATTCCACTTTTCCATTGGGCTCGAAAGAGATCACTGCCACATTATCTGCATAATAACGGGTAAGGGTATTGATATTATTATACATACCGGAACGGTACCAGGGATAATACCCTACCGGACTGTTCCATGAATAATAATCCACCGGCGACCAGTACGGAGACCCATACAGGTAATCCCAGCGGTTCAGGGTATTGCCTCTGGAGCTGGTATAGGCCGATTCGGCTACCACAATAAAACCACCATCTTTCCGCAAAATGATATTCTTCAGAAAGTAATCGTTAAAAGCCGTTTTGGTGCCACCCTCGCCCTTGGCATCTTCCCTGAACTCGGGGGTAAAGATATCGGTGGCATTCAGCAGTTCCTTGTTCTGCTGTTTATCCCAGAGCACATAATACAGTCCTTCAATATTACCCCTTCTGGTCTTACTCAGAAAAGAAGTGATCACATAGTGTTTATTGATATTATCCACTTTAATACGGATATCATCCAGAAAAATATTACCCAGTTTCAGGTCGGTCATCGTATAGCTATCCAGCGGAGCGGGTTTGGTAATGAGGGTGATCTTGTTGATGTTATCATTGGTAGAAGTACCCGAGGCCCGGATGCAAACCAGGTCACCATCATTATCCAGCGAGAACTCTGATAAAAAATCGTTCCGCTGCGGCATATTGATACTGAGCCTTGATTTTTTTACCAGCGATAGGTCTTTGTTAAACAGACTGGTAGTAAGCATATGCATCTTATCATTGCGCGTATTGATTTTAAACACCATGATCTTCTGCCTGTCTTCGCTGTTCAGTACAGAGTATATTTTGTTACTGGCAGAGTAATTGATATTATCGGTTGAATCAAGCTGAACAGACTCACCCACCTGTTTACCCGCCCCATCCAGTTTAATGGCCATGCAGTACATGATGCTTCTTTTCTGGTACTGGTAGATCATATAGGCAAAATCGGCGTACTGGATGAATTCCGTATTCAGGATCCGGGTATTACCAGCCAGCTCCAGCTGGTTTTTATCCACCATCTTCATTTCATTATCATAGGTAACAATAAAATGCAGATCACGATAACTCTTATATACCAGCACTTTCCCATTGATTTTCCCGATCACTTCAAAATTGAGCACCCGGGCATCATCTCGGTCGGGCTCAGAATACGTGATCCGTTGGCCCCAGGCGGTTACACAGGCAAGCAGCAAACAGCTCAGTAATATGGGTACGGTCTTTTTCATTTCCGGGTGGTCATTTAGTATTTCAAAAGTAAGGTTTGTAAGGCTTCCCCATCTCTAAATTAACAGTAAAAGCACAATGGGGGGCCGGGCAGCGGATATTTCTTTGGTGGATTGATTTTCAGGCTACATTTGTTAAATATATTTCACAGCAACCATTGTAATACACACTTCGAGTGAGCAAGAATATTAATAAGGTTTCCACCGCGGGATTGATCATTGCTTTGGGTATCATCTACGGCGATATCGGTACCTCGCCTTTATACGTTTTAAACGAAATCATTACCGGCCGGCCGATCAGCGAGAAGCTGATCCTAGGAACCCTGTCCTGCATTATCTGGACACTTACCCTTCAAACCACCGTTAAATACGTGATCCTTACCCTCAAGGCCGATAACAAGGGCGAGGGTGGCATTTTCAGCTTATACGCCCTGGTACGCCGCCGCCGCAAATGGCTGGTTATTCCCGCCATGCTGGGGGGTGCTGCGCTACTGGCCGATGGTATTATTACACCGCCCATCACCGTTACTTCTGCCATTGAAGGTTTGCGGCAGTTACCGAGCTTACGCAACATACAGCAAACCACCATAATCGCTATCGTGATCGGGATCATTTCCGTTTTGTTCTTTATGCAGCAATTCGGTACCGCTTCCATCGGTCGTTTATTCGGGCCCATCATGGGTATCTGGTTTGCCATGCTGGCTGTGCTGGGCTGTTCGCATTTAATGGATGATATTGGCATATTCAAAGCCCTTAACCCTTACTATGCTTTTGAAGTGCTGACCACTTACCCTAAAGGTTTCTGGCTACTGGGGGCGGTATTTCTATGTACTACGGGGGCCGAAGCGCTGTATAGTGATCTGGGGCATTGTGGCCGCGGCAATATCCGCATCTCCTGGATCTTTGTAAAAACCTGTCTGATCCTGAATTATCTGGGTCAGGGTGCCTGGTTACTGGCCAACTACAAAGACCAGGTAATTCCGCCGCATATCATGGCCGACGGGTTCAACCCCTTTATCAGCATCATGCCCCAGTGGTTCAAACTACCGGGTATTATCATTTCAACCATTGCTGCGGTGATTGCCAGCCAGGCGCTGATCTCCGGTTCTTTTACCCTGATCAGTGAAGCTATGCGACTGAACCTATGGCCCAAAATGAAGATCAATTATCCTACAGAAGAAAAAGGCCAGCTCTATATCCCGGGCATCAGCCTGTTGTTATTCGTGGGTTGTGTGGGCATTGTGTTGTATTTCCAGAAATCGGCCAATATGGGCGCTGCTTATGGTCTGGCCATTACCATGTGTATGATCAGTACCTCTATCCTGTTTGCCAATTTCCTGGTAAGCAGGCGTGTAAACAAAGGCTGGATCTACCTGTACCTGATCGTGTATTTCTCCATAGAATCTTCCTTCCTCGTAGCCAATCTCGAAAAATTCATGCACGGTGGTTATGTGACCCTGGTGGTAGGTGGCGCTTTATTTGCGGTGATGTATGTCTGGTTCCGCAGCCGTAAGATCAAAAACCGTTATGTGGAATTTGTACGTATGGAACATTATATACCCATGATCCAGGAGCTGAGCAACGACAAAACCATTCCCAAATATGCCACACACCTGGTATACATGACCAGTGCCAACAACCCGAAAGAGATCGAGCATAAGATCATTTATTCCATCCTCAACAAAAAACCCAAGCGCGCCGATATTTACTGGTTCGTACACGTGGATGTTTTGGATGATCCCTACACCTGTGAATACTCGGTAGAACATATCATTCCCAACGATATTATCCGGGTAGAGTTCCGCTTAGGGTTCCGGGTGGAGCAACGCATCAACCTCATGTTCCGTAAAGTGGTGCAGGAATTGGTAGACAATAAAGAAGTGAATATTACCAGTCGATATGAAAGTCTTGAAAAGAACAATGTAGTGGGCGATTTCCAGTTTATTGTACTGGAGAAATACCTGAGCCAGGATAACGAACTTCCTTTCCTGGAACGCATTGTGATGAAACTCTATTTCTGGCTGAAAGAGATCAGTCTGGGTGAGGAAAGAGGTTTTGGACTTGACCCCAGTAATGTAACCATTGAAAAATTTCCGCTGATCGTAGCACCGGTGGCTAACCTGAACCTGAAAAGGGTTTACCACGAGGGGCTGGAGGAGGAAGAGTTTGCCTAATACAGTTTCCCAACCGGTTAGGGCAGCTACCTATTGGGTCTGCTTGTGAATAGTATTGGTTTCCACCAAGAAAAAACAGAACTTAGGAAACCAAAACACTACGCTTGCTACTGATTCTCCTTTATATCCTTATCGGTTACCTTGTGATGGCTGCAGTGGTGTACCTCGTGCAGGAAAAACTCATTTTCAAACCGGAGAAATTACCGCAGGATTTTGAGTATAAATACGATGCCCCTTTCGAAGAACTGTTTTTCCATATTGCACCAGGGGTGCATATCAATGGGTTGCATTTCAGGTGTAAAGAACCCAAAGGACTGATCCTCTATTTTCATGGCAATTCCCGAAGTATCAAGGGCTGGGCCAAATATGCGCGTGATTTTTACCGTTATGGGTATGATGTATTACTGGTAGATTACCGTGGTTTTGGTAAAAGCATCGGCAAAAGAAGTGAGAAAGAAATGCTAAACGATATGCAGTTTGTGTACGACCGGCTGCGCGAGAAATACGAAGAGCACCACATCCTGGTATACGGCCGCAGTATGGGCAGTGGTTTTGCCACCAAGATAGCGGCAGACAATACACCCCGTTACCTGATACTGGATGCCCCTTATTACAGTTTTATCAAAGTGGTAGAGCGGTTTACCCCTTTTCTGCCACATCGATGGTTTTTGCGATACCAGCTGCGCACCGATCAGTGGATCCGTAAAGTAAACTGTCATACCTATATCCTGCATGGCACCCGCGACCGGTTGATTCCCATCCGGCATAGTGAGAAACTGCAGCAACTCAATCCCCATAAAATCACTTTGATCCGGATCCATGGCGGCGGGCATAATAATCTGCCGGTTTTTCCGGAATACCACAATTTCATCCGGGATATATTACAATACTGAGCCTACCTTTGCGGTGTGAAAAATAAACAGCGAATTTTCCGTTGGGTTAAGATCGGAATTGCCATATATGCGATCCTGGGTATTGCTTTGTATTACCTGCAGGAGAAACTCTTGTTTCATCCGGTGGCCATTCATGCAGACAGCAGTTATCATTTTTCACAATCCTTTACCGAAGCCAATATTCTGCTCGATAAGGAAACGCGTTTTAACATCGTACAGTTTCCGCCGGCCGATACGCCTGCCAAAGGCATTGTACTGTATTTTCATGGTAACCGCGAAAATGTGAACCGATACGCAGGTTTTGCCAAAAAATTTACCAGCAAAGGATATGAAGTCTGGATGCCGGATTATCCCGGTTTTGGCAAATCAACCGGCAAACTCACAGAAGCCATCCTGTACGAAGAAGCTTTGCATGTTTACAAACTGGCCAGGGTGAGGTTCCAGCCGGAACAGATCATCCTCTACGGAAAATCTATGGGTACGGGCATAGCGGCAGAGCTGGCTTCTATCCGCGATTGTAAACAGCTGATCCTCGAAACACCTTACTATAGTCTCAGCTCCGTTACCAGACTGCTTTGCTGGATGTATCCGGTAAATCAGTTACTGCATTTTAAAATGCGGACACAGGAGTATCTGCCCAATGTAACTGCACCTATTACCATTTTTCATGGTACATCAGATGGGGTGATCCCTTATTTTAACGCGAAAAGATTACAGGCTGTTCTAAAACCCGGCGACCGATTTATTACTATCGAAGGTGGTTCGCATAATAACCTGAACAGTTATCCGCTGATGCAGCAACAACTGGATAGTTTACTCCGGAAATAAAAACCCGCGCCTCCTCGCCTTTGCGGGAAAATACTATCCGTTCAATACGCCGGCGGATTTATCCCCACCCAGAACTGCAGAAAATCTTCTACCCTGCTATCTACCGGAACACCATTCTGCAATCCCGGTTTCCAGAAAGGCATTTTGCCAATCATATCAGCGATGCGTTTATCGTAATACTTTCGATCCTCTGAAAAATACCGGATCGTTTTAGCAGATTCCCCCCTCGCATACTGGGTAGAAGCCATCCGTTCAAACCGACCTTCGTAAGGAGCGCCGTTCTTATCAACAATAAAGGAAAAATATACGCGGATGTATTTTGCCGTATCTCCCCGCTCAATCACTTTACTTAACACACTGTCGAACCCACCAAAAAAGGCAAAATAGAATCGTTTGCAGGAATCCGCACCAAAGGGATATTGCGGCGGTTTCTGCATATACTTCGCTTCAAACAAACGGGAGTAACCCGACTCAGCCAGTGCTGCATTGGTATTCCGTTGCGCCAGGGCCGGAAGGGCCATTGAGAACCACACAAAGAAAAGGATATTTTTCATGCTCGTGTTTTTACAAATAAACGGTTTTACAGCTATTTTACATAGCGTATTTATACGGTAAGATCTGGCTGTTTTTCCACAGCATGATGGCTTTTTCTTTTATCTTAGTGCAGAAGATCCTGATTAATTCATCCTTACAGCCTGCTTTATGACACCTGAAGAAAACTTTGCCAAACTGGGCCTAACCCTACCCCCCGCCCCCAAACCGCTGGGTGTGTACAAACCCTTTCTGATTGATGGTAAACACGGTTATGTTTCCGGACATGGCACCATAAAAGAAGATGGAACTTTTATTACCGGTCGCGTAGGCGTGGATCTTACCATGGAAGAAGGTAAACTGGCCGCCCGCCAGGTAGGACTGGCCATATTGGCCACCCTGAAAGCCAACCTGGGTTCGCTGAACAAAGTAAAACGCGTAATCAAAGTACTGGGTATGGTAAGCTGTACCCCTGAGTTTGACAAACATCCCTTTGTGATCAATGGCTGCAGCGAACTGTTTGCCGCCGTTTGGGGCGAAGACAATGGAATCGGTGTAAGAAGCGCTGTTGGCATGGGCTCGCTGCCTGGTAATATTCCGGTTGAGATTGAAGTGATGTTTGAAATTGAAGAGAAGTAAAAAGTCAAAATTAAAAAATGATTCCTGTTCAACCCGTTTTGACTTTTGAATTTTGACTTTTGAATTGCTAATTTTTAATTGCTTTCCCATGCAAACTCCCTGGTACACCATATCCAACATAGACAAAATAGATTCTCCCTCACTGGTGATATATCCGGAAAGGATCAAAGAGAATATACGCCAGTTGATATTGATGGCGGGAGATGTGGCGCGTATCCGTCCGCATGTAAAAACCAATAAGATACCGGAAGTATGCAAACTGATGCAGCAGGCCGGCATTCAGAAATTCAAATGCGCTACAATTGCCGAAGCCGAAATGCTGGCCGAGATAGATGCTGCCGATGTATTGCTGGCTCATCAGCCGGTGGGTCCCAAAGCAGACAGGCTCTTACAACTGGTCACCAATTTCCCCGACACCAGTTTTTCCTGTGTGATAGATAATATCGAAACTGCCACCATTCTGTCTGAACTTTTCAGCAAACACAATCTGCAACTCAACACTTTTATCGATCTTAATATCGGCATGAACCGGTCCGGCATCAAACCCGAAGCAGCACTTGTTTTATACAGGCAGGTAAAAACACTGGCCGGTATCCGCATCATTGGTCTGCACGCCTACGATGGTCATATCCGTGATACCGATCTGGCAGAAAGGAACCGCCGTTCCGATGAAGCTTTTGCCAAAGTAGAATGGCTCGTAAAAGAAATCGCTGCCATCGATCAAACCAACCTGCAGATCGTGATTGGTGGTTCACCCAGTTTTCCTACGCATACTAAAAGGAAGAACGTGGTGTACAGTCCGGGTACCTTTGTGTTCTGGGACTGGGGCTACAAACACATTGTACCCGATGAACCTTTTGAATATGCAGCACTGGTCATTACCCGCATCATTTCCATCATTGATGAAAACACATTCTGTACCGATCTCGGCCACAAAGCCGTAGCAGCCGAAAACCCATTGCCCCGTGTACATTTCCTGAATGCACCCGATGCCGTTCCTTACTCGCAAAGCGAAGAACACCTAGTAGTAAAAGTACCAGACAGCAGCCAGTGGAAAGTAGGCGATGTGTTATACGGTGTGCCGGTACATATCTGCCCAACCGTAGCCTTATACGACCACGCTATGGTGATAGAGAACCATGAAAAGGTAGCCTGCTGGCGGGTGGTGGCGAGGTCGAGGAAAATAACTATTTAGCGAGTTGGCAATGGTGAATGGTCAATTGTGAATAGACCTTCCCTTGCCAATTGACCATTCATCATTACCCATTCACAATTCACCACCATGTTTATCTTCGACGCCCATCTTGATCTCAGCATGAATGCCATGGAATGGAACCGTGATCTGCGGTTGCCGGTGCATACTATACGCGAAATAGAAGCAGGGCTGACTGATAAACCCGATCGTGGCAAAGGAACTGTTTCGCTACCCGCTTTGCGGGAAGGAAATATTGGCATTGTGGTAGCTACTCAGATTGGTCGATACGTAGCACCCGGCAGCACCCTCAGCGGCTGGCATTCGCCCGAACAGGCATGGGCACAAACACAGGGGCAGTTACAATGGTACCGCGCCATGGAAGAAGCGGGCGAAATGATACAGATCAGTAACCTGACAGAACTGGAGAAACATTTGTTGCTTTGGAACAACGGCACCCCTAATCATCAGAAACCCATTGGCTATATTTTAAGTCTGGAAGGAGCCGATTCGTTGATCACGCTTGAGCACTTGCATCGCGCGCATGCTGATGGTTTGCGTGCGGTTGGACCGGGACATTATGGTCCGGGCAGGTATGCCAACGGCACCAATGCCACCGGAAGACTGAATGAAATGGGCATCGCTTTACTGAAAGAAATGCGATCACTGAATATGATCCTGGATGCTACCCATTTATGTGATGATGCCTTCTGGGACGCGATGGAAGTATTTGATGGAAGTATCTGGGCCAGTCATAACCATTGCCGCAGCCTGGTAGATCATAACCGGCAGTTCAGTGATGAGATGATCAAAATCCTGATCCAGAAAAAAGCGGTGATCGGTGCCGCCATGGATGCCTGGATGATCGTGCCCGGATGGCAGAAAGGGATCTCAGATCCCAAACAGATGAACTGTGGTCTGGAAAAGGTGATCGATCACATGGACCATATCTGCCAACTGGCCGGCAACACCTTACATGTAGGCATAGGAACAGACCTCGATGGTGCTTACGGAAAAGAACAATCTCCACATGATATCGATACCATTGCCGACCTGCAAAAAATGACGGGTCTGTTACTGAAACGGGGCTACTCACAAACCGATTGCGAAAACATCATGCATGGTAACTGGCTAAGGCTGCTCAGGGAAACCTGGCAATAACTGCCCGGCGTTGATTCTGAACGCTTTATAAAGACGCAAAAGCCTCCTCCAGGTATTGCCACGAATTACCGCCACGTGGCGTAGTGCAACTATTACAAATATTATTTACATCCAGATAGCTAAATAGCCATGCACCTTTAGCCGAATGTTTGCTGAAAACCAGGTGTTTTTACGGTATTTGATTTGCGTAGTAGTACTTAGTTTTAGCACAGAAAGTTTTCCAACAGATGTTAACTGATGAATAATAGGAGTATACGATCATGAACCTGTATATGACACATGGTAAAGCATCGAAACCTGTGATTGAGATATTAGGTAGTGAAAAGTCTGAATAAATGGATGGTTTCATAGGTATAAACAGATGATTCAGTGATAGATAATTAGATTCGGCGAATAGCCGAGAAACAGGAAAAAAGAAAATATTCTTAAATGAAAAGTGGTTTCGAAAAATAATTATTGTCTTTTTAAAATGAGGTATATATAAAATATTGAAGTCGCATTCAATGGGTATTACTCCTTAATTGACCATAAATCTGTGGCCACGGATAAAAAAGGGACGTTGGTAGTTCACGATACTACTTCGGGAATAGCATTACAGCCGAGTATTTAATACAAACATGGAGCCTTGCAGTATAAGCAAGTAAATAAACCGCTGAAAATCCGATTACCATGCGCGTCAGGCAGATCATTCACTCAAAAAAAAACGTCATGAACACATTAAAGTTAAACGATTACAATCTTACTTCACTCAATGATCAGGAAATGCTACTGCTTAATGGCGGAGGGCTCTTCGATTCACTCATAAAGCTTGTAGAAGCTGTTGGATTAATCGATGCGATTACAGATTCGGCTAAAGGCTTTGTTGATGGCTTTAAAGCAGGTTACAACAAAAGAAGTCACGGCGCTGGCGGCTCATGGTAATTCATTTACACACTAATAAAACTTAAAACAATGAAAAACATTGAATTATTTGGCTTGCAAGAACTTTCGTTGCATGAAACTATATCAACAGATGGTGGTGGATTTTTTTATGATCTTTTTCACAATGCCGGTCAACTTGTTGGCTCAGGTGTTAGGTCGGTAGTCGATTATTTGTCTACACCTCGTCCTAATGATCCGAGCAATGCCGCTACCTTGAGTTCTGGCACCTATTATGGTCGTTAGTATGTTCAGCTAAGGCGACCAAACGTCGCCTTAGCTTCTTTATTGCATTTATAGAATAGTTATGAAAGCCTTTATTCAAGAGATTTCCACCAGTATCGGAGACATATTAAGTAAACTGATTACATACTTTGTTTATTTACTGCTTACTTATGTACTTGTTTTACTGACTTTTATATTATTCCATATCAGTAAATCGGCACTTTTATTTGAGTTTTCTGTACCAAGCATCTGTGCAACGGTATTTTTTTGCCTAATTGTTACCTTCAAAGAAAAAAAAGTATTATTCACAAGAGAGCAAGTAAACACCATAAAGAATTATTGGATTGAGTTGCTTGTTGGGTTTCTCTTGCCGGTTTTCATTGTCTTGCTAATAAAATTGGTTGATAGATATAGTTCACTATCGTTAAATTTTGACATAAAAGCATTTTATTACCTACCTTTTTTTTTCCTGTTTGCCACATTTGAAGAGGTTCTGTTTCGCTTTGCATTATTGGGCAGTCCGAAAACTAAAGGAAAGTTCAATACAAAAGTAATTTTGTCAAGTATTATTTTCTCACTTTTTCACATCACAAATAACGGTTACGATTTAGTTGCTTTTGCCCTGATTTTTGTCTCAAGTATGATCATTTCGTTTGTCTACATTGCAACGGAAAAAAATTTGCTTTTGGTTTCACTTATACACACGATCTGGAATTTTTGTTCCGGCAGCGTGATTGGTGGAGAAGTCAGTGGTTTACCAGTTCAGCATACCCTGATTAAGCTTGTTCGGACAAAAGATAACATAGTAAATGGAGGTAGTTTCGGAATTGAAGGGTCAATTATATCTCTTATAATATTAACATTTATACTTCTTGGCTATACTACTTTCAATAATTGGTTTAAAAAAAATATTAAATTCTCCACTAAAAATCACAGTTCAGGGACATGTGGTTGAAAATCGATATGGCACCTTTCGCCTAATCGGTCCAAAAGAAAATAATTGCTGCTAAGATGAGATCAAAATAAATTATAAACCTTTTGTAAATATTTAATATTGATTTATTCTACTACAAGTCTCGAGTACAGTACAATTCATTATTTACCTACAATTAGGCCAAATGCCCGTGCTTTCATTTCATTTCTTTTGATCTCATTTATAAGCATTCTTATCAGTTTGCCATTTATTGACCTTGATATTTACGTAAAAACAGTAGGTGTAACAAGACCGATAAAAGAAAGAACGGAAGTTAGGCCCACTATCTCCGGCATTATCGATACTATATTTTTTGAAGAAGGATCGCATATAGAAAAAAACGCTCTATTGCTCCGTATCAAAGATCTCAACACAAAAAGTAAAAGATATACCAATCACTTTGAATCATCGGAGCGAGTGTCATTCATATCAGATTTGTCAATATTAACTGCTACCGGAGATATTAATTCAGAAGTTGTTGCTCTCTTGCAAACCCCTCAATATAGGCAGCAAGCATTACGATTTATTCATCAAAAGAATGATTATAAGGCTTCCCTAAAAAAAGCAACACATGAATTGCAAATAAACACTTCGCTCGCAAAAGAAAAAGTGATTAGTGGCAAGGAACTTTTTGATATACAGATCAACCACGAAAGGATTCAATCCTCATACAAAGCCTTTGTTGAAGAACAGTTAAGTAGCTGGCAGCAAGATTTCACGAAATACAGGCTTGAATTATCTGAATTTAGACAGCAAAGGGATCAAATAAACGCTGAAGCAAATTATTATGAATTAAGAGCTCCGGTTTCTGGGACCATCCAAGGCTTAAATGTTCGATACAGCGGCGGTCTAATCCAACCCACCGAGGCCATTTGCACCATTTCGCCAGATGAGGAGCTAATTGGCGAATGTTATGTGCAGACAAAAGACATCGGACTCCTCAAAAAAGAAATGCTAGCACGTTTCCAATTCGAGGCATTCAATTACAATTACTTTGGCACATTGACTGGTAAGATTATTGCAATTGATAACGATTTCACCATCCAAAATGCAAAGCCGGTTTATAAAGTAAGATGCAGTTTCGACGAGACCCAGTTGCATCTTAAAAACGGATACATCGGTCTGCTAAAAAAAGGATTAGGATTTCAAGTAAGTTTTCCAATCGCTAGAAGAAGCCTATGGCAGTTGCTTTTTGATAAATTCGACGATTGGCTAAACCCAAATGCTCCGGGAAAAACAGGATAACTATGGGTTGGAATCAACGTGTAAAAATCAAGCAAAGAGATATAACGGATTGCGGAGCAGCTTGTTTGGCATCTGTTTCTGTACACCATAAACTTCGCCTGCCTGTTAGCCGTATAAGACAATTTGTCGGAACTGACAAAAAAGGAACAAACGTGTTAGGGTTGGTTGAAGGTGCTCAACAAATTGGGTTTCAAGTCAAAGCGGCTAAAGGCCCCCTTGATAGTTTATTTAAGATTCCATTACCTGCTATCGCCCATCTAATCCTCAAAAATAATCTCCACCATTTTGTCGTAATCTATAAGGTTACTAAGGATAACGTTATCTATATGGATCCTGGTACCGGTACTATGGAAAAAAAGAAAGTAAATGAATTTGCGGAAGTATGGAGCGGAATCATCATTCTATTGATGCCGGGTGAAGAGTTCAGAACAGGAAATGAAAGAATTTCCAATTCATTTCGTTTCTGGAATTTGATCAAACCCCATGGTTTCATTATGCTACAGGCAATTATTGCCGCAGTCCTCTATACCATGCTCGGTCTCTCAACTTCCATTTATATACAGAAGGTTATTGACTTTGTATTAGTCGATGGCAATTTTAGATTATTGAATCTACTAAGTATTGGAATGATTGTAATTTTATTTATACAGTTATTGACGGGATTATTCAAAAGCATTATCAGTTTACAAACCGGCCAGTACATTGACGCAAGACTTATCTTGGGGTATTACAAACACCTTCTGAACTTGCCCCAACGTTTTTTCGATACAATGCGTGTTGGAGAAATCGTTAGTAGGGTAAGCGATGCGGTGAAAATCAGGCTGTTTATTAATGAGGTGGGCATGTCTCTTATTGTAAATATCTTGATAGTGATATTTTCTACTGGGATAATGTTTTTGTATTATTGGAAACTTGCTTTAATTACAGTATCAGTAATCCCCGTACTCTGTCTTTTGTATTGGCTAAGTAATCGAATTAATAAAAAATGGCAGCGAAGATTAATGGAAAATAGTGCTGAACTCGAAAATCAGTTGGTTGAAAGCCTAAATGCTATTGGCACAATCAAAACATTCAGTTTAGAGGAACATGCCAATTTAAAAACAGAGAATCGCTTTATTCAGCTACTTCAGTCTATTTACATTAGTAGTTTAAAAGGTCTTTATGTATCCGTATCATCAGATTTTATTACTCGATTATTTACCATAATTGTGTTGTGGGTCGGCAGCTATTTTGTTATCAATCGCGAATTGACTCCTGGTGAATTACTTTCGTTTTATGCAATAGTAGCTTATTTTATTGGGCCGGTCACTTCATTAATCGGAGCGAATAAAAGTATTCAGGATGCGCTGATAGCATCGGATCGCCTTTTTGAAATTATTGACCTCGAAACTGAATCATCCGACACCAATAAAGTTGAACTATCTCCTGAAACAATCGGAGATATTCATTTCCATGCTGTAAATTTCAGGTATGGGAGCAGGGTAACAGTGTTTGACGGGTTAAGTCTTACAATTGAAAGAGGGAAAGCAACGGCCGTCGTTGGTGACAGCGGGAGCGGTAAATCTACGCTTCTATCACTCCTCCAGAATCTGTATCCCCTAAATTCTGGAAACATCACTATTGGAGGCCTCGACCTTCAACATATAAGCAATGCAAGCATCCGAAATATGATTGCCGTTGTACCTCAACAAATTCATTTATTTGCCGGTACTATTATTGATAACATTGCTATTGGTGATGATGAACCCGACATGCGAAAAGTAGTCGGAATATGCCAATCTTTAGGTGTAAATGAGTTTATAGAGAAACTCCCGGCCACATATGCAACAATTTTGAGCGAACAGGGTAATAATCTTTCAGGGGGTCAGCGTCAACGTATTGCACTCGCCCGCGCATTATACAGAAATCCTCAAATACTCATTCTAGACGAAGCTACTTCTTCTTTGGATCCATCAAGTGAACAAAAAGTGCAGCATACACTTGAACAATTAAAGTTAGCTGGGAGAACTGTAATCATCATTACACACCGACTTAGCACAATAAAGAACGCCGACAAAATACTCGTCCTACGAGAAGGTAAATTAGTAGAACAAGGGGATCACCAAAAACTTTTAGCTCTGAATGGATTCTATCATGAAATGTGGCAAAACATGATGTAAGCCTTCTGGTACAGATCAGTAACCTGCCTGAGCTCGAGAAACATCTCTAACAGTCAACAAGGATTAAGTAAAGCAGAAATAAAACAAATTGGAACAGAGCACAATCGTCTAATGATTGATATAATTAAACAGCTTAAAAACGGCCCGGTCGCCTCATCAAACATTCGCACTAACTCTTTTGGCGTTAAGACTAATTACATTGATAATGTGACAGTATACAACACATTAAACTATGTTCTTAGCAACAATGGTTACCCCACTGTTCCGCAAGATGAGTTTTCATACTATATAAATAATTATTCTCTCGAGGTTGTAGGCCCTACCATTGCAAATACGCTTAGTAGTATTAGTAATACACAGCAAGGTGATATTATGAGGTCATTAGTAGCAAACGTTGATAATACGACCGATTATAATACTTTGAACCAACAACTTGCTGCCCTATCTAATAGGGCCTATAATGAGCTTTCGGGTTATGATCAAACATCAACTTTAATTGCTATCGAAGTTGCCAACAACTCTGCATACATGTGGTTGCCAGAAAGTCAAGGAGGTTTAGGATATTATGATATGGTCGAAAACGATCTGCTGGTTGGAGCGAATAGCACAAGGTCACAAACAACAGTGGGTGAAAATAGCACTTATGTAATCCCACCTAATCGCGTTAAGCAGAATAGGCTAGATAAGAAAAAAGTTGGTGCTGTTATCGGTGCAGACGCCATGGGGGCATTTTTCGGCTTTTGCCAAGCAGCTTTATCATATTTCTTAAGTGGGGGCCTGTTAATCCGGTATCAAACGGAATGATTGCAGGCAGGGCTTTAATTGGAGGCGTTCAGGCTTCTGCAGGAGCTGCATACGGTATCCTATCTAGATAAATCTAATATTTTCAATTCCATGATAAAAAAATTTATTTTCTTTTGCATTATTACCGTTGGATTGTATGCTTCATTGGTAACATACCACCTAATCGTTAATAATCAATTTACTCACGAATACAAGTGGGCTTTAATAACCGCCGTGTACACATCATTATCACTCAGTATAGCAGAGTATTTCTACGAAAGAAAGAAAAAAAAGAAACCAACATCTAAGAAAGAGGTTTGATTTTTTCATTTTTATAGTTTTAACCGCTCCAGTAACCTGGGGCGGTTTTTAGTTTCTTCGTTCCAGCTAGCTTACTTTTGGGGAAGCCTATAGTGTAATCCGGGCTAACGAGATTCCGATACACCCCTGCCCTTTGTGTGGACGTCGGTTAGAACATATAGGCAATGATGTACGGGATATGAATAAATAGATTACTACTATTGTATTTCACATTAAACTAAATAACAATGACTTATCGATTAAAAAAAATGGCGGCTATAGGAATTATTCTAATGATGATTGGAATCAGTTTACCCCTATTTATAAAATCAATCTTACTAAAAAGAGTTTTACAAATTACTCTTTTATGTGCAATGAGTATTTTGATAGTGAGAGTAGTTGAAGAAAAGAAAAAGACTAATCAAAAGATTAACTACATAAATCTGATCATTGTTACATTATATGGTCTTGCATTATACTTCGTACTAAAAAATAAGTAAAACGAACAAGCTTTCTCAAAAGTCAATTGCGAAAATTTCATGCCTGGCACTAACTCCGTGTATCTCTGTTTCTCTGATTCTCTGTGTTGAAAAAAAAATAGCATTTGTCTACCATCATTATTTTCAACGCAGAAACAGGGAGGTACAGAGGGACACAGAAATTAGATTTCTTTGAGTATCACTTTGGCTTTTGTAACCGTTAACCGGTGTTTTACACCCACTTTCAAGGCATAATTCTTTTTATCATGACTCACCGGAAAATCAAAACAAACCGGGTAGTCATACTCTTTCAGGTGCGCTTGAATGGCCGTGTACACATCGGTACCAAAAGGAATGGTGGTATCTTTCATTTCTGTGAAACCGCCGATGATCAGTCCGGCCAGTTCATCCAGCATACCACTCCGTTTCAGCTGAATGAACATGCGATCAACGTTATAAATATATTCTCCCACATCTTCGAGAAACAGGATCTTTCCTTTGGTCTGATAAGCAGACACACTGCCCACCAGGTGCGCTACCAGCGAAAGATTACCGCCTACCAGTTCACCTTCGCCTTTGCCTGCCCGGTTCAACACATGCGGCTTGCAGGCATAATTCGCTTTTATCCCTTTCAACGCTTTTGCCAGCGACTGTACATATTCTTTTTTATGCTGCCCGTCATTAAAAGCCGCCGCCATGGGTGCATGCAAACTGGCTGTTTTTAATTGCTGGTACACCTGTGCATGCAGCACGGTAATATCGCTGAACCCGATCAACCATTTGGGATTCTTTTTAAATTTTGTAAAATCAAGTCCGTCCACAATATGGCTCATCCCATACCCGCCACGGCCACAAAGAATGGCTTTTACATCCCTGTCATCCAGCATGGTCTGCATATCGGCTAATCGTTCGGTATCCGTTCCGGAAAAATAATGAAACTGGTTACCCAGGGTTTTACCCACTCTTACCTGGTAGCCCCATTCCTGCAGAACACGGATACAGGTTTTGGCTTTTTTAGCGGGCATATAACCCGAAGGACAAACAATCGCAATGGTATCGCCTTTCCGCAAATAGGGTGGTAGCTTAATCATACACAATATTACTGAACTGTATCAATATGCGTGCAGGCGTATACGCCTGCACGCAGTCGCTCGGCTCCGCCGAGTGACCACTATCCCCCCGGCTTCAAGCCGTCAATAACCTCCAAGCCTCCCAAAATTGCCTACTTACACGGATTGCTTACCTTTGCAGACTTTCCCAACAAGGAAACCACCGAAACAATGGATACACCCAAAAGATATTTAATTACTTCTGCCCTTCCCTATGCCAACGGACTGAAGCATATCGGTCACCTGGCCGGAGCCTACCTGCCAGCTGACATTTACGTACGTTACCTGAAAGCACAGAAGCGCGATGTGGTATTTGTATGTGGAAGCGATGAACACGGCACCGCCATCCCCATCCAGGCTACCAAGGAAGGAACTACGGCCCGTGCCATCATCGATAAGTATCACCCGATTATGGAGCAGAATTTCAAGGACCTGGGCATTGCGTTTGATATCTATCACCGCACCAGCGATCCCCTGCACCATGAAACGGCACAGGAGTTCTTTACCAAGCTGAACAATAACGGCGATCTGGAGATCAAAGAATCGGAACAGTATTTTGATGAACAGGCCAACAGTTTTCTGGCCGACCGCTATATTAAAGGCACTTGTCCCAATTGTAGTTTCCCGGGGGCCTATGGCGACCAGTGCGAAAACTGCGGCAAGAGTCTGAGTCCGGATGAACTGATTAACCCGGTAAGTACCCTCAGTGGTAATGCACCGGTAAAAAAATTAACCAAACACTGGTACCTGCCCCTGAACAGGCATGAAGATTTTTTACGTAACTGGATCCTGAAAGAGCATGCCCACGACTGGCGTTCTACCGTATTGGGCCAGTGTAAAAGTTGGATAGATGGCGGCCTACAACCACGTGCCGTAACCCGCGATCTGGATTGGGGTGTGAAAGTACCGCTGAAAGAAGCCGATGGCAAAGTATTGTATGTTTGGTTCGATGCTCCCATCGGATATATCAGCGCTACCAAACAATGGGCACTGAATAATGATAAAGACTGGCGCCCTTATTGGGAAGATAAGGACACCAAACTGGTGCATTTTATCGGCAAGGATAATATTGTATTTCACTGCCTGATTTTTCCGGTAATGTTGAAACTGCATGGTAATATTCTGCCTGATAATGTTCCTTCCAACGAGTTCATGAACCTGGAAGGAGATAAAATGAGCACCAGCCGTAACTGGAAAATAGAGATGCAGGATTATGTGGATGATTTCATCAACAAAGAAAATGGCGGCAGCCAGATGGCGGATGTGTTGCGGTATTACTTAACACTGATCGCACCTGAAACCAAGGATAGTGAATTTACCTGGCAGGGCTTCCAGGATGCCAATAACAGCGAACTGGTAAGCATTTTCGGTAATTATGTAAACCGTTCCTTGGTATTGATGCACAAGCTCTGTAAAGGCAAAGTGCCTCCCATACACAATGAGAGCCTCACCGAACTGGACAGAGCCACCATCGAAGAAATAGAAGGTTCCGGAAAGAAAGTAGAGAACCTGCTCGAACAATACAAGTTCCGCGATGCCCTGTTTGAAGTGATCAACCTGGCCCGTACCGGTAACCAGTACATGCAGAAAAAAGAACCCTGGATCGTTGCCAAACAAGTGGGCGATGATGGACAGGTTGTAAAAGAAGCGCAGCAGTCTATCGACAATACCATGCATATCTGTTTACAGCTCTGTGCTAATCTCGCTATTCTCATCAATCCCTTCCTGCCGTTCACGGCTAAGAAAATGTGTTACCTGATGAAAGTGGTAGATAAAATGCTGGATTGGGAAAATGCGGGTAAAATGAAATTATTAAGTGTAGGCTATTCTTTGCGTGCACCCGAATTGCTGTTCCGTAAAATAGAAGACAGCGAGATAACCTATCAATTGGAAAAATTAAAAGCAGCCGTAGTGAATCGTGAATCGTCAATGGTGAATGAAACAAGTACCGCAAAAGCGGAAGAACCCATAGCAGCAAGCAGTCCGGTAAAACCGGAGATCGTGTTTGATGATTTTGCGAAGATCGATCTGAAAGTGGGCAAGATTGTGAGTGCCGAAAAAGTGGAGAAAGCAGATAAGCTGCTGAAACTATCGGTAGACCTTGGTTTTGAAACCAGAACCATCGTATCAGGCATTGCCCTTCATTTTACGCCAGAAGAGATTGTAGGCAAACAGGTAACCGTGGTTACCAATCTGGCCCCGAGAAAAATGCGGGGAATAGAAAGTAACGGTATGATCCTGATGGCAGAAGATGCCAATGGTAAATTACACTTTATCAATCCTGAAACGGATATTAATCCGGGTGCGGGGGTAAGTTAGGCGTTGGTTAAAGTAGTTAAAAAGGTTAAAAGGGTTAAAGTAGTCAGGAGAAATCTGTTACTACTTTAACCCTTTTAACCTTTTTAACGCTTTTAACGGCCTATACTCTACCCCTACGCCTTATCAAAGCTCACACACTCTTTCAGTTCTCTTTCAGAATAGGCGTATCCATATTGTTTCAACACATCATCCGGTACACCATTCCATTGGTTGGGCGTGTTGCCCATGTAACCGAGGTCTTTTACCCCGATCTCTGATGTATAAAAACCGGTCATTACCAGGTCGCGCATTTTGCTGAAAAAAGCAACGCCCTGCTGCATACCGGGTTTAATAGTACGTTTGTTTTTGCTGATGGCCCCCTCCACTTCCGGGTAGGCAATATCTTCCACGATCTCGATCTGCTGCTTAGCATCGCTATCTTTGAAAGCTTTACCAAAACGTTTGAGGCTTTCCATATCCAGCCAGCGTAAACCACCACGCAGGGGTGTCTGGTGCTCGGGCATATCTTTCACAATAAACTCGAGAAACTCATGCACTTTGGCATCGGAAGCACTACCACTGGTAGCATCTTTGGGCAGGATGATATCTTCCAATACAATAATAGTAGCCATTTCGTGTTCCGTAAAGAACCTGGGTTCGGCCTCTATTTTTTTCAGGTAATCTTTCTCTTCCTGCATCCTATCAGCCAGCAGCACATCTGCCGATTCGGCAATGGCCTTTTTGTCACTGCTCTTACAGGCTTCTACCAATACACCGGCACCAACGGTTCCGATAAATAAGGTTTTGATCGATTTTCTTCTGTCCATAATAATCACAGATTGATATGATTTTAGTATGATTCCTTGAGCCGGATTTTTATACTTGATTTATATGATTCCGTAGAAAGCGAAATCATATAAATCAAGCATGTTCATCCGCGCTTAAATGTTTTGTTTTTTCATCTCCTCAATAATATACTCCGATGCCCGCATAGAAAGCGCCAGGATGGTCCAGGTGATATTTTTATCTGCCTGGGAAGTGAACTGGCTGCCATCAACACAGAACAGGGTTTTACAATCGTGAGCCTGGCTCCATTTATTCAGGGCAGAAGTTTTACGGTCTGCACCCATCCGAACGGTTCCGGCTTCGTGAATGATATTTCCCGGGTTATTCAGTCCCCAGTTATTCTTTTCATTATCATCTCCCCCCCAGGTAATGATCGCGCCCATATTGTGCAGGATCTCCTTAAAGGTCTCTTTCATGTGTTTGGCCTGCTTGATCTCGTACTCTGAGTGATTGGTATGGAAACGAAGTACCGGGATCCCGTATTTGTCTACCACTTTCGGATCGATCTCGCAATAGTTTTTGATATCGGCAACCGCTTCTCCCCTACCGGCCATCCCTACACCGGCACCATAGAAGAAACGGGCATCTTCTTTTAATCCCGCACCATAGCCACCGGGATCTTTGGTTTTGCCATTCACCATGTACTTACCATTTTGGTATTCCATACCCATACCAAAGCCATAGGCCGGCTGGCCCATGCCACCCCAGTATTCAATATGGTAACCTCGTGGGAAGTCTAATTTTTTGTTGTCTAACCACCAGGGCGTATACACGTGCATACCACCCACCCCATCTTCATTATAACGCTTACGACCATACAGTTGTGGCAATACACCTCCTATAGCGGCGCCGGTAGAATCGTGCAGGTATTTACCTACTACATTGCTATCATTGGCTAAACCGTTGGGGTGTCGGGTAGATTTTGAATTCAGTAACAAACGCGCTGTTTCGCAGGCACTGGCAGCGAGTATTACTACACGGCCGCTTACCTGGTATTCCATATTGTCTGTTTTGTCAACATAAGAAATACCGGTGGCCAATCCATCCGCATTGGTAATTACCTCACGCGCCATGGCATTGGTGATCACATCCACATTACCAGTAGTAACTGCCGGTTTAATCAATACAGAAGAAGAAGAGAAATCGCCATATACTTTACAGCTTCGGCCACACTGTGCACAATAAAAACAGGCACCGCGCTCCTCATTGATCTTTTTGGTGAGGATCGATAAACGCGAAGGAATCACAGGAATACCGATTCCGGTTGCCGCTTTTTTAATCATCAGCTCATGCAGCCTGGGCTTAGGTGCCGGTAAAAAAATACCATCCGGATCGTTCTCCAGTCCTTCATTAGAACCGAATACTCCGATCAGTTTATCAATCTTATCGTAATAGGGTTTTACATCTTCGTAACCAATGGGCCAGTCATCGCCCAATCCATCAATACTTCTCCGTTTAAAATCCTTCGGACCAAAACGCAGGGAGATCCTTCCCCAGTGATTGGTACGTCCGCCAATCATACGTGCCCTCCACCAGTCCCACTTGGCACTTCCTTCGGCCATGGTATACGGTTCGCCGTCAATTTCCCAGCCCCAGTAGCAGCCATCAAAATCACCAAATGGTCTGAATTTGGTACTGGCTCCGCGGCGCGGAGAATCCCAAGGATTTTTGAGTTGAGAAGAGTGTTTGGCAGGATCATAATCAGGCCCTGCTTCGATCAGACAAACTTTTAAACCCGATTTGGCCAATACATAGGCAGCCATACCACCACCTGCACCGGAACCTACGATGACTGCATCGTATTTTTTGCTTTGTTTTTTGATCTGGAGATCTCCCATATAGCAATATTGATTTTGGAATTCGTTGAGAGAATGAAAATAAGTTATTTCAGTTGTTATAGAAAAGGTTTTAGTGAAATGTCGAAAAAGTATCGGTAAAGGGTAAAAAAAATCTATTCCGGGTATTGAACCAAAGAATCACCGATAAAACAGGGCCGTTTGTCAAAAAACGGCTCTGAAATTTGTATCGGCCTGACAAAAGATTTACATTTCAAATATTATTAATTTATGATCACCACCAAAAGAGCTGCTTTTGGGATGCTGGCCACCTGTTTTTCCCTCCTGACGAAACAGTCGCTTGCACAACCAACCCCATCCGACAGCAGTACCCGTACTGCCGCGGTGGAACATGTGCGCCGGCAATACCAGCAGTTCCTATCTACCGCCGCCCCTCTTTACTCCGGGCCGCAGTATGTGGAATACGATCAACGGCTCGACCGGGGGCAGCCCTTTTTTCTATCGGCAGCTTTCCAGCAGGGCTCTATCCGCTACGATCATATCCTGTATGAGAACATCCCGTTTAAATTCGACCAGGTACAAAGCAGGCTGGTACTCACAGATGCTTCAGGCACTTTTAAATTAAGTCCATCAAACGAGAAGATCGACGAATTCACTATTGCCGGACATCTGTTTATCAAATTAGAGAAAACCCCCAATACCCCTACCTTGCCCGTCAGCGGGTTTTATGAATTGCTGCACACAAACAGTCGCTTTTCCATCCTGAAAAAAGAAAACAAAGCCATTGAAGAGGAATTGAGAAACTGGGGCGGCGGCGCTTTCAGGAATATTGTATCCTCTGTAAATTATTATCTCAAAGAAGGGAATACCTATCAACCTATTGGTAAGAAAAAGCAGCTATTAGCTTATACAAAAGATAAAAAAACGGAAATCAGACAGTTTATCCGGAAGAATAAACCCGATTTTTCAAAAGATACAGACAATGCGCTGATCAGTGTGCTGACCTATTATCAAAGCCTGACAAACTAATTTTATAAGCTCAGATACATGTTCCGCAAACAGAAACATATCCTTTTATCCTCACTGGTAGTATTACTAATGAACTGTTTATCTGTAAAAGCACAGACCGATACTTCGGGGCCGCTGGTTACGGGAGAGTTCAAACAGCTACGGGTAGAGACATTTCTGTTACAATTGGAAAAAAACACAGGCTATAGATTCTATTACAATAAAACGGATTTCGATAGCATTCTGATCGATCTTTCTGTCAAAAACCAACCACTGCACAAACTGCTGCAACTCGCTTTCAACGATACCCATCTTGTTTTTTCTGATGATGGCAACCGGCAGATCTTCATTACCAAACATATACCGATCAGTATGGCGCTGGCTGATGATCTATTTGATGATCTGCCGCCAAAAATTAAAAAACCGGTTATAACGGCCAAAAATCCTGTCCAAAAAGATGCGGTAGTTACAGAACCCAAAGCCGCCAAAGCCAATCTCGAGAACAAACTCTATATAATTGGTGACAAACCCAAAACAGCCCTAACCCCGGGTAAAGTAACCATTGCAGGTTATCTCCACGATAGTAAAACAGGAGAACCGGTAATTGGTGCTTCCATTATGCTGGAAGGAAGCAAAACAGGTGTGATCAGCGATCAGTATGGGTATTATTCCATCACGGTACCCAAGGGACGTACTATTATCAACATACAAAGCCTGGGTGCCCTTGATACGCGTCGGCAGTTAATGGTGTATGGAGAGGGACGGATGAATATTGACCTGCAGCCACAGGTAATTTCCCTGAAAAATGTCACTGTTTCTGCTGAAAGAACCAGCCTCATTAAAGGCATGCAGATGGGTGTGCAGAAAATAGATATCAAAGCCATCAAACAGGTACCCGTTGTTTTTGGAGAAGCAGATATTCTCCGCGTAGTGATGACCATGCCCGGTGTAAAAACCGTGGGCGAGGCCAGCACCGGTCTGAATGTACGCGGCGGTTCGGCAGACCAGAACCTGATCTTATTTAATGATGCTACCATTTTTAACCCTTCACATTTCTTCGGGTTATTCTCGGCTTTTAATCCTGAAGTGGTGAAAGATGTGCAATTATACAAAAGCGGCATTCCCGCCAGGTATGGCGGACGGCTTTCTTCTGTACTGGAGGTAAACAGTCGCGAAGGAAACAAGAAGACTATTACCGGCTCAGCAGGGATCGGGTTGCTCACCAGCAGGATCAACGTAGAAGGGCCCCTCGTAAAAGACAGGAGTTCCTTCATTTTCGGTGCCCGCACCACTTATGCCAACTGGCTGCTGAACCTGTTACCCAATGAATATAAAAACAGCAAAGCAGCTTTTAATGATATCAATTTCAATATCACACATGAGATAGATAAAAAGAACAGTGTCTATTTTACAGGTTACCTCAGCAACGACAGGTTTAATCTCAATAACGATACCACCTATCATTACGGCAACCGGAATATTTCACTCAAATGGAAACATGTATTCAATAACAAATGGTACATGATCAGTTCCGGGGGGTATGATGGATATTATTACGACATATCGAGTGAACGCAACCCTACCACTGCCTACAAACTTGATTTCAATATTAACCAGTATTACCTGAAAACCCATGTAAACTATTTTGCGAATGCCAGGCATACCATTGAGTTCGGAATGAATAACCTCTTGTACAAACTACGACCCGGAACATTTGCTCCATTGGGAAACAAATCGCTGATAGTACCGCAAAAAATGCAGACCGAGCAGGCGCTGGAAACGGCCTTATACCTCAGCGATAAATTCACCGTAACACCCGAGCTTTCTCTGGAAGGAGCCATTCGTTATTCCGTTTTTAATTATCTGGGGGCACAAACTGTTAACCAGTACGCGGCCGGTGTTCCCAAAACCGAAAACAACCGGGTGGGAGTTATCAATTATGGCAGTGGCAGTTTCATCAAAACCTATCACGCACCAGAGATCAGGGCTACTGCACGCTATATCATCAACCAGAATTTCTCAGTGAAAGCAGGGTTTAATACCCAGCGGCAATACATTCACATGCTTTCCAACACAGCCGCCATTGCACCTACCGATATCTGGAAGCTGAGTGATCCCAATATCAGGCCACAATCGGGCGAACAGGTATCATTGGGGATTTATCATAATTTCAAATCCAACACCATTGAAACATCCGTAGAAGTATATTACAAACGCATCAAAGATTTTCTCGACTACAAAAGTGGTGCTGTTCTTGTGCTGAATCCGCATATCGAAACAGATCTGGTAGGTACCCGCGGAAAAGCATACGGCGTAGAGTTCCTGATCAAAAAAGCAACCGGTAAATTCAATGGCTGGTTCAGCTATACTTACTCACGCACTTTGTTACAGATGAACGACAGTACACAGGGATCTCCTATCAATAAAGGAGCTTTTTACCCTGCCAACTACGATAAACCGCATGACCTTACTTTTGTGGGAAACCTCCGTATTTCGCACCGGTTCAGTATCTCGGTGAATACAACCTATAGCACCGGTCGCCCCATCACTTTGCCCATTGGTATGTTTTATTATGCCGGAGCGCAACGCACCCTTTATTCAGACAGGAACCAGTACCGGATACCTGATTATTTCCGTGCCGATTTTTCGATGAATATAGAAGGCAATCACAAAGTGCATCAGCTGTTTCATAATTCATTTACCATTGGCGTATACAACCTAACGGGAAGAAAGAATCCTTATTCCGTTTACTATACAACAGAGAATGCGGTGGTTAACGGCTATAAACTATCCATTTTCGGAACATTGATTCCTTATATCAACTATAATGTGCGGTTTTAAATGATGCGTATGAAAAAACTATTTATTGTATCACTGCTGCTGATGGCTCTTGCCTGCAGGGAAAAATACATACCACAGTTAAACGAACCCCCTACCGGTTACCTCGTAGTGGAAGGCTTCATCAACAGCGGCAATGGTCCTACCAGTATCAGCATTTCAAGAAGCACAAAAATTTCCAGTGCTGCCACTATCGTAAAAGAAACGGGGGCACTGGTACGGGTAGAGAATAAAAATAATACAACCAATTTTCCTTTAGCTGAAACAAGTGCGGGTACCTATACCCACCCACAGATCGTCCTTAATAATGCTGAACAGTATCGTGTATACATCAGAACAGCTGCCGGAAAAGAATATGTATCGGATTATTCAACTGTACGTAAAACACCCGATATTGACAGTGTTTCTTGGAATAGAGAAAACGGTGGCGTACAGATCTATGCAAACACACACGACAATACCAATAACACAAAATTTTATCAGTTTAAATACGACGAGACATGGGAATTCAGTTCCACATTCGCCACTATGCTGAAAGTGTACAATGACAGATTTGGTAATCCGCACCATGTAGGCTACCGCGATTCGAGTAATCCTGTGTACGACCCGAAAGTACTCAGGTGCTGGAAAACAAATATCCCAACCAATATTCTCATCAACACAACAGAAAAATTATCAAACGATGTAGTAGCGCTTTATCCATTAACCTACATTGAACCTGCCTCCTGGAAACTGGGGATTCTGTACAGCATCAACTTAAAACAATATGCCATCAGCCGGCAGGCATTCCGTTTTCTGGAGCAGATGCGGAAAAACACAGAACAACTGGGTTCCATTTTTGATGCCCAGCCTTCTGATAACAATGGCAACCTGCATTGCCTCAGCAACCCGGCTGAACCGGTAATTGGTTTTGTTGAGGTTTCGGAAGAAAAACAGAAGCGGATTTTTATCAGTGCAGCGCAGGTACCCGGCTGGAATTATGACAGTAAATGTTTACCGGAAGTAGTGGTTAGAAATCTTCCTGATTCTATCAAAATAAAAGCTGGAACCCCTACACGCGTTGCCATAGGAGGTATGACCGGTCTTGATTATGTTTATTTCGCCAGCGAGGTCTGTGTTGACTGTACGATAAGAGGCGTTAATGCCAAACCCATATTCTGGCCCTGAAAAATAGTATACTGTATCCATGAAACGCATTGCTGAAATAAATAGAAAACCCTGCTTCTTTTTTGTTGTGGCACTGCTGTTGGCCGTAGCAGCTAACGCACAAATCAGTACAGAAAAGCTGAGCGGGCATTTTTCACGCTACTCGGAAAAAAGTTTACAGGAAAAACTCTACATGCATGTTGACAGGGAGTTCTATCTCGCAGGTGATATTATCTGGTTTAAAATATATGTAACAGATGCATCTCTCCATCAACCATTGGCCATCAGCAAAGTAGCATATGTGGAAGTGCTGAATGAAACCAATCAATCCATACTACAGGCAAAAATATCCCTTCAGAAAGGAAGTGGAAATGGTTCTTTACAGTTACCTGTGACAATCAATTCCGGCAACTATACCATACGGGGTTATACCAACTGGATGAAAAACGCAGGGCCGGCTTATTTTTTTGAAAAAGCGATTACAATTGTCAATACACAAAAAAGCAGGGAGATATTTACTCCCACGGTAGCCTCTACCACTGCTCCTGATATCCGTTTCTTTCCGGAGGGTGGTAATCTGGTAACAGGTATCAGTTCGCGGATTGCCTGTAAAGTGCAGGGGGCTGATGGCAATGGTATTGTGTATACTGGTTTGATCGTAGATGAAAAGAACGATAGTATCACCGGCTTTCAGTCGTACCGATTCGGAATGGGGAGTTTTGATTTTACACCTGTTACCGGCCACCGCTATAAAGCAATCATCAAAACCGGATCAGCTACCTACACCCGCGACCTCCCGGAAATATTTGACCGGGGATATGTAATGCGTTTACAGGCCAATGGCAATGCAACTATCAACATTACGGCACAAACCAATCTCTCAGACACCGGCACGTTGCTACTACTCCTGCATACACGCCAGTCGTTAAAAAAAATATGGCAGGGCAAACTGCAGCAGGGTAAAGCTATATTTGCTGTAGACCCGGACTTATTGGGCGAAGGTATTTCTCATTTCACACTGTTCAATGGTGCCGGACAACCGCTCTGTGAAAGATTGTATTTTACCTACCCGAAACAAAAACTATCAATTGACCTAAAAGGGATACAACCTGCTTATAACACCCGTTCTGCAGTAGACATGCTGGTAGAAACCGCCATGCAGAACAGGAAAGAGAACAACACCGACCTATCCATATCTGTATACAGACTGGACGAGCTGCAGCAACCGGATGAAAGCAATATCCATACCTTTCTCTGGTTACAGTCAGATCTGCGCGGAACCATTGAATCACCGGCTTTTTATTTTAACGGGTCCAGAGAAGAGACCCTGCCGGCCATGGATAACCTGATGCTGACGCAAGGCTGGCGTAGATTTAAATGGGATGATATTCTCCAGGAAAGAGATCCGGTGTCCGCTTTCCCACCAGAGCTCAACGGGCATATCATTACCGGTAAAGCAGTGAGCGCCATCACCGGCAAACCACTGGAAAATATTGAAACCTATATTTCTGTTCCCGGCCTGAATACCAACTTCAAAACTTATATCAGCGATACTGCCGGAAAAATAAAATTCGATTTCAAGTACATGAAGGGTTCGTCAGAGATCATTGTACAAACCAATCCTACCGTTGATTCCCTCTCAAGAATAGAGCTCAATAATCCTTTTGCCGAACAATTTTCGAGAAATACTGCACCCCCGTTTTATCTGTCTTCAGCCAGACAAAATGCCCTGCTCGATCAAAGTATCAATGTGCAGGTTCAGAACCAGTATGCGGGCACCCAGTTAAAACATTTTCTGCCAACTGCCGATACCGCTTCTGTTTTTGAAAAACCGGATGCCGTATATATGATGGATGATTATACCCGTTTCTCCACCATCGAAGAAGTACTCCGCGAATATGTAAACCTGATGGACGTGCAGAAAATAAAAGGAAAATTCCAGCTCCAGTTATGGAATAATTTTTTCGCACCCAGGCAAGACATGGCCAATCTTCAGTTTTTTCAATCCCCTCCGCTGATACTGGTGGATGGTGTACCTGTATTTGATATTGACAGGCTGATGAGTTACGACCCCCTCAAAATGAGAAAACTGGAAGTCTATAACCGGCGCTATTTTCTCGGCAATTCCTTTTTCTCCGGCATCCTTAACTGGACCAGCTACAAAGGCGATCTCGCCAACTTTGAACTGGATCCACGTGCATTGGTGATAGACTATGAAGGTTTACAACTACAGCGCGAATTTTATTCGCCCGTCTACGATGCTGCTAACCCGGAAAAAAATTCCCACACACCTGATTTCAGAACTTTACTGTATTGGTCGCACGAAATACCTGCCGACAAGAATAATGAGCGTCATGTCCGTTTTTACACCTCCGATAAAAAGGGCAGGTATATCAGTGTGATACAAGGCCTCAGTCCACAGGGATATGGTGGTACTGCAATACAATATTTTGAAGTAAAATAATGATGCTTTTAATGAAGCATGTACCCGCTTGCTATCAGCTTACCACTCGCGGGACTAAAGTCCCGGATAAGATTCAGCGTTAGTCCTCCATCCACGCGCTGAAGCGCGTGGCAAAACAATTAATCTTGTCAATTTTACAGCTGCAATAATTATTCTGGCTGACAACCATTATATTGACTTTAATTCCATTATCAACACATAAATAATCAAGTTCATATAGCAAACCAGATGGCAATACTATCTATTAATTGCCAAATTCCGATTTGTCTAACTATTCCCATTGATAAAATTAGAAAGGTTGAAATTTTCACTGAAATAAATAAAAACAGAAGTCCAGACAATGTATTAAAAGATGGAGCAGCTGTTAGTTTTGCCACGCGCTTCAGCGCGTGGAATACAATCTAATAGACACACAACTGGGACTTTAGTCCCGAGTATTCCGTTTTAATAGCTACACAATCAGGTATAAATACCCTAACACTATAGTCTAATTATTTTCTTGCTTTACAAAAAAAATGCCTTTCACAAAAGTTTGTATTCATTATGTATGGTCTACCAAAAACAGGGAACCTGTTTTAACCAAGCCCTTGCGTTCTCTTTTATTTGATCATATCAGAAAGAATGCAAATGAAAGAGAGATCTTCATTGACTGCCTGAATGGCTATTCAGACCATATTCATTGCATGGTCTGGCTAAAGCCCACACAGACTATACATGAGATAGCCAAACTACTGAAAGGCGAATCGGCTCACTGGTTTAATAACAGATCGGGAATCAATCATGTAAAATTGTATTGGCAGGATGAGTACTTTGCTGTGTCAGTAAGTGAATCGTTGATACCAAAACTGAGAGCATATATTGACAATCAGGAAAAGCATCATCAAAAAAAGAGTTTTCAGAAGGAATATGAGGAGTTTCTGGAAAAATTCAACTTTAGTTAAAAGGCATCCGCGGGACTAAAGTCCCTGATAAGGTTCATAGTTAGCCTCCATCCACGCGCTGAAGCGCGTGGCAATAAAGCATATCCCCTACTATCAAGATGGTCAGGCAAGAAAATGTACTCATTGTATCGGTCAACATCTCATCCCATTTTTTTTTCATGTCCAGAACATAAAAAAAACCGCTCCTGAGTGGAGCGGTTGGTATAGTTGATATTTCTGATCATTTAATTATGCCGGATCGATTAAGAACAACCCATGCTATTACCACAGTTCAGACATTTGTAACAGGTACCGCTACGAATGGTGATATGTCCGCAGGTATTACAGGCCGGTGCATCGCTCTGCATGTTTTTGGCGGCAGCATTTACGGCACTCATACCATTGTCTTCGTTAACGGCTGCCCGCTGCAGTTTCTGGGGTTGTGGCGCTGCGGCGGTATTGGCAGATGGCGCAGTTACGCGGATACTGCTCAGCTCAGGCTTTCCCAAAAAAGTAGCGTCTCCTTCATCCCCCTCACCCGTATTACCGATGCTGGGTTTATCCAGTACATGCACCAGGTCGGTTCTGCCTAAATATTCAAATGCCAGGGCACGGAATACAAAGTCAACCAGGGAAGTAGTGGTTTTGATATTCGGATGGTCTACCATACCGGATGGTTCGAACTTGGTAAATACAAATTTCTCTACGAACTCTTCCAACGGAACACCATATTGTAAGCCTACAGAGATCGCAATGGCGAAACAGTTCATAAAGCTTCTCAGCGTAGATCCTTCCTTGGCCAGGTCTATAAAGATCTCACCCAAAGTGCCATCCCCATATTCACCGGTACGCAGGAAGATCACCTGTCCGCCGATCTTTGCTTTCTGTGTAAAACCACGGCGTTTGGCCGGTAATGATTTCTTCTCCACAATACCAGACAGTGCCCGTTTGAACTTGGTATCGGTAGAAGCCTGCATGCGCTTCTGCACTTCTTCCAGTAATTCGTCAACGGTTAATTTGCTCAGGTCTACAATATTAGACGCTTCAGCTACCGGTTCTTGTGTAGTATCGGCAGTAGCTTCTGTTTCACCTGCTTTCTTTTTCTTGTCTGATTTGTTGCTCAGTGGCTGGCTCAATTTAGAACCATCGCGGTACAGGGCATTTGCTTTCAGACCCAGCTGCCAGCTCAGCAGATAACAATCCGAGATCTCTTCTACAGTTGCTTCGTGCGGCAGGTTAATGGTTTTGGAAATGGCGCCGCTCAGGAATGGCTGGCAGGCGGCCATCATACGGATATGTCCGTAAGCATGAATATATCTTTCGCCTTTTTTACCACACTTGTTGGCGCAGTCAAATACAGGTAAATGTTCTTCTTTCAGGAAAGGAGCCCCTTCAATGGTCATGGTTCCGCACACATAATCGTTGGCTGCATCTATCTGCTCTTCTGTAAATCCTAAAGCTTCCAGCAGGCTGAAGTTCCAGTCGGCATATTGCTCTTCCCTGAAACCTAAACGCTGCATACACTCATCACCCAGGGTAAAGCGGTTAAAGATGAAACCGATCTCAAACGCTGATTTGGCAGCACCATTCAGTTTCTCGATCTCCTGCTCTGTAAATCCTTTTTCGCGCAGCGAAGTAGGGTTTACAAATGGCGCTCCTTCAAAACTGGCAGCACCTACAGCATATTTCTCAATGGCTTCGGCCTGTGCAGGATTGTAACCGAGATTACGCAATGCCTGTGGTACAGACTGGTTAATAATCTTGAAATAACCGCCACCACTTAATTTCTTGAATTTCACCAGGGCAAAATCAGGTTCCACACCGGTAGTATCGCAATCCATTACCAGACCAATGGTTCCGGTTGGTGCAATCACCGTGGTTTGTGCATTACGGTAACCGTATTTTTCACCCAGCTGCACGGCATCATCCCATGCTTTGGTGGCTGCTTTCAGGATATAGTCCGGACAGTATTGGGCTTTAATACCCTGTGGTTTGATTTCAATGCCGGTATAGGCATCTTCTGCATCGTAAGCAGCAGCACGGTGGTTGCGCATTACACGCAGCATATCTTCCTTGTTTTCTTCGTACTTATCAAAAGCACCGAGGAAGCTGGCCATTTCGGCAGATGTTTTATACGCTACACCGGTCATGATAGCTGTGATCGCACCGGCAATACCGCGGGCTTCTTCACTATCGTAAGGAATGCCGCTTACCATCAGCATAGAACCGAGGTTGGCAAATCCAAGACCCAGTGTACGGTAATCGAATGATAACTGCGCTACTTCTTTGGATGGGAACTGCGCCATTAACACAGAGATCTCCAGTACAGTGGTCCACAAACGGGATGTATATTCAAATCCTTCTACGTCGAAAATGTTATTTTCTTCTGTATGGAATTTACGCAGATTGATGGAAGCCAGGTTACAAGCCGTATTATCCAGGAACATATACTCTGAACAAGGGTTGGATGCATTGATCCTTCCGCCTTTCGGACAGGTATGCCATTCGTTGATCGTGGTATCATACTGTGTACCGGGATCTGCACAACGCCATGCGGCATAAGAGATCTGCTCCCATACTTCGCGGGCAGGAATTTTTTTCATCACACGGCCATCGGTACGTGCTTTCAGTTCCCAATCGCCGTTTTCTTCGAGTGCTTTGAAGAAAGAGTTAGGGATCCGTACAGAGTTATTGGAGTTCTGTCCGGAAACCGTTGCATACGCTTCGCCTTCATAACTGTTATCATAACCGGCTTCTACCAGCGCCGCTACTTTTTTCTCTTCACCTACTTTCCAGTTGATGAATTCCATGATCTCGGGGTGATCCAGGTCCAGGCAAACCATTTTGGCCGCCCGGCGGGTTGTTCCGCCACTTTTAATGGCACCTGCCGCACGGTCACCTATTTTCAGGAAGCTCATCAGTCCGCTCGAACTGCCACCGCCTGATAATTTTTCGCCACCGCCACGGATCTGGGAGAAATTGGTACCCACACCTGAACCGTATTTAAAGATCCGGGCCTCGCGGGTCCACAGATCCATAATACCACCCTCGTTCACCAGGTCATCATTCACGCTCAGGATAAAACAGGCATGTGGCTGTGGACGCTCGTAGGCGTTGGTTGATTTCTTTAATTTTTTGTCTTTGGGATCTACGTAATAGTGTCCCTGCGGTTTACCCGTAATACCGTAACTCTCGTGTAAACCGGTATTGAACCACTGTGGTGAGTTAGGTACACAGGCCTGGTTCAGGATACTATATACCAGCTCATCATAAAATACCTGGGCATCGTTTTTAGAGGCAAAATAGCCATAACGCTCGCCCCATACACGCCAGCAATTGGCCATACGGTGTGCTACCTGCTTTACACTGGTTTCCCTGCCAACCGACCCATCCGGCTGGGGTACTCCCGCTTTACGGAAATATTTCTGGGCGAGGATATCCGTCGCAATCTGACTCCATTGCTTCGGCACCTCCACATTGTTCATTTCAAAAACTTTTTCCCCGTTGGGATTTTTGATCACGCTGTCGCGGTAATCATATTCAAACATGTCAAAGGGACTAACATCGTCCTTTGTAAAGCGGCGACTGAATTGTAAGCCTTTGGAAGCGCGAGGGTTAGACATAACGCAGGTATATTTTATGGGTTGTTGGTAAATGCCCCCGGCATTAACGGTTGGGTTAAGCGGTTGACGAAAATATCCTTCCTTTCGGCATTTTAAACTTGTAAATATTAACAGGTTGTGGATAAGGAATTGGGAATATTTCACAGCCCAAATCCCTGCTGGATTTGCGGGAATGTTAACAGGTGTAGAAAAGAATTTTTACCCAAAAGGCTTGTGAAACCATTATTTTTTCGTAAATGAGAATAGTTAAACAAACCCTTTACGGGAGGTTCCCGGCCGGCCTCTGCCTGCACAAATCGGCCAGAATGGCTTATCTTTCCCATCTATATCGAAACAGCAGGCCAATAAGCCGTTGTAAATAAAAACTTTTCTGCATTTTTGCAGCAGTACCTATCCTTACTGAATGAAGCAGGCATTGTATCATCAATTTGAGACCAACAAAAAATCGGGCAAAAAATCCTTTGCTGTTCTGATCGACCCCGATAAGGTCGATAATGAAAAGATCGATCAATTGCTCACCCTGGCCACAGAAGCCAAAGTGGACTATTTTTTTGTTGGCGGCAGTCTGGTTATTTCCAGTCATCTTGACGAATGTATCCAGCAGATCAAAGCCGATTCCAATATACCTGTACTGCTCTTCCCCGGATCACCCTCCCAGGTAAGTAAATATGCAGATGCACTTTTATATCTTTCCCTCATATCGGGCCGTAACCCGGAATTACTGATCGGGCAGCATGTAATCAGTGCTCCTTTTGTAAAAAAGAGCGGACTCGAGATCATGCCCACCGGTTATATGGTCATAGATGGCGGGGCACCCACCACGGTGTCCTATATTTCGAATGCAACCCCCATTCCCGCCGATAAAAATGAAATTGCCATGTGTACCGCCATGGCGGGAGAAATGCTCGGCATGAAGCTCATATACATGGATGCAGGCAGTGGCGCCAAACGCCCCATTACCGAAACCATGATCGAAAAAGTGGCGCGCAACATAGAAATCCCTCTCATCATCGGCGGTGGCATCACCGAACCCGAAAAAGCTTACCGCAACTGCAAGGCAGGAGCCGATGTGATCGTGGTAGGCAATGCCATCGAAAAAGATCCTTCCCTCATCAAAGAGATCAGTAACGCGGTGCATAGTGTGCCGGTGAATGCGTGAGGCATCAATCGTGAGACGTGAGACGTGAATCGTCAGTCGTGAGAGGGAGTAATTAGCAATTAGTAGTTAGTAATTTATGGGTAAGCATAAAAAAGGGGTGGGATTAAACAAGTTTGTTTAATCCCACCCCTTTTTCGTTCGCCTAATTTACTATTCACCATTGACAATTCGCGACCGACATCTCTCTACTCACCACTCACGACTGACGACTGACGATTCACGTCTCACGATTCACGCCCCCTGCGCTCATCTCAGGCTCGAAGTATCCACCCGCGAAGGCGTTTCCTTTCCGCTCACAATTCCTTTGGAACTCAGGGCAATGGCTTTGATGATCATGGCCATGTTCTCCATATCCAGGGTGCCGATCTCGTCACTCGCTTTGTGGTAATTGGGTTCGCTGTCCATTTTGGAAGTGGAAATGGTATGGGCAGGTACACCCAGTCTTGCCAGGGTAGCATTGTCTGAGCGGTAAAACAGATTCTGTGTGGTATAGGGATCAGGATAAAAGGTAAAATCGGTTCCCTCCAGGTTGCCCTGCAGGATCTTTCCCATATCGGTTTTTTCATAGCCGGTAATATAGGCCGAGTTCCTGCCCCACTTGCTTTCGGTTCCGATCATTTCAATATTGAACATCGCTTTTACATCTTCGGGATTGTATTGCTTCGAAAAATAAGTGGCGCCATAACCACCTACTTCTTCCGCCGTAAAGGCTGCAAAAATCAGGGTGCGCTCATTATTTTTCAATTCTTTAAAATATTTGGCCAGCATAATCACAGCCGTAGTACCGGCAGCGTCATCATTGGCACCATTGAAAATAGAATCTGTTAGTACATTACCCTGGCGGTCTTTACCCATCACACCCAGGTGATCGTAATGACCGGAGAAGATCACATATTCATTCTTTTTGCTTTTACCGGGAATAACACCCACCACATTGGCCAGCTTCATTTCGGTGAATTCATGTTTGGCTTCAACTGTAAAACGGGCAGGTGTTTTGGCTGCCAGTACAAATACCACACTGTAGTCGGATTTGTACAGCTGTGATTTAAAACGGGTAAGTCCATTATAGGTTTTGGCAAAACTGGTATCTACCAGCACAAAAAGATTTTTATTGGCGTTGATATGTTTGCGTGCTTCTGTCATGAAGTTGGCACCTGCCTTAATCTGTACGGTTTCATAACCGGATTGTTCATTGATCTGCAGGTTCTCTTTGCTCGTAAACACGATTACATCCCGCGTGTCAACTGAAACCCCATCAAATGTGCAGCTGGCGCTGATGAACTTAGGGCGTACCATGACAAAAGACTGCAGGTAACTGCCGCTGTTGTTCACGGTTTGCAAACCAATGGCTTTAAACTCGTCTGCAATAAAAGCGGCTGCTTTTTCTATACCGGGCGTGAATGTTCGGCGGCCCTGCATATCATCGGCAGAGAGTATGCGCTCAATTCTTTCAACTTCTTTGGCATTGATGATCGTTTCGGCCTTTTGTGCAAAAGCGGTGGCGGTAAAGGAAACCAGTACCAGCAGGGAGGAGATTTTTTTCATAATAGTTTGAGATGGGTCGGGACGCTAGAGCGGCCTGACCGATAAAAAGAAAACGTTAGTAATAAAAAAGAATATACACCATTGAGAAAGAAAAAGTGCCAAACAATCAACTGTTTGGCACCTGTATTATAAACTCATCATTTCTTTGAATTTTACCGTTTGCCTGCGGCTCACTTCTATTTTTTCTCCACCCTTCAGATCTACCAGCAACCCACCGTTAAAATAAGGTTCAATTTTTTCGATCCAGCGGAGATTGATGATATGTTTCCTGTTGGCACGGAAAAACATTCTGTCGTCCAGCCTTTCTTCCAGTGCATTCAGCGATTTCAGGATCAGGGGCTTGTGGGTACCAAAAAACACTTTGGCATAGTTACCCACGCTTTCAAACAAACGGATCTCGCCCAGTTTTACAAACCAGCAGCGTTCCCCGTCTTTTACAAATACCTGGTCAAACTCGGTCAGCGGACCACGGTTCATCCCGTTAATGCCCACGTTCTCTTTGAAAATCTCGGCCTGCAGTTTCTGAATGGCATCGGCCAACCGTTTGGGCTCGATCGGTTTTAAAAGGTAATCCAGTGCATTTACTTCGAATGCCTTGATGGCATATTCATCGTATGCGGTGGTAAAGATCACTTTGGGTGCTTTTTCCACTTCGGCCAACAGGTCGAAACCGGTTTTGCCGGGCATCTGGATATCCAGGAAAATAAGATCCGGGTTCAGCGTTTCAATTTTCTCAATACCATCATCCACATTCGCCGCTTCCTCGATCACTTCAATATCTGCATGGTCCTGCAACAGTTTTTTTAACTCGTTGCGTGCCAGCCTTTCATCATCAATAATAATTGCTTTAATTGCCATACTACTAATTTATGAATAGAATTTAAGAATGCAATTCCTGTACAGGCATTTTTACGCTGGCTTCTACCATATTCTCCCCCGTATTTCGGATGTCGAAAGAAGATTTGCCACCAAATAAGAGTTTCAGCCTGTTACGGGTGCTGCTGATGCCAAACCCGTCACCATTGCCGGTATCATCCAACCTACCTGTGTTCTGAACAATCAGTTCATGGTGGTTATCGCGGTAATCAGAGATCACACGGATCAGTCCACCACCCTTCTGTTTACCAATACCATGTTTAATGGCATTCTCTACCAGCGTCTGCAGCATCATGGGCGGAACCGGCTGATCAAGGGTATCCTCGTCAATATCATATTCTATCTGTAACCGGTCTTCAAAACGGATATGTTCCAGTGCCAGATAGTCTTTTACAATATTCAGTTCCCGCTCAAAAGGTACGGTTTCCATTTTCTCGGCCTGCATACTGCTGCGCAGGATATTGCTCAGCTCGGTAATAGCGGTACGGGCCCTTTCAGGGTTCTCATCTACCAGGGCACGGATGCTGTTAAGGGCATTAAAGATAAAATGGGGATTGATATGCGATTTGATGGTCTTCAGCTCGAGCTCTTTTACCAGGCTTTCCAAACGGGCTTTCTGGATCTCGGTTTTGGAACCCAGGTCAACATAATGCCATATATAATACGCAGAAAACCAAACTAAAACAAGGGGAGAATCGAGGATCAGGTTATAGAGGAATCGTTTTTCTACCGATACCTTGATCTTGGGATCATACATTTTCAGGAACTCCACAATGGCACTATTGGCCAGGTTGAAGAGGATAATGATACTTAACACAGTGATAATCAATAACCACCATTTCTGCACCTGTATGGGCGGACGTAGTTTTAACCGTACAATCAGCTCACGCAGTAAATGTGTAAAAGTTAAACCGATCAGGATAGTAATGGCAATCCGGGGGTAGAGGATATTGTTGGTTTTGTTCTCGAAAATGAATGCAAAGAACACCATGGTTAACCCATAGAACAACCAGCCACCTAACTGGCAAGTCCAGTATAATGAAGATTTACTTCTCATGTTGGAACAAATATAGAGGGAAACACAGCCCCAAACACCCCGAAATTTGATTAATGGCAAAATCTGCCTCTGTTTGGCAGAAATTAATGTTTTCTACCGCCGAACCATCGGGTTTGTTCTATGTTTCTATACCAGTGTGGCTACTGGCTTAAGCAGGAAAAGCCTATTTTTACATCTTAAAAACCATCTGCATGCAGATAAACGCCGGTCCCTTATTACAATCGGTTAACAACCCAAACGACCTCAAAAAACTCAGCCGCGAGCAGTTACACCAGGTTTGCGATGAGCTTCGCCAGTACATTGTAGATGTGGTAAGCGTGCATGGCGGCCATTTTGCAGCCAGTTTGGGCGTGGTAGAACTGTCTGTGGCCCTTCACTACGTGTACAATACTCCTTATGATCAATTGGTATGGGATGTGGGCCACCAGGCTTACGGCCATAAGATCCTGACCGGCCGGAGGGATAATTTTGTTACCAACCGCAAATACAAGGGCCTGAGCGGTTTTCCGAAACGCAGCGAGAGCGAATATGATACATTCGGGGTTGGACACTCTTCTACTTCCATCTCAGCTGCCCTCGGTATGGCCATTGCCGCCAGATACAAGGGAGAAAACCGAAAATCCGTAGCCGTGATCGGTGATGGATCCCTGACGGCCGGCATGGCTTTCGAAGCCATGAACCATGCGGGTGTAGCCGATAGCGATGTACTCATTATCCTGAATGATAACTGCATGAGCATCGACCCCAATGTGGGTGCTTTGAAAGAATACCTCACGGATATCAGCACTTCGCCTACCTATAACAAAATGCGCGACGAGATCTGGAACCTGATGGGCAAATTACCCGTAGGCAAGAATTTTACCCGCGAAATGGCGAGTAAACTGGAAGGCAGTCTCAAAAGCGTGGTAACCAAAAGCAGCAATCTCTTCGAAGCCTTACAGATCCGTTATTTCGGCCCGATAGACGGCCATAATATCACCAAACTGGTAGATACCCTCAACGACCTGAAAAAGATCCCGGGCCCTAAACTGTTACACATCGTAACCGTGAAAGGAAAAGGTTATTCGCTGGCTGAGAAAGATCAAACCAAATGGCACGCTCCCGGACTGTTTGATAAAGTGACCGGTGAAATCTTCAAGAAAAAGATCGACAGTCCGCAACCACCCAAATACCAGGATGTATTCGGCCATACCATGATTGAACTGGCAGAAATGAACCGCAGCATCATGGGAGTTACACCCGCCATGCCCAGTGGTTCTTCACTGAAATTCATGATGGATAAAATGCCCAACCGCGCTTTTGATGTAGGTATCTGCGAACAGCATGCCGTTACAGTAAGTGCCGGACTGGCCACACAGGGTCTGCGTGTATTCTGTAATATTTATTCTTCTTTCATGCAAAGGGCCTACGATCAGGTGGTGCATGATGTAGCCATTCAGAAATTACCCGTGGTATTCTGTCTGGACCGTGCCGGTTTGGTAGGCGAAGACGGACCAACCCACCATGGCTGTTACGATATTCCTTATATGCGTTGTATCCCCAATATGGTGATCAGTGCACCGATGAATGAACAGGAATTGCGTAACCTGATGTATACCGCTCAGCTGGAAAAAAACACCTACCCGTTTGTGATCCGCTACCCCAGGGGCGAGGGTACTATGCCGGAGTGGAGAACTGCATTTGAAGAATTGCCGATTGGTAAAGGAAGAAAATTAAAAGATGGGGAAGAGATCGCCATCCTGAGTTTCGGGCATCCGGGCAATTTTGCCCAGGCAGCCATCCGCGAGCTGAGAACACAGGGCATTAACCCTGCACACTACGATCTGCGTTTTGTTAAACCGATAGATGAAGACCTCTTACACGAAGCTTTCCGCAAATACAGCAAAATCGTAACCGTGGAAGATGGTACTGTAGTAGGCGGATTCGGTAGTGCCGTACTCGAATTCATGAACCAGCACGGGTACAAGGCCGATGTAAAGATCCTTGGTATTCCGGACAGACTGGTAGAACATGGTACCCCCAAAGAACTGCACCGCGAATGTGCCTATGATGCACAGGGTATTGCAGATGCCGTGAGAGAATTGATGAAAGACAAAGTGAGTGTTAGCACTGCTATCGCAGGATAAGCGGCTGCATACTGCATAAAAAAATCCGGCTCAGATCTGAGCCGGATTTTTTGTGCACTCATTTGAGTGAACCTATTATTCTTCGGGTAAAGAGTTGTCTTCAACATTATCTGCCACATCATCCGGTGTTGCCGTTTCGCCGATAATATCAGCATCGCCTACATTGCCTTCGGCTTCCAGGTCTTCTTCGCGGTGTTCGTTCCATTCTACAATAAAGTTGTTCATTCCCTGTCCTACCAGCAGTTTCATGAATTTCTGCTGAGACAGTTCCAGTAGGGAAAGAAATAAAAACAGGGCGTGGATCCTGTCCTGGCAAACTTCAAATACCTTTTCAAAAGAAACCGTTTTTTCTTTCTGCACAAAACCCAGCATATAATCACGGCTGCCTTCCATAGTGTAATTGTACCGCACCACGGTATGTACCGGTTTATTCTGGCGTTGCTGAACGCGTAACATTACTTTCTCAAAAGCCTTCATCAGCTTAAAGAGGGTAATATTCTGGATCTCGGTACCTTCCGAAGCTTCTTCGCCAATCAGCGAGATCTCGCGCTGGAGGTTACCCCGTTTGATCATCAGCATCCGCTCAGCTTCCATTTCGGCCATTTTGGCTGCAGCTTCCTTGAAGCGTTTGTATTCGAGGATCTTGTCTATCAGTTCCTGTCTCGGATCTATCTCGTTACCCTGCGCATCAATCTCTTTGCGTGGCAATAATAACCTTGCCTTGATCCGCATCAGGGTAGATACAAACAGGATAAACTCACTGCTCAGTTCAATATTCAGTTTCTCTCCCTGGTGTATAAAATCCAGGAAGTCATTGATGATTTTGGTGATTGGAATATTGTAGATATCCAACTCATCTCGCTCAATAAAAAACAACAGCAGGTCAAAGGGGCCCTCAAACTGGTCCAACTTGATCTGGTAACTCACATTATTCACGGGTCAAAAGCTTTAGCTGCAAAGAAAACCGAATAAGGGATAAAACGGGCAGGGGGCGGGTAATAGTTATCCACCGGGGAGGGGCGTGAGACGTGAATCGTGAGTCGGGAGATACATGACGGCCCCCGACTCACTACTCACTACTCACTACTCACTACTCACTATTCACGATTCACGAAACTTAGTCCTTCGTTTCCGCTCTTTTCAGTGAATCCCTGATTTCGGCCAGTAATTTATCGGCATTGGAAGGTTCTGGCGGAGCGGCGGGTTTGGCGGGTTCTTCCTTTTTCATCTTATTAATGGCTTTGATGACAAGGAATACGGAAAAAGCGACCACGATAAAATCGAACAGATTAGTAATAAAAGCACCATATTTTACGGCCACTTCTGCCACAGCCGGTGTAACAACGGTTCCGGCAGCATCTTTTACCTCAGCCGTGCCCGCTTTTAGCACAAGCACTTTATCATTAAAGTTAACACCACCGGTAAGCATACCCACCAATGGCATTACAATCCCATCCACAAAAGAGGTAACAATTTTGCCAAAAGAGGCTCCCATTACAAAGGCAACGGCAATATCTACCAGGTTACCCTTCATGGCAAACTCTTTGAATTCTTTCATCATGCCCATATATCAGTTTTTAGTGATTTAAAATACTACAAACAACCGAATCGTCAAAGCTATTTCTTCAAACCCGGATATTGCATTTTCAGAGAACTGAGCAGGCTGTGCAGGGCCCTGGCCACCAGGTATTCCTTATACCAGTTCTGATCAGCCGGAATGATATGCCAGGGAATCTTGTTACAGTGCGTAAAACAATCTTCATACATTTTCATATACAGACTCCATAGTTTAGCTTCTTCAAAATCCTTTTCATTGTATTTCCATTGCTTTTTGGGGTCTTTGATCCGCTCCTGCAAACGAAGCTGCTGCTCTTCAGGCGATACATGCAGGTAAAATTTGAGGATATGTGTATGGTTATGTTTTACCAGCAGGTCTTCAAAATCATTGATGGCTTTCATCCGCTCTACCGCCAGTTTATCGCTGCACCATTGATGTACCCGCGTAACCAGGATATCTTCATAATGCGAACGGTTAAAGATCTGGATCACACCCTTGGGTGGTGTGTATTTATGTATCCGCCATAAAAAATCATGGGACAATTCTTCGGGAGTAGGTGCTTTGAAAGAACGTACCCATACTCCCTGCGGATTCAGTTTACCCAGCACTTCCCTGATCAATCCATCCTTACCGCTGGCATCCATTCCCTGGATCACGATCAGCACCGCATGTTTGGATTGGGCAAAGAGCAGGTTCTGCAGATCGTCCAGTTCTGCGAGTAAAGCAGTTGTTTTGGCTTTGGTCTTTTCCTTGCTCCATCCTTTGGGTGCGCGGGTAGAAAGTTTACTGAGTTTGATGGCAGGCATAGGATTACGTTTACATAAATTTATTCCTTTGCTTTTGTAAAAACACCAACTTTGAACAAATTCATGCTGCCTTGAGAGATAAACTTATCAACTGGTCATTATTTACCATTCTTTCCCTGATCTGGGGTAGCTCCTTTATCCTGATGAAGGAGGGGATGAAAACCCTCAGCCCTTATCACGTAGCTTCTCTCCGGATCCTGAGTGCGGGGGTGGTACTGATTCCTTTTGCCCGCAAAGCCTTGTTACAAGTGCCCCGCGAGAAACTGTTTTTGGTGATCCTCTCCGGACTATTGGGCAGTTTTTTTCCGGCTTATCTTTTTTGCATTGCAGAAACCCGGATCGACAGTTCGCTGGCCGGGATCATGAATGCCTTAACGCCCCTGTTTACGATCATCATAGGGATTGCCTTCTTCCAACTGAAGGCAGGCAGACGTAAGATCATTGGTGTACTGGTGGGTTTTATCGGCCTGTGTTTACTCATCGCCCCCAAAGGTGATTTCCGTTTTGAAGATTTTTATTATTCACTGCTGGTATTACTGGCCACTGTTTTTTACGGTATCAATGTAAACATGGTGGGACGACATATGCAGGGCGTAGGCTCACTCAATATCGCTTCGCTGGCTTTTGTATTCCTGATCATACCCACGCTCATCATACTGTATTTTACCGGCTACTTTGCCCTGCCACTGCTGCATACGGAATTGATGATTTCTACCTTGGCATCTGTTGTATTGGGTGTATTTGGTACCGCCATTGCGTCTATCCTTTTTTATATGCTGGTGAAAAGGGCAGGCACCCTCTTCGCCTCGATGGTTACCTATGGCATTCCCTTTATTGCCGTACTCTGGGGTATATGGGGCGGAGAAACCATTACCCTGCTGCAGGTTGGCTGCCTGGGAATTATATTGCTGGGTGTTTACCTCGTTAACAAAAAATAAAGCTCCGCATCACTCCTAAACCAATTGTATGAAACTTGACCTCGAAAAGTTCAGGGAACTGAATGTACAAAGAGCCAAAGAAGGTTTTAAAACCTACGATAACCAACCCATTACCTACTGGACCACCGCCGTAGCCGGTGAACTGGGTGAACTCTGTAACATGATCAAAAAAACACAAAGGGTAACCATGGGTGGGGTGGATGGCGGAAGTAGTTATACCGCAAAAGACATTACAAAGAAAATGCTACAGGAAGAGATCGGTGGTATTGCGATTTACCTTGACCTGCTGGCTTCCCTGCTCGGCATTTCGCTGGAGCAGGCAATTATTCAGACATTTAATGAGAAGTCGGAAAAATATGGGTTCTCACAGTTTATCAGGGAGGGAGAGGAATAGTTGCAGGTTTCAAGTTGCAGGTTACAGGTTACGGTCAACTTGAAACCTGTAACCTGTAACCGGTAACTATTACACCGTCATAATTTCTTTCTCTTTTACCGTCAGATGCTTTTCTACCAGTGAACTATATTTATCGGTTAGTTCCTGAATGGTTTTTTCACCGTCTTTGGCGGCATCTTCGCTCAGGCCGTCTTTCTGCAGTTTTTTCACCTGCTCAATAGCATCCCTGCGGATACTGCGGATGGCTACTTTGGAATTCTCGCCCTCACCACTCGATTTTTTCACCAGTTCCTTTCTTCTTTCTTCGGTCAATGGTGGCAGGAACAAGCGCAGCTGCACCCCATCATTCTGTGGTGTGATACCGATATTGGCCTGCATGATGGCTTTTTCAATAGCCTGTAACATATTCTTTTCCCAGGGCTGGATACTGATGGTTCTGGCATCCAGCACACTTACATTGGCTACCTGGGCAATGGGGGTGGGTGCCCCATAATATTCCACATTTACCCCATCCAGCATGGTAGGATTGGCTTTACCGGCCCGGATACGGGTTAACTCCGTTTCCAGGTGTCCGATGGCTTTTTTCATGCCATCTTCGGCCTCTGCAATGATCATATCTAATTCTTCCGACATAACAAAGTGTTTAAAGTGTGGCGAAAATAATGAATAGTTTGGAGTTTGGGGTTTGGGGTTTGGAGTTTTGGGTCAGTGGATAACTCCAAAAAAACAACTCCTAACTCCAAACCCCAAACTCCTAACTTATCATTTCCCCCTATCTTCGCACCCATAATTAAAACCGTTATGGCAAGTATACAGGAGTTAAAAGACATCGCTACCCAGATGAGGCGCGATATTATAAGAATGGTGCATGGTGTACAGAGCGGACACCCCGGCGGATCGCTCGGTTGTGCCGATTACCTGACCGCCCTCTATTTTCATATCATGAAACATGATACCAACTTTTCAATGGACGGAAAAAATGAAGACCTGTTCTTTCTTTCCAACGGACATATCTCTCCCGTATTCTATTCCGCCCTTGCCCGTTCCGGTTATTTTGATGTGAAGGAGCTGGCCAGTTTCCGTAAACTGAATACCCGTTTACAGGGTCACCCAACCACCCACGAACATTTACCCGGTGTACGTGTTGCCAGTGGTTCACTGGGCCAGGGTATGAGTGTTGCCATCGGCGCAGCACTTACCAAAAAAATTAATGGCGATCATCACCTCGTTTTCTCCCTGGCAGGAGATGGTGAACTGGATGAAGGCCAGAACTGGGAAGCTATTATGTTTGCTGCTCATAACAAGGTGGATAACCTGATCGCTACCATTGACTGGAACGGACAGCAGATCGATGGACCTACTGAAAAAGTAATGTCGCTCGGTAATCTCCGTGCCAAATTTGAAGCTTTTGGCTGGAACGTTCTGGAAATGAACGGAAATGATATGGACGATACCGTTACCATCCTGAACAAAGCCAAGTCTATGACCGGCCAGGGAAAACCCATCTGTATCCTGATGAAAACAGCGATGGGTAAAGGGGTTGATTTTATGGAAGGCAGCCACGAATGGCATGGCATTGCCCCTAACGATGAGCAATTGGCCAAAGCACTGGCGCAGTTACCCGAGACACTGGGAGACTACTAATCCTATTTCTTACTGAACATACTTCGAAAGTCATCACCTTGGGTGATGACTTTTTCTTTGCGCCTCTGCGCCTTTGCGGGCAAAATTTTCTCGTAAAGGCGCAGGGCAGGTATTTAGCTTTTTAGGGAGAACAGTTGTTGCCCCGCTTTGCGGGAAGGAATCCATGCGGCGAGGATGGCGATGAATGCAATAGTGGCAACCACCAGCACAAAATCGCCGGGCACCATTTTAACGGGATAGTAATCGATGATAAATGTGTTACCGCCCAGTTTGATCAGGTGAAACCGGATCTGCAGCCAGCAGATAAATGTAGCGAGTAAGATACCACCGCCACCACCCAGCGTTGCCAGCAATACACCCTCGCTCAGAAAAATGCGCTGCACCATTTGTTCATTGGCGCCCATGGCTTTGAGTACGGCAATGTCTTTTTGTTTTTCGAGCACCAGCATGGTCAGGGCACCAATCATATTAAAAGCCGCTACTACCAGTATCAATGAGAGAATACCATAGATCACCCATTTCTCTACCTGCATAACGGCGTACAGACTTTTGTTCTGTTCATATCTTGTTTCCACCAGCAGTTCTTTACCGAGCAATACCTGTAACTGTTTTTTTACTTCATTGGGGTCGCCGGTGATTTTGATTTCCATGGCGCTGAATTCATCGGCATCCATGTTCAGCATGTATTTTACAAAACCGAGGTTCGTGAATACATATTTGTTATCAAAATCCTGCTGCACCATAAAAGTGCCTGCGGGAGCAATGCTGAATGCATTCAATCCATCATCGGCTGATAACCGGGCTGCCTGACGGTTGGGCAGGTAAATCGTAGCCGCATAAATGGGTTTTTCAACATCAATACCCGCCGCATTCTCGATGCCGGCCCCTACTACCAGTTTGGGTTCGGCAGTGGTACCCAGTTCAAATTTTCCCCGGGGAATATGTTCGGTGGTATTAATACGGTTAACAGCTGTATACTGTTCGTCAACTCCCTTTACAGAAACAATGGTTTGTAATGCCCCACTCAGTACAGCTTTCTCTTCTGCAACAAAACTGACAACGGCTACACCTTTTGTGCGCTTGAGTTGCGCTATCTGTTCGGCCGAAAAATGAAAAGTTTTACCGCGGGCGGGAACCACGCGTATATCCGCATAAAAATCTGCGTACAATCCTTTTACCAGGTCTTCAAAACCATTAAATACACTCAGCACAATGATCAAAGCCGCGCTACCCACTGCTATGGCAGTAACACTGATCCAGGCAATTACATTAATCGCATTGGTGGATTTGTTTGACCGGAAATAGCGCCAGGCGAAAAGGAGGTTCATAGAATTACGCATTAACGGATGACGGATTGGCGGATTGGGATGGCGGATGATTCAATTCCTGAATCCGCAAATCCGTTATTCGCTAATCCGCTAATTCTCCTCCCCCGGAGGTTTTTCTTGTTTGATCTGTTTAAAAATCTCTTCCATCTTAAACACATAATCCAGGGTATCATCGAGATAGAAATGCAATACAGGGATACGGCGTAACTGATGCTTTACGCGGTCGGCCAGTTCTTTTTTGATCTCCCAGGCCCTTGCTTCGATCGTTTTCATTACCGCTTTGGGATCTTTTACCTGGAACAGGCTCACATAAATACGCGCTTCCAGCAGATCGGGCGTTACTTTAACGGAGGCAATGGATACCATGCCGCCATCTATCATACTCAGGTTCAAACGCCTGAAAATATCATTCAGTTCTTCCTGCAGGGCACCTGCCACCTGTCTCTGACGCTTTCCTTCCTCCATATTCTAACATTTGATTGACTGCAAAATTAGTTACTTTGCTGCGTTTTAAAGGTTTTACATTTTATGAAGCGATTTGCCCGGATACTTTTTTACCTGAGGAGCCAGAAACGGAATATAGCACTCTATGTACTGTTCAATCTGCTCTCCATCGTATTCTCGCTGGTATCGCTGGCTATGCTGGCCCCTTTTCTGCAAATGCTGTTTGGCAAGGAAAAATTCATACAAAATGCCCCGGAACTGACGTTTTCAGCTGCCGGTGTGCTGGATTATCTCAAATATATCATCGGTAAACTGATCCAGGACCATGGAGAGATCTATGCCCTGGGGGCGATCTGTGTGATCATTATCATCTCTATTTTCTTCAAAAACCTGTTCACCTACCTCTCTTTCCGGGTATTGGCACCCATGCGGAACTATGTGATGACCAAACTCCGCTCCGACCTCTATGCCAAAATCCTGGAACTGCCCATCGGTTTTTTTACCGAACAGCGCAAAGGTGATATCATCAGTCGCATGAGCAATGACGCCAATGAAGTGGAATGGAGTGTAATGAGCACCCTCGAAGGATTGATCCGCGACCCGCTGAATATCCTCATCATCCTTGCATCGCTGGTGTACCTCAGTCCAGCTTTGTCTTTGTTCCTGTTGGTACTGCTTCCCTTAACCGGTTTCATCATTGGCCGGGTAAGTCGCTCGCTGAAAAAACAATCCACCGTATCACAGGAACAATTGGGCACATTGATGTCGATACTGGATGAAACACTGGGTGGGTTACGTGTGATCAAAGCGTTTAATGCGGAGAAGATCCTGCGCAATAAATTCTTTCATACCAATGATACGCTGAACCATATCCGTAACCGGATGAATTTCCGCCGCGACCTGGCTTCTCCCATGTCGGAGTTTATGGGGGTGCTGGTATTGAGCTGTATTCTGTGGTTTGGCGGTAAGCTGGTGCTGAGTAACCAGGTAGGACTGAGTCCGGATAGTTTTATCACTTATATCGTATTCTTCACACAGATCATCAATCCGGCCAAATCCTTATCCACTGCGTTTTACAATGCGCAGCGAGGCAGTGCCGCCATCCAGCGTATTGAAGAGATCCTGCAGGCACCATTGACCGTGACAGACAAACCGGATGCAACTGCCATCCCCGCCTTTACCAGGAGCATAGAGTTTAAGAATGTATCTTTTGCCTACGAGGATAAAGTGATCCTGAAAAATATCAATCTCGTGATTGAAAAAGGGAAAACCGTTGCATTGGTAGGTTCTTCTGGTGCCGGTAAAAGCTCACTGGCCGATCTGGTTCCGCGTTTTCATGATGTAACCGAAGGTGAACTGCTGATCGATGGTGTGAACATCAAAAATTACACTTTACATTCTGTGCGGAGCCTGATGGGTATTGTAACACAGGAACCCATTCTCTTCAATGATTCCATCGCCAATAATATAGCACTGGGGGTTGATAATGTAACCAGGGAGCAGATAGAACACGCGGCCACCGTAGCCAATGCCCTGTATTTCATCCGCCACAAAGAAGACAGTTTTGATTCCAATATCGGCGACAGGGGCAGCAAGTTAAGTGGTGGCGAAAGACAGCGCCTCACCATTGCCCGCGCCGTATTAAAAAATCCGCCGATCTTAATCCTGGATGAAGCCACATCGTCGTTGGATACAGAAAGTGAACGCCTGGTACAGGATGCCATCAATAACATGATGCAGAACCGCACTTCCCTCGTCATCGCCCACCGCCTTTCTACCATCCGTCACGCCGATGAGATCATCGTATTACAAAAAGGTGAAATCGTAGAACGCGGCAACCACGACCAGCTACTGGCGCATAATGGCATTTATAGAAAGCTGGTGGATATGCAGGAGGTGAAGTAGAATATCGAACACCGAACAGGGAATATCGAATGTCGAAGGGAAGAAATGACTGTCAGCGTTAGGGCACTATGGCCTTTGTTCTCGGTTCTATGTTCTGAGTTCTATAATCAGTTCCTTGCTCATCTGTTCATCTGTTCCCCTATACTTCGGCATTCGATATTCCCTGTTCGACATTCGACATTAAAAAGGTTCCGTTATGAGTTCTGGGTTCTGGGTTCTATGAATACTTCATCAGTTCCTTGCTCATCTGTTCATCTGTTCCCCTATACTTCGACATTCGACATTCCCTGTTCGATATTCGATATTAAAAAGGTTCCGTTATGAGTTCTATGTTCTGGGTTCTATGAATACTTCATCAGTTCCTTGCTCATCTGTTCATCTGTTCCCCCTCACTTCGACATTCGACATTCCCTGTTCGATATTCGATATTTAAAGTTGTGAGTTCAATAATATACACTCCCACTTCATCAGTTCCTTGCTCATCTGTTCGTCTGTTCATCTGTTCATTTGTTCCCTGTTCGATATTCGACATTAAAAAAGGCCCCCGATTTACTCAGAGGCCTTCCTATAAATATTTAATTTCTTCTTATTGTTGCTCCGGAGCCGGTTTTACCAGACCCAGTTTCGCTTCCAGGCTAAGGGTAGCGTGGGGCACGGCACGTAAGCGGGCTTTATCGATCAGTTTACCGGTTACACGGCAGATCCCGTAGGTTTTGTTCTCGATCCGCATCATCGCCTTTTCGAGGTGGTCGATATAAGTGATCTGGCGACTGGCCATCTGGCTCAGCTGCTCTCTTTCCATGCTCATACTGCCATCTTCCATGGTCATGTAACGGGCATCATCATTATCACCACCCATTTCATCCTTGCGGGTAATCAGGCCTTGTAAATAAGCCAGTTCTTTTTTAGCTGCTTCCAGTTTTTTGCTGATCAGATCCCTGAACTCGTTCAGGTCGCTGTCGCTGTATTTTACCAAAGGATCTCCGCTGGTTCTGGCTGCATCTGTTCTTTTTTCTAATTGGGTATATCCGGGCTGGTAAGGAACACTCGTCTTCGTGTTGATCTTAGGAACTTTTACGTCTTTGATAGGTTCGGGTTGTTTTTTTACAGGTTTCACAGGTGGAGCCGGTGGGGCTTTCACTTCTACTTTGGGTTTAACGGGTACCGGGGCTGGTTTAGGAGCTACTGGCGCTACCGCTTTGGGAGCCGGTTTAGCAGGTGCCGGAGCTACTTTTTTGGCGGGTGCCAGAGCTGGTTTGGCGGCTGGTTTAGGGGCAGGTTTTACGACTGCCTTTGGAGCTGGTTTGGCGGGTGCGGCAACTTTTTTGGGTGCTGGTTTAGGAGCAGGCTTGGGAGCCGCTTTCTTTGCCGGAACTGCTTTTTTAGGCGCAGGCTTAGGGGCAGCTTTCTTGGCCGGAACCGCTTTTTTGGCTGGTTTAGGCGCAGGCTTGGGTGCCGCTTTTTTAGCCGGTGCCGCTTTCTTAGGAGCAGGCTTGGGAGCCACTTTTTTGGCTGGTGCCGCCTTCTTTGGAGCAGGTTTCTTAGTTGGCATACAATTTTATCCTTTTTTGTTTACAACCACTTTTAACAGTTCGTCATTGATCTCAACCTCGGTCCCGCCGCTGATTTCAGGCAACCATACAATCTTATCTGCTAAAATTTCGCGGCAAATATAATCGTAATTTTTCATAATAGACTGCTTGAGGTTAGCAGGCCCAACCACGGTCACGAATATACGGTCTGTGAGGTCAAAACCGCTTTCTTTTCTGATATTTTGCACCCGGTTCACGAATTCTCTCGCATCCCCTTTTTGCTTCAGTTCATCGGTAAGGGTGATATCCAGTGCCACAGTGAGGCTACCTTTGCCGGCCACACTCCAGCCCGGTATATCTTCTACTATCAATTTTACTTCATGATTTTTTCTTATAACTACCTGATTATCATTATAATTAAATGTGTCTTGAGATGTGACTAAGAAGGCCTTGTTATCCCTAATAATGTACTTGAATTCCCCTTCTCTATTAAATTTATTCACCATATCACTATCCCAGCTTTTAATATTCTCCGCTATTGAACCAGTTGCTACCGTTGGAATATTTGCCAAGAATAATGTTTGGCTGATTGTCTTGTAATCTGGTACCTGTCTAAATTTAAGATCAAAATCATCAGAATTCATTGTCTGAATAAATTCGACATTGGTTTCATGCATGACAATCTCACGTACTTCTTTTTTCAATTGATATTTAATTTCTGAAGAACCCAATACCTGAGTAGGTTCAAAAAACTTCATTTTAGGATCAGATTCACCTGATACTAGTATTAATGCACTATAAAGTGGTTGTCTAACTTTGATGTTTTTGTCCTTCCGGATTGATAGAACCAATGAACAAACATCCTGAGCAAACATCATCATTTCTTCCAAATTCTTATCAATAACAGCTTCATTGGCCACCGGAAAATCGGCATGGTGTACAGAACTTACCTGAAACTTACCGGTTACCGCATTCAGGTTACGGAATACCGCGTCGCTGAAGAACGGAGAAATAGGGGCCATCAGTCGAACGATGGTTTCGAGACATTCGTACAGGGTCTGGTAGGCACTGATCTTATCCTGCTCATATTCTCCCTTCCAGAACCGGCGGCGGCAGAGACGCACGTACCAGTTACTGAGGTGTTCATCTACAAATTCTTCAATGGCGCGACCGGCCAGTGTAGGCTCATACTCATCCATCGAACGGGTAACCCTTTTCACCAATGTGTTCAGGGAAGAAAGGATCCAGCGGTCGATCTCCGGACGTTCTGCCAACGGTACCGGTGCCTGCTCAAAAGCAAAACCGTCAACATTGGCATAGAGGGCAAAGAACTGGTAGGTATTGTATAAGGTTCCGAAGAACTTACGCTGTACTTCCTGTATCCCTGCCAGGTCAAACTTGAGGTTATCCCAGGGTGATGCATTGGTGATGAGGTACCAGCGGGTTGCATCGGCCCCGTATTTTTCAATGGTCTCAAAAGGATTCACCACGTTGCCGAGGCGTTTACTCATTTTGTTGCCATCTTTATCGAGTACCAGTCCGTTACTAACTACCGCTTTATAAGCCACACTGTCGAACAGCATTACGCCCAGCGCATGCAGGGTATAAAACCAACCACGGGTCTGGTCAACACCTTCTGCAATAAAATCTGCCGGAAATGCCTGTCCCTTATCTATAAAATCTTTGTTCTCGAATGGATAATGCCATTGTGCATAAGGCATGGCGCCGCTGTCGAACCATACATCGATCAGGTCAGGCACCCGCTTCATCGGTTTGCCGGAAGTGCTTACGAGGATAATATCATCCACAAAAGGTTTATGCAGGTCAAGAATACCTTCGTGTAGGTAATTTTTATTGACATCACCGCCCAATACTTCATTTGCTTTGCGGATGCCCTCGTTCAGTTCTTCGATAGAGCCGATACAAACTTCTTCCTCTCCATCTTCTGTTCTCCATACCGGTAACGGCGTTCCCCAGTAGCGGCTGCGACTCAGGTTCCAGTCTACCATATTCTCTAACCAGTTACCAAAACGGCCTTCGCCCGTAGAGCGGGGTTTCCAGTTGATGGTTTTGTTCAGTTCCACCATCCGGTCTTTTACGGCTGTGGTTTTAATGAACCAGGCATCCAGCGGATAGTAGAGGATCGGTTTATCTGTTCTCCAGCAATGCGGATAACTGTGTTCGTATTTTTCTACTTTGAAAGCGCGGTTCTCTTTTTTGAGTTTTACGCTGATGTCTACATTCACATCCACGTAATCCTTCTCGTCTTTGTAATTTTTTACATAGCGGTTACTGAACTCGCCCAGACCATCCACAAATTTTCCCTGCTTATCTACCATGGTCAGGATCCCGATATTGTATTTCTTTCCTACGCGATAGTCATCTGCACCAAAAGCCGGAGCAGTATGTACGATACCGGTACCATCTTCTGTGGTAACAAAATCGCCCACAATCACCCGGAAGGGTTGCGCATCGGGAGTGATTTCTTTGATGGCTGCCAGTGAGTTGGCTTCATAAGCCAGCAGTTGTTCGTATTCACAGTTTTCAATCTGTGAGCCTTTGAATTCGGTCAGTATTTTCCAGGGCAGCAGTTTTGCTTTTTCGTCATACCCCGCAAAATCCCCGTTCTCTCCTTCCGGCTTGAAATACTTGCCCAGCAAGGCTTTGGCCAAAACCACATTTACGGGAAGATGGGTGTAGGGATTGAATGTGTTGACCAATACATAATTGATATTGGGGCCTACCGTCAGACCGAGGTTGGAGGGCAAAGTCCATGGCGTAGTGGTCCAGGCCATAAAAAATACCTCACCCTGGCCCTCTCCACTGCGTGGAGAAGGAGTGATTTCTTTGAAAAGAAATTCACTCTTCTCATTTCTGATGGCTTTGAACATGGCCACCGCACTGGTATCTTTCACATCCTTGTACGTACCGGGCTGGTTCAGTTCATGCGAACTTAAGCCGGTACCGGCTGCAGGTGAATAAGGCTGTATACTCACACTTTCGTAGAGATACCCTTTTTTATAGAGTTCACTCAGGATCCACCAAAGGGTTTCGATGTATTTGTTATCGTAAGTGATGTAGGGATCGTTCAGGTCTACCCAATAACCCATTTTCATGGTCAGCTCATCCCATTTGCCCTTGTACCGAAGCACGGCTTCGCGGCATTTCTGGTTATACTCTTCTACCGATATTTTTTTTCCGATATCTTCTTTGGTGATACCCAGTTCTTTTTCTACACCCAGCTCAATCGGCAAACCGTGCGTATCCCATCCGCCTTTCCGTTTTACCTGAAAACCCTGCATGGTTTTATAGCGGCAAACCATATCCTTCAGCGTACGCGAAATCACGTGGTGAATACCGGGCATACCGTTAGCGCTGGGAGGCCCTTCGTAAAACACGAACGGGGTCTTACCCTCGCGCAGCGAAACACTTTGCTCAAATGCCTGTCCATCCTTCCATTTGGCCAGGATCTCCTGTTCTATGGCCGGGAGGTTTAATCCGGAAAATTCTGGGTATTTAACACTCATATCCTGAAAATCGCTTGAAAAGTCCTACCCACCGGGTAAAAGGCGGGTTTTAAAGGGTGCAAAGGTAAGAAATATAAGGACGTGAATCGTGCGTCGTGAGTGGTCAGTCGTGAGTCGTGAGTCGTGAGTAGAAATTTCTTTTTAGAACACGAACCACTCATTACTGCCTACTCACTACTACCTGTCTCTCAACAGTTTATAAATGCGGATCGCGCTCATAAGTAAGCCGATGAACAGAACCAGTCCCACCACTCCCCAGACCAGGCTGATGCTCTGTTTTACCACTACCAGCATTACGATAGCGATCAGGAGAACGGTAGCACCTTCATTCCAGATGCGGAGTTGTTGGGAACTGTATCGGTAGATGCCCCTGATCTCCTGATGCAGGATCACCTGGAGTGTCCAGTGGTAGGCGTAGAGTAAAACCACAAATGCCAGCTTGATCAGCAGCCAGCGGCCTTCTGGGGCAAAGAGCTGCAGGTACCAGTTACCATTGATGAGCACCCAGGTTCCGAAAATAAGGGTAAGGATAGCCGAAGGCCAGGTAATACCGTACCAGAGCCGTTTCATCATGATGGTAAATTGGTCGCGCAGCACTTTCTTTTCTGCCTCTGGTTTCTCACCCGCTTCGGTTGCATAAATGAACAAACGAGGCAGGTAGAAAAGGCCCGCAAACCAGGTTACGATGAATATAATATGAAGGGCCTTGATATAGGAGTACATAGGGGGAAATTAAAAATTAAAAATTAAAAATTAAAAATTTCCCGGAGAACAGGCATCTTCAGTTCTGTGTTCTGGGTTCTATGTTCTTTGTTCGATGTTCAACATTCGGTGTTCGATATTCCTCTGTTCATCTGTTCAATATCATCTCTCTGCTACCTTGCTTAAACTCATTCATCCAGTTGGCCAGGGTATCTACCCACATCGGATGGGTATTCAGGCAGGGGATCATTTCGTAGGATTCGCCGCCGGCTTCCATAAAAGTTTCTTTTCCTCTTTCGGCGATCTCTTCCAGGGTTTCGAGGCAATCACTGATAAAAGCAGGACAGATGACGAGTAATTTTTTGATGCCTTCTTTCGGCATCTGTTCCAGACGGATATCTGTAAACGGTTCCAGCCAGCCTTTACCCAGTCTTGACTGGAAAGAAATGCTGTATTTGTCTTTGGGTAGTCCTAATTTTTCTGCTACCAGACGGGTAGTGGTAAATACCTGGTGACGATAACAGGTAGCATGGGCCACCGTATTTACTTCGCAACAGTTGGCTATTTTCATACAGTTACAACCATTACTGCCACCGGTTTTACGGAGATGGCGCTCGGGTATGCCGTGGTAACTGAACAGGATATGATCGTAGTCTTTCTCCAGCCAGGGTTGCATGCTCGTTGCCAGTGCGTTCAGGTAGTTTTCTTCGTTATAAAACGGTTTGACGAAAGAAATGCTGAACGGATAATTGCCCGCTTCATATTGTTCCTGCGCCTGCACCAGGGCTGTTTCGTAACTGCTCATGGCATAGTGTGGATACAAGGGTACTATCAGAATTTCTTTCAGGTCGGGATTGTTCTGCAGCAGCTCATCATAAGCCTGTTTGGGCGATGGGGTACCATAACGCATGGCAATGGATACCGGTTCTTCTACCTGCTGCTGCAGGGCCTGTTGTAATTCTTTGGTGAGCACAATCAAAGGAGAACCTTCGTTGGTCCAGATAGTACGATAGGCTTCTGCCGATTTGGGTGCCCGGAAGGGAACTATGATGCCCCTTACGAGCAAAGCCCTGGCAATGAACGGAATATCGATGACACGGCCATCCATTAAAAACTCATTCAGGTATTTTCTGACATCTTTTACTGAAGTGGAATCAGGTGAACCGAGGTTCATTAGCAGGATGGCTCTTTGGGCTGACTGTGGCATATCTTTATTGTGTTGGCAAAGGTATAGTAACAATCTACATACGGGAAAGTTTTGCAAAACGATTGCCCGGTGGCCGCAAATAGGCATGAACAAAGGGTTTGATCGGTTTGTCAGGAATTGTCATGCAAAAACATGACAGAGAAATGACAATGGAATGACGAATCTCATGTTTTAGAAGAAACCATGGAAGATACCTTTGCGTAAGTTAAAAGTGAATACCGAAAAAGAGCCGTTACATGCAGATCAATCATTTTTTCACAGCGGGGATCAACTACAAAAAGACAGATGCGGCTATCCGCGGTGAATTTGCGATCGGTGCAGCGCAATATGCTTTCCTGCTGGAAAAAGCGACTGGGGCAGGTGTAAGAGAAATGTTCGTATTAAGCACCTGTAACCGTACCGAGATTTATGGTGTAGCAGATAATGTAAATGTGCTGATAGACCTGCTCTGCAGCGAAACGGCCGGCGAGGCGGATACTTTCCGCCAGTTATGTTATACCAAACAGGGTAATGAAGCTATCCAGCATATTTTTGAAGTAGGCGCCGGCCTGGACTCACAGATCCTCGGCGATTATGAAATTGTGGGCCAGATGAAGCTGGCAGTGAAGTTTGCACGTGAGAGAGGATTTATCGGTGCTTTTATGGAGCGGTTGTTCAATACCGTATTACAATCATCCAAAGCCATTAAAAACGGAACTGCCCTGAGTGGCGGTACCATTTCGGTATCATTTGCCGCCATCCAGTTTATCAGGCAGCAGTTACCAGACACAAAAGATAAAAAAATCGTTTTACTCGGCACCGGCAAGATCGGCCGTAATACCTGTAAGAACCTGATCGATTACCTCGATACGACACAGATCACACTTATCAACCGTACCGACGAAACGGCCCGTGAACTGGCGGCAGAACTCGGTATTCAATCCGCTCCCTTTACAGACATGTATGCAGCGGTAAACGAAGCTGATATTGTGATTGTGGCCACCAATGCCAACAAACCCATGCTTACCAAAGCGGATCTGCTGCATAGTGGTCCGAAAATACTGATCGACCTCTCTATCCCCAATAATATAGAGCCGGCAGCCGGTACATTACCGCAGATCATCCTCGCCAATGTGGATGATCTGTCGGTAATCAATGATCTTACCCTGCAGAAAAGAAAAGCAGAAGTGCCCAAAGCACGCCAGATCATCCAGCAACACCGGCAGGAACTGGCAGAATGGTGGTTGCTGCGCAGTCATGTACCGGTATTAAAAGCCGTAAAACAGAAACTGCATGACATGCATTCCTGCAATATGTTCCTCGCTACTACCCAAAATACTACCATCGATCAGGTAGCGATTCAGAAAGTAGTGAATACAGTGGCCGTAAAAATGCGTAGCCAACATCAGCCCGGATGTTATTATATTGAGGCTATCAATGATTTCATGACCATCAATTAATCCATGACACAACAGCCCTTACGAATCGGCACACGCGACAGTCAGCTGGCAGTGTGGCAGGCTACTTTAGTTCAGCAGCAGCTCCACCAGAAAGGTGTAGCGGCAGAACTCATCTATATTAAAAGTGACGGGGATATTGACCTGGTTACACCATTGTATGAGTTAGGTGTACAGGGTATTTTTACCAAAACACTGGATGCCGCTTTACTGAGTAACCGGATTGATATAGCCGTACACTCTATGAAAGATGTGCCCACCCAACTGGCAAAAGGATTACAGCAGGCAGCCGTATTACCCAGAGCTTCTTACAAAGACATTCTGGTGTATAAAGGGGATAAGGATGCATTACTCGAATCATTAGGCTACGCGAATGGAAAGTGGTCCACGGCCGGCAACAATAGTTCTCTCACCACTCACCACTCACCACTCACCATTGCCACCAGCAGTGTTCGCCGAAAAGCACAATGGCTGAACCGTTATCCGGATCATGTGCTGGATAACCTGCGCGGTAATGTAAATACCCGGCTGCGCAAACTGGAAGAGAGCCATTGGAATGGTGCTATTTTTGCCGGAGCAGGTCTGGAAAGAATTGGGCTTCGTCCGCAGAATTCCATAAACCTCGATTGGATGTTGCCCGCCCCCTCACAGGGAGCGATCATGATTACCTGCCGCGAGAATGATACCGCCAGTTTTGAAGCAGTGTATCCGCTAAACGATGACCATACGGCTATCTGTACCCGGATAGAAAAAGATTTTCTGCGTGTGCTGATGGGAGGTTGTACAACACCTATCAGTGCATTGGCAGTTATTAATAACGACAAATTATTATTCAGAGGTAATATCCTTTCACTGGATGGAAAAGAAAAAGCAGAAATAGAATCAGAAGTACCAATGTCAAAAGCAGAAGGACTGGGTGAAAGATCTGCCCGAACCTTATTAGAGAATGGTGGCGAAAAAATCATCGAATCCATACGCAATGCCTGATAAGCGTATCCAGATATTATCTACCCGGCCCATAACCGCTGCGCAACTGGACAATGCCCGTAAAAAAGGCATTGACATTACCGTGCAGTCATTCATAGAAACCACCGCCCTGCAGGATGTTGCCGTACAGCAGGAAATAGAATGGGCTTCTGTGCAGGAAACCGTTGTGGTGTTTACCAGTATGAACGCCGTAGTGGCCGTTACTGATATGCTGGATGGCCATATACCTTCCTGGCGTATTTACTGCATGGGATATGCTACCCAGAAACTGGTAACCGAATATTTCGGCGAAGCTAGTATTGCCGGAACCGGTGCCAGTGCAGCGGAACTGGCAGAAACCATTATCGAAGAAGAAGAACCTGATGAACTGATCTTTTTCTGCGGCAATATCCGGAGAGATGAATTACCGGTCAAACTAAGCAGACAGGCTATTACAGTACACGAGATCTGTGTATATGAAACCCTGGCCACACCACATAAAGTAGAAAAAACATTTGATGGCATTCTGTTCTTTAGTCCAAGTACTGCCGAAAGTTTTTTTTCAAACAATACTGTAGCGCCGGATACCGTGCTGTTTGCCATCGGACAAACCACACGCGACACAATAGCTCGTTTTACCAATAACAAAATTCTGGTAAGCAAAGAGCCCGGAAAGGATGAGATGGTGGAGCAGGCGGTGAGGTATTTTTCGTGAGGCGTGAATCGTGAGTGGTGAGTAGTGAGTAGGTAGGCAGATCATCAAGATAGAATTAACATAAGAACTATAATCGTTATTAAAAAAGAGAGAGAAGTTGTAGTGTTTTACTACGTAACTCACTACTGACTACTCACCACTCACTTACACGCTATGTTACAGAATGACCTCTTACTCAGAACCCTCCGTGGAGAAGCTACAGAAAGAACCCCTGTTTGGATGATGCGCCAGGCGGGCCGTTACCTGCCGGAATACATGGTGCTGAGAGAAAAATATGGTTTCTTCGAAAGATGCCAGACACCTGAACTGGCTTGTGCCATTACCTTACAACCGGTAGATATTATAGGGGTTGACGCAGCTATCCTTTTCTCGGATATATTGGTGGTGCCACAAGCCATGGGACTGGAAGTACAGCTCATCGAAAGCAAGGGTCCGGTATTGCCCGATCCCATCAAAAATAGTAATGACCTGAATCGTGTGCGTGTGCCAGATGTGAATGAAACACTGGGGTATGTATTTGATGCCATCAAACTTATTAAACAGGAATTGAATGGCCGTGTGCCGCTGATCGGTTTTGCAGGCGCCCCCTGGACACTGCTCTGTTATATGGTACAGGGCAAGGGTTCCAAAACCTTCGACGAAGCCAAAGCATTCTGCTATACCCAACCCGAACTGGCTCACCATTTATTACAGATGATCACCGATACTACCATTGCTTACCTGAAAGAACAGGTAAAAGCCGGTGCAGATACGGTGCAGTTGTTTGATAGCTGGGGCGGTTTATTGAGTCCGGGTGATTTTGAGAATCTTTCTTTACAGTATATGCGCCAGATTGTAGCGGCATTAAAAGACAGTGTACCCACGATTGTTTTTGCCAAAGGTGCCTGGCATAGTCTGGATGCCATGGCCGCCACAGGTGCGCAGGGTTTAGGCATTGACTGGTGTATCAAACCAGTACTGGCAAGACAGTTCGCTGGAAATAAGGTAACCCTGCAGGGTAATTTTGATCCGGCTAAATTATTGTCGCCCATCCCCGTTATCAAAAAAGAAGTGACCGCTATGCTGGATGCATTTGGTCCGGGACGACATATTGCCAATCTCGGTCATGGCATTTTACCCAATGTACCGGTTGATCATGCAAGGGCTTTTGTAGATACCGTTAAAGAATACAGGCACAAAAAATAATCACTGACGATTCACGCATCTGTATATGGACAGTATTAAAACACAATGGATCAGTCTTATTCATCAGTTACAGGATCAGATCTGTGCCGCACTGGAAGGATGCGATGGAAAAGCGGTGTTTGCAGAAGACAAATGGGAAAGACCTGAAGGAGGCGGTGGAAAAACAAGGGTGATCAGTCAGGGCGATGTGTTTGAGAAAGGAGGCGTAAATACATCGGTGGTTTTTGGAAAAGTAACAGACACCATGCGGGCACAACTCAAGATCAACGGCGATCAATGGTTTGCCTGCGGGATGAGTATTGTAATACATCCGCTGAATCCGTTTGTGCCTACGGTACATTGCAACTACCGCATGTTCGAACTCTATGACGCAGACAACAACGTAATCGATCGCTGGTTTGGTGGCGGTACGGATCTGACGCCTTATTACCTGTTTGAAGAAGATGCCCGTCATTTTCACCAGACCTACAAAGCCGTATGTGATGGTTTTGATCAAAGCTTCTATCCCCTCTTCAAACAGGAATGCGATGATTATTTTGTGAACCGGCACCGCAACAATGAACGACGTGGCATTGGCGGCATTTTTTATGACCACCAGCGGCCCGATGCCACCAAAGATGTTCAATGCTGGATCAGTTTTGCCAAAGCCTGCGGGGAAGCTTTTATTGATTCGTATATTCCGATAGCAGAAAAAAGAAAACAACTTCCCTACCAGCCCGAACATAAATACTGGCAGGAGATCAGGAGAGGAAGATATACAGAATTCAACCTTGTACACGATCGCGGAACTATCTTTGGTCTGAAAACCAATGGCAGAACAGAAAGCATTTTAATGAGCTTACCCCCTACGGTAAGATTTGAATACAATCATCAACCAGCCGAAGGAAGCGCAGAAGCCGCATTGTTAGATGCCTGTCTGCATCCCCGCAACTGGGTTAACTAAAACAGTTCCTATGTACCTCCAGAGAAGAAACAGGATCTTACGCCAATCACCCGCTATCCGTTCCATGGTGGCTGAGACCATTTTACACCCTGCTGATTTTATTGCACCCTTATTCATTGATGAAGGTGAAAATATACAAACAGAAATCGCTTCTATGCCCGGTTATTACCGCCGTTCGATTGATCTGACAGTGAAAGAAGTGAAAGAACTCTGGAGCATGGGCATCCGTTCTGTTTTGATTTTCATCAAATGTAAAGACGAGTGGAAAGACAATACCGGCAAAGAAGCCTGGAACCCGGATGGACTGATGCAGAGAAGCATCAAAACTATCAAAGATGCTGTTCCTGAAATGGTGGTGATGACCGATGTGGCGCTGGATCCCTACTCTTCTTATGGTCATGACGGCATTGTACTTAATGGCGAGATCGTGAATGATGCAACAGTGGAAGCACTGGTGCAGATGAGTATCAGTCATGCAAAAGCCGGAGCCGATTTTGTTGCCCCCAGCGATATGATGGATGGTCGTATTGGTGCCATCCGTAAAGGACTGGAAGAAAACAGGTTTACACAAACAGGTATCATGAGTTACAGTGCCAAATATGCTTCCTGCTTTTACGGACCCTTTAGAGATGCCCTGGATAGTACACCGGGATTTGGTGATAAAAAAACGTACCAGATGGATTATGCCAACCGCACCGAAGCCATCAAAGAAACTCTGATGGATATAGAAGAAGGGGCCGATATCGTAATGGTAAAACCAGCACTGGCTTACCTCGATATCATCCGCGAAATCAAAAATGCAGTAACGGTTCCGATAAGTGCTTACCAGGTAAGTGGCGAATATGCGATGATCAAAGCTTCTGCTAAAATGGGGTGGCTAGATGAGAACAAAGCAGTGCTGGAGACATTAACCTCTATCAAAAGAGCAGGTGCAGATCTGATTGCTACTTATTTTGCGAAAGATGTGGTGAGGTTGCTGGGGTAGAGCGTATTTATACGGTGGAAAAGAAGGGTGTTAAAACGGAATTTATGTGAATGGGCAATGGTGAATGGTGAATATGATTTGTTTTGCATAATGGCAGTACAATTCATATTCAATCAAAACCATTTATATGTTCCTTTCATTAAATCACCAGAAACTCGATATTTATGGAACATCCAGGTTATTTGTTCGTGAGTGTTATCGATTAACAAATTGTTTACCTGCTGAGGAAAGATATGGAATGATTTCACAGATCAGAAGAGCTGCTTTATCCGTTCATTTGAATATTGCTGAGGGCGCTTCCAGAAAATCGAATGCAGAGAGAAAAAGATATTACGAGATTGCAAGAGGGTCTGTAATTGAGATAGATGCAGCACTCGACGTTGCACAGGATTTATCGTATTTACAAAATACACAAACCGACAAGCTGGGAACATTAATGATAACTTGTTTTAAAATGTTATCAGGAATGATAACAACAAAAAAATAAACCTATTCACCATTCACCATTGCCAATTGACAAAAACCATGTACGAAAAAAGCAAAGCCCTCTTCGAACGCGCACAAAAATCTATCCCGGGTGGCGTAAACTCACCGGTACGGGCATTTAAAAGTGTTGGCGGAACACCTTTATTTATTGAGAAAGCAAAAGGTGCTTATCTGTTTGATGCAGATGGCAACAAGTATATCGACTTTATTGCCTCATGGGGGCCGATGATCTTAGGACATGCATACGAACCTGTTGTAAAAGTCATCCAGGAAAAAGCTTTGCTCTCAACTTCTTACGGTGCTCCTACCGAGTTAGAAATAGAAATGGCCGAGCTGATCAAAAGCATGGCGCCCAATGTAGACCTCATCAGAATGGTGAGCAGTGGTACCGAAGCCTGTATGAGTGCTTTGCGTTTGGCGAGGGGGTATACCGGTAAAAATAAATTCATCAAGTTTGAAGGATGTTATCATGGACATGCAGATGCGTTCCTCGTAAAAGCCGGTAGCGGACTGGCTACTTTTGATATACAAACGGTACCTGGTATTACAGCCGGTGTGGCCAATGATACACTGACCTGTGCCTTTAACGACCTGGCCGCGGTTGAACAGCTGGTGGCCGAAAACAAAAACCAGATCGCTGCCATTATCACTGAACCGGTGGTAGGTAATATGGGTTGTATTTTACCGCAACCCGGTTTTCTCGAAGGCCTGCGTACCATCTGCAACAGGGAAGGTATCGTATTGATTTTTGATGAAGTGATGACGGGTTTCCGGCTGGCAGCCGGTGGTGCCCAGGAGCGTTTACAGATCAATGCCGATCTGGTTACCTATGGCAAAGTAATTGGGGGGGGTATGCCCGTGGGTGCTTTTGGTGGAAAAAGAGAGATCATGGAAAAGATCGCTCCACTTGGCAATGTTTACCAGGCTGGTACCCTTAGTGGCAATCCCATTGCCATGATAGCTGGTTTTACCATGCTGAACGAATTAAAAAACAACCCGCAGATCTATACAGAACTGGATGCCAAAACCGCTTACCTGCACGATGGCCTCGCAACAGTACTCAAGACTTCCGGTATTCCTTATGTGATCAATCGCCTCGGTTCTATGATCAGTCTGCACTTCAGCGATCATGCTGTTACCGATTTTGCATCTGCCGCTTCGGCCAATAACCAGTTCTTCAATACCTTTTTCCACGCCATGCTGCAACGCGGTATTTACCTGCCGCCTTCTGCCTATGAAAGCTGGTTTTTGAATAACGCATTGTCGTATGCCGATCTGGACAAAACGATTGCGGCAGCGGCAGAGAGCTTGAAGTAATAGCGTGAGTTTGTGAATGGGCAATGGTGAATTGTCAATATAAGACCTGATTGGAGTTTCTCGGCTTACTGATTGCGCAGAGAATCAGCAATTCAAAAAACTGAACATCTCTGCGATTCTCTGTTGCTCCAAGCCTCTGTGTTAAAAAATAAAATAGATGCCATTAGGTAATTTTGATATAGTAGTGTTTTTCAACACAGAGGCTCGGAGATAGGGAGTTACACAGAGAAAGGCAGCTGTTTTCACCACACAACAATGGTTAACAATTCACCATTGCCCATTCACCATTGCCAAGTTTCCCCCCGCCTCCGTATCTTTAATCCATTATGAAAATCATCTTCTTTTCCGCCCAGCCTTACGATAAAGAGTTCTTTAACCGTTTTAACGATAGTGTCGGTTTTGAACTGGTGTATCATAAATCACAGTTGAATGATCAAACGGTAGGTTTGGTAGATCAGGCCGAAGCGGTTTGTGTATTTGTAAACGATAAAGTAACCGCACTGGTTTGCCAGCAACTGGCCGATAAAGGCGTAAAAGTAATTGCACTCCGCTGTGCGGGTTTTAATAATGTGGATCTGGAAGCTGCCAAAAAACTGGGACTGAAAGTATGCCGCGTTCCCGCTTATTCGCCCGAAGCAGTGGCAGAACATGCGTTGGCCCTGATGATGACGCTGAACCGGAAAACACACAAAGCCTATAACCGGGTACGGGAGCAGAATTTTGCCCTGAACGGATTGCTTGGGTTTAACCTGCATGGTAAGAGCGTTGGCGTAATTGGTACCGGAAATATTGGCCAGGCTTTTTGCCGGATGATGGTTGGCCTGGGCTGCCAGGTAAAAGCCTTTGACCTTATCGCCAATAAAGACCTGGAAGCGATGGGTGTTAGTTATCACCCATTGACAGAAATACTGCAAACCGATATCATTTCTCTGCATTGTCCGCTGAACGAACAGACCAAACACCTGATCAACGATACCACCATTGGTATGATGAAAGATGGGGTAATGCTGATCAACACCAGCCGGGGCGGATTGGTGGATACCAAAGCCGCTATTAAAGGACTGAAAGCCGGCCGGATCGGTTATCTGGGCATTGATGTGTATGAGCAGGAAGAACACCTGTTTTTCCGCGATTTATCGGGTGAAGTGATACAGGACGATGAAATTCAACGCTTAATGAGCTTTCCCAATGTACTGATCACCGCTCACCAGGCCTTTTTTACCGATGAAGCCCTGTCGCAGATAGCTACAACAACGTTAAATAACGTAGATCAGTTATTAAAAAACAGTATTTTGACTAACCGGGCAGCGTTATTAGTATAAATTTTATCTGATATTCGTATAAGCGAGAAAATGCGAAAAACAAACATGATCAAATTAACCCTACGTTTTGGCCTCATCTTAGCTGTATTCTTTGCCTTCCAGGCCTGTAAAAAAGAGTTCAGTGTGGAAAGAGGTGGCTTTAATGGTACGGCCCAGGGAGAACTGGTTGATTCGCTGGGAAACTGCAAATCGGCAGAAGTGAAGGGTGACTACAAAGTAGATACTGCATTAGTGCCTACCTATAACTATGTAAACATCAATGTCAACTTTACTGCACAGGGTAAATACAAGATCTATTCAGATACCGTAAATGGTATGTGGTTCCTGGATTCCGGTTTCGCTGTAAGTACCGGCCCGGCTGTGATCAAGCTGAAAGGATATGGCACCCCCATCCTTCCCAAAACAACCGATTTTGTGCTGATCTTCAATAACAATATCTGCAGTTTCTCTGTTCCCGTATCCGGCAGCGGCACAGGTGGTTCAGGGGGCGGCACCGGTTCTGGCGGCGATTATTTCCCTACTACAGAAGGATCCAGCTGGGTATACCAATACGTTCCCAAACTGGGCACCATTGACACTTTTTCTGTGAAAGTAGCAGCCGGACAGATCGTACGCGATACCCTCAGTTATGCACAGTTCGCTACCCGCCTGCAGGATACTTTCTATTTTGCCAAAGATGGTAAAGGCACCTATTATGCCTTAAGCACGGTAGACTTTGATTATACCCTGATATTTGACACGATCCCTAATTTCTTCATCAGTTACCCATTCCTGAAAGAGAGTGCCAATGTGGGCGAGAGCTGGTCGTCTACGGCACAGCCCGGCTACTGGACGGGAGGTCAGAAAGGAACTGCCAAAGCCGTATTCACTATCATATCCAAAAACACGAGTAACTATACCATTGGTGGAAAACAATATTCCAATGTGATCAATGTGAAACGGGAGATCATGTTCCTGCCCGATAATGGAACCAGTTACCAGACACTGATGTCGGGCAACAGTTATTACGCAAAAGGATATGGCCTCATAGACCAGGTATTCAATACCACTCCTGCACAAAGCTTATCGCTGTTTAATGTGCCGGTGATCAAATAAATAATATTACACTATCATAAAGAGAAGCCCCGGCAATCACTGTCGGGGCTTCTCTTTGATAGTAGTGTATAGTTACAGTACAATTAGAATATCTGCGTTTTATCATTCACCACACTATCTGTTTCAATGGTATGGTGTTGTACTGCTTCCTGTTTTTTGAAATAGCGGTTCTGAAATAAAAGAATCACGATCACACCGGTAGAAATGGAAGCATCCGCCAGATTAAATACAGGACGGAAGAACTCAAACTCTTCACCACCATATAAAGGAACCCAGGAGGGGAAATGCGCATTGGTAATGATGGGGAAATAAAACATATCTACCACTTTTCCGTGCAGGAAACCTGCATACCCACCTCCGGGCGGAAAGAAACGGGCCACATTCTGTGAGAAAGGATTGCTCTGCTCAAAAATGATCCCGTAAAACAGGCTATCAATCAGGTTGCCCAGTGCACCTGCGTAAATCAGGGCCGCACAGATGATAAAACCTTTGTGGTATTTTTTACGGATAAAATCGCGCAGCAGAAAACTACCCCAGATCACCGCTACCAGACGGAACAGGGTCAGAATGATTTTTCCGAACCCACCGCCGAATTTCCAACCCCAGGCCATGCCCTCGTTCTCTACAAAATGCAGTCGGAACCAGCTGCCCAGCACCTGGTGTTCTTCACCGGCATAATAATTCAGTTTGATATAAAACTTCAAAGCCTGGTCGGCAAAAATGATCAGTAGTATCAGGAATATGATTTGTCTGGCTTTCACTGCATGTTTTTTATGGTGGGCAAAGATAGGGCTTTGTGGTATTTTGGAATTTGAGGGTCGGGAATTTGGGAAATCTTTGGAGGATGGTATGCCATTACCCAGCGCGGAGAGGGTCTTATTCTTCGAGATACACCCGCTTTACCCGCTGGCTGATACCCGTCATGATCTCATAAGCAATGGTTCCGGCCCATCTGGCCATTTGCTGCACAGGAAGGTGTTTGCCAAAAATCTCTACTTCCATGCCCTCTTTTACACCGGCAATCCCGGTTACATCAATCATGGTCATATCCATACAAACATTGCCTACCACGGGGGCTAACTGGCCATTCACATACACAGAAGCCCTGCCATTACCCAGCTCCCGGCCAAAACCATCCGCATACCCGATCCGGATAGTGGCTATCAGGCTATCGCGCTGCAAAACACCTTTCCGGTTATACCCCACACTCTCCCCGGCTTTTACCGGACGTAACTGTGCAATAGTGGAACGGAGGGTAGCTACTGTCTGAAGCGAAAGGGTATCGCCATCGGCACTGTCTACCCCATATAATCCAATACCGAGACGTACCATATCGAACTGGTATTGCGGGTAACGGAAAATAGCGGCCGTATTGGCGATATGACGAACAAAATGATAACCCAGTATTTGCTGCAAACTGGTACAGGCCTCGTTAAAACGGCTCACCTGTGTTTCGGTAAAATGATCATGGTCGGCGGCTTCACTGGCTACCAGGTGACTGAACACCGTTTTCACGGCCATTGTTTGTTGTGTATGTAAAAGTTTTGCCAGTGCCGCTGCCTCCTCTACTTCAAATCCCAGGCGGTTCATGCCTGTATTGAATTTGATATGAACAGGAAACTGTTGTATCCCCTGCTGATCCAGGTAATGATGAAAAGCCTGGTAAATCGGAAATGAATAGATCTCCGGTTCCAGGTCGTAACTAACCAGTGAATCAAAACCGGCGGCATCTACATTCATCACCATAATAGGCAGGCTTATACCGGCCTTTCGCAGTTCAACACCTTCGTCTGCATAAGCTACTGCGAGATAATCCACTTTGTGAAACTGCAGGATGCGCGCTACTTCTGCACTACCGCTGCCATAACTGAACGCTTTTACCATGGCCATCAGTTTGGTGGCGGGTTTCAGCTGCTGCTGGTATTGTTTCAGGTTATGCACCATGGCCGTGAGGTTGATCTCCATCACCGTTTGGTGAACCTTCTGCTCCAGCATGGCCGAAATGCGTTCAAACGCAAATACGCGGGCGCCTTTCAGTAAAATATATTCGTTCGAAAAATCGTGTGTGTTTGCCTGCTGCAGAAAAACTTCTGTAGATGGATATATCTCAACCTTATCCAGTACAGCAGAAGTATGAAACAGTTCCTTACACCGGCTGATAGCAGGACCAATTCCGATAAACCGATGAATACCCCGCACAGTCAGCTGTGCGGCTATATCGCGGTACAAAGCTTCTTCGTATTGTCCCGACTGCAGAATATCAGATAGTATAACCGTAGTACGATGTTTGCCCGCCTGCTGCTGCAGGTGTTCGATAGCCAGATCAAGGGAGGAGAGATCATTACTGTAACTATCGTTGAGCAGGTAACAGTTATTACTCGCTTTTTTCAGCTGCATACGCATATCTACCGGTTCAAGCAACAGCATTCGTTCGCTGATAACCGATGCCGGATAATTCATCTGCAGCATCACAGACCAGCAGGTAATCGCGTTATCAATAGAAATACGGTCTGTGAAGGGAATACTGATGGTTATTGTTTCACCGCGATACACGGCAGTGATAAGGGTACTGTTCTCAGTTCTTTGTTCTGTTGTTACAGAAAGCGTAGCCGCTGATTCGCGGCTCCAGGAAAAGAAATCCTGAGTAGCAGCAAAAAATTGTTTGTCTGCCCCATCCGGATCCAGCTGGTTCTGCAAACCATCTCTGCCAAATACAAGTGAACGACAATTCCGGAACAGCATGGCTTTCTCCATGGCTTTCTGCCGCAGGTTTTCAAAACCTTCGCTATGCGGATCTGCGAGATTAGTAAACACGCCGATTGTAGGTTGTATAATAGCAGCCAGTTGCTCCATCTCGCCGGTGGTGGAAATACCCGCTTCAAAAATGCCGAGCGTATGCCGCTCATGCAACTGCCAAACACTCAGGGGTACACCAACCTGCGAATTATAGCTTCGCGGACTTCTTACAATTACATGGTCATGTTGTAACAACTGGTAAAGCCATTCTTTAACGATGGTTTTCCCATTACTACCGGTAATACCAATGACGGGGATGGAGAAACGACTGCGGTGATGAGCTGCCAGTTGCTGTAAAGCCTGCAACACATTCTCTACCTGTAAAAAACTGGCATCGTTGTAAGGTGAATGATCAAAGCCCTTCCGTACCACAAAATTTCTGACACCACGTTCATATACTTCTTTGATGAACTGATGCCCATCGCGACGGGGACCGCTGATGGCGAAGAAAAGTGATGTGGCCGGGAAAACGATCTTACGGCTGTCTATCAGCAAATGTTCCATCGGGGCATCAGCCTGTATGATTGCTTCTGCCCGGAGAATCTGTGCAATATCCTGAATACGATAAGCCAAGTATATACGTAGGTTTTATAAAGTACCGTCATTCACTTCTTCGGGTGTTCCTTTTTTGGTCTTGAACATGGAATAAAATATGGACCCCGAAATGCAAATCATGATCACACCCAGCGAAAGAAATACCTGTGATGATTTAGACATCCACATGCTCAGGTAATGCTCTCCCAGCATTTTTACACCAATAAATACCAGTACAATGGCAATTCCCTGTTGCAGGTAGTCGAATTTACTTACCGCACCCCTTAAAAGGAAGAACAGGGAGCGAAGTCCCAGCACTGCAAAAATATTGGAAGTATAAATTACCAGCGGATCTTTGGAAATACCCATTACCGCAGGAATAGAATCCAGTGCAAACACCAGGTCAATGGCAGCCAGTAATACCACTACCACGAACAGGGAAGTATACACGGGTTTACCATTTTCACGCATCACATATTTGCCATCACCATCGTGGTTTACCAGCGGAAGGAATTTTTTCAGGAACTTATATACTTTGGAATCATGCGGATCAAATTCTTCCTCTTCATTACTCGTAAACATTTTATATCCCGTATATACCAGGAAAACACCAAAAATGTAAAGGATCCAGGAGAACTTGGCTACCAATACCACTCCAACCGTAATGAATATGATCCGGAACAGGATCGCCATCAGGATCCCCACGAGCAATACACGGGGATAATGTTTTTCTTTCACACCAAAGGATGAGAAGATGAGAATGAACACGAAAATATTATCAATACTCAGGCTCCACTCCATCAGGTAAGCACTCAGAAATTCCAGTGCCAGTTGCGAGCCTGTAACAGCCAGTCCGGTCTTTGTATCAACCGATTCAGCAGCCAGCGAAGGACCTTCTATCCACATGAATACAAAAAATACCAATGCCAGTCCCACCCAGAAAACCGTCTGGTAAAAAGCCTGTTTAATGGTTACGCTTTGGTTTTTTTTACTGAGTAATCCCAGATCAAATACCAGTGCTATAACCAATACAATCGCAAATACTAAATAAACAAGTTGGTGGGTAGACATGCAAAGGGTTTAATGCGTAAGTGTAAATATAGGCAGACTGGCCCAATCCATCAGGACTGGTACTGCTTTTTCCGGCGCCATTGAAAAACAAGACCGAATGCGATAATAACAAGCAGGGGCAGTACGATGTTCAGGAATTGCCAGAGGCTTTTCTGTTCGGTTACTTTGGTTTTATCGAGCAGGCGCAGCACAAAATCCTTGTTCCGGCTTTCAAAGAGGTTGTTTCTGCTAACGAGGTAATCGATGGAGTTGAGAAAGAACTCCCGGTTGGCAAAACGGTAATTTTCCAGCGGCAGTAACCCCATGGGCAAGGGGCCCGCCGTTTGGCTGATGGAATTGGTTACAATATCCGCATCGGCCACCACGATCTGTTTGCCTTCTTTGCCGGCATGCGCCAGATAAGGTTTTCCGGTAACACGTTGTACAGAATCCATTACCTGTTGACTGAGACGGTTACTGTACAGAGAGTTGAACTTACCTTCCAGCAGAACGGCTACGGGCACATAACTTTTGGTGAAAGAGAGCAGGTCGTTATCATCTTTTACACTGTTGATGGAAACGATAGCGGGTGAGCTGATGCGCCGACTATTGGTATCGCTGGTCAACAGAATGGTTTTGCGGATGCCGGGTGCTTTTACTGTATCAATACTTGAGGGGAAAACAGGCAATACCCGCTCCAGGTTTTTGCTGATGGGATTATTATCTCTGGAAGAAAGAAACGGATAATAGGGCCAGGGTACCCGCTGCATCTTAGGGCTGCCATCTGCATTCGTACCGATCACGATCGGGATCTTGGAGCAGTTCAGATCCTGCAGCAGGTCGGGGTTGATGCGTACGCCATATTTGAAGAGGATATCGTCCAGTTCCAGCCCCCTGTCGAAAGCAGTGTATTCTGCCTGACTGCGCATCAGGCTGTCCAGCTCGGCGTGCAGTTTGTCGATGAACCAGATCACATGTCCGCCATTCATTACGTACTGATCGATCTTCAGTTTATCTTCTTCTGTAAAGGGTTGTGTGGGTTTAACGATAATCAATGCATCGATCATGGCGGGATCGGGATATCCCTGTTTGATATCAAACACAGCCAGGCGGTATTCATTTCGGAGACTTTCGCCCAGATCGTTCACTTTAAAATCAACCGGTTCTCCGTTACCCACGAGGTAGGCAACAGTAGGTACGTATTTACGGGTAAGTTTATCAATAGCATCTGCAAATTTGAATTCGAGCAATGCTTCTGCTGCATTACGGGTGGCTTCCACATCTTCCTGCGGACTGTTATCGTTCACCACATTGAACTGTTTGAAGATCTTGCGGCTGCTGCGCAGATCAACGGCAATGGGTTTCTGGCCTTTTCGGAAACTCACCAGGGCAGAAGGAATGATCAACTGGTTGGTTTCTTTTTCAGACTCCACACTTTCGGCTCTTTCAAAAACCACGCCCAACCGGGAGAGGCTATCGTAGAATTTTACTTTTAATGTATCGTTGATAATATCTTCTCCGGGTTTTTCAAAACTGACGTGTACCAGGTTACCAGATAAAGAGCGGAATTCATCCAGCAGGTCTTTGGTGGCGATACTGAGTTTTTTATAATCAGCAGGCAGATCGCCGGTAAGAAATACCTGAATGTTGATGACGCTGTCTACGTTCTCCAATAAGGTTTGGGTAGCGGTGGTTACACTGTATCTTTTTTCAGCGGTGAGATCGACCCGGTAGAAAAAAGAGGTAGACAGGTACACTATGGCCACAAACAAAGCGGTCAGCGCCAATACACCATATTTATGTTGCCTGATTTGCTGCATGGCTAAGCGCTTATCGTTTAATGAGGTTTCGTTGGGTAATAAACAGGAACAATACAATGATACCAATAAAATAAATCAGGTCACGGCTATCTACCACTCCCCTGCTGATACTCCGGTAATGAAAATTGATGCCCAGCATTTCGATATAATAATCCAGTCCGGCATTGAATACGGGCAGTTTGCTGATAGCATCAAACCCATTGTACAAAGCAAAACAGATAAACGCTGCTGCAATAAAAGCAACCACTGTATTATTGGTATAACTACTGGCACAGATACCGATGGCGGTAAATACGGCTCCCAACAAAACAAGTCCGATATAACTGCCTGCCGTAGCCCCGATATCAATGCCGCCGGTTACACTTAACTGTTGCACCGAAACGGCATAAATGAGCGTAGGTACCAGTGCCGTAACCACGATAATCAGCGAGCCAAAAAATTTACCCCAAACAATCTGTGAGGGGGTTAAAGGAAGCGTCTTTAATAATTCAAAGGTACCGGTCTTGTATTCATCTGCCAGGCTGCGCATGGTAATAGTGGGCACGAGGAATAATAAGATCCAGGGGGCGAGGTTAAAAAAACTGCTCAGCGAAGCATAGCCGAAATCAAGAATACTGGTATCCGGAAACACAAAGAGGAACAAACCGTTCAGCAGTAAAAAAACAACGAGGGCAATATAGCCGGTGAGGCTGCTGAAAAACTGTTGCCATTCCTTTTTACAGATCATCCACATGGCTTCAAAACTAAATGTTATTAGGCAATCGCCCTATTTCAACCGGCATTTTAGCCGCACTTTATGGATTTTCTCACATTTCGCATCTCACTATAAACCTATATATGAAACTACGACTAAGCCTGCTCTTGTTCTGCCTGCTGGGAATCGGCGTTTTCAGTCATGCACAGCAACCCAAAAAAGCGCCCGCCAAACCTACCGTAGAAAATGGCCCTGATGCCATCCCTGTTACGGTTACCAGTAGCAAAAAGGCACACAAACAACTGCCTCCTCCACCGCCGCCACCCAAAGTGGAAGTAACTAAGTTTACCCCACCCAAAATCGTGAAAAACGGAGAGAAACTTCCACCACCACCTCCGCCACCTCTCCGGCCTGCAAAAGTAAAAACAGCGAAACCTCCTAAACCTGATGCACCGCCAGTATTGGATGAAAAAGCAGAGTAGTATCTTTTTCTACGGTTTAGACAAATCAAGCACAAAACGCTGAGTTAATAGCAGTTACTCTATTTACTTTTTTGTCTTGATACAAAAAAGTAACAAAAAAAATCAATCCCGCCTAGGCGGGATGAAAAAAAGCTAAAATTTACTGCATTCCGCTAAAATGAACGAAGTCTAAAGCCTGGCATATATTCATTAATGGAACAAATGAGCCCTTCAACTAATATGGAAAGCCCAACATCGTTCATTTCTTAACGCTCCATTCCGTAAATTTCTTAACGCTTTTTTTCAGAGGCCGGCTGAATAAGTGATAAGATTATATACTTATTTCCCTAATCCATATTAAGCATATTCGGGCTTTGCAGCTTCTTCCTGTATAACTACCAAAAAAAATAGCCGCACAACTGTGCGGCTATCCTATTATTTTTAATATCTACTTCTGCAGTAGCTGTTACACAGCAAAACTCTCTCCACAGCCGCAGCTTCTGCTGGCATTGGGGTTATTGAAATAGAAACCTTTTCCATTCAGTCCATCAGAAAAGTCCAGTTCGGTATTTACGAGGTAGAGAAAACTTTTCAGGTCTGTTACCACTTTCACACCATTGTCTTCGAACACCTGGTCCATGGGTTTGATCTCGTTATCGAAATCCAGTTTATAACTCAACCCAGAGCAACCACCTCCTACCACGCCCACTCGCAGGAAATAAGAAGCATCTCCGGCCACACCAGCGTCTTCCATTAACTGCTGTACTTTCTTTTTGGCTTTCTCGCTTACGTATATGCTGTTCTCTGTTGCAACCATATTAATTAGTAGTTAGTAATTAGCAGTTGGTAATTACACATTACTAACTACTAATTATTAATTCAATTCTAGTGTATCCTTTCTTCAAACACCAGTTCTTCCAGGCCGTTCTTTTTACGGTAGTCGTTGATGGCGGATTTGATCGCATCTTCGGCCAGTACAGAACAGTGGATTTTAACCGGAGGCAGGTTCAGTTCTTCTACCAGATCCATATTATCGATCTGAACAGCCTGGTCAACGGTTTTACCTTTGAGCCACTCTGTAGCGAGTGAGGAAGAAGCAATAGCGGATCCGCAACCAAAGGTCTTGAATTTTGCATCGGTAATCACACCGGTAGCATCATCCACTTCAATCTGCAGGCGCATTACATCGCCACACTCAGGGGCACCTACTAAACCGGTACCTACGTTTTTCTTTGATTTATCCAGCGTTCCTACATTCTTAGGATTGCTGTAGTGATCAATCACTTTTTCTGAATATGCCATGGTTGAAATTATTAATTGTAAATTTTTAATTTTTAATTGATTTAGTGGTGCGCCCACTCAATCTTATCCATATCCACGCCCTCTTTGAACATTTCCCAAAGCGGACTCATATCTCTCAGTTTCAGAACGGTATCGCTCACCGCTTTAATGGTGTAGTCGATCTGTTCTTCGGTGGTAAAACGTCCCAACCCAAAACGCAGCGAACTGTGTGCCAGATCATCGCCCAGGCCCAGTGCTTTTAACACATAACTGGGTTCAAGTGATGCCGAGGTACAGGCAGAACCGGAAGATAAAGCGATGTTCTTGTTAAAGCCCATCAGCAAACCTTCGCCTTCTACGTATTTGAAAGAGATATTGGCTACATGCGGTAAGCGGTGTTCGCGGTTACCGTTCACATAGGCTTCTTCCAGTTTCAGTAAAGCTGTTTCCAGTTTATCACGGAGTTTGCTTAAGCGGGCGGCATCATCGGCCATTTCCAGACGGGCCAGTTCGCATGCTTTACCAAAGCCTACAATACCGGGTACGTTCAGCGTACCGCTACGCATCCCTCTCTCGTGGCCACCGCCATCCATCTGTGCGGTAACTTTTACACGAGGGTTTTTACGGCGAACATACAAGGCACCGATCCCTTTCGGACCATACATTTTATGGGCTGTGAAAGCCATGATATCAATACCGTCTTTGTTTACATCCACCGGAATTTTTCCAACGGCCTGTACCGCATCGGAGAAAAACAGGATCCCGTTTTTCTTGGCAATGGCACTGATTTCTTTTACGGGCTGAATCACACCAATTTCGTTATTGGCATACATGATCGCGATCAGAATGGTAGTAGGCTTGATGGCCGCTTCCAGTTCTTTCAGGTCAATCAGTCCATCGGGTTTCACTTCCAGGTAGGTAACTTCTCCACCCTGGCGTTCAATATGTTTACAGGTATCCAGTACGGCTTTATGTTCTGTGGTACAGGTAATGATATGGTTACCCTTACTGGCATACATTTCAAATACCCCTTTGATACCCAGGTTGTCGCCTTCAGTGGCACCGGAAGTGAAAATGATCTCTTTGGGATCGGCTCCGATCAGTTTGGCCACCTGCTCGCGGGCATAATCCACGGCTTCTTCCGCTTCCCATCCAAAAGGGTGGTTACGGCTGGCGGCATTACCGAAATGCTCGGTGAAATAAGGTATCATCGCTTCAAGCACACGCGGATCCATGGGCGTGGTGGCATTGTTATCGAGGTAAATCGGTAATTTCAACATATTCACGTACTTTTTATAGCTCTATTAAACACAAAAATAGGTCAATAGGTTCTATAAATTCGGGCATTCAGGCCGGTCTGGCTTGTTTTTCCGACTTTCGTAAAGGATTGATATTAAAATAAGATATATGTTAAAAGTTGAGCATATCGGTATTGCGGTAAAAGGCTTTTCTACAGCCATCCCTTTATATGAAAAGCTGTTGAATACCCCCTGTTACAAAACAGAAACCGTTGATTCTGAGAAGGTAAACACGGCTTTCTTTCGCCAGGGCGATACCAAGATCGAATTACTGGAAAGCACCGACCCGGATGGGGTAATTGCCCGTTTTATCGAAAAAAAGGGGGAAGGCATCCACCATATTGCTTTTGAAGTAACCGATATCGAGGTCGAAATGGCCCGTTTACAGGCGGAAGGGTTTACTCTTTTGAACGAGACACCCAAAAAAGGGGCAGATAATAAGCTGGTTTGTTTCCTTCACCCGAAGGGTACGAATGGGGTGTTGGTGGAGTTGTGCCAGGAGAGAGGATAGTCTGGAGTTAAAAGTTAAAAGTCTGGAATTACTTTTTTAGACCGAAATAGAGGATGGCGAGGATGCCGATGAGGAGTATGCTGCCAAACAGGATGCCTTTTTTCTTGAGCTGGAAATTGAATTGGTCACGGGAACTCATACCAGCCCCAGTTTTTCTACCGCTACCTGGGCAGCTACCTGGCTGGCATCTTTTTTATTGTAGCCTTTGCCCATGGCCAGTAACTGGCCATCCAGCATGGCATTGATGGTGAAGAGGCGGCGGCTGCCTTCCATTTTTTCGTTGGCCAGCTCAAAAGTCAGGGTTTTGCCGTTTTTATTGGCCCAGCCGATCAGTTTGTTCTTGAGGTTGATATCGATCAGCTCCAGGTCATCTACAAACATATGCGGGATCACGATCTGGCGCAGCACCCAGTTATGGGTTTTCTGGTAACCTTTATCAAGGTAAACGGCGCCTACCAGGGCTTCCAGGGTATTACCAAAGATCTGGCTGCCTTTGAGGGCATTATCGAACTTATTGTAGAAAGTTAATTTGCGGAGTCCCATTTTCAGGGCAATATCGTTCAGCTGCTGGCGGTTCACCATTTTGCTGCGCATTTCGGTAAGGAATCCTTCACCTTTGTATGGATAACGTTTAAAGAGATAATCGGCCACGATGGCGCTCAGTACGGCATCTCCGAGGTATTCCAGGCGCTCGTTATTCTCATCGGGCGTTTCCTTTACGGAACGGTGACTCAGGGCAGTGCGGTAAAGCGTGGCATTACCGGTCTTGATACCGAGCACGTTTTTCAGCTGTTTTTCGAACGATGAATCGTCTGACTTCTTAAAAATCTTTTTGAGGAATTGCACGAACTTAAGCTACGTATTTTTTTACAATCACACAAGCATTGTGACCTCCAAAACCGAAAGTGTTGCTTAAGGCTGCACGTACCACCCTTTTCTGGGGTTGGTTGAACGTGAAGTTCAGTTTGGGATCCAGGGTAGGATCATCAGTAAAGTGATTGATAGTAGGCGGAACGATATCATGTATCACACTCTGGATACAGGCAATGGCTTCAATGACCCCGGCGGCACCCAAACAGTGACCCGTCATGGATTTGGTGGCGCTGATATTGAGGTTATAGGCATGTTCACCAAATACTTCGGTGATGGCTTTGGCCTCGGCACCATCGCCCAGCGGGGTGGATGTACCATGGGTATTGATATAATCTATTTCGTCGGGGCGCATGCCGGCATCTTTTAATGCGGCAATCATCACATTCCGGGCACCCAGTCCTTCCGGATGCGGGGCGGTTAAATGATAGGCATCGGCTGTTGCACCGCCACCTGCCACTTCACAGTAGATTTTAGCTCCCCTTTTAATGGCATGTTCGTATTCTTCCAGTACCACTACACCGGCAGCTTCTCCCATCACAAAACCGTCGCGGTCCTTATCGTAAGGGCGACTGGCCGTTTTGGGATCGTCGTTGCGCTCACTCATGGCTTTCATGGCGTTAAAACCGCCAACGCCTGCCATGCTGATCACGGCTTCAGATCCGCCACTGATGATGATATCGGCTTTTCCCAAACGGATGGTGTCTACTCCGGCAATCATACCATTGGTGCTGGAAGCGCAGGCGCTTACCACCGCATAGTTAGGACCGCGGAAACCATGCCGCATAGAAATCTGGCCGGCAGCAATATCGAGAATCATTTTGGGAATGAAGAAGGGATTGAACCGGGGGGTACCATCGCCCTGGGCAAAATTGATCATTTCGTCCTGGAAAGTGGTTAAACCACCAATACCACTGGCAAAAATGACACCGGTACGGTCCACATCTACATTGTCTTTACTGATTCCTGCATCCTGAACGGCCATGTCGCTGGCTACGAGTGCCAGCTGTGCAAAACGGTCTAATTTGCGGGCTTCTTTCCTGTCCATGAACTGGGTAGGATCAAATCCCTTTACCTCACAGGCAAAGCGGGTTTTGAATTTACTGGCATCAAACAAAGTGATGGCATCAGCACCGGAAACACCATTGAGCAGACCGTTCCAATAATCTTCGAGATTATTTCCGAGCGGTGTCAGTGTTCCAATACCTGTTACAACAACTCTTTTCAATTGCATATTCATTACCTGTTTCAAGTGATAATCCGCCTTTTGTGGCATTGTCTGCCGCAAAAAGGCGGATTAAAATTATTCCATTTGGAGGAGTAAGATCTTACTTGGCGTGCTCTTCAAGGTAAGCTACAGCCTGACCAACAGTTGTGATGGTTTCAGCCTGCTCATCAGGGATGGAGATGTTGAATTCTTTTTCGAATTCCATAATCAACTCAACGGTATCCAAAGAATCGGCACCGAGATCGTTAGTGAAAGAAGCTTCGTTGGTTACTTCCGCTTCATCAACACCTAACTTGTCAACTATGATTTTCTTAACTCTTGTAGCGATGTCTGACATTGTAAAAAGTTTTTGTTACAGGCGCAAAAATATACTTTTTGTCAAATAAGCAATCTTTTCGGGCATTTTTGTTTTCAAGGCCCGTAAACTGCGTTTCCCGGCCAAATCCGGTTTTATGGGTAATTTTTAAGAAAATGATCATTATCTTGTACATCCTAGTTATTACACATGGCATTAAAACAGATAGATCACGGTTCCAAAGAATACCAGCAAATGGTAGATCTCCGGTTTCAAATCCTGCGAAAACCGCTGGGATTATCCTTTTCTGAGGAAGATCTGGCCGCCGAAACAGAAGATATTTTGCTGGGCTGCTTTGAAGATGACAGGCTGGAAGCCTGTTGTGTATTAACCAAAACAGACCCTAAAACGGTTCGCCTCAGACAAATGGCCGTTAGTGCCAACCTGCAGGGAAAAGGGATCGGAAGGGTGCTGATGAGCTTTGCCGAGAATGTGGCCCGCGACCATGGCTACCGCCGTCTTACCATGCATGCCCGCAAATCGGCCCTCGGCTTCTACGAAAAAAACGGCTACCGCATCTGCAGCGATGAATTTAATGAAGTGACCATCCCGCATTATGTGATGGAGAAGGAGTTATAAGTTCTGGGTTGTAAGTTTTAGATTCTATGTTCTGGGTTCTATGTTCTGCAGACCATTGTTTATCAGAATGAGATTCTACCTGGGATGTACAACTTAGAACTTAACACTTAGCATTTACTTACTTCCTATCTTACTGTTCAACATCCCTCTCAGTTCATGTCTGAACTCATCTCCCATTCCTTCTTTGGGTACGAGGAAAAAAGATTTGCTATCGAAATAAAGATGAAAAAAATGCGGGCTTTCGAAGAAGCGGGTGAATTTGTTCCAGGGCCATTGTACGGCACCCCGTTCATTCTCCAGCTGGATCTCATCCGGCAGAAAACTGATAATGAATGAATCCCGGAAAGTAGCCGATTTTTTATAGATGCTGTTGGGCAGGATATACCAGAAAGTAGCCATGAGCAGCAGCCAGATGACTGAGCCCAGTAAAAAAGGTTCGGGGCGGATCTTTTTCATGTAAAACAGCACAGCCGAAAGAATGGCAAATACATTCACCATCACAATCAACACCCGCACTTCGGGACGCTGCACAAAGTGATAACGGAGCGCCTGTATCACTTTCTTTTTTTCGTAGGAGAAACTATGCTGCATACAATAACAATGACCGCAAAAGTATAGAAATAACGCGTTGTGCTATTAAAAATCAAACACCCAGTAACTCAAAAACCCTTGTCGCTCACGGCCGCTGGGCCCCGTCCCTGTTATCCCGCCGATGGCGGGACTGCATTGGCCTCTGATCAGATCTGCTACGCATGATCTGATCTGTCTTCTCCCGCTTTAAGCGGGATTGACACCGACCCCAATGAGGCCCGTCCGCCAAAGGCGGACTGATTAGAAATTTTTCATCGAACACCCTGTGAAAACAATTTTATTCAACTAATCAAATAAACTTTGAATTATCCAATAGCACAAGACGTTAGAAATATCTGTGGCAACAACCATCTCCATGCTGGAAGCTTCGCAAATTAAAACAGGCAATACCATACTTGTATAATCGCACAAAACCCTCTTTTGCTCTTTTTCTCTTGTCCTTCTCTTAGCGAAACCTTCTGCAAAATCAGTCATTTAGATGATGAAGTAGGATGTTTCAATAAGAGCTAAAAAAGAAAAAGAGCAAAAGAGGAAGAACCGTTGTACAGACTACAAAATTATATTCAGGAACTCCTTGTTTGATCAGTGTTCTGAAAAATCAATCACCAGCTGATCCAGTAAGGGCATGGCCAGCCGCTCTTTCCCCGAAGCAATCACAATACGGTAACGGAACGTTTTGGATTGACCCTTGTCTAGTTTGAAATTGAGCGTTTCTTTACCATTGGAGAATACTTTTTGTCCGAGCGGGTTAGCCGCAAACAATCCATAATTACGGGCATGCCAATAGGTAGGATAACCGATATTATCCGGATGATCGATGATGGCGATGCTGATGGTATCTCCTCCTTTTTTTCCATAGAGCATACACCAGTTGGCACGGGTGGCCCAGGCGGCATCTCCTTCCTTACCTGCTGAAGTGATATAGTTACCGGTTACACTCGTATTTCTGGTGGCTTTTACTTTGGTGATGATGCCCTTATCATCTTTGTATTCTTTGGGTTCCATCACCGGCAATTCCAGCTCATGCGCCACGCGCAAACCCAGCATGCCATCTTTTACATCCGGGAATGAAACGTCCTGCACCGCGGTTAATTCTGTTTTACGGTCTATGACGCGGTTATTGCCCACTACGAAGAAAGTATAGGTTGTTTTTTCTGTAAGCAGGTTCGCTTTCTCCTGGTTGGTCCAGTGGGCCGTATACACCAGTTTACCTGTTGTACCACTTTTGGTTTCTACGATCTTATCCGTACGGATCCAGCCATATTGTTTTTTCTTCTCTGCAGGAATATTATAGGAGTTGTTCCAGAAATCCAGCCCGTTCACGTTCTCATAATTGAACCAGAGACCGATATGATGCGGATGATCTGTAGGATCATTGGGCTGGGGATTCCAGGGAAACCCACGAGTGATGGTTTCTCCGTTGGGAGCCATGATAGGATAGAGAAAAGGTTTCTCCATCGTATCCGTAAAAATAAATTCGGTAAAGGGCTGACCACCGATGGTGATCGTCACTTTTTGCTGTACGGCATCTTTTTTAACCTGCACTTTGGGTTGTGCCTGCGCACCAGCAACAGCAGCCATGGTCAAACAGCTCCCCAAAAAGAGTTTCTTAAGTAGTTGCATAGGATTATCTGTTACGGTACAATATAAAGTCTGTACCGGTTTTATAAACGAACCTGTTTTTCTCTGGGCACCAGTGCCTTCATAATACTCCATGCAATCAGGTAAGCGATGGCACAGAAGGTGAACATGATGGTATAAGAAGTTGACATAGATGCCAGTACCAGCTGTTTCTGCAAAACCAGGAACTGGGCAAACTGTTCGGGATTAACCTGCTGCAATTGTGCCTGCAGATCTTTCGAAAGATTAAATACTTCTTTGTGTGTGATATCGATCACATCTCCATGTTTATCTGCCAGTGGTAATAATTTGATCTTATCGAGATAGCCACCCAGGCCATTGGCGGTAGCCTGCTCCCATGACTGGCGGATACCGGCCAGTTTATAACTATCAAACAGCCAGCCACCTATTTTAGAGATGATAACACCACCAATGCCACCGGCCATACCTCCAATCCCGATCACCGAAGCGATCGCCTTTTTGGGGAACATATCTGATACCGTTGTAAAAATATTGGCCGACCATGCCTGGTGGGCAGAAGTACCAATACCGATCAGCAGCACAGGCACCCAGAAACTATAACCACCCAGTGGCTGCGAAGCCAATACCACCAGCGGGATACAGGCAATCACCAGCATCGCTTTCATTCTGGCCTCGTAAGGACTAAGTCCTTTATTAATGAAATAGGTAGGAAACCAGCCACCGCCTACACTACCTACCATGGTCATGCTGTATAATACTGCGAGTGGCAACATTACCTGTGTGCCTTCCATCGCATATTGATCTTTGAGGTAACCGGGCAACCAGAACAGATAAAACCACCATACACCATCGGTCAGAAATTTTCCGATCACAAATGCCCATGTCTGGTTAAATCCAAGCAACACCATCCAGGGCGTTTTTGCAGTTGATTTCTCATTTTCTGTTTCGTCGATAACTTTATCGCTATTGATATACTCGAGCTCTTCTGCTGATAAACGTTTCTGTTTTGTCGGGATTTCGTAATAAACCATCCAGAAAATCAGCCAGATAAAACCGATGGCGCCAATGATAATAAATGCGGCTTCCCAACCCCAATGCAAAGCGATCCATGGCACGGATAAGGGTGCCAATACAGCACCGATATTGGCACCGGAATTAAAAATACCGGTAGCAAATGATCTTTCTTTTTTAGGAAAATATTCAGCTGTGGCTTTGATGGCTGCCGGAAAATTACCCGCTTCACCAAAACCCAGGATGGCCCTTGATAACATAAAACCAATGATCGACACCGGCACCGCCGTAATACCCACCCAGCCCAGCACCGCGGCCACACCCGTACCCAATGGCACCGCATACGCGTGAATGATGGCACCGAGAGACCAGATCACGATTGCCCAGGCATAGCCTTTTTTGGTGCCCAGTTTATCCACGATCCTGCCGGCGAATAACATGGAAATAGCATACACAAACTGGAAAACGGAAGCGATGTTGGCGTAGTCTGAATTACTCCAGTTGAATTCATTTTCCAACGTAGTCTTCAGTAAACTCAGTACCTGCCTGTCTAAATAATTCACCGTGGTGGCGAAAAATAACAAGGCGCAGACTGTCCACCTGTACTTACCTATTTTTTCTGCTATAGCTGTCATGGTTATGATTTGATGGATTGAATGATCGCCAATACTTTTTCTGTATCCTGTGAGATCTGTGCGTAGTTTCCTGTTTCGAGTAATTGTTTGGTGATGAGTTTGCTGCCCATACCCACTGCACAAACACCGGCTTTGAACCAGCCGGCAATATTGTCTTTATCCAGTTCTACCCCACCGGTAGGCATAAACAATAACCCCGGGAAGATCTCTTTAATGGCCGAGAGAAAACCAGGCCCCAGTATATTTCCCGGAAACAGTTTGATCATTTTGGCTCCCAGGGTTTCTGCCTGGATAATCTCGGAAGGTGTCATACAACCGGGCACCCATAACATCTTGTTTTTGTCGGCCACGGCCGCTACGGATGCAACCAGTCCGGGACAAATAATATAGTCCGTACCCGCATCAATGAAGGTCTGGGCCATCTCTCCGTTTTTGATGGTACCGATACCGAGGTACATGCCTTTCAGTTCTGTATCGCAGACTTTACGCATTTCTTTGAAATTCTGGAGGGCCGCTTCACCGCGGTTGGTGTATTCCACGGCACGGATACCGGCGCTGTATAAGGCTTTCAGCACTTCAATGCTGACTCTGGTGTCTTTATAAAAATAGAGAGGAAGGATGCCCTGTTGCGGAATCAGGGCCAGAATAGCGTCTTTCTTTTCCATATAGCAATTTTTCTTCCAGCAATGTTATCTGAAAAGGCTAAAACAGCGGTATTTTCTTACGCAAACGTTTGCGTATTTTTATGACAGAAAACAACCTTATTTCTTTTCTTCCCACCGATTATTAACCAACTTCGCAGGAAGGGCTTTCAAGTTAATTAATAATTTCCCGTAACCCATCCTAATTTAAAAATACGTTTGATCATGGCAAAAAAAGTAGTTACCCTCGGAGAGATCATGATGCGCCTCTCCACACCCGGATTTGAAAGGTTTGTGCAGAGCGATAGTTTTGATGTAACCTATGGAGGTGGTGAAGCCAATGTGGCTGTTGCCCTCTCTAATTACGGACTGGACGGCACTTTTGTAACCAAAGTTCCTGATAATGCATTGGGACAGGCGGCTATTAACCATATCCGCCGGTATGGTGTGGATACACAGTTCATTGCCCGTGGTGGCAAACGTCTGGGGATCTATTTCCTCGAAACAGGTGCTTCTATGCGCGCCTCGCAGGTGATCTATGATCGTGCCGGCGCTTCTATTGCCGATGTGGAGATCAGTGAATTTGATTTTGATAAGATCCTGGACGGTGCCAGCTGGTTTCACACCACCGGTATCACACCCGCCCTCAGCGATAAAGCTGCGGCCTTAACCGAAGCGGCCCTGAAAGCCGCCAAAGCCAAAGGCATTACCACCAGTATTGACCTGAACTACCGTAAAAAATTATGGAGCAAGGAAAAAGCAAGGGAAGTGATGACACGTCTCTGCCAATATGTGGATGTATGTATCGGCAATGAAGAAGATGCTGATACCACCCTTGGTTTCAAAGCAGAAGGTACCGATGTAACCAAGGGCGAGCTGAACCTGGATGGTTACAAAAGTGTGTTCACACAAATGAAGGAAAAATTCGGATTCAAATACATTGCCTCCACCTTACGCGAAAGCCATAGCGCTTCTGATAACGGCTGGAGTGCATTGGTATACGATGGAGCCGAATTCTATCATACCAAACAATACGAAGTTCGTATTGTAGACCGTGTAGGCAGTGGCGATTCTTTTGCCAGCGGATTTATTTACGGATTGGTAAGCGATATGCCCATGCCCGAAGCGGCAGAATTTGGCGTAGCTGCTTCTGCCCTTAAACACACCATTCCGGGAGATCTGAACCATGCTACTTTGACGGAAGTGAAGGAATTGATGAAGGGAGATGGATCGGGAAGGGTGCAGAGATAATTTGAAAATGAGAGGAATTTGAAAATTTGAAAATATATGTCTTATGATTTTAGATAGTTTGTCGAATGCGGGTAAGTATGCAGGATTGAATCCTTTGTTTGCGAAAGCCTTTGCGTATATCAGTTCTGTAGACCTGGCTTCGCTGGAAGTGGGCAAGTTTGACATTGATGGTGATAACCTGTGGGGCATTGTATCAGATAAAAATGGTGTGAAGGCGGAAGAGTCTACGGCTAAATTTGAGTGCCACAATGCACATATTGATATCCAGGTTTGTATCAGGGGTAAAGAAACCCTGGGCTGGAAACCACGCAATACCTGTGTATCTCCCAGGGGAGAATATAATGCAGAAAAGGATGTGTTGTTTTACAATGATGAACCGGATATGTTCTTTGGCATGACAGACAACCAGTTCGCCATCTTTTACCCGGAAGATGTACATGCCCCGATGATTGGGGAAGGACCGATCAAGAAACTGGTGATTAAAGTGAAAATATAACTATTTTTTGTTGTGAGTATAAACCGCATCTCCAAAGGATGCGGTTTTTTAGTTTTATGGATGTGACTTATTTCATATCGGCAATTGCTACCGGATCCATATCAGTGAATGTATAATTCTCTCCTGCCATGGCCCAGATAAAACCGTAGTTGGTGGTACCGGGTCCGCAGTGTACCGACCAGGGCGGCGAGATCACAGCTTCGTGGTTAGCCATTACAATATGACGGGTTTCTGTTGGTTCACCCATCAAATGAAAAATGCGGTGTTGGGCAGGTACATCAAAATAGAAATATACTTCCATACGGCGTGTATGGGTATGCGGCGGAACCGAGTTCCATACACTGCCTTCTTTCAAAACCGTTAATCCCATCACCAACTGGCAGCTCTGTATCCCGTCCTGGTGAATATATTTATAGATGGTTCTTTCGTTGGCCGTTGCTTTTTCGCCCAGGTTAACAGGAGAGGCTTCTTCTTTGGTCATCTTCCTGTTAGGATAACTATGATGCGCTGTAGTGGACATCAGAAAAAAACTAGCCGGGCTGTCCGCAGAAATACTGGCAAAATGAACATCTCTGGTTCCTTTACCCAGGTAAACGGTATCCAGTTTGTTCAGTTCGTAACTAACCCCATCCGCTATCACTTTACCAGGCCCTCCCACGTTGATGATCCCCAGTTCCCTTCGCTCCAGAAAATACTCAGCCCGGAGTTCGGCCTCATTGTGCAAAGGCACTTCCTGTTTTAAGGGTTGTACACCACCGATGATTACGCGGTCGTAATGAGAATACACCAACGTTAGGGTATCGGCTTTCATCAGTTCCGGCACTAAAAAGTTCTCCCGCAATTCTGCCGTGCTCATTCCCTTTACTTCTTTGGGACTGGATTGAAACCTGATTTGCATACGTAGTAGTTTATTAGTTGCTGGTTACTGGATGCTGGTTTATTGGTTTACTGACCGATTTGGGTAAATGACTATGAACGCCCCCGAATAAACCAGTAAACCAATAAACATCTACACCCGCTATCTTCTTATACCTATATACTTATTTACTTATATACTTATTTACTTATATACTTATTTACCAATCCACCTACCTCCCCATCCACCCCCCATCTACCACCAAAATGGTTCCGTTAACATAAGCGGAAGCATCTGAAGCAAGGAATACGGTGGGTCCTTTGAAATCTTCGGGTTGTCCCCAGCGTGCGGCGGGTATGCGCGAAAGAATGGAAGCACTTCTCTCCGGATCGTTACGTAAGGCTTCGGTATTATCGGTAGCGATGTATCCGGGTGCGATCCCATTCACAGTTACGCCTTTCGATGCCCATTCGTTGGCCAGTGCTTTTACCAGGCTGCTCAGCGCTCCTTTACTGGCAGCGTATCCGGGTACATTGATCCCTCCCTGAAAACTTAAGAGCGAGCAGGTAAAAATAATTTTTCCGGCGCCTCTTTCTATCATTTTTTTCCCGATCTCCCTTGCGAGAATAAAGGGTGCGTCCAGGTTAAGCGCCAGTACGGTATCCCAATATTCATCCGGGTGTTCGGCAGCAGGTTTGCGCATGATGGTGCCGGCATTGTTCACTAGGATATCGATCACCGGATTTTCTGCCTGCAGTTTTTTAATGAACGCATATAAAGCTTCCCTATCAGAAAGATTGGCGGCATAGGATGTGAATGATCTGCCCAGCGAAAGCACATCTTTTTCGATATCACTTCCCGGTGCCAGCGAACCCGACACACCAATGATATCTGCCCCGGCTTCAGCCAGGCCCAGGGCCATGGCTTTACCGATGCCTTTGTTACAGCCTGTTACCAGGGCTGTTTTTCCACTGAGATCAAATAAGGATGCAGCCATAGAAAGAGTTCAATTAATAAGACTTATCAGGTTCGTTACACTGCAAAACTGGCATTTCTCCGGCAACTAATCACCGGAAACTACGAAAACGTTTGCACGCTGCTTTATTTACCATCCGGCAGGATGGATTGCCAGCCAAAATAAGAACGGGCATTATAATAGCAGATATCTTTTACCAGTTTACCCACCCATTCCACATCATTCGGCAATTCGCCGTTTTCGATCTCCTCCCCGAACAGGTTGCAGAGAATGCGGCGGAAATATTCGTGGCGCGGGAAAGACAAAAAACTTCTTGAATCGGTCAGCATACCTACAAACTTGCTCAGCAAACCCATATTGGATAAGGCATTCAGCTGTTTCACCATCCCATCTTTCTGGTCAAGGAACCACCAGGCAGAACCAAACTGCACTTTACCGGCAACCGATCCGTCGTTGTAATTACCGATCATGGTGGCCATCACTTCATTGTCTGCCGGATTCAGGTTATAGATAATGGTTTTGGCGAGTTTGTTATCGCTGTCCAGTTTATTCAGGAAAATAGAGAGACTTTTCGCCTGCGAAAAATCGCCGATAGAATCCCAACCCGTATCCGGACCCAGCTGCTGCAGCCTGCGTGCATTATTATTACGCAAGGCACCGAGATGAAATTGTTGTACCCAGCCTTTTTCCCAATCCCACTCAGCAAAATGGATCAGCATGGCTGAGCGGAATTTGCGTTGTTCGGTTTCATTCAGTTCTTTACCCGAATGTATTTTCGCAAACAGGGTATCAATTTCTGATCCTGTAAAATCATCCGCGTAAATTTCTTCCAGTCCATGATCCGATACTTTGCAACCCACGGATGCAAAGAAATCATGCCGGTTCTGTAATGCATACAGAAAATCATCAAAAGTAGAAACGGCAATACCTGTGATGGCTTCCAGTTTCTTAATATAGTTATTGAAGTTTACGGAACTGCTCACATTCATGGCCTGGTCAGGACGAAAAGCGGGCAGGATCGGGATCTCAAATCCATCCTTCTTTAATTGCAGGTGATGTTCCAGAGAGTCTACCGGATCATCGGTGGTACATACCAGGGCCACGTTCATTTTACGCAACAGGTTTTGTACCGAATAGTCTTTGGTTTGCAGCAGGCCCGTACAGGTGTCATAAATTTTCTGCGCACTTCGTGGATCCAGTATATCCTGAACACCAAAATACCGCTGTAGCTCCAGGTGTGTCCAGTGATACAATGGATTACGTAAGGTATAGGGAACAGTAGCTGCCCACTGTTCAAATTTTTGCCAATCCGTTTTATCTCCTGTACAAAAACTTTCATCAATTCCATTGGTACGCATGGCACGCCACTTGTAATGGTCGCCCGATAACCATACTTCCGACAGGTTCCTGAACTGGTGATCAGTGGCGATCAGCTGCGGCGATAAATGACAATGGTAATCGATAATCGGCATCCCCGCCGCATAACCATGGTACAGTTCCTGCGCCGTACGGTTACTCAATAAAAAATCTTCGTCCAAAAATTGTTTCATGCTTATTCATTAATTCATTGATCATTCTCTCCCGACCTTTACCCTCGCAAAAAAAACTCACGACTCACGACTCACGACTCACGACTCACGACTCACCACTCACCACTCACCACTCACCACTCACTACTCACAAACTCACCCCCCTCTTCCACGGAATAAAATCATCCTGGTTCAGTAACACTGCTTTCGGTATCACTTCTCCGCTGGCCGCACGGATACAATATTCCAAGATCTCTTCTCCCATTTGCTGAATGGTTTTTTCTCCTTCAATAATGGGACCGGTATTGATATCTATGATATCGCCCATTCGTTTGGTCAATGCCGAATTGGTGGCTACTTTAATGGTAGGGCAAACAGGATTACCCGTAGGCGTACCCAAACCCGTAGTGAACAGGATCAGCGTAGCGCCACTGGCCGCTTTTCCGGTAGTGGCTTCTACGTCATTGCCGGGTGTACATACCAGGCTAAGACCTGGTTTGGTAGCGGGTTCTGTATAATCCAGCACATCTACTACCGGCGACTCTCCTCCTTTTTTAGCGGCACCATTACTTTTAATAGCATCGGTGATCAAACCATCTTTGATATTACCGGGCGATGGGTTCATATCAAAACCGGAACCCGCTCTTTCTGCCGCATCGCTATAGGTTTGCATCAGGTGGATGAATTTTTTCGCCACCGCTTCTTCTTTTGTACGGTCGATCAGTTGTTGCTCAGCCCCGCATAATTCCGGAAATTCTGCCAGAAGGATTTTTCCTCCCAAACCCACCAGGAGATCAGAGCAATAACCTACAGCAGGATTAGCAGAGATCCCGCTGAAACCATCGCTGCCGCCGCATTTTACGCCAATGCATAATTTATCAAGGGTTGCAGGTTTTCTTTCCAGTTTATTAATCTGCACCAGACCTTCAAAAGTGGTGCGGATGGCTTCTGTTACCAGTTGGTCCTCGCTCTGTGATTGCTGTTGTTCAAAAATGTGCAGTGGTTTGTCAAAATTCGGGTTTCTTTTTTTGATATCATCCAACAGTTCCTGTGTCTGCATGTGCTGACAACCCAGGCTCAGAATGGTTACACCTGCCACATTGGGATGATCGGCATAGGCGGCCAGTAATTTACTGAGTACAGCCGCATCCTGGCGGGTGCCGCCACAACCTCCCTGGTGGTTCAGGAATTTGATACCATCCACATTCTTGAACACACGCTGTGTGTGTACCATCGATTCGCGGATGGTCAGATCAGCATGATGAATATCGGCACCGCTTTTATATAATTCTACCAGTAACTGTGTTTTCTGCTTGTATTTATCTGTTACCGCATACCCCAGTTGTGTATGCAATGCTTCCCTGATCACATCCAGGTTACGGTTCTCGCAGAATACCGTAGGGATGAATAACCAGTAATTGGCCGTACCCACCCTTCCGTCTGAACGATGGTAACCATTGAACGTGCGACCCGCAAAGCGGGATGTGTCTGGCGCCTGCCACTGGTAATGACTGGGTCTGTACGCATAGGGTTCGGCCGCATGTTTGGTATTTTCGGTACTCATGCGGCTTCCCTTGGCAACCGCTACCTGGGCTTTACCCACCAGTACACCGTACATAATGATCCCATCACCAGGTTGCAGATCCTGCATAAAGAATTTATGCTTGGCAGCGATATCTTCTGTGAGTATATAAGTAACACCATTAAACGATAGCTCTTCGCCTTTGGAAAGATCTGTTAATGCTACCAGCACATTATCGCCTGGGTTTACCTGCAGTATGCGTTGTTTTTGACTCATGCCAATGCTTTTTTTGCTAAGATAGAACTAACTGTTTTCTCCGGTCCTTCAGCTATCAATAATTCTACTATTCCCAGAACGGCTTCTGTAAATGCAGTGTAAGCAGAAAGATCCTCTCCAAAAATAGGTATGCTGCGTAAACTATCCCGCACAACCACCCCGAGATCACCTGATTGCCATTCCTGATACATCAGGCTGGCTTTGTCATCCTGTATGGGATAGGTTTTACCGTGATAGTTACCGTAAAACTGATTTTTTTCTTTCTGATCCGACCGCATAAATAACAGAAAGCAGGCGAAACCGGTAGCCATGCAAACCGGTACTTCCTGATTTACTGAAAAATGTTTTTTCACCAATGGAACCACCCGCATCTGCATTTTAGAACTGTACTGCGCGGTAATATTTAACCAGAGATGTTCGATATGTGGGTTGCGGAATCGGTCTAATACCTGTTTACCAAAAGCTACCGCTTCTTCAACTGAGATCGTTGGGCCCGTAACCAACGGAACAATTTCCTTGAATACCAGCGTGGAGATAAAGGATTCAAACAATGGATCCTGCATGGCAGCTTTTACGGTAGCAAATCCGGATAAATGGGCCAGTCCGCAGGAAAGGGTATGTGTGGCATTCAGCAACCGCAGTTTCAGTTCGCGGAACTTGTTGATATCGGCGGCCAGTATCACTTCCTCGTTACAGGTGCTGAAAGAAAGTATCTCTTTGGTACGCTGCCGGCTGGTTTCGATGGCCCAAAGGCGGTAGGGTTCCGACATGATCATCAGTTCATCCTGGTAATGCAATTGCTCTTCGGCTTTTGCCTGCTCGGCAGCTGCTAATTTACCGGGCACAATACAATCTACCAGCGAATTGCAGAACTCATTTGCATGGGTCAGCCAATCAATAAATGCTGCCGGTAATTCTTTCTTTGCGGCCAGAGACATTACAATTTCCCGGAGTTTGGTTCCGTTATCTACGATCAATTCTGTAGGAACAATTACCATACCCGCTTCTGTAGCGCCTTTCATTACGCGGTATCTTTCTTCGAGAAAGGCCAATAGTCTTCCGGGAAAAGATACCGGTATAACAGCTGTAACATCCGCTTCTTCCCATACAATGCCTACTTCTGTTGTATTGGAAATGATGATCTGTAAATGGGGGTTAGCAGCCGCGGCCAGAATTTCCGGCCATTGTTCCGCAGCAGATACTACACGGCTGATAGCTGCATTGATATAGGTATGCTCTTGCACTTCTCCATTCACCACCCCTTTTTCCAGAATCGTGTATAATCCATCTTGTCTGGCAAAAGCATCCGTAGCACCGGTGGCGGTAGATTTTACCACTAGCACCCTTCCGTTAAAGATGCCCTGTTTATTGGCCTGGTCAATAAAATGATCCGGCAGTCCGCGCAGCAACACGCCCGTACCAAACTGTAGCACCCGTTCAGGCAGATCAAATACAGTAACCAACGGTACAGAATTATTTTCTGCCGGAAGCTGCTGCAATATTTTTTTCGACAATGTATTCATCACTTATAACTTCTTCTGTTTTTGCAACCACGCAGGATATTCTGCCTGCACTAATTTCTGTGGCCAAACACCATACCAGGCATAACCGGTTCTTCTTTCATTTTCAATCTCTTTCAGTTCATATTTTTTCTCACTATTCCTGCCGCTGAAAAAAGGACGGTTGGTACCAATCTCATAAAACCTTGCCCAGATGGTACTGCCGGCATCAGGCTGAATAATGCGGTCTTTGCCATTCGGTTGTTCCGGCGCAATCACATCTCCGTATTTGTATCCTGCAATCTTTACCTTTTCAAACCAGGCGATAGCGGCCTGTATGGCTTTCTGTACCGCAGCAGAGGGATTTGGTAAACGCATCAGGAAGCGGGTAATACCTACCGACTCACTGCCGCTGATAGATACCAGTTCAAATTTCCTCGCCATTTCAGGTAACAGGGTAATATGATTGTATTGTGCACACCAGGCAGTAAGTTGCCCATTCACCAGGATCTGTGTGTTAAGTATACAATCAACGCCTTTTCGTACAGCCTCCCTGCAAAGAGGGATCAATGATGGATGAACCAGTTCGAAATGATTTTTCCCTTCCACAATATCCTGCAGAATATTCAGCACATTCACCATCGCATCATCATTATACGTGATCTGGCTGCGGTAAATAGAAGAATCCGGATAATACTGCGGCCAGCCTCCGTTGGCATACTGTGCCTTCAAACAGTAACGGATCCCTTTTTCAGCCGCAGCGAGATAAGCGGGATTGTTTGTTTGCCGGTAGGCATTCACCAGGTAACGGATCTCGCGGCTGGTGGCGCTGTTATCAATCGTGGCATCTTTGTGTGCAGAATCATCGCGTATGGCTTTCTTTTCTGCCTCACTCAATAGTTTGCTGTAATTCACTTTTACTTCATGAATGGCTTTGGGCCAGCCACCCACAGCTCTTTGATACAACAACATATTCTCCGCAATAGAATCAACAGAAGGGTTAGATGCTACAGGTGTTTTCTTGTGGGAGGAAGCCGTCAGCCATTTCTTATCTATTTTCACCGGCACTGTAGCAGGTTGCCATTTACCGGCAAACGTCCAGTGGATGGTAATATCTTCAGGTTTGGGTGAACCTTCGGCACCAGAAAGATTATCTGCATGCCAGGCATAATCGCCACCCTTTCTGTGTGCGTTATAAAAATAGACCCTATGTCCCCAACGGATCAGGTTCTGCGGATTAGATGGATTGAGATAAATGGGTGCATCCGCCATATTCTCCGGGAAAGAAGCATTGAGAATATAGAACTGTGCATCGCGGTGATAACGGCCCAGTTTAAATCCATCATCGCCACTGAACCGGCAGTTCATCAATACGGTTTTGGAATCTTTGTGTACAGAACCATCATGCCAGATCGCCGCTGTTTTACTATGTGCCACAAATTCGCAGTTCTCGGCCCAGGCCCAGCCGCGTGGACAATAAAAATCAACCCCACCTTCCATCAGGCAGTCTTTGAAATAGAACATACCGTTATCGGTATTCCACGGACTCACCGTATCGCCACCATAGGCACGCAGAATACAGTTTCGAACGATCAACCGGGTGGTTTCAAAACTGCGCAAAGCCATCTGGTGGCTATCGCGTTTAACCGTTTTAAAGGGATTGAGGCTATCTGCACGGCAATCTACATGTACACCTTCGGTATCAGTAACATGATCTAATCCGAATGTATTGGAAATGGTGAGGTTCTCCAGCGTAATATCACTGCCTTTGAGGTTAATGGTAGCCACGCCCCAATCATCCGGGTTCTCGCAGCGCCAGATCTCGCGGGCCAGGGAGATTTGCAACAGGGTCTTGTTCTTATCTTCCCCTACCAACGTGATAAAATCTTTTTCGATAAAGATCTTCTCCTGGTACAGACCATTACGGATAAAAATGATCCTCGGTGCTGTTGCTTTATCAGGTAAACTATTGATCGCATCCTGGATGCTCGTAAAATCGCCGTTGCCTGCCTGATCTACAATGATGGCTTTAACAGGAGGTTGTGCCGTAGCAGGTACCATGATACAACTGCTACAGAAAATGTAACAGGCTACCACCCATACGAACCGGATAATATGCCATGAATGGATTCTCATTTCTTTTTACGGACCTCCTTACCAGGTATCTGTTTGATCAGCCAGGAAACCAACTGCTGTGCAGCTGGAAAATTTTCGTATTCGGCGGGCAGCTTTCGGCCATCTGTATACTCGTTGTATAACCAGGGATCACCGGTAGCAAAAACAGTTCCCTTACCGATTTTGGCCACCGCAAAAATAACGGTACCATCTTCCTTGGTCAGCAGCGCTTTGGCCGGTGCTTGCAACAATAGGCTGCTGATCTCTTTCTGGTATATCTTTTTTACAGAAGGCAGAATCGGGTTACCCGCAGGGATCTCGATCTTACCACCACTGTATTCATTACCGATCACGCGGTTACGGCTGTCTTCATTAAAATGGATCCCGAATTTTTCTGCCAGCTGGTTAAAGTGTTCAAATTCCGCGTTGCCCTTATCATTATGCATCAATACCAATACCCCGCCGGCTTTTACCCAGTTATATACTTCTTCCGCATCTTTTGGTTGCACATAATTGGGGGTAGGGTTATCAGTTGTATTATCTGCATCTACGATCAGGTAGATATCTGCATCGCGCAGATTCTTGGCGGTGGGCGCTTCGCTCAATGTTTGTGTGGCCACGCCCTTACTTCTGAAGACCTGGCCCAGTAAAGAGAAGCCGTTGTTGTATAACTCATACCATTTGTAATGATAAGGTTTTACCGTTCCGAGTATGTCTTTCTTTTTTTCAGCATTAAAATAATCATCGAGCAACACAGTTTTTCCTTTTCCTTCGGGTAATGTTTTCAGCAATGCCATTTCGTTGGCCGCCTGTAAAAAAGCACCTACCCCTTTCGGATCATTCACCACTACCGGTTCGCTCATGTAATAACCGTAACTGCCATCGCGGTAAGGATTACCGCCCAAACCACTTACACTTACCGTACCATGCAGATTGGTTTGTCCGTTGGCATCAGTTTTTACAAATTCTTTGAGTATGCCGGCAAATCCTTTTTGAGCAACCGGGAGATAAGAAGCTGGTAAATGTCCCAACCTAACCGCTTTGGCGATGGCACATACAAACATGGAACTGGCCGAAGCTTCGAAGTAGTTACCTTTTTCTTTGGGTAGATTAATGATATCGTACCACAAACCGGTAGCAGGGTCTTGTACTTTTCTGATAGCGTTTGCAAAACGCTGGAGAATAGCCCTGAGTGTATCTCTTCCGGGATGATCTGCGGGAAAATTCTCCAGCACATCTACCAAAGCCATGCCATACCAGGCCATGGCCCTGGCCCAGAAATGCGGCGATAAGCCTGTTTGCGGGTTGGCCCATTTCTGGGTTTTGCTTTCGTCCCAGCCATGGTACAACAAACCTGTTTTGGCATCGCGGGCGTGTAACTCCATCCAGCGGAACTGGTTCACAATATCATTCAACGCGTCGGGCTCGTTATAGGTAACCGCATATTCTGTGTAAAATGCCTCGGCCATATACAATCCATCGAGCCACATCTGGTAAGGGTAGATTTTCTTGTGCCAGAAACCGCCTTCGTTGGTGCGGGGTTGGTTACGCAACTGCTCACGCAGGGTTTGAGCAGCTTTAAAATATTTTTCTTTACCGGTTACATGGTAAAGCGTGAGCAGTATCCTGCCACAAAGCACATTGTCGAGGTTATAATCAGCCTGCTTGTAGGTTCTGATCTCTCCTTTTTCATTCACAAAAAAATCCATGCATTTCTGCATGTAAGCAAAATATTTACCATCGCCTGTCTGGTACCAAAGCCCTTCTATTCCTTTCAGGATCACACCCTGGTCATAGGTCCATTTGGCGGGTTTGGCAGGATTGGTATACAAAGAATCCTTCCAGATGGTCATAACGGTTTTAGCCATTTTCTCAGACCAGTTCTGTGCCTGCAGTGCCGGAAGCAGGGCTATCAGCAAACTAAGAACAAGACTAAAACGGATGATTTTTTTCATAATAGTTACTTAATGATCAGGGATGAAGATTGTGCACCAAACCCGAAACTGGTTTTGCTTTTGGCTTTGGAAAAATCTGTCTCGCTAACTTTGATATTGGCCGACCTATCTCCATTTACACTGAACAACAGATCCGTTGGCAAATCATACATCAGGTTATCAAACGAAACGCCGTTGCTATTCTGGATATATATCAGCGGCGATGGTTCCGCTGTTACCAGCCGGATATTTTTCAATGCCACACCGGTAGCTTCTGTACATTCAATGCCTTTGCGCGATTGCAATACCGCATTACTGATCTGTACGTTCCGGATATTCATTTCGGGAATACCGCGGATAAAAATCGCTTTCTCAGCTCCTTTACAAACAATATCATTAAAAAAGAAATCCCGGAAAACCGGTGTGCCTTCATTTACGGGCAGGGTTTCGATCTTCGGCATCTCTGCTTTTTCGCCCGCCAATGGAACCGGATCTTTGGCCATATAATACATATCAAACAGTATCGCTTCGCCGGCTATATCTTTCATCTGGATATGGGATGCATAGATCTTTTCTACCACACCCCCTCTGCCGCGGGTAGTTTTAAACCGCAGACCTATATCCGATCCGATAAACGTACAGTTGGATACAAAAATATTCCGGGCACCGCCACTCATTTCACTGCCGATCACAAAACCGCCATGCGAATGATATACGGTTGTATTCTGTGCAATCACATTTTCAGTAGGTATACCGCGTTTCCGGCCTTCCTCATCGCGACCGGATTTGATGCAGATCCCATCATCACCCGTATCAAACGAACAACCATCAATCAATACATTGGCACAGGATTCCAGGTCGAGCGCATCGGTATTCTGTCCGTACCAGGGATTTTTTACCGTTACATTTTTGATGGTGATATGCTGGCTTACAGCGAGATGCATGGTCCAGGCAGGTGAGTTTTCAAAAGTGACTCCTTCCAGCAAAACATTTTTACACTGGCTGATACGCAGAAAATTAGGCCGTAAAAAATCGCGCACATCTTCAAAATCGGATAGCTTTTTACCGGAGCTGAGTTTACCTACATCCCCCGTTACGGAACCCCTTAAGGCAGATGCGGATGGATACCAGCTGGATTTATCGGCCGATAAAAAACCGGTGCGCTGTAAATTCTTCCACTCCGAATCAGTGATCTTTCCTTTTTTCACAGGCCGCCATACATTGCCCGATCCGTTAAAGATGCCGGCACCGGTGATCGCAATATTTTCTGCATCCGTAGCTGAGATGGGCGATTGGCAGCGGGCCGCTTCAACACCTTCAAAAGAAGAAGCTACCAGCGGGTATTGGGTTTTATCTTCTGTAAACGACACCAGTGCACCCCTTACGGCGTGTAAGTCTATATTACTCTTTAATACGATCGGTCCGGTAAGCCATAAGCCGGCAGGTATCAAAACAGTACCACCACCATTTTTTTCGCAGGCATCAATGGTAGCCTGGATGGCTTTGGTATTCAGGGTAACACCATCACTTACGGCTCCGAAACGGAGGATATGAAAAGTATCTTTTTTGAAATGAGGTTGGCAGATCTTGGGTAATTCATACGCCAGCTTTTCCGGATGTGCGGAAGGTTTCAGGTATTGAGCCAGTGGAAAATTCTTTTCATTTATTTCTGCACAAACCAACGATGCCACCTGGGCAGCACCATAAGCAGAAAAATGTGTGTCGTCTTTTTTCCCGTCAGCAGCAGCTTTAAAATGTTTCGGATCGATCCATAAGAATAGTTTCTTTGAACCTTCCACGCCTTCTCTCTCAATCAGGGCCTGGCTGCTTTTATGCAGATCAATGAGTAATACATTCATGTCTTTGGCTACCGCTCTTACCACTGCCGGGTATTCTCCGTGCTGGTCCACAAATTTTCCATTCGCATCAAATTTTCTCCGCATTACCGGCGTAACCAGGATCGGTATAGCGCCTTTTAACCGGGTTTCTTTTACAAAACGGATCAGGTTATCGCGGTACAAACCCTGCGGAGCAGCGTAACGGTTACTATCTTCTTTTTTCTGATCGTTATGACCAAACTGGATAAACACATAATCATTGGCCTGCAGATTTTTCATCACAGAATCCCAACGGCCTTCTCTGATAAAACTTTTGGTGCTTCTGCCATTAACGGCATAGTTTTTTACCTGCACCGCTTCTGTTAAAAAATCAGGAAACAGTTGTCCCCAGCCTCTCTCCGGATTATCGGCCAAGGGTTTATCGGCCATGGTAGAATCACCGATCAGAAAGATCCGGATCTTTTTTTCAGGCATACCAAAAGCCATCAACATAAGTAAAGATGCAAATGCAATTATCTTTTTCATCAACAGGTTCTGGGTTTAGCTAAATAAAAAGGAAAGGATACACGCAAAAGCAAGCTACACAGCTTTCGCTGCATAGCTTCTTTCGATTGCTTGCTTGTATATACCAATAAAAAGGAAGAAATAAGGTGGTTTGCCGTTACCCTATACGCATAGCGGTCACTGTGCGGAACAGCGAAACCTTTTGTTTTTTTTTGTAACAGGATGGTAAGCATAATTGTCATGGCATTCCCCTGGATCTTAGCTCGTTAGCTGGTACAAGTCTACTCAGTAATTCAGCAGTTTCCCGCAGAAAACACCTATTTATTTACGCAAACGTTCCCGGTTTAAAGTATATACAAACCCTTTACAAACAAGCTTCTCAGGCCATCGGAACCCGATTTGATCTACCTCAGCAAATCCACTCCCACCCTTCAAAAAAAACACACCATTCCGGCCTCCCGGAAGGCTGTAATGGCGCTCTTCCATAAATAGCGTATTTTTAAAGTTCCGAAAGGTATCCGGCTGTAAAAAGCCTTAAACCGCCCGCTATGAAGTTTGAAGCTGTTACCATCAAAGATATTGCCAAAGCATTGGGACTTTCCACTTCAACCGTATCCCGGGCATTGCGTGATAGTTATGAGATCAGCCCGGAGACCAAAAAGAAAGTGCTGGAATATTCCGAAAAGATCAACTACCGGCCCAACCCCATTGCTTTAAGTCTGAAAGAGAAAAGAAGCCGCTCCATCGGGATCATCGTTTGCGAGATCGCCAATAGCTTTTTTTCCCAGACCATCAACGGCATCGAATCCATTGCCTACGATATGGGCTACAATGTGATCATTGCCCAAAGCCATGAATCTTACGAACGAGAAGTGCTTAACGTACAATACCTCGCTTCCCGCTCTATTGATGGTTTGCTGGTGTCTGTTTCATCAGAGACCAAAGACCTTGAACACCTGCGTAACCTGCACGACCGGGGTTTTCCCATTGTATTTTTTGACCGGGTGGTAGATGAAATGGAAACACATAAAGTGATCGTTGATAATTTCAAAGGCGCTTACGATGCCACCATTCACCTGGTGCAGTGCGGCTACCGGCATATTGCCGCACTTGCCGGTTCTGAATACCTCTCTATTACCAAGGAAAGATTAGGTGGTTACCGGAAGGCGCTGGAAGACAGCGGACTTGCTTACAACGAAAACTATGTGCAGCACTGCCTGCATGGCGGTATGCTGTACGACGAAGTGGAAGATTCCCTAACCGCCTTACTGCAACAGCCGCAAAAACCAGACGCCATCATGGCATCTGCCGATAAACTTACTACCAATTGTCTCCGTTACTTCAAAAAGCGAAAGATCCGCGTGCCGGATGATGTAGCATTGATCGGTTTCTCCAACCTGGATCTGACCGATCTTTTATCACCCTCTTTGTCGGTTGTTCGCCAGCCGGCTTTTGAAATGGGCCAGTTATCTACAGAATTACTGATACACCAGATAGAAAGTAAAAGACCCGTAAAAGAATTTGAACAGCGCATCCTGCCGCCTCAATTATTTATCCGCGAGTCTACCGACAGAACCCTAGCTCGTTAGTTTCACTGCCTGCCGGGCCAGTAATTTCCATTCGCCTTTTTCTTTTACCCATACCAGCAACACTTTCAGTTTTACTACGGCGGGTTTGCCACCATCGTTGATATTGGCCAACAGTGTATGACGTACAATGGCATTTTTATTAACTACAGAAACCGTTTGTTCAGATAACTCGATGGTTACAAAATCTGATTTACCAGAAGCGATATTCTCTACAAAAGAGGTTTTGTTCTCTGCCTTACCGCCGGAATGGCCATAACTGAGACTATCCATGGCAATATTCTCGAGCGAAGTTCTGTCGCCACTGATCATGGCCTGGCGGAGTTTTTCTACAGCTTCCACCACGGCTTTTTCATCTTTTGACTGGGCAATGGCAGCAAACGAAAACAAAGACAGTATTCCTAACAGATACAGGTATTTCATATGGTTTAATTTGAAGAACTAATATAAACTTTCTTTGGGGCTGTTAATACAATAACTACGCAAACGTTGTCGCAACGGATAGTATTGGTTTTGCTGGTATACTTAAAAAAACAAGACCGCCGTGCAGGGCGGTCTTGTTATATCATTTATCTGTGTTTAGTAACCGGGATTCTGCGAGAGGTTCAGGTTCGCATCTCTTGCCGGCTGTGGCAGTGGAAGCAATTCAGATTTACCTGTTACAAATCCGGTGGCATACCGCGAAAGGGCGGTTGTATTGATAGCCGCACTTAACCAAACCACCCTTGTAGTTCCGGCAGGTGCCGAACCGGGTGCCGCTTTATAAAAGGAATTGGCCCACAAACCACCGGTATAGGTATTATCATCAGAAGTAGAACCTGTTCTGTAATACATCGATACCGGTAAAGTATTGTAAGGTGCCGCCAGGGTAGACATGGCCAGCAGTGCTGTTTTGGTGGCTGCAATTTTGGAAGCCAGCAGGTTCCAGCGAATCAGGTCAAATTTGCGGATGCCTTCTCCACCCAGTTCCAGTGAGCGCTCTTTTACGATGGCATCGAAGAAAGCAGTTTTGTTTAAACCGGCAGGCAGATCAACAGTAGCGTCTACGGTGCCGATCGCTTTTCCGTACCCTCTTCTTCTTACCTGGTTAACGGCGTTGTAAGCGGCTGCAGTGGGTCCGTTCAGTTCATTCTCTGCTTCTGCAAACATGAGCAATACATCGGAGTAACGAAGGATCTGCCATTTTAATCCAAAATACTGGATAGCATTGGTGGGCGCAAAAGAAGGATTGGTGATCCAGTCTCTTCTGTATTTACCATCACAGATAGCCGTAATAGCCTGCCCTATTTTAGTGGTACCATCTGCCGCCACATTGTATACGGCACAGGTTACATCCCTGCGCTGGTCGGTTGAATCGAATGCATAGAAATAAGTAGGTAATACGTTGATACTTTTATTGCCAAGGTTATTCACGGTGGGTCCGTTATAATAACCCAGTTTGGTATCTTCTGCCGCAACCCCACCAATGGCACTTGCCTGGAACATCAGTTCTCCCTGCGGATCGGCAACAGCATGTGCATTTACCTGGTTCTTCCAGAGATTTTTGAAACTGGGGTTTAAAGCATGTTGTGCAGAATTGATGATATCATTACACTCATCTTTCGCTACCTGGTAATATGTCTGGTAATCAGAAGCACGTTTCATGGTTCCATCACTGCGCAAAGAAAATCCTCCCCTGAACAAAGCAATACGGGCACGTAATCCTTTTACCGCTCCTTTGGTAATACGCTCATCTACCTGATCGCCGATAGCGGTCACTTCATTTTTCCAGGGCACCAGGTCAGCAGCTGTTTTCAGATCAGCCAGCAGTCGGTTGTACAAAGTATCTCGGTCCGTTCTCGCAGGGAAAGGGTTGCCGGATGCGAGTGAAGAAGCCGGACTGAAATGCGCCGGCAGATCGCCCCAATGTTTGATGGCTTCAAAATAGAACTGGGCACGTAAGGTCAACGCTTCGCCGTACATACGCTGCAGCTGTTTTTTCTGCTGATCGGTTCCGCTGTTATACATGGCCATCTTAGGGATATTGGCGATACAGATATTGGCATACTCAATACCGGTAAATAACTGGTTAAACGGATTGGTGATCTGCGCATTACCCGGTGTGGCGCTGTAACGGGCAATATCACGGCGGTCGTTATCTGCATTGCCGGTAGGCCCCTGCATCTCATCTGTATCTACGGTATAATACAAACTCAAACGGATACCAAAACCCGCATCACCCACCAGCCGGCTGTATACACCGGCCAATGCTTTGTAGGCACTGGGCACATCGCTGAATACCACTTCGGCACTCACATCGGTGATGGGTTGCTGGTCGAGAAATTTCTTACAACTGGCAAACAACAACAGGAAACCTGCTGCGGTAAGGATTGTCAGTTTATAAAAATGTTTCGTATTCATATCAGAACATTTAGTTGGGTTATATTAAAAGGTTGCATTTACGCCGAAAATAAAACTGCGGCTTTTGGGATAGGCTGAATAATCCAGGCCGGGGGTAAGCGGACTGTTACGCACACTCACTTCCGGATCATATCCTGTGTAACTGGTAAATACAGCCAGGTTATTAGCGGTGAAATAGAACCTTAGTTTGTTGATCTTCATTTTAGCGAGTGTTGCAGAAGGCAGTGTATAACCAATCGTCAGGTTATTCACGCGCAGGAAAGATCCTTTTTCAATGGCCCATGAACTGGGATAGAACGCACCGGCACTCTTGATCGGCTGCCAGATAGTGGCATTGGCATTTAAGGCAGCCAACTGATCAGGTGCAATACCTACTGCCTGACCTGAACCATTTACCCACTGGGCAGTTTGCCCTGTTTCGGTTACCACTTTCCAGCGGTTAGCCATCAGGGCCAGCATATTGGAGTTAGCGGTATACCCGTTGGTGAACTCGATCTTGTTGGCATTATAAATATCATTACCGTAAGAGAAGTTCACAAATACACTCATATCCCAGTTTTTGTAAGTAAACTGGTTGTTCCATCCACCCGTAAACTTAGGCGTTGGGTTACCAATGATGGTACGGTCTTTATCGAGATTAATCACACCATCCCCATCCAGGTCTTTAAACTTAACCGAACCCGGCTGCACAGTGCCAATGATACCCGAATTGTTTACTACTCCGGCTTTCAGCGTGTAAACAGAAGTAGCGGCGTTATAATCAAAATCAGATACTTTGTAGAATCCATCATTCACCAATCCCCACATAGCGCCTACCGGATCTCCGATACGCACAATATAATCGGTTGGCTGACCGGATACACCCCAGCTGGCAGCAGGGTAAAACAGCTTTTGATTCTGTCCCAAAGCTTCTACCCGGTTGGTATTAAAAGCCATATTAAAATTAGACGACCAGCTGAAAGCTGCTTTTTTGATCACAATCGCATTCAATTGGATCTCTACACCCTTATTGGATGTTTTCCCGATATTCTGCAGCTGAGTAGAATAACCGTAAGTAGAAGCGATCGGTACATTCAGCAACAGGTTCTTTGCATTGTTGTTGTAATAATCCACACTCAGACTGATCCTGTCGCTCAGGAAACTGATGTCCATACCGTAGTTACGGCTCACATTCGACTCCCACTGTAAACCTTCATTCACCAGGCCGGAAGAATAATAAGCCGTGATGGCCTGGTTATTCAATCCATAGTAATAAGCACCATCGTTACGGAAAGTGGTCAGGAAGAGATAATCGTTGATGCGGTTATTACCCACGGTACCCATACCCACCCTGAACTTCAGGTCGCTGATCGCTTTTACGTTCTCGAGGAATTTCTCATTCTTCACCCTCCATGCCACAGAACCGGATGGGAAATAACCCCACTGTTTGCCCGGTGCAAATTTGGAAGCACCATCGGCACGTACGTTGAAAGAGAAATAGTATTTGTTCATATAGGTATAATTCACCCTGCTGAAGAATGACAGGTTGGTATACCTTGTTTTATTCAGTTTCGGATAGCCGGTAAAAGGAACACCCAATCCTGTTTTATTAAATGCATCATCGGGCGAAGTGTTGGTAGGATATAAGCGGATCAGCTGCGTATGCAGTTCTGTACGCAGGTCATAGGTTTCCTGTCCAACGAGGAAATCAAAATCATGTTTGCCCTTGAATTTGCTGACCGAATACGTTAACACATTGGAATTAGTCAGTGTTTTCCTGGTCAATGAATCCAGCTGTGCAATGGGTTTTCTCGAACCCTGGATCACAGAATACGGCGTAATGGAATCACTGAACTGGCGGTCTATCAGGTTACTGTAATCATACCCGAAAGTAGACTTGAAAGTCAGGTTACGGGTAATATTGTAGGTAAGGCTGGTAGTGATATTAAATACATCGGTTGATTTTCTGCGGTATTCTGCATTGGCCAATGAGATCGGGTTCACGAGGTTCAGTCCATTACCCACATTCGGATCGGCCAGCGGATCGGCATCTTCGAGATCCTGGTTGGCAGAAAGAAAGGGACGGTACTTCACCGCATTACGCAAACGGCTGTATGAAGAACCCTGCTCTGAAGAGATCCCGGCACCATATACATCGGTACGGGTATAACGCGCAGATACACCGAGCCTGAGTTTTTCGGTTATACGATAATCCGTTTTCAGGTTCAGCAAATGCCTTTTGTAATCAGAGTTGAGTACAATGGCTTTATCATTGTTGTAGGTATAACCGAAGTTGTAAGTGAGTTTTCTGCTGCCACCCATAGCTGATACATTGTGCGTTTGCATAATGCCTGTTCTGCCGGCTACTTCATTCTGCCAGTCAACCGCGGCAACATTCTTATAATTATTCAGGGTATCCCAGGTGGTACCGAAGTTGCGGGTAAAAGTGGTACTGTCTGTGCTGCTGCCGCGTGATCTTTCAGATTGATAGATAACATAATCATAAGGCGACAATACATCCAGTTTTTTAGCCAGCTTCTTAAACCCGATAAAACCATTATAGCTGAGGGTTAATCTGCCGGGCCTTCCGCTTTTGGTAGTGATTACCACTACCCCATTGGCACCACGGGCACCATAAATGGCGGTAGCGGCGGCATCTTTCAACACATCAATGGTTTGAATATTCTGGGGAGAGAGCGCTGATAAACCATTTTCTACCTGCACACCATCAACGATGTACAGCGGCGAGTTATCGCCGGTGATAGACATACCACCCCGGATCCTCACGCGGATATCAGCATCAGGCGAGCCTTCAGCTGTAGTAGCGGTAACACCTGCCAAACGACCGTTCAGCGCTTCTGCAGCAGAGTTAACGGGGATATCTTTCAGGTCTTTGGCACCCACACTCGATACGGAAGCCAGCAGGTTCTTTCGTTTGATGGTCTGGTAACCGATCACCACCACTTCTTCCGATTCTTTGGTTTCGGCGGTCATGGAAACATTTACCGTGTTTCTTCCTTTCACCGCTTCCTGGCGTTGGGCATAACCCACATAGGAGAAGGAAAGGGTAACATTACCATTGGCTACGAGAATGCGGTATTGACCGGACTGGTCTGTTACGGTACCGGCCTGCTGGCCTTTTACCGATACACTTACTCCTTCCAATGGCTGGTTATCGGTAGAAGTAACTTTACCTTTTACCTCAAATTTCTTTTCCTGTGCCAGCAGCGCCAAAGGCTGCAGCAGCAGCAAACCTGCCAGCAAAGCCATACACAGGTTTACCCGTTTCATAAGCATACGCAAACGTTTTAAACGATCCATAAAAAATAAGTTGGGAATGGAAGAAAGGACGGATATACTGTTGCGGAGAGGAGCAGCAACAGGCAAAACAGAGCAATGTTTGAGAGCTACAGACATGACAAGCAGTTTCTACAATCGTTATTTTGGCAAATCCACCGGTATCAAAGGCCCTTTTGTGAGGTCCGGGCCAGCATAGATACCAATCCAATGCTACACCTATAAAGACAATGCAGAAAGCGAAAACGATTTTTTTTCTACGCAATCGTTCCCGGTAACGTTACCAGCAAAACTAATTTGCCCGAAACCCTCAACAGGCGTCGGTTATACTCCCTGTTTTACCTATTTTTAGTAACACCTAACTAACCGATTGTTATGTCGTTATCCAAACCGCGCCTCAGTTTCATGCAGATCATTAACATGAACGTCGGATTCTTTGGGATCCAGTACAGTTTTGGCCTGCAGCAGAGCGCTGTTAACCCTATTTACGACTTCCTCGGTGCCAAACCCGATGAAATTCCCCTGCTGAACCTGGCAGGCCCCATGACGGGCCTCCTGATCCAGCCCATTATCGGCGCTTTAAGCGATAAAACCTGGCATCCCCGCTTTGGTCGTCGAAAACCCTATTTCTTTATTGGTGCCTTGTTTTGTAGTCTCTGTCTCTTCCTCTACCCCTTCAGCAGTTCTTTGTGGATGGCCGCCGGTTTGTTATGGGTACTCGATGCGGCCAACAATACCGCTATGGAACCCTATCGCGCTTTTATTGCCGATAAACTGCCCAGTTCACAAATGCCTACCGGTTTTTTAACGCAGAGTTTTTTTACCGGCCTTGGTATCACCCTCGCCAATGTTTCATTGTTTGTGTTTCAACAGGTAGGTTTTCTGAAACAGACACACGGGCAGATTCCTTACTGGGTATTCGGTTCTTTCTTTCTCGGTTCTCTCTGTTCCATCTCATCCGTATTATGGTCTATCAGTAAAACACCCGAGATCCCTCCTACCGAAGAAGAACTGGCCGCGCTCAAAGCCAATAAAAAAACTGTATTCGGCCCTTTTATCGAAATAGCCCATGCCATCAAAGACATGCCCAAAGTAATGTGGCAACTGGCACTGGTGTATCTGTTTCAATGGTATGCTCTCTTCTGTTACTGGCAGAATGCTTCTAAAAGCATTGCCCAGTCTGTATGGAAAACCTCACCATCAAAAGATCCCAGATTGTACGAAGAAGCCGTAGGCTGGGCCGGACTCGTTAACGGCTGGTACAATGTGGTTACTTTTTTGTCGGCTTTCGGATTGGTGATAGTGGCTAAAAAATACAGTCCCAAAGCTGTACATATAACTTGTTTGTTGTTAGCCGGGGTAGGTCTGCTCATCTTCCCGCATATCGAAAACAAATACGTATTATTCGCCCCCATGACCGGCTTCGGTATTGCCTGGGCCAGCATGATGGGCGTACCTTATCTGATGGTGGTGCACAATATTCCCAAAGAAAGATATGGGGTGTACATGGGTATCATTAACATGATGATCGTTATACCGATGATTCTACAAACCACCACTTTCGGATATGTACTGGAACATTTTCTGGACAATGATCCCGGCAAAGCCATCAGTTTTGGCGGTGTGTTATTACTGATTGCCTGTGCGGCCACTTTTCTGATCAAAGCAAGCAAAGTAAATGAGGAGGATGTGGTGATGCAGGGAGGCGGGCATTAGAATATCGAACATCGAATATCGAACAAGGAACGCCGAAGTGAAAAAATAAAATACTTCGACATTCGATATTTCCCGCCCTGGCGGGATTCGATATTCGATATTATTTCTGTTAGATAGAAGTTAGCTCATTGACCAGATACAAAACTTTAAAAAAATGAAAACTCTGTGCCCCTCTGTTTCTCCTAATCTCTGTGTTGAAAAAAGAAACAGTTGTTGTTGAGTGATTGAGAATGAGTAGTAATTTTCAACACAGAGACCACAGAGATGGGGAGTTGCACAGAGAAAAGCAGGCGGGTATTAGAAAAACGAATATCGAATATCGAACACCGAACAAGGAACGCCGAAGTGGAAAAACATAAGACACTTCGACATTCGATATTCCTTGTTCGATATTCGATATTCAAAAGGGCTTTATCAGAGCATATATATAACAAGCCTTATGCTATCTACTACTAAGTGGTAATAAGGCTTGTTATATGAAAAAAATCTGTGCCCCTCTGTTTCTCCCAATCTCTGTGTTGAAAAAGAAACAGCTGTTGTTGAGTGATTGAGGAAAAGTAGTGATTTTCAACACAGAGACCATAGAGATGGGGAGTTGCACAGAGAAAAGCAGGCGGGTATTAGAAAAACGAATATCGAATATCGAACACCGAACAAGGAA
>NZ_JBXAPW010000001.1:0-10096 GCF_058806635.1 Sediminibacterium sp. GW821-FHT12F12 | reverse complement strand
AACGCCGAAGTGGAAAAAACCAAAATACTTCGACATTCGATATTCCTTGTTCGATATTCGATATTCAAAAGGGTTTTATAAGATTACGCATCAACCAAATTTATCCAGGCATAAAAGGAGACACAGTATGAAAATTCTCTGCATCGGCGAAGCACTCATTGATATGATCTGTACGGATAAGGGCAAGTCTTTATCTGACGGAAATAATTTTTTAAAGAAGCCCGGCGGCGCCCCTACCAATGTGGCCGCAGCCATTGCGGCATTGGGGGGTAAGGTGGAGCTGGCTGCCAAAGTGGGTAACGATCCTTTTGGCAAACAACTGATACAGGTAATGCAGGAATTCGGCGTATCTACCCGCTGGATGCTGGCAGATGATACCCATTTTACCACTTTCGCTTTTGTATCACTGATGGAAGACGGAGAGCGAGACTTTGTATTTAACCGGGGTGCCGATGGACAACTCAGTCGCGAAGAAGTAGATGCCATTGACCTGGAGGAAGTATCCATCATCCACTTCGGTTCTGCTACCGGTTTTCTGCCGGGGCCGCTGCAGGCGGCTTACCAGAGCCTGCTGCAGAAAGCTTTGCAGAAAAATATTTTTATCAGTTTCGATCCCAATTACCGTCACCTGCTTTTTCCGAACGATACACAGACTTTTATCGACCAATCCTGGAACTTTTTAAAAGCCTGTCATTTTTTTAAATTGAGCGATGAAGAAGCCAAACTCATCACCGGAGCCATTACGGTGAATGATGCAGCCGCTATTTTACTCGAAAAAACAACGGCTGTATTTACCATCACACTCGGTAAAGAAGGAACACTGTTTGGTTTCCAGGGTAAGACTACTATCATCCCCAGTATTCCCGTGAAGCCGGTTGATACTACCGGTGCGGGAGATGCTTTTGTGGGAGCGGTATTGTACCAGTTATGTGATAAAACACTGGATACGATCCAATCCCTGACCCTTGCCGAATGGAACCGCATCATCACCAATGGCAATAAAGCCGGGGCACGCACCTGCGAGTACCTGGGTGCCATGGAAGCTTTTAAACATTTGAATAACCAGATCTTTCAATAAGAAAATACGATACTGTGTACCAATATTCACTGCATAACCGCGTAAACGAAGCCTGTATAAAAAACAAACTGGCTGTGGGTGGTAAAGACCAACTGTTTTATGCAAGACTGATCGCCAATACCGCTGCTATCCGCAGTCTCTATACCGAATTATATGGCAACCACCCCAAAGGCGAAGCCGGTTTTGATGCTTTATTACAAACACTGATCCATGCACACCTGCAAAGGGCTACGGTGTTGCAGGAGAAAGATAACAGCAAAGAAAAAAAAGGCAACTGGTTTTTGAGTAATGAGATCGCCGGTATGAGTTTGTATGTAGATCGTTTCTGTGGTGGATTGGCCAACTTACCCGGCAAACTACCCTATCTCAAAGAACTGGGTGTGAATTTTCTGCACCTGATGCCGGTATTCGAGAGTCCGGAAGGAGAAAGTGATGGCGGGTATGCCGTATCCGATTTCCGTAAAGTTGATAAACGTTTTGGCACATTAGCCGATCTGCAGCAGGTGCAACAAAATATGCAGCAAGAGCAGATGCACCTGATGATCGATATTGTACTGAACCACACATCGCACCACCACGAATGGGCCAAAAAAGCCAAAGCAGGCGACCCGGTATACCAGGATTATTTTTACATGTACGAAAACCGCAGCCTGCCCGACCAGTTCGACAGTACCATGCCCGAGATCTTTCCCGAAAGTTCGCCCGGCAGTTTTACCTATGTGAAAGAATGTAACAAATGGGTGATGACGGTTTTTCATCATTACCAGTGGGACCTGAACTATACCAACCCGGCCGTTTTCAACGCCATGCTGGACACCATCTTTTTTTATGCCAATCTCGGTGTAGATATTTTACGGATCGATGCCCCGGCCTTTATCTGGAAACAGTTGGGCACTACCTGCCAGAACCTGCCGCAGGCGCATAGTCTCTTACGGTTGATCAGGCAGTGTGTACAGGTATCCGCGCCGGGTATGGCCCTGCTGGGCGAAGCCATTGTGGCCCCCAAAGAGATCATGAAATATTTCGGTACTGATCTGTTTTACGGCAAGGAATGCGATGTAGCTTACAATGCCACACAAATGGCACTGCAATGGGATGCGCTGGCCACGGGCGATACGCGGGTAATGCTGGCGGCCCAGCACGATATTCTGCAAAAGCCTTATGGCTGTACCTGGATCACCTATACGCGTTGCCACGATGATATTGGCTTGGGGTATGAAGATGCTTCGATTGAAGCGGCAGGTTTTAACGCGTATGGGCATCGAAAATATTTGAAAGATTATTACTCTGGTGTACATCCCGATTCGCCCGCCATGGGAGCGCTGTTCTCGGTAAACCCGAAAACACAGGATGCCCGCATCAGCGGTTCGCTGGCTTCTTTGTGCGGACTGGAAAAAGCGATGGAAGCCTACGATGAGAACGAGATAGAAATGTCTGTGCGAAAGATCTTACTGATGCAGGCACAGAGTTTTTTCATCGGCGGTATTCCCATGCTGTTTTACGGCGATGAAGTAGGCTATACCAATGATTACAGTTACCTGAACGAAGAAGGCAAAAGTTACGATAACCGCTGGATGCACCGCCCCGTAATTAACTGGGACAAAAATGAGCGGGCCAGAGAAAGCGGTACACTGGAACAAAAGATCTTCAGTGCCACCCAACGCCTGTTGCAGTTACGAAAAAATCTGCCGGTAGTAGCCGACCACAAAAACCTGACCTGGTTAACCCCGCATAATATTCATGTTGCCTGTTTTCTGCGCAGCGATGGTAAAAAGAAACTATACTGCCTGTTTAATTTTCATGCCAAAGCAGCGTATGTAACCTGGTATACATTTAAGGAACATGGCCCTGCCGTTACCCGGTTATATGATCATTGGAACGAACAAAAATTGACCGTGGGCTCTGATTATGAGTACCTGGTGATAGCGGCGTATGGGTTTTGTTTGTTGGAAGTAATGGCGTAAAATACCGACTCTTTTCTTTTGTCCTTCTACTATTGATACTAACGGACAGGGCTTGCCGAAGGTTAGCAGGAGATTTCCTGCTGCTGGCTTGACAACTATAGACTCGATTAGTTAAAGCCAAATTACTGAAGTTGTTAATTAATACAAAAGTTGAAGGGCCTAAGGTGGAAGCCCAAATTACGCAAAGCCCTTTGTAAGCTGTAGTTTTTATTTGATTGTTATTGTGAATTTTTTTGAATAAAATGCAGGATACTTGGTGTTGAGTTCATCAACTATATAAAATCCTATTGTCAAATCGTATGTGTCTGATGGAAATGATGCAGAAATTTTTACTTTGGCTTTAGTTCCACTTGGTCGGAACTGGTCACTCCATATTTGATAAACTGAATTTTCGGTTTTTCGTTTTACTATGTCAACAAATAATGGAGTTATTTTCTCCAGAATAATAGGCTTAAAAAAATCTGTAGTTATTTCAATAAAATCAGTTGGGCTAAATTCCGTTTTATTGATACTTATCGTTGCGTAAGAATTTACTTTCCCTTGAGCAAAGCCAGAAACAATTGTTGGCAAGATAAATTTGGGTCTAAAAGTTGAAGCTGAATTATCTGTCTCTGATGAATTTGAAGAAGATGATTGGATTATGGCGTTGTCTTTTATGCCTTGTTTCGCAAGGGTCTTTTTAATCATTGAGTCGACAAGAGCAGGATTGAATTGATAACTTGGCTTCGTTTTTGACGATGCTTGGGGCGTAGAGTTTGTATTTTGAGATAACTCTGTTGGCTCAAATTTTATAATAGTAATTGTAGTGTCTTTGCTTGATTGGTTACTGTTAACAACCTTCACTTCTTCCGGTCCAGCCCACCAATTCCAAAAAAGTCCGCACAGGAAAAGAACAAATGCACCAAATAGTGCCCAAAGGAAATTGTGAATGTTTGTTTTACTAAAGAAGTTTGACATGGTGGTATAAAATTCCAGGTGACATCCCAGCATTGGCGTTGCGGCGGAATTTCGTAATCCGTTAGCCGAGAGCTGTTGCTGATTAAAGATACAAAAGCTGATGATTTATTCTGTCACTAAATTTATAACATCAATCAGGAACCATAGCCGATTTCTTGTTGCTGCTGGGTATCTGCATTCCGTCAGCCGACATAATACCGATGCAATGTTGTGTACAGTTTTAGGCTTGCTCAGTAGTTTCAAAATGGATTAGATATTCTATTTTATTTACAATTACTTTGAATTCAGCAAGAGTGTGAGACTCTATTCTACAATTGCCTAAGTCAAATTCTTTATGATGATTAGGACACAGTAAAATAATATTATTGAGAGTTTCTCGTCCTTTATTTTTCTTAGCTGTTATATGAGCTGCTTCAATATAAAAGGAACCATCTTTTTTTTCTATCCTCTTTTGACAAAATTGGCATTTAAAATCTCTTAATAATTTTATTTTGGCTATTGTGATATTGTCTCTTTTATAAGTCTTGCTATTATAAGAAGTAATTTCTGGGTCGGATTCTTTGATATTTAACAACTCCTGAAGTAATTTTTTTTTGGATATTTTATCAGATTGTAGAGATTTTAAAACTTCATCTTGCTCTTGCAAATCTAATCTGGTTAAATCAAAGAGAGACGAAAATTTACGATGAAGTGAACGCATTTTATGCATTACAGTTTGCGTAGGGTGTATACTTTCATAATATGCAATATGTGCATTTAACGCTTTAAGAGATAACAAAAGTTTCTCTCCTCCATAATCTTTATATATGTTACTCAAATAATATTCCATTGAATAAGCATTTAATGTGCGAGAGAACTTTTTACCTTCAATTAAACATTTGAAATTGTTTATATAATCAGGCGCTGAATTTTTATTTATCAAGTCATTCCCTATAATTTGATTAACACCGTTTATATATGATGTAGTTCCAGCGTAAACACTTTTTGCAATGTTATAAGCTACTGGAACTATTTCAATCGGTATTTTTCGTTTTGTTTTTGCCATATTTAGAAGTTGAAAAATTACACACAACGTGGAAGCATTGGCGATGTGGCGGTATTCTTTGTTCCGTCTGCTTGGTGCCATTGCTCATTAAAGATATAAAAGCCCAATATTTATACTTTTGCTTGGTATTATTCGTCTGACGAAACCGAGGCTGAATGGCGAACAAAAAGCTGAGAATATATTCGTCGTCCCGCCATATTGCCAATGTAATGTTAGGTGCAGTTAATCGGGTATCTCAGGAGACTCTTCTCTAAATTTTATTAAAGCTCCTGACTCACTGCTTCCAATTTCAAACTGTCCATTTTTTGCGTCTAAGAGAGCAATCGAATTCAATAAATTAGATTTAGATTTTTTCAAATACCCATAAAAATTGTATTCATATTTAGTGTACCTAATCTGAAACAAAGTCTTCATCAAAGAAATGATTTGTTCTATCCCCTTAACTTGTTCCGGTAAACTAAACGACATATTCTTTTTATCGACATTGATATGCTTTTTTGAGATTTTATTCACATTTTCAAAATTTATAAAAAAATTTTCGAGTTCTTGAAAGCTTGTTTGTATATCATTTTTTGTTAAAGAATGTGATTGATTTATAATCGAAAGGCTATTAGCTACCTTTGTTGTTGTATCTATTTCATGACTATTCAAAATATAATTCAAGATGTAATTTGGATCAGAATTTAAACCAGAGATCATCATCAAAATCTTATTCCAATCCTTCTGAATAAATAGGTCATTACTAATTTTATTTACGCCTTCCACTAGATAACTTGAGCAAAAATAATCCTGCATTGCCTTGAATCTAAACAACCAATTGCCATCATCGGATTGCTTAAGAATGCCGGTTGCAAAAGAAATGTATTCCAGATACAAATCAAGTTCTTCTTTTTTTTCAAAGTCTTTTATATACTTGAATATTTCATGGCTCGGTAAACTACTTTTTTTCTGTTCAGAATAAAACAGAGACATCTTTCCTAAAAAATTGGTTATTTCTATCGCACTCACTTTTTTGTTTTCTAACTTTCTTTCAATATTTCGTTGAGAATCCCAATTGTCTACTAGTGCCGCAACCAGTTCTTTTATAAGTTGACCGGAATTTAAAGGAACGATAGATTTATGTGTGAATAAAAAATGGGAAATTGTCAACATTAGTGGGTTTTTCAAGATTTCGTGAACTTCAGGAACTGTATTTACAATGGATACAAATTCTTTCCATCGTCCACCTTTAGCCAGTTTCCTATATGTTAACTCTTTTATTTGTTCATTATTAAAAGGCTGTATGTAACACTTGTTAAAGCCGCTTATTTTCTCAAGTTTTTTATCTGGCCTTGATGTTATTATTAAAGAAGTTAAAGGGTTTTTTTGTTTGAACAGTGAGATAGTGTTTTCAAAATTCGAAAACTTTTCAAAATCAATTTCATCAGCCCCATCTAATAATAGGCATAGATTGCTTCCATTTCTTATTCCTCTTGTGTTAATAAAGCTTGTATTAATCAAAGTATTAGCAATACAATTTTCTATGTAAGAATTAAAGTCATTTGAATAGTTATTGAAATCTCGTAACTGAATGTAAATAGGAAGTTTTTGTATAGATTTGTTCTCCTCCAAAGAATTTGATGCCAGGTCCAATGTAAGTTTTCTTAGCATCGTGGTTTTGCCAGCTCCGGGAGCTCCAAAAATTATACAACTTCGATGAAAATGACGACTATCATAATAACAATCTGCATTATTATTTAAGAGTTTTATTTTAGGAGTAACAAAATCCAAGAAAATGTCAATCACTTGATCTTTGTAAATTCCTTCAGACCTTCTTGCATTAATGGTTAGAATATCTTTTAATTCTTCTATTCTATCTTCTTCTATCGTTATTTCATCATCATCATTCGGGTAACCTTTATCATTAGTTGGACAGAAATATATATTTTCTGAAGAGTCTTTGGGTTTGTAAATAAATGTCTTAAACCTACCAGTTTTTAAGTTTACAATTGCTTCATCTCGTATAAAATAATTTTCTATAATGTTTTTATATTTTCTGAAATGATAGTTTGCAAGCTCGTCATCATCTAGAACGAAAGTTTGAAAGAATTCATCGCCATCCTTAATTATTGGTATATAGAACAGATTTTCCATTAATTCAGGTTTAGATATTTTTCAAATGGTTTTATGAAATTATTGTATTCATTCTCGAAACCTAACTCTTTCATCTTTGCAATAAACTGTTTATAAGTATCGCCTTTTTGGCTCTCCGGACTCTTATTTAATACTTGTGCGTTTATATATCTCATTCTTGATTGAGTATCCATTGTTGAAAATAGAGGACAAAAATCTACTTTGATCAATTCTAGAGTGGCATCAGTAGGTGCATAACCTCTTGTTGCGAACTTGACTAGCCGAATTAAAATTTGAGCAGATGAATAATGAGGTGTATGAACGTCAAGGTCTCTTACGATTGTGAGTTTTTTATCCTTTGCATCTATAATGCCGCTGCCGGAAGGATCTATAAGCAATTTATTTATAGGTTCGTAATAAACTGCATTGCATGCGAAGTCTCTAATTTTAAAATCATCTTCAATTTCTGAACCAAAAATGGTTGATCCATAACCAGAATTGCAAAGTGTAAAATTTTTTACGTCAATAAATGGATCGCCTGAAGCTGGGGTGCCACCAATTCTAATAAATCCATTCTCTTTTTTGTAAGAAAATTTATCATTGAACATGGATTTTATCAATGGTAGTGCGGATTTCAAAGGCATTGTTGTAACCAAATCAATATCCTTTGATTTTTCCCCTTGAATAAAATCTCTTACAGTTCCTCCAACTAAATATGTTTCATAACCACGGTAAAAAAATTCAGAAATTAGTTCCATATAACTTGGACCCGGAGGAATTCTCTCTTCAAGTTTTTTTGTAATTAATTCTGCCAATCCACTTTCAGCTTTTAAAACTCTGCCTGTCGAAGGAAGTCTAGACCAGTTGGGGTCAATCCTTTTACTCGGGTTTTTAGGGCGAATTATATCAAAGGATTTGGTTGAATCCGGAATATTGAATTGATTAATAATGATAGGCTTCTCATATATATCATAACCCAATAAGCGGCCCTCAATTTTTTTGTATGTAGAGAACCAAATGACTTCTTCGCCTGGTTTCGGAAAGGAAGATTGCGGTAATTGTGTTTGATCCATAATAGTTTAAAGTGTCTGGTTTAAATTTCACCTAACTTAGTTATACGCGCTAACCTATTGCGCCAATACAGCTATTTGGGTTGGCTTGGCGTGTAAAACCAGCGCATAATCAATATAGGAAAAATATATCATAGGTCATCAAAAGGGATATTAAATTTCTGACTACTGCTCTTACTTACGCAGGTATTCGTTTCAGCTATCTTACTGCCTGGATGGCCAGGCAGGGTCAGTAGCAACCCTGGATCAGTTGTCAATTCCAACCAATGAACAGCCTAACTGTTTCTTAACCAATACAATGTGAGAAGTGCCTATATCCCTGCTTTTACTACAGTCATTTTAAATACCTGCTGCAGACAGCATACATGCTGACAATGCTATGTCCTCACCTCGCTCTTCCTATTTCAATATGGGACCTGGTAAAAGGAGCGTAAACCTCTACTGATGGTTAAAAGGTTCGCAAAAGTTGAACTGCCTGACATAGTTGGGAAATGCTGTTTTACGTAAACTCATTTCAGTTTCTTTATTTGTTGGTTGGCAACCAAAGATTTCATTTGTGTAATGGCAATTTGGTTGAGTTGTTTCAAACGGTCAGTTTGTGGCAATCCCTGATTGATTAACACAGCATTGATACTTTCAAGATTAGAAAGCACTACTAATTGTTCAATGGTAGCATAATCCCTTACATTTCCCTCTTTCTCGGGATTAGCTTCACGCCATTGTTTAGCCGTAAAACCAAATAATACAATATTTAATACATCCGCTTCATTGGCATACACAAAGTTGATTTGTGTTCTGCTCAATTCTTTGGGTATCAGATTTTCCTTAATAGCATCAGTGTGAATATGGTAATTAATCTTTGCTACTATTCGTTGTAAGTTCCATTCTAATTTCAAACGGTCGTTTTCATCGGCTTTCAGGCGCTGAAATTCTTTGGTAACATAGAGCTTGAATTCAATAGAAATCCAGGAGGCAAACTCAAAAGCAATGTCTTTATGCGCAAATGTTCCGCCATAGCGTCCTGATGTAGATATGATGCCAATTGCATTTGTTGATTCAATCCACCTTTTAGGGGTCATCACAAAGCTGTTTAGTCCGGCTTGTTTTCTAAACCCCCTCGAATTCGAGGGGTTTAAAATTGGGATTGTAAATGCCTTCCCAAAAGCCTAAAAGTTCAATCGTATTACGGTTTCGCATCCAATTCTGGATAATAGTATCCGTATGTGCGGTATCCTTGTGCCGTGCAATATCAGTGAGGGAAATATAATCCTCAGATTCATTTGTAAGAATCGTTATCTCAGTACCTTTTACATCCAGTTTTTTTATTTTTGGCCATAATTCAAACCGTTGGTTAAGCCCAATGAGCAAATTATGTGATGTTCTTTGCAGGTTGTTCATCTTCATTTACAATGGCCCATGTATCCTCCTCGCGCAGCAAAATAACCAAAGAAGCCAATTGGTCGACAGAAATTCTTGCTTTCAATTGTCGGTTCAAGGTTACGCTTGCAAATTCTTTCATTGGTATTTGTAAATATCGTCTACTGCTTTTTTTGCTGTTTGTTTACAAACAATTCGTTCTGCGAAGGGTCGGCTTTGCCTGTATAACCAGCACATAATAAATATAGGAAAATATAGTACAGGTCATCGATAGGGGTTGTGCTATTTTGCCAATTTCCGGTACCAATATACCTATCTATTTCACTTCTCTTACTGCTTTTGTAACTGCAACGCAAACTACTGTTAAGAACCAGCCAGCCTACCTCGCATAACCCTTCATTACCGCTTCATTCCCATGTGCAGGTATACCCTGGGGACAGCCTGTTTCTATGGTTTTCTAATTCATTGATAACCCGCCAGTAACCCGAGGATA